>NZ_JBSAXC010000002.1:0-793459 GCF_053427725.1 Burkholderia sp. PU8-34
GTCGCGCAGCCTGCGATGCAATGCGAAAAGGCGCCCGCAGGCGCCTTTTCGTTTGGCTGGGACCCGCCCGCACTGCGGCGGGCCGCTGCGCCTTATGCGTAAGCGGGGCGCGGCTGGCCGGCCACGTCCTTCAGGTAGCGGTGCACCGACAGGTCGTCAGCCTGGATCGCCGGCTTCTTGCCCGAGATCAGGTCCGCGAGCAGCTGGCCGGAACCGCACGACATCGTCCAGCCGAGCGTGCCGTGGCCGGTGTTCAGGAACAGGTTCGACACCGGCGTGCGGCCGACGATCGGCGTGCCGTCCGGCGTCATCGGGCGCAGGCCCGTCCAGAACGTCGCGTTCGACGTATCGCCGCCGCCCGGGAACAGGTCGTTCACGCACATTTCGAGCGTTTCGCGGCGCGCGTCGCGCAGGTTCTTGTCGAAGCCGACGATCTCCGCCATGCCGCCGACACGGATGCGCTGGTCGAAGCGCGTGATCGCGATCTTGTAGGTCTCGTCGAGCACCGTCGACACGGGGGCAGCCGCTTCGTTGACGATCGGCGCGGTGATCGAGTAGCCCTTGAGCGGATAGACCGGAATCTTCATCAGGTTTGCAATGAAGCGGGTCGAGTACGAGCCGAGAGCGACCACGTAGGCATCCGCGCGCACCGTCTCGCTGCCGCATTGCACGCCGGCAATCTTGCCGCTGGCGATCGCGAGCGCGTCGATCGGCGTGTTGTAGCGGAACTTCACGCCGAGCCCTTCCGCGAGTGCGGCGAGGCGCGTCGTGAACAGCTGGCAGTCGCCGGTTTCGTCGCCCGGCAGGCGCAGGCCGCCCGTCAGCTTGTGCGACACCGCGGCAAGCGCCGGTTCGGCGTGCTTCAGTTCGGCCGGCGACAGCAGTTCGAACGGCACGTTCGCTTCCTTCAGCACCGCAATGTCCTTCGCCGCGCCGTCGAGTTGCTGCTGCGTGCGGAACAACTGCAGCGTGCCGCCCGTGCGGCCTTCGTACGCGATGCCGGTGTCGGCGCGCAATGCCTGGATGCAATCGCGGCTGTATTCGGCGAGCCGCACCATGCGGCCCTTGTTGACTGCATAGCGCTCGGCCGTGCAGTTGCGCAGCATCTGCCACATCCACTGGAGCTGGAAGCGGGTGCCGTCGAGGCGGATCGCGAGCGGCGCGTGCTTTTCGAACATCCACTTGACGGCCTTCAGCGGCACGCCGGGCGCCGCCCACGGCGCCGCGTAGCCGGGCGAGATCTGGCCTGCGTTCGCGAAGCTCGTCTCGAGCGCCGGGCCGGCCTCCCGGTCGATCACCGTGACTTCATGACCGGCACGTGCAAGGTAATACGCGCTCGCCACGCCCACTACACCGCTGCCCAAAACGACGACTCGCATAGCTGCTCCAGATGGAAGGACCAGATCGAGGCCGGGCGCACCCGCGGCTCCGTGTAACCTCTAGCTGATCTAGTTTTTTGCGCTATGGTATTGTCGAAGGTGTAGGTTTTGTTATCGTATTTTTCTGTTTTTTAGCAAAAAACCATGAGAACTCAACGCCAGCCGGTACGCACGCTCGACAAGCTCGACCGGCGCATCCTCAAACTGCTCCAGCACGACGGCAGGATGGCGATGAAGGACCTCGCGGAACAGGTCGGCCTGACCGTGACGCCGTGCATCGAACGCGTTCGGCGGATGGAGCGCGACGGGGTGATCACCGGCTATCACGCGCGGGTCGATCCGGCCCAGCTCGGCGCTGCGTTGCTCGTGTTCGTCGAGATCACGCTCGGGCACAAGGGCGGCAACATGTTCGAGCAGTTCCGCCGCGAAGTGATGAAGATCGACGAGGTGCTCGAGTGCCACCTCGTGTCCGGTGATTTCGACTACCTGATCAAGGCGCGGATCGGTGAAATGGCCGACTACCGCAAGCTGCTTGGCGACATCCTGCTGCAGTTGCCGGGCGCGGTGCAGTCGAAGAGCTATGTCGTGATGGAGGAAATCAAGGAGACGCTGACGATTTCGGTCGACGAATAGCCCCCCGATTTCACCCTTGGCACGCTGCGCCCAATACTGTATAAATATCCAGTATTGGGCGCAGGTGAATGGGTGGGGAAATGGGTGATCGATCCGACAACGAATTTCCGGTTGCGCCGCCAACGCCCCGCAAGGGGCGCGGGGCGGTCGACAACCTGCAGGGGCGGTACGAGACGGCGCTGCGCGAGGCGGTCGACGACGGCTGGACGCACGAGGCGGACGATGCCGATCTGCCGGCGCCGCTGCGTACGCAGGTGTTCGAGGAGCGCGCGAAGAGCATTCTGACGCGCAACCAGTCCCCCGACATTCCATTCAGCGTATCGCTCAATCCTTATCGCGGCTGCGAGCACGGCTGCATCTATTGCTTCGCGCGGCCGACGCACAGCTATCTCGGCCTGTCGCCCGGCCTCGATTTCGAGAGCCGCATCTATGCGAAGGTCAACGCGGCCGAACTGCTCGAGCGCGAGATCTCCCGAAAAAGCTACGTGCCCGAGCCGATCGCGCTCGGCGTCAACACCGATGCGTACCAGCCGGTCGAACGGGATCTGCGCATTACGCGCAGCGTGATTCAGGTCATGCACGATCGCGGGCTGCCGTTTGCCGCAATCACGAAGTCGTCGCTGATCGAGCGCGATCTCGACCTGCTCGCGCCGATGGCCGCGCGCGGGCAGGTGATGGCGGCAGTCACGATCACGACGCTCGACGCGGACCTCGCGCGCACGCTCGAGCCGCGCGCGGCGACTCCGGCTCGCAGGCTGCGCACGATCCGCGCATTGCGTGAAGCCGGCGTACCGGTCGGCGTGAGCATCGCGCCGGTGATTCCGTTCGTCACCGAGCCCGACATGGAGCGGGTGCTCGAAGCGTGTGCGGAGGCGGGGGCGACGCACGCGAGCTACATCATCCTGCGGCTTCCGTGGGAAGTTGCGCCGCTGTTCCGGAGCTGGCTGACCGCGCACTTCCCGGATCGCGCGGAGCGCGTGATGAACCGCGTGCGCGACATGCGAGGCGGCAAGGACTACGACGCGGATTTCGGCAAGCGGATGAAGGGCGAGGGGATCTGGGCGGATCTGCTGAAGCAGCGTTTTCGTCAGGCGGTCAAGCGGCTCGGGCTGAACGAGCGCGCAAACGGCATTCTCGATCTGTCGCAGTTTCGGGGGGCCGGCCATCCGGGGGCCGGCCATCCGGGGGCCGGCCATCCTGGGGGCGGCCATCCGTGGGCCGGCCATCCGGGTGGCGGTGCCTCCCGACAGGCCGTTCGCGGAGCGATCATCCGCGGACCGGAGGCGGATAAAGCTGCCATCCGCCGCTCGAGCGCACGGGCAGCCGGCTCGATGCCGCGCGACGACACGCAGTTGAGTCTTTTCTAGTTCCGTGCGTGCTGCCGGGCAGGGTAACGTGGCCGGTTGCTCTATTGCGGACGGCCGGTGGTTGTCGTGCCCCGAGCGTGTTCAGCAGCATGCCATCGGCGGCGCGGGCATACCGTGAGTCGCGCTTGTTATTGCGAGATCTGCTTGGCCGCTTCGACCTGCGATTCGAAATACGTCTGGAACGAGATGGCGAGCGCGGTCATCAACAGGAACGCGCCGACCAGCAGCGAGAAGATCACGACAAAGATCACCGTCCAGCCGGAGCGGCTGTGCTTGCCCGTGCCGGCGTTGAATTGCGCATCCCATTTTTCATCGGGGCGCAGGCCGTAGACGAGCGCCGCGAGGAACGCGGCGAGCAGCGAGATCGCGCCGGGCATGGCCAGCCACCAGCCGAGGCTCGCGGTGCGCTGGGTCGCGGCGAGCAGCAGGAAGCCGGGGATGCCGACGATCGTCGCGAGCAGGTGCGCCCAGCCGTATACATCCCGCAAGCCATACAGATAGAAACGGTGTGCGCCGATCGAGCCGAACAGGAAGGCGAGGGCTGCGGTCAGCGTCTTGGAGCGGAAGCGGCGGATCGGGGCGGTGCTGCTGGACATGGATCGCGGGCGTAATGTCGTTGGAATGGGCTGCCACAGACGCGGCGCGGGCAGGAAGCCCGGCACGCATTCTACGATGTCGGGGTGGAGGCGGTCACCACCGGTCTGCGTCAAGGTGCCGCATAGGTGATGCGATAGATCGCGCCCGCGTAATCGTCGCTGACGAGCAGCGAGCCGTCGGGCAGCGGCAATACGTCGGCCGGGCGACCCCATACGGTGCCGTCGGGTCGCAGCCAGCCGGTCACGAATGGCGTTTGCCGCGCGTGGCTGCCGTCGCCGGATGCGACGACGCGCATCACGCGATAGCCGACCTTGGTGCTGCGGTCCCATGAGCCGTGTTCGGCGATGAAGATGTTGTTTCGATAGGCGGCCGGGAACATCGCACCCGTATAGAAGCGCATGCCGAGCGACGCGACGTGCGCGCCGAGCTTCAGCACGGGGCCCGTGTAGCGGCGGCACACATTCTTGCTGCCGTATTCGGGATCGGGCGTGTCGCCGCCGTGGCAGTACGGGAAACCGAAATCGAGGCCTGCTTGCGGCGCGCGGTTGAGCTTGTCGTCCGGCACGTCGTCGCCCATCGAGTCGCGGCCGTTGTCGGTGAACCACAGCTCGCCCGTGTCGGGATGCCACGCGAATCCGACCGTATTGCGCACGCCGCGTGCGACCACCTCCCGGTGACTGCCGTCCGCGTTCATTCGCGCGATGATCGCGTAGCGGTTGCGGTCGGCGAGGCAGACGTTGCACGGCGCGCCGGTCGGCACGTACAGCTTGCCGTCCGGGCCGAATGCGATGAATTTCCAGCCGTGATGATGCTCGGTCGGCAGCGCGTCAGTGACGACGACGGGCTTCGGCGGCGTAGCGAGCTGGTCGTCGATGCGGTCGAGGCGCACAATACGCGACACGGCCGACACGTACAACGCGCCATCCCGATAGGCGACGCCGACCGGCATGTCGAGCCCGGATGCGATCACGTGGTGTTCGCTGATCTGCCCCTCACGCATCACGAGTGCGTGCACGCGGCCTTCGCGGCTGCCGACATACAGGACGCCGCGTGGCGACCACGCCATTTCCCGTGCGGTCGGCACCGCGTCGGTCAGCACCGACACGTGAAAACCGGGCGGCACGACGAGTTCGTCCACCGGCAACTGGCCGGCGGCGACCGTCGTTGCGCAGGCAAGGCAGGCAAGACAGATGAGACAGGCGGCGCCGGCAAGCAGCCCCGCAATGCGGCGCTGCGCGCGGCGCGCCGCGGCGCGAAGGGGCGGCATGGCGGCGGCGGGCGGTCCTGGACAGGACGATTGTATGCCCCGCGAACTGCGCATCTGCGGATTTTTTGCGCGTAAGTGTTTGTTGTGCCTCTGGTTTCCAGCTATAATCGCACGTTTCAGTAGTTTCGAACCCGGTTTTCCCGAAGGATTTCATATGGTTATCATCCGTCTGGCTCGCGGCGGCTCGAAGAAGCGCCCGTTCTACAACATCGTCGCTACCGATTCGCGCAACCGTCGTGACGGCCGCTTCATCGAGCGCGTCGGCTTCTACAACCCGGTTGCGACGAAGGGTGAGTCGCTGCGTATCGCTCAGGACCGCCTGACGTACTGGCAAGGCGTTGGCGCGCAACTGTCGCCGACCGTCGAGCGTCTCGTGAAGCAAGCGCAAAAGGCGCAGCCGGCTGCCTAACATGGCACGGTGTGCCGGTCGTGCCGGCTGTGAGGTGCATTGATGTCGGATCACGATACCGGTAACGCAAGGCGCGGGCGTGCGTCGTTCGGCGCATTCGTCCGCAAGCCGGTCGAGCGCGGGTCTGCCGCGAACGCCGGCGCGGCTGTCGAGCACGGCGGCCTCGAAGTGGTGCAAGCCATGCCCGACGACGCTGTCGAGGTCGGGGCGGTCGTCGATGCCTACGGCCTCAAGGGCTGGGTCAAGGTGGCGGCGCATGCCGATGCCGGCCGCGGTGGCGATGCGCTGCTCAGCGCGCGCCAGTGGTGGCTGGAGAGGGGCGCCGAGCGCCGTTCCGCCCGCATCACCCAGGCGAAGACGCATGGCGACACGGTTGTTGCGCAGCCTGTCGGTTGTGGCGATCGCGATACCGCGCTGGCCTTGCGCGGCTTTCGCGTGTTCGTGCGCCGCGACGATTTTCCGGCGCTCGCGTCGGACGAATTTTATTGGGTCGACCTGATCGGCCTCGAGGTCGTCAACGAGCAATCGGTGGCGCTCGGGAAGGTGGTCGGGATGATCGACAACGGCGTGCATTCGATCATGCGTATCGAATACCCGGCGACCGGGAAAAACGGTCAGCCGGCGGCTGCCGAACGGCTGATCCCGTTCGTCGGCGTGTACGTCAAAACGGTGGATCAGGCGGCACGTCGCATCGTTGTCGACTGGGAAGCCGATTACTAAATGGACCAGGTCACGGAGAGCGCGGTGCAGTTCGATGTCGTCACGCTCTTTCCCGAAATGTTCCGCGCGCTGACCGACTGGGGCATTACCAGCCGGGCGGTCAAGCAGGGGCGGTTCGGCTTGCGCGCCTGGAATCCGCGCGATTTCACGACGGACAACTACCGTACGGTCGACGATCGCCCGTACGGCGGCGGTCCGGGCATGGTGATGCTGGCGAAGCCGCTCGAGGCTGCGATCGGCGCCGCGAAGGCGGCGCAGGCGGAGCAGGGCATCGCGAGCACGCGCGTCGTGATGATGTCGCCGCAGGGTGCGCCGCTCACGCATGAACGTGTCGTGCGGATGGCGCAGGAGCCGGGTGTCATCGTGCTGTGCGGCCGTTATGAGGCGATCGACCAGCGTCTGCTGGACCGGTGCGTCGACGAGGAGATCAGTCTCGGCGATTTCGTGCTGTCCGGCGGCGAACTGCCGGCGATGGCGATGATGGATGCCGTCGTGCGTCTGCTGCCCGGCGTGCTGAACGATGCGCAGTCGGCCGTGCAGGACAGTTTCGTCGGCGGCCTGCTCGATTGTCCGCATTACACGCGCCCCGAGGAATACGACGGGATGCGTGTGCCGGACGTGCTGCTCGGCGGGCACCATGCCGAGATCGAGCGCTGGCGGCGCCAGCAGGCATTGAAGAATACGTGGCTGAAGCGTCCGGACCTGATCGCCCGGGCGCGTCGCGACAAGTTGCTGAGCCGTGCCGACGAGGCCTGGCTCGCGAACCTCGCACGCGAAGCGAAGGACGCCTCCTGAGGCGGTGCTCGCGGGCGGGAATTGGCGGCGCCGTACATGCGTGTATGGCGCCTGATGTGAATCCATCCTCTATCGGGGCCAAGCCTGGGAACGGGCGGGCGCAAACGCCGACAAGATGGTTTTAGGAGTCAGTGATGAATCTGATTGCAAAGCTTGAGCAGGAAGAAATCGAGCGCGCGCTCGCAGGCAAGACGATCCCCGAATTCGCCCCGGGCGACACGGTGATCGTGAACGTGAACGTGGTTGAAGGTAACCGCAAGCGCGTTCAGGCTTACGAAGGCGTCGTGATCGCGAAGCGCAACCGTGGCCTCAACTCGGCGTTCATCGTCCGCAAGATTTCGTCGGGCGAAGGCGTCGAGCGTACGTTCCAGACCTACTCGCCGCTGCTGGCGAGCATCGTCGTGAAGCGCCGCGGCGACGTGCGTCGCGCAAAGCTGTACTACCTGCGCGAGCGTTCGGGCAAGTCGGCTCGAATCAAGGAAAAGCTGGTGTCGAAGGATCGCGCCGCAGCTACCCAAGCGTAAGAGCTGTAAGGAAAAAGCACCCACCCGGGTGCTTTTTTCATTCTGGCGCGACAATACGCTCATATCGACTCGAATCAAGAGAGCTCCATTGACCCGCCGCCTCATTATCGATCCCGAAGTGCTGCCGGTCGAAGGCACCGGCGCCGGCCTGCTGACCATCGATCGCGAACGCATGACGCCGAGCGGCATGCGCGACCGCTTCGCCCGTGCGCTCGAATGGACGGCCGAACCGTTCGAGGCCCGCATCCAGGAAGGCACCGATCCACGCAGCGCCGCCGTGCTCGTGCCGCTCGTCGTCCGTGAAGCCGGTCTGACCGTACTGCTGACGCAGCGCGCCGACCACCTGAACGATCACGCCGGCCAGATTAGCTTTCCCGGCGGCCGACGCGAACCGTTCGACCGCGATGCGACTGCGACCGCATTGCGCGAGTCGAACGAGGAAATCGGGCTCGCCAGCGAGCGGGTCGAGATCCTCGGTGCATTGCCGGACTACCTGACGGGAACGGGCTTTTGCGTGACGCCCGTCGTCGGCCTCGTCCATCCGCCGTTCACCGTGCAGGCGGATACCTTCGAGGTTGCCGAGATCTTCGAGGTGCCACTCGCGTTCCTGATGAATCCGGCGAACCACGAGGTCCGCGTGTTCCGCTGGGATGGCGGCGAGCGTCGTTTTTTTGCGATGCCTTTTCCGCGAGGAGACGGGAGCGGGCATTACTTCATCTGGGGCGCAACTGCCGGCATGTTGCGCAATCTGTACCGCTTCTTGGTCGCCCGATGATCCGGTGCACCGTCGCGCACGCCCGGCCGGCCGCCGACGGTCGGCGCCGGCGGCCCGGCGTGGCTTACGCTGTGCTATCGTTATGCAAAAAATGACATAACCCGAAGACGGCGCCACGCATGACTTTCTTTTCGGTTCTCCTTGCCCTCATCATCGAACAGGTCCGCGCGTTGTCGCCGAGCAATCCGGTCTTCGCGCTGTTCCAGTTTCATGCGGAAACCGTCGCACATGGCCTCGACGCCGGCAAGCAAAAACACGGGATCCTCGCGTGGCTCGCGGTCGTGCTGCCGTGGGTGCTGATCGTTGCGCTGATCTATTTCCTGTTGTACAAGGTGAGCTTCGTGCTCGCGTTCCTGTGGAACGTCGTCGTCGTGTATTTCACGCTCGGCTTCCGCCAGTTCTCCCATTACTTCACCGACATCCACCTCGCGCTCAACAACGACGACGTGCCGCGCGCGCGCGAAATCCTGCACGAGTGGACGGGCATCGATACGGTCGACATGCCGGTCGGCGAGATCGTCCGCCATACGCTGATCCATGCGGTCGTCGCGTCGCATCGCCACGTGTTCGGCGTGTTCTTCTGGTACGTGCTGCCGATCGGGCCGGCCGGCGCGGTGCTGTATCGCATTTCCGAATACCTCGCCCGCAGCTGGTCGGCGCCGGCAGACGATCGTACTGCCGCGTTCTCGACGTTCGCCCAACGCGCGTTCTTCGTGATCGACTGGGTGCCGGCGCGCCTGACGGCGCTCGGCTTCGCGATCGTCGGCAATTTCGAGGATGCGATCTACGCGTGGCGCAACCATACGCGCCAGTGGCCCGACCCGAATGACGGCGTGCTGCTGGCAGCGGGCAGCGGGGCGCTCGGTGCGCGGCTGGCCGGGCCGCTCGCGGAGCCGTCGAGCCTGGACGCACTGGCAGTCGGCGACAGCGGTCCGTTGACGGTCGGCGACGATTGCACGCCGCGCACGCTGCAGTCGGCGGTCGGCCTCGTGTGGCGTGCAGTGATTCTGTGGATGATCCTGTTGCTGATGCTGACGCTTGCCGTCTGGGTGTCGTGACGCGGGCGCCGCGTTTCTCGAAGAACGAAAGAGCAAGGCCGGCGCGATGCCGGCCTTTTTGCTGGATCAATCGTCGCGCGGGTCGCGTACCGCGCCGCAATGCCAGCACGCGGTGAACTGCGCTTCGAGCTCCTCGCCGCAGTGCCGGCACCGCCAAGGTGTCGCGCCGGCCGCCGGGCCGTGCGATGCGGCGTCGAGCAGGCGGCGCGCAAGCGCGTCGTCGCGCTCGTCGTCGAGCCAGACCTCGGGCGCGCATGCATCGGCGGGAATACCGCCGAGCGCGCCCGTCGCATAGCGATTGTGCAGTTCGCAGCCGATCCCGGCTGCTTCGAGGACGTTGGCCCAATGCTGCGCGGTCGCGAGATCGGGTGCCTTGAAACGCATCGTGGTTCCTGTCGGTGGTGGCCGGGGCGACCCGACCGCCGCGGCCGGATCAGCTCATCAACGCACGATCTGGCTCGCCTCGTGCACCAGTTGCGCGTACAACGCATGCCGCGACGGCGCGACGCGGCCTTCGGCGACGGCTTCCAGGATGGCGCAGCCCGGCTCGTGCAGATGATGACAATTATAGAAACGGCAATGCGCGAGCAGCGGACGGAACTCCGGGAACGCGCGCTCGAGCCGGCCTTCCGTCAGATGATAGAGGCCGAATTCCTGGAAGCCCGGTGAATCGATCAGCGCGCCGTCGCTGCCTGGCAGCGGATAGAGGCGCGTGAAAGTCGTCGTGTGCCGGCCGCTGTTGAGCGCGGCCGAGATCTCGCGGGTCGCCGCTTCCGCGTCGGGCACGAGCAGGTTCACGAGCGTGGATTTGCCCATCCCCGACTGGCCGAGCAGGATCGTCGCGTGTCCGGCGAGATGCGGCATCAATTGTGCACGCGCGTCGTCGGGCGCGCCCTTCACCGACAGTTCGAGCACGTCGTAGCCGAGCGCGCGGTACGGCGCGAGCCGTTCGCGGGCGACGGGCACGGCGGCCTCGACGTCGATCTTGTTCAGCACGACGAGCGGCTTCAGGTCGTTCGCCTCGGCCGCGATCAGTGCGCGCCCGAGCAAGTCCTCGCTGAAATAGGGCTCGGTCGCCAGCACGATCAGCAACTGGTCGAGATTGGCCGCGAACAGCTTCGACTTGAACTGGTCGGAACGGTAGAGCAGGTTGCGGCGCTCGCCGATCTCGACGATCACGCCCTGGTCGGCGGACGAACGCTCGTACGCGACGCGGTCGCCGACCGCGATGTCGCTCTTCTTGCCGCGCGGGAAGCACTGCAGCATCGCGCCGCCGTCGTCGGGCGCGACGATGTAGTGGCGCCCGTGCGCCGCGATCACGCGGCCTTCGGCACGTTCCGCGCCCGACGCGCGCTGGGCCGGCTTGCGGGAAGTCGGCCGGCTCATGCTTGCTGCAGCAACCGGTCGATCCGCTGCGACGCGGGCGGGTGCGAGTAGTAGAACGCGGTGTAGACGGGGTCGGGCGTCAGGGTCGACGCGTTGTCCTCGTACAGCTTCACGAGGGCGCTGACGAGATCCTGCGCGTGCGTCTGGCTGGCGGCGAACGCGTCGGCCTCGAATTCGTGCTTGCGCGACGTCAGGCTGCCGACCGGCGTCGCGAAGAACAAAAATACGGGGATCGCGAGGAAGAACAGCACGAGCGCGGCGCCGGCGTTGCTGGAATCGAGCGACGGCGTGACGCCGAGCCCCGTGTAGAACCATGCGCGTTGCGCGAGCCAGCCGAGCAGCGCGAGCAGCACGAGGCTCAGCACGAACGACACGACCATGCGTTTCATCACGTGGCGGCGCTTGAAATGGCCGAGTTCGTGCGCGAGCACGGCCTCGATTTCCTCGCCGGACAGGCGCGCGAGCAACGTGTCGAAGAACACGATCCGCTTTGATGCGCCGAAGCCGGTGAAGTACGCGTTGCCGTGCGCGGACCGGCGGCTGCCGTCCATCACGAACAGGCCCTTCGCCGCGAAGCCGCAGCGCTTCATCAGCGCCTCGATGCGGGCGCGCAGCGCGTCGTCCTTGAGCGGCTCGAACTTGTTGAAGAGCGGGGCGATGAAGGTCGGGTAGATCAGCAGCACGAGCATCTGGAACGCGACCCAGACGATCCACGTCCACAGCCACCACAGGTTGCCCGCCTGGTTCATCAGCCACAGCACGACGAACAGCAGCGGCAGGCCGAGCGCGGCGCCGAGCAGCGCGTTCTTCAGCATGTCGGTGAAGAACAGGCGCTTCGGCATCCGGTTGAAGCCGAAGCGCTCCTCGATCCCGAACTGGCGGTAGTACTCGAACGGCACGTCGATCACGCTCATGATCGCGAACACCACGGCGACGAGCCCGACCTGCTGTCCGTAGCCGCGGCCGAGCCCGCCGCTCAGGAGCGCATCGAGCGTGCCGACCCCGCCGAGCAGCGTGAGTCCGACGAGCACGCCCGCGCTGACGACGATCTCGAGCATCGTCAGACGGGTGCGCTCGACCGTGTAGTCGGCCGCGCGCTGGTGCGCAGACAGCGGAATGGTTGCGCTGAACTGGGCAGGGACGCGGTTGCGGTGCGCGGCAACGAAGCGGATCTGCCGCGACGCGAGCCACAGCTTGGTGACGACCATCGCGACCACGGCGAGCGTGAACAGCAGGGTGAACGAAGAAGGTGACATCGAAGGCGCCAAAGGGTTCTATGCGAGAATTATATGTTCTTGCGGACGGGGCCCGCTGACGCGACGCCGTCCGCCGCGGCGCGGCACGCCGTCCGCCATTTTCCAGGATGACTCATGACCGATACCCCCGCTTCCGCCAGCCAGCCTGAACTCGTGCGCAACGAGCTGAACCTCGTCTGGCTCGACATGGAAATGACGGGCCTCGACCCGGATAACGACCGCATCATCGAAGTCGCGGTCGTCGTGACCAACTCGACGCTCGAGATCGCGGTCGAAGGGCCGGTGTTCGCGATCCACCAGAGCGACGCGACGCTCGCCAAGATGGACGACTGGAACAAGTCGACGCACGGCCGCTCGGGGCTGATCGACCGCGTGCGCGCGTCGACGGTCACCGAAGCGGAAGCCGCCGCGCAGCTCCAGGCGTTCCTCGGCCAGTACGTGTCGCCCGGCAAGTCGCCGATGTGCGGCAATTCGATCTGCCAGGACCGCCGCTTCATGGCGCGCTGGATGCCGGATCTCGAGCGTTTCTTCCATTACCGCAACCTCGACGTCAGCACGCTGAAGGAGCTGTGCCGACGCTGGCAGCCGGCGATCTACAAGGGTTTCCAGAAGCGCGCGATGCATACCGCGCTCGCCGATATCCACGAGTCGATCGACGAGCTGAAGTACTACCGCCAGCATTTCCTGATCCCCGCCACGCCGGCGTCGACCGGCGAATCCGCGCCGGCCGCCTGAGCGGGCCGGTCCCGGGTCAACGGGGCGCGCGCTGCGCGCTCTTCGGCCGGAACGCCGCGACCACGGCGGCGTTCGTCTCGATATACGGGCCGCCGATCAGGTCGATGCAATAGGGCACCGCGGCGAAGATGCCGGGCACGGTAATCGTGCCGTCCGCGCCGCGCAGCCCTTCGAGGGTTTCCTTGATCGATTTCGGCTGGCCCGGCAGGTTGATGATCAGCGCCGCATGATCGGCCGTCTCGCGGATCACCGCGACCTGCCGCGACAGGATCGCGGTCGGCACGAAATTCAGGCTGATCTGCCGCATCTGCTCGCCGAATCCCGGCATTTCCTTCGTCGCGACCGCGAGCGTCGCCTCGGGCGTCACGTCGCGGCGCGCGGGGCCGGTGCCGCCCGTCGTCAGCACGAGGTCGCAGCCGGCCGTGTCGACCAGCTCGACGAGCGTCGCGGAAATCGTCGCCGCGTCGTCCTGGATCAGCCGCGTCTCGGCGCGCCACGGCGAGCTCAGCGCGGCGGCGAGCCACGCCTGCAGCGCGGGAATGCCCTTGTCCTCGTAGACGCCGGTGCTCGCGCGGTCGCTGATCGACACGAGGCCGACCACCAGCTCGTCCGGATGGTTACGCGTCGTCGTCATGATCCTCTCCGGCGGGCTCGTCGCTTGCGTCGTCCGCCTCATCCGAGCCGGGCACGCCGCTCGCCGTCTTGATCCACTGAAACAGCTCGCGGTAGTAGCGCGGCGGCTTGCCTTGCTGCGCCTCCCTGCGCGCATTGCGGATCAGCGTGCGGCCTTCCTGCACGTCGGCGTCCGGGTGCTGGCGGATGAATTCGGTCAGCGCGTCGTCGTCGGCCAGCAGCTGTTCGCGGGTGCGCTCGATCCAGTGCAGGCGGGCCGTCGCGGCCTTGTTCACGCCGCGCTGCGCGTCGAGCGCGGTGCGCAGCGCGGCCGTCTCGTCGTCGGTCAGCGAGCGCATCACGCGGCCGACGTACTGGAGCTGGCGGCGCTTGCCTTCGTGATCGGTGATGCGGCGCGCCTCGCGCACCGCATCCGCGAGGTCTTCGGGCATCGGCATGCGCTTGAGCGCGTCCTTGGGCAGGTCGACGAGCGCCTGGCCGAGTTCCTGCAGCGCGTGCATCTCGCGCTTCAACTGGGATTTGCTGGGGCGATCGTAGCCGTGGCCGGCATCGTCGTCGGCGTGCTCGATCGGCTGAATTCGGGTTTTGCGTGTCATGGGCGGCATTGTATCGCGCCGCAGCCGCCCCAAGCTTCTCCATTCGGGTATCCCGGACCTGAAATGAACGGTCGCCACGCTCACTGCGTTCGCTGCCCCCTGAGGGGGCCATCAGTGCGCTTGGGGCGGCCCGGCGCGCACTGCACACTGATATGATCGCGGGATACGACATTTTGAACACGCGGGCCGCGAGCCCGCTACCGGATAAAACGAAGATGGCTGCCAATCTCGACACCCAAGCGCGCTATTTCCCGCATACGCAGGATCAGCTGAAAGAAATCGCCTCGGACATCCTCCGGCACGCGAAGGCGCTCGGCGCGTCGGATGCCGCGACCGAAATCTCCGAAGGCGACGGCCTGTCGGTGTCGGTGCGCCGCGGCGAGGTCGAGACGATCGAGCACAACCGCGACAAGATGGTCGGCGTGACCGTGTTCATCGGCAAGAAGCGCGGCAACGCGAGCACGTCGGATTTCTCGCCGGCCGCGATCAAGGACACTGTCGCCGCCGCGTACAACATCGCGCGCTTCACCGCCGAGGACGACGCGGCCGGGCTCGCCGAGGCCGAGCTGCTCGAAACCGATCCGCGCGACCTCGACCTCTATCACCCGTGGGACCTGTCCGCCGACGACGCGGTCGAGCTCGCCCGCCGCGCGGAAGACGCCGCGTTCGCGGTCAGCCCGCAGATCCGCAATTCGGAGGGGGCAAGCGTGTCGGCGCAGCATTCGCAGTTCGTGCTCGCGACGTCGCGCGGCTTCCTCGCCGGCTATCCGTACTCGCGCCACTACATCGCGTGCGCGCCGATCGCGGGCAGCGGCCGCCACATGCAGCGCGACGACTGGTATTCGTCGAAGCGCAGCGCGGCCGATCTCGCGGCGCCGGAAGCCGTGGGGCGTTATGCGGCCGAACGCGCGCTCGCGCGGATGGGCGCGCGCCGCCTCGATACCCGCAAGGTGCCGGTGCTGTTCGAGGCGCCGCTCGCGGCGGGCCTGCTCGGCGCGTTCGTGCAGGCCGTGAGCGGCGGCGCGCTGTACCGCAAGACGTCGTTCCTCGTCGACAGCCTCGGCAAGCCGGTGTTCGCGCCGCATATCCAGGTCGTCGAGGATCCGCACGTGCCGCGCGCGATGGGCAGCGCGCCGTTCGACGAGGAGGGCGTGCGCACGCGCGCGCGCAGCGTCGTCAAGGATGGCGTCGTCGAGGGCTACTTCCTGTCGACCTACTCGGCACGCAAGCTCGGCACGCAGACGACCGGCAACGCGGGCGGCTCGCACAACCTCGCGCTGCGCAGCAGCAACACGCAACCGGGCGACGATTTCGACGCGATGCTGAAGAAGCTCGGCACGGGCCTCCTGCTGACCGAACTGATGGGGCAGGGCGTGAACTACGTGACGGGCGATTATTCGCGCGGCGCGGCGGGGTTCTGGGTCGAGAACGGCGTGATCCAGTATCCGGTCGAGGAGATCACCGTCGCGAGCACGCTGCAGGAGATGTTCCGGCACATCGTCGCGATCGGCGCGGATTCGATCGTGCGCGGCACGAAGGAAACCGGCTCGGTGCTGATCGAGCAGATGACGATCGCCGGGCAGTAAGCGCCGGCGCGGCAGTCCGGCCGCCGGCATGAATGAAAAAAGCCCGACCGGCCTGTCGCCGGTCGGGCTTTTTTCATCGAACGGGCGTCAGCCGCGCTTGCGTGCGTAGACGACGAACGCGTAGCCGAACGTGTTCGGCGCGGCCGCCTGGTGCGCGTCGCGCGACACTTCCCGCCAGTGCGCGGGATCCGGCGCGGGGAACGACGCGTCGCCGTCGAAGTCGGCGTCGATCTCGGTGACGACCAGCTTGTCGGCGAGCGCGAGGCCTTCCGCATAGAGCTGCGCGCCGCCGATCAGGAACGCCTCGGCCGCGCCGTCCCGCGCGGCGAGCTCGAGCGCATCGGCGAGCGACGTGACGGTATCGCAGCCGTCGAAGCGGCGCGATGCGTCGCGCGTGACGACGATGTTGCGGCGGCCCGGCAGCGGCCGGCCGATCGATTCGTGGGTCTTGCGGCCCATCACGATCGGCGCACCCATCGTCGTGCGCTTGAAAAAGGCGAGATCCTCGGGAAGTTTCCAGGGCAACTGGTTGTCGCGGCCGATGATGCCGTTGCGGGCGCGCGCGACGATCAGGGTCAGCGTCGTCATGAAGGTCGGAAAGAGGGAAGACCGGAATGGCGCCGATTCTACCGGAATGCCGGCGCGCGCCGCGCATCGTGCGCGGCGGCGCGCCTGCCGTGGCGGGATACCGCGTGCGCGCTCACCCGCTGGGCTCGTCGTCGCCCGCCGCCGCGCGCTGTTCGGTATCCGACAGCTCGCGCAACCCGTGCGCGCCCATCAGCCGGTACAGCGTGACGCGCGAGATGCCGAGTTCCGCAGCCGCTTCCGCGAGACGATGCCGGTGACGCAGCAGCGCGGCCTCGATCGCCCGCTTTTCCGCACGCTCGCGCGCCTCGGCCAGCGTCATCGACTGCTGCACCGTGTACTGCCCGAGATCGAGATCGGCCGCCGAGATCAGCCGGCTGTCCGCCATCACGATCGCGCGGCGGATCCGGTTGATCAGTTCGCGCACGTTGCCGGGCCACGGGTAGCTGTACAACGCCTCGATCGCGCACGGCGTGAAGCCGCGGATCTTGCGCGCGCCGTCACTGCGGAATTTCAGCAACACGTGGTGCGCGAGCAGTTCGATGTCCTTGCCGCGCGCGCGCAGCGGCGGCTCGTCGATGCGCAGCACGCACAGCCGGTGGAACAGGTCGGGACGAAAGCGTCCGTCGCGCATCGCCGCTTCGAGATCGACGTGCGTCGCCGAGATGATCCGCACGTCGACCGCAATCGATTCGTGGCCGCCGAGCCGCTCGATCTTGCCCTCCTGCAGGAAGCGCAGCATGCTCGCCTGGCTTTCGAGCGGCATGTCGCCGATCTCGTCGAGGAACAGCGTGCCGCCATGCGCGGCCTCGACGCGGCCGATCTTGCGCTGGTTCGCGCCGGTGAACGCACCGCGCTCGTAGCCGAACAGTTCGGATTGCAGCAGATGGTGCGGAATCGCGCCGCAGTTGATCGGAACGAACGGCGCCTTGCGGCGCGTGGAGCGCTCGTGGATCGCGAGCGCGGTCAGCTCCTTCCCGGTGCCCGATTCGCCGGAGATGAACACCGTGGCATCGGTGTTCGCGACCTTGCGGATCGTGCGAAACAGCTGCTGCATCGCGTCGCAGGTGCCGACCATTTCGTCGTCGCCGGTCGCCGCGACGTCGGTCGCGAGCCCGAGATCGCACAGCGTCACCATCCCGTACGCGTGGCCGACGAGGTAGTCGATCGTCGTATGCGTCGGCGGGCCCTTCACGTAATCGAAGCAGCACTGGCGGATCAGCTTGCGGATGTCGGGCTCGGCGAGCCGCACGGCGTCGGCGAGTGCGATCCAGCCGATCTGCTGATGGCGCAGGACGGGCTCGAGCGCGGGCAGGTCGCGCGCCGCGAACGCGTCGAGATCGACAATGCCCGCGTGCGCGACTTCCGGTTTGACGAGCCGCTGCACATCATGCGAGGACTTCGCGCACAGCACGTCCCAGCGACGCTCCCGGAGGTGCGTGACGAGCGCCGCGTCGGGACGGCGCGACAGATACACGAGTGGCCGGACTGCAAGCAGGTGGCCGGTCCCTGCCCCGTCCGAGTGCGCGATCGTCAGTCGCGGCATGAAGCCTGGAGGGGCGGCTGGTGAGACGGGGCGGGAGTCGTGCACGATATCCTCGCTGCGGTGTCGCGCTTCAGAACGTATACGGGAAGCGCAGGCCGACGACGTAGTTCGGCGCATCGGGCGTGAGCCCGATCGCGACCGACGCGTTCATCGTCAGGTGCTTGTTGAACACATGGTTGAGGCCGAAGCCCAGTGTCGACGCAGTCGTCTGGCTGCCCGGCACGCGCTGCCATTCGCCGCCCGGTGCCTGGGTGCGGGTCGACGGTTCGATCGCCATCGTGTAGGAAATGCTCGCCGAGTCGCGCTCGGAGAACGCGAGCGCGACGCCGCCGCCGAGCTGGACGATGTCACCGAGCTTCACTTTCGCGGGCTGCGTCTGGCCGATCACCGACGAGATGTCCGCGAACGAGCGGGCGACGTTGTACGTATAGGACACGCTGCCGAACAGCACGATCGGGTCGTAGGTCTTCAGCGCGGACAGCCCGGCCGTGATGCTCCAGAAGCCGGTGCCGGTCGGCAGCTTGCTCGGCGCGACGAGGTTCGTGTTGTTCGCATCGGCCTGCAGCAGCTTGATGCCGAACGGCGACGTGCCGGTCGGCGACTTCACGCGCAGGCTGCCGACGATGTCCGGCACGCTGCCGTGTTCCTTGATGAACTGGTAGTAGATGCCGAAGTTCACGTCGCCGAGCGCGTGCGAATTCACCGCGGTGTCGGACAGCGTGTTCGCCGCGCCGCCTGCGCCGCCGTTGATGAAGGTCGACGTGCGGTACATGTACGGCACGTCGACGTCGACGCTGATGCGCTCGGTGAGGCCATAGCGGACGTCCACGTCGGACATCAGCTGGTGCGACTTCGTCTGGCCGAGATTCAGGTTGCCGAGGAAGATCGCGTCGAGCGCGAGAAAGCCGGACAGCTGCAGTTGCCGGCGGTCGTAATAGGTATCGCTGATCCCCCAGTCGATCGTCAGCTTGCGGTCGAAGAGCGGCGCGTGCTCGCGCTGCACGACCGCGTCCTCGGCGGCGGTGCGGGTGGGTTCGGCCGCCTTCTGCGTGGTGCCGATCGTGCCCGGCGCACCGGTTTCGGCGCTGCCGGCGGGCGGCGGCGGATTCACCGGCACGCCGGTCGCGGTACCGGTGCCTTCACGCGGCGCAGGCGTGACGGGCGTGTACTGGGATACCAGCGTGGCCGGGTCGGTGGTGCCCGGCGCGCCCGGTTCGCCGCGGCCGCGGCGAGCCATCTCGAGATCCACGACCTGGCGCTCGAGCGCATCGATCTTGCGCTGCTGCTGGTCGACGACCTTCATCAGCATATTGAGCCGCTCCTCGACCGACTGGTCGGCGAGTGCCTGCGCATGCGCGCCCTGCATGAACGTAAAGCAGAGAACCGCGGCCGGAATGGCGGCAAGCTTGGTGCGCGGCAGACATGTTGACGACTTGTGACACATGGCCCTTCCCCCCGGATGGAGCGACCGTGAAGCGAACCAAGGGGTCCGGTCCGCGGCCGCCTGATGCGGCACACGTAAGCGATTGCGTGTGCGATGCCGCGGCTCGCGCGCCGCCTGTCATCTCCTCAAGAGGGCGCTGCTTTGCAGCGCCTGCAGGACGCCCATCTGACGGAGCGTCGCCGGTGACATCTGCTGCGTCTGCAGCAGGAGTTGCAGCTGGTTCGAGACGATCTGGCGATTGCCTGCGACCTGCAGCAGTTGTGCGATCGAGCCGGCCTGCTGGGCCGATGCCGGCGTAATCGACTGGGTGGCCAGCCCGGCCGGTGTCTGCAGCGCGACAGACACCCCGTTGCCGGTGAACGAGACGCCGGCCTTCACCGTGCCGGCCGCATCGGTCGCGAATGCGCTCGGGCTCGACGTCGAACCGGGCAGCGGGGCGGGTGTCGGGTTCTGCGCATTGAAGTCGATGACGGCGGCGTTGGTGCCGGCGTTGTGGTTGCCCGCGACTTGCGTGATCTGCGAGATGCCGTTGACCGACACCGATTGCCCGCCCGCGGCGATCGCGTTCGGGTTGGCGCCGCTCGGCCCACCGTTGCCGTCGACGACCTTCGCGAGCGTCGTGACGTTTGCGTTGAGCTGGTTCGCGGCATTGGTGGCGGCCGATAGCGTGCCTTGCGCGATCGCGAGGGCGCCGTTGGGCAACTGCCACTGGGACACCAGGTTCAGCACGAACCCGGAGATCATCGATGCATCGGCGTATTTGCCGGTCTGACGGGCGAGGACGTCATCGTCGACGAGCTGCATGGCCGGTGCAGGCACCTGATTGTCGAACGGACGCAAATCGAGCGCGCCGGGCGCGTTCTCGGCTGCAACGGCGCCGCTCGCGTAGCCCACCATGGCAGCACACCATGCGAGGCAGAGCGGCGAGAGGTAGCGTTTCATGGCGGGTCAGAACAGGTCTGCCTTGATCAAGCCGAATTCGACGAAAGGAATCGCGGCGGAGCCGGTGTTGAGCGCCTGGTCGCGCAGCTTGAGCGCCAGCGATTCGTTGTTCTGCAAAAGGGGCGAGTCCTCCTTGAAGGGTTTGCCCAGCACGGCGAAAACGAGGCCGTTCCAGGTCCTGGCGAAGTCCTGCTCGAGCACGATGCGATTGCCGAGCGCGGGATCGGCGAGGAAGATCCGGCCGTTCTCCGCATGCTTGACGATCACGAAGTGCTCGTAGCCGTCGAGGTTCATCAGTACGAGCACGGGAATCTGCAGGTGGTACAGCGCGTCGATTCCGACCCGGAAACCGCGGCCGCGCAGGCCGAGCGTCTCGACGAATTTCTTCATGTCGAGCATCGAGAAGCCGTTCTTCACCACGACGTCGGGCGTCGAGAACGCCATCATCCGCCGGATCATTTCGGTTTCCGGAATATCGATGTCGTAGCCGTACTTGAGCAGCGTCGCGAGCGCGGCCGAGCCGCAACTGAAATCGAATTGCTGGTTGACGATGTCGCGATAGCGCAGGTCGCGCATCGATTGCAGATGCTTCGTGAGCGGCACGCCCGCGAACGTGGACGTGTCGATGCTCGATTGCGCGGCGGCTGCCGCGCATCCGGCGCTGCATGCGATGGCAACGGCGACGCGCAGCGGCCACAGCGGATGTTCCCCGGACATGCTGATCTCCTGCTACGCGCGCTGCGCCGCAAGATGTGCGGCACGGCGCGCGTTCCCCCGGTTGTAACGGTCAATGACCGTTGTTGAGTGCAGCGATTGCGAGACCGTTGTGCTGCAGGTTGCCGACGCCGCCGGCGATGTTCACGCCGATGTTGCCGGTGGAGTTGTGCAGCGTATTCGCGCCGAGCAGCGCGCTGCCTTCGAAACGTCCGCTGACTGCAGCCCCTGCGCTTTGCGTGTTGTCGTCGGTTGCGACCATCGCGACCGTCTGCGCTTGTGTCGCATTGACGGTCGTCACGGAGCCGGCCAGGCTGTTGTTCTGCACGTTGCCGATGCCCGACGCGACGTTCACGCCGACGTTGCCCGACACGTTCGACAGCGAGCCGTCGCCGATCGTCGCGTTCAGCTTGAAGTTGTTGACGCTGGCCGAGCCTGCCGACGACTGGTTGCTGAAGATCTGTGCGTTACCGAACACGTTGCCGATATCGACCGCCGCGAGCGACACGTCGTTGCTTTGCGCGTTGTCGATGCCTTCCGCGACGTTCACGCCGAGGTTGCCGGTGACGCCCGACGCCGCGTTGCTGCCGGTGCCTGCATTCAGCACGCCGGCCTGGCGGGTATCGACGTAGTGCGTGACGCTGCCCGTCTTCGTCACGTCAGTCTTGTCGACGTCGAGGTTGAAGCTCCACGACTTGCTCTTCGAGAACTTCTCGGAGCCGCTCTTCTCGGATGATCTGCTCGACGATTCGGTCGACGCCATCTGGTCGTGATGCACGCGCGCCTTGTAGCCGGACTCGCTCATCGACGAGCTCGTGTTCGTCGATGAGCTCGACATGTCGTTGTGCGTCGTGCTCTTCGACGACGCGCCGTCCCACGCGACACCGGCCGAGCCGGCCACATAGAGGCTGCCGTTGAAGTTCACGTTCTCGCTGCTGCCGCCGTTGCGATGGTTGCCGGTATGGGTATGGGTCTCGCTCACGCTTGCGGACGCGGCGACCGTTCCTGTCAGGACGCCCGCGACGGCCTGGTGGCCACTGTTGGTGCTCGAGTCGCTCGACGACGACGCATGTTGCGTGTCGCTGCTGGTCTGCGACTTCCGGTTTTCGGCTGACGCCCATGCCGTCACGCTGAGCGAATCGTGCGACGACGAATGAGATTCGCTCGACTTCGACGACGACGTCTTCATGTATGACGCGCTCGACATGAGCGACGAACTGCCTGTCACCGAGACGTTCTTGTCCTCGTTGTTGAAGGTCGTCGTGACCGCGCCCAACGTGTAGCTGTGATAGTTCGGGTCGAGCGACGTTCCTTCGGGGAGCAGCACAGCCTGGGTGTTGTTGACGACCGCGCCCGCCGTGCTCGTCACGGTCACGCATCCGAAGATCCGGACCCAGCCGCGAATGCCGACGGTTTCAGTCACGCCGGTCGTATTGAACAGATATACCTTCGGTGGTGCGGCATAGACGGAACCCGCCGCTGTCAAGAGTACCGCCGCTGCAATGAGTGTGCGCTTCATAGTACGCTCCGTTACGGTGATGGCTTAGTTAAAAAGAGTGCCCGCCGGGGGACGGAGCACAAAACTGTTCGCCGTCGCATTACCGGCGCCGGAGGTCTGGTTGACTTGTACGATGCCGCTGATATGCTTGAAAGCGTCGCCGCTAATCGACACCTCGGGCATACCCAGCCCGCCCACCGGGAGTCCCGGTCCTCCGCGTCCTGGGGCTGTTTCGGATAATTCGGTATCCGAGACAGCCCTTGCTTCCGCGCCCAGCGTGCCGAGCACGGTGCTGTTGCGCTGAAGATTTCCCGCCCCTGCACTCTGGTTCACCAGCAGAGCGCCCGAGACATTCGAAAATGCCGAGCCCTCGATGCGCGTCGTCGTGTCGCCCACGTGTGCGTGCGTGACTGCCGACTGAGTGACACCGACGTATCCGGCGCCCGCGGCGCCCATTCCCAAAGCGAGCTGATTGCTCTGTGCGTTGTCGAGGCCGGCCGTTTCGTTGACCGCGATCGCGCCGCTCGTGCCGCTGCCGGTGCCGGTCGCAATCGTTGCGTTGCCGCTGACGACCGGCTCGCTCTGTGCGAACGCGCCAGGTGCGGCGAACGCGGCGAACGCGGCGAACGCGGAGACGAGAGCGATCGCGATCGCGAGCGGCGCGCGAAGCGTGCGCGCGTTCACTTGACTGCTCCCAGTGCGCTCGTGAGCGGGGCGAGCGCGCCCGTCACCGAGCTCGAGATCGTGCCGCCGATGCCGCCCGTCGTCGGCGCGCCGCCGATCGCGCCGCGCACGATCGCGCTGCTGCCCGCGTCGCCCGCGAGGACGCGCGTGACGGCCTGCATGCCGCTGCCGCCGAGGATGCCGCCGGGCGCGACGCCATTCGAGCCATGCGCGTTGGTCAGGTCCGTGTCGGAGACCATCGTGGCCATCATCGGGTCGAAGTGGTTCGCCGGAAACGTAGTCGCGCGCACGAGCACGGGGTCCTGAGCTTTCGGCACGCTGTCGTACGCAATACGCGGCGTGATGTCGCGTGCGACGATGATGTCGCCCGGGTTCGCGAGCTGTTGCTGCGCGAACGCCGTGCCGCAAACGATGCCGGCGAGCGCCGCGCACAGCGCGGCGAGAGCCGGGCGGCGAAGCGAAGACAGCGGAGCGTTCATGTCGGGCCTCTCGAACGGCGCATCGATCGACGAGCGCCGGTGTCGGTTGGTTGTTGTTACTTGCGCGTGTAGCTCGCGTTGTTGCCTTGGATCGCGCGTTGCGCATCGACCGGAATCGGCAGCGGCGTGGGCGGCGCGATTTCGTCCCACAACGTGACGGACGCACTGCCGGCCGGCATCGCCGAAGGCGCCGAGACCGTCACGATGCCCGGCGCGCGACCGCGCTGCTGGTCGAGCGTGTTCTCGTCGAGTGGCGTATAACGCTTCATCCACGTAGCGTCCGCGAGCGGCGACGCAAACGTTGCGACGGGTGCGTCCGGCAGTGCGGCGTCCTGGGCGGAGGCCGCGATCGGCAGCGACGCGGCTGCGAGCGCGATGGCCGCCGAGGCGAGGGAAAGGCGAAGGACGTGTCGCATGGCGTGTCTCCCGTATGCCCCGTAAGCAGCGAAATGCATGCCATCGACGTCAAACCGTTGACGTGAGCGCGATCCGCATTTCGACGTTGCGAACTGGCCGGCCAAACGCAAAAAAAATGTTTCAGGCCTGAAACGAGGGGACTTGGGAGTACTGCGGATTCAAGCAATCCGCTTCAGGGATGAAAATCAACGCTACGTGTCGATGCGATAAACGCGGCCTCGGTGTCTGCACATATATGCAGAGGAATGGCCAACATCCGGTTCGGTCGGGCCGTGTTTTGATCGCGCGACGGCGTTGAAATCGGTTTGTCTTAATCTGCGCCTATAACTAAGGTGTTTTGACCAAAAAAAACTACACGCGAAGAGACCTGCGGCTGCAGTCCGCGATTTCATGAGCGCCATCATGCGAGGTTGGCGCTGCCTCGCATTGCATGGTGAATCGAGCCAGCCTGAGCATGACCCGATTCGATTTTTGCGTGCTATTTGGCATGCGTCAGTAATCGTTAGACGGTTGATGAACGGGGTGAGCTTATGGAAGCCGAAGCACGGCATGTGATCTATTTCTCCCGGGAACCGAGCGATGCGTTGCGCGGTCATTTCGACGCGCGCGGCTGGCGCGTCGATCTCGCCGAAACCGTGCGCGACGTGCGGCGTGTCGTGCAGCACGGTGTCGCAACGGCCGGGCTGCTCGATTTTTCGTCGGGATTCAAGCCGGCCGACCTGCACGAACTCGAACCCTGCCTGACGATTCCGCACATCGGCTGGATTGCGGCGACGCAACGCGGCCAGTTGCAGGATGCCGCGCTGCGCCACCTGATTCGCGACTACTGCTTCGATTACGTGACGATGCCGTACGAGACCTCGCGCATCGTCGAGACGGTCGGCCATGCGCACGGGATGGTCGCGCTGACCGATCCGGCGCCGCTGCCGGCGGGGGCCGGGCGCGGGGAAGGCGAGATGGTTGGCACCTGCGAGGCGATGCTGGCGCTCTTCAAGATGATTCGCCGGGTGGCGACAACCGATGCGCCCGTGTTCGTTTCCGGCGAGTCGGGCACCGGCAAGGAACTGACGGCCGTCGCGATCCATGAGCGATCGTCGCGCGCGCAGGCGCCGTTCATCGCGATCAACTGCGGCGCGATTCCGTCGACACTGCTGCAGGCCGAGCTGTTCGGCTACGAACGCGGCGCATTCACCGGCGCGAACCAGCGCAAGGTCGGCCGCGTCGAGGCCGCGCACGGCGGCACGCTGTTCCTCGACGAGATCGGCGACCTGCCGCTCGAGAGCCAGGCGAGCCTGTTGCGTTTCCTGCAGGAGGGCAAGATCGAACGGCTCGGCGCGCACGTGTCCGTGCCGGTCGACGTGCGCGTGATCTGCGCGACGCATGTCGACATGGAAGCGGCGCTGCGCGAAGGGCGTTTCCGCGAGGACCTGTACCACCGGCTCTGCGTGCTGAAGATCGAGGAGCCGCCGCTGCGCGCGCGCGGCAAGGATATCGAAGTGTTGGCGCGGCACATGCTCGAACGCTTCAAGGGCGACTCGCATCGCCGCCTGCGCGGCTTCTCGCCCGACGCGATTGCCGCGCTGTACGGCTATCCGTGGCCGGGCAACGTGCGCGAGCTGATCAACCGCGTGCGCCGCGCGATCGTGATGTCGGAAGGCCGGACGATCACGGCCGAGGATCTCGAGCTGCGCGACTTTGCGGTGCTGGCGCCCGTGTCGCTCGTCGAGGCGCGCGAGGCGGCCGAGCGGCAGGCGATCGAACATGCGTTGCTGCGTCACCGCGGCCGTTTCGCCGATGCGGCGCGCGAACTCGGCGTGTCGCGCGTCACGCTGTACCGGCTGATGTGCGCGCACGGCATGCGCGATCGCGGCGAGGCGCTGGCCGGGTTTCCGCCGCCGTTGCCGGAGCTTCCGCGGCACGCTTGCTAGAATTGGCGGGTGCGGCCGCCCTCGCGGCCGAAGGAACCCGCATGAAACAGTATCTCGATCTCGTTCGTACCATCCTCGACACCGGCACCTGGCAGGAGAATCGCACGGGCATCCGCACCATCAGCATGCCCGGCGCGATGCTGCGCTTCGACCTCCAGCAGGGCTTTCCGGCCGTGACGACGAAGAAGCTCGCGTTCAAGTCGGCGATCGGCGAGCTGGTCGGCTTCCTGCGCGCGTCGCGCAGCGCGGCCGATTTCCGCGCGCTCGGCTGCAAGGTGTGGGACGCCAATGCGAACGAGAACGCGCAATGGCTCGCGAATCCGTACCGGCAGGGCGTCGACGATCTCGGCGACGTGTACGGCGTCCAGTGGCGCCAGTGGCCCGGGTACAAGGTGCTCGACGCGGGCGCCGATGCGCAGATCGCCGATGCGACGCGCCGCGGCTTTCGCGTCGTCACGCGCTTCGACGAGGACGGCGCGCCGAAGGTGCTGCTGTACAAGGCAATCGACCAGCTGCGCCAGTGCCTCGACACGATCATGCAGAACCCGTCCGACCGCCGCATCCTGTTCCACGCATGGAATCCGGCGGTGCTCGACGAGATCGCGCTGCCGGCCTGTCATCTGCTGTACCAGTTCCTGCCGAACGCGGCGAAGCGCGAGATCTCGCTGTGCCTGTACATCCGCAGCAACGACGTCGGGCTCGGCACGCCGTTCAACCTGACCGAAGGGGCCGCGCTGCTGTCGCTCGTCGGCCGCCTGACCGGCTATACGCCGCGCTGGTTCACCTATTTCATCGGCGACGCGCACATCTACGAGAACCAGCTCGACATGCTGCAGCAGCAGCTCGCGCGTGAACCGTACGAAAGCCCGCGGCTCGTGATCGCCGACCGCGTGCCCGACTATGCGCAGACCGGCGTGTATGCACCCGAGTGGCTCGAGAAGGTCGAGCCGTCCGACTTCTCGCTCGCCGGCTACCGGCACCATGAACCGCTGACGGCGCCGATGGCCGTTTGAGCGGACGCGTCGGGCGCCGCGCCCGACGGACGGCACGTCGCCGACAAATCAACGCCCCGACCGGCTTGCACCGGTCGGGGCGTTTTGTTATCCGCGCTTGTACCGAGTTTGCGCTTGCTCACTCGTGACGGCGGTTGTCGTGCTGCGCTTGCGGCGGCGGGCTGCTTTGCGCGTGCTGCTGCTGCGGCGGCGGGGCCGGGCGCGGCTCCATGCGCGGGGCCGGTGCCTGCGGGCGCGGTTCCATCCGCGGTGCGGGCATCTGCATCGCCGGCTGCGGCCGCGGCGCTTCATGAGCCGGGGCCGGCGGACGATATTCGTTCACGTGCGGCGGCGCGTAGTTCGGGCGAGGCGCGGGCGCGGCGTAGTCCGGGCGCGGCCGCGGCGCCGGCGCCGCGTAATCCGGTCGCGGTTGCGCGTGCTGCGCGGGTGCCGTGTAATCGGGGCGCGGTCGCGGTTGCGGAATGTGCGTGCCGAGGTCGGCACGCGGCTGCGGCTGCGCACGCGGCGCAGGCGGCGCTTCGGCCGGCCGCGCGGCTTGCGGGCCGGCCTGTGGCACGGCTTGCGGGTGCGGCGTTTGCGTACCGCCCTGCGGCGCGGTTTCCGGATGCGGCGTTTGCGTTCCGCGCATCGGCAGCAGCGCGTTCTGCCCCGCCGGGTGCGTCGCCGACGGCGGTGCGCCGGACGGGCCGAGCGCCGCGCGTTGCCGGTCGATCGGCGGATGCGGCTGCATCCATGCGGGCGACGGCGCAGCGGCGGCCTGCGCGGACCGCGCGTCGCCGTGCTGGCTGGGCTGGCTGGGCTGGCTGGGCTGGCCGGGCTGGCGGGGCGCGTTGCCGAGCGACGGCGGATGCGGGACGCCCGGTTCCGGCGCGACGGCGGCATGCTGGGCTGCGGCCACGTTCGGCACCGCGCCGTTCATCAGGTGGGGTGCATTCGCGGCATTGCCGTTTACCGGGTGGCCGCCATGCGCGGCGCCCATCAGCGCTGCCGCGCCCAGGCCGGCGGCCGCTGCACCGATGCCGGCCGCCGCGAGGCCGGACGGGCCCGCATGCGCGGCACCGGGGTGGTCTTCGCCCTGCGCATGCGCCGGTTGCACGACCGGCCCGTGCGGATTGACGAGCTGCACGTTACGCATCGCCCAGCCTTGTTGCGGGTTGCCGGGTACCCGAACCGGGCGCGGCGTGTAGTCGGCCGGCGCGGCCGTCTTCGCGACGGGGGCGCCCGCGCCCGGCACGCGCGCGCCTTGCTGCGCGAGGTGCGCGGCCGCCTGGTCGCGATACGCGGGCGGCACCACCGGGTTGCGCGTCGCGATGACCGGGTGCTGCGCGACCGTGACCGGCGGATGATAGGCGGCATTGCGCAGCCCGCCGGTAAAGCTCTGGCGCACCGGAGCAATGCCGGGCGTGCCGGGGATCACGTGCGCATTGCGCCACTGCTGCGGATCGACGTGCTGAGCGAAATGCGCGACCGGCTGGCCATGCACGAACGCGGTCGCGGGCACGGCCGTGATCGCGTGCGGTGCGTGATAGTTGATGTACGTGTTGTTGATGTTGGTGATGTTCGTCACGTTCACGGTCTTGTTCACGTTCACGTTGACGTTGTTCACCACGATGTTCCGGTTCACGCGGTCGTAGTAGTGGGGGCTCCAGCCGCCCCAGCCCGGATGCCAGCGCTCGCCGGGGCCGAGCGGGAACCACGCGCAGCCCGCCGCGGCGACGCCGCCGACCGCGAGGCCGACGCTCCAGTCGAAACCGCCGCCGCCACCGCCGACGAACGCGACGAGCGCCGGCGCATAGACAGGCGGCTCGCTGACGACGACCGGGCCCGGCACCCACGCCCAGCTGTCGTCGACATACGCCCAGCGGCCGTAGTGGTACGGCGCGAAGCCCCACGGCTGGTCGTCGACCCAGGTCCAGCCCCACGGCGCCTGCCAGATCCAGTGGCCGTCGTGGTACGGCGCCCAGTCGGACGGCACGTCGCTCGGCACCCATACGGAGCCGTAGCTCGGGTCCTCGCGCCACGTGCCGTTAGCGTCGAGATCCTGGTAGCCGGGGATGTCGCGCGACACGTAGCGGGCCGACACCGAGCGTTCCTCGGCCGCGTCGCGTCCGGCGGCCCACTGGTCGAGCGGATCGAGCCCGGGGGCAGCGGCTTCCTGCGCGACCTGCAGGTTGGTGCCGGTGAACACGACCTGCTGGCCGGCGGACAGCGGGTACTGGCCGTTGTCGCCGTAGACGGTCGCGCTGCCGCGCCGCACGGTGACGGTCGTGCTGGCGCCGTCCGGGGCGACGTCGACGCGGTAGTCGCCGGGGCCGGTCAAGCCGAGCGCGAGATTCGGCGTATCGATTTCATATGACGTGCCGGGCGGCAGCGACCGCACGTGCGTCGACACGGAGCCGAGGCCGACCTTCAGTTGCGTCGTCGTGTCGTCGAGGTTGAGCACCGACATGCTCGTCGATTGGCCGAGCCGCACCGCGGTCGAGCCGATATGCAGTTCCGAGCGCGCGCCGGCGTCGTTCCAGAGCTGGTCGCCGGTCGTCAGCGGCCGGTTGACGGCCGCGTACGACCACGTATCGGTGCCGGCCGGCTCGGTCGTGACCGCGCCGGACAGGTAATTGAGCCGCGCGACCCGGCCGGGCGGGTCACCACCCGGTTGCTGGGCGGCCGCCGCATACGGCGGCGCGCCGGCCGATTGCGCGAACGCGGGCGGCAGCGCGGCGAGCGCCGCGACGGCAAGCATCGTGAAGCGTGCAGTGCGCTTGAGCGTGAACAGGGGGGCCATGATGAGCGTCTTCGTCGTTATCCCGGCGCGTCGATTCGTGCCGTTGATTTCACAATATCCGCTCCGGCTGTTTCAATGCGCGGTGTTTTGTAAGGCCAATTGCCCGTCCTGTAACAAAACTTGTCCGTTCGGCGAGGCTGTCGTGCGACTGTAGTGCGGTTGAAATCGACGCGTCATGCGGCCGTAAGCCATGCGTCGATCGCCTGCTGGCCGGACACCGTGACGCGCAGCACGCGCGGCCGCGCGGTGCGCTCGATCCACCTGTGTGCGCAGAAGCTGTCGAGCAGCGCCGCGCCGAGCGCGCCGCCCAGATGTGCGCGGCGTTCGCTCCAGTCGAGGCAGCCGCACGCGAATCGGCGCCGGCGCGCGCGCTGCTGCGCGACGTCGATGCCCCAGCGCGCGAGCGCCTGCACGCCCAGTTCGGTCGCGTCGACCGCATCGCCTTGCGCGTGCAGCCAGCCGCGTGCGGTTAGCCCGTCGAAGATGCGCACTGCGAGTTCGCCGGCCATGTGGTCGTAGCAGGTGCGCGCGTAACGGAGTTCGGCAGGCACGCTGCGCGCGGTCGGCGGAACCGGCCGGTTCGGCGCCGCCGCGCGGGCAACGTTCGCGAGCGCTTCCAGCGATGCGGCGATGTCGGCGGATGCGATCCGGTAATAGCGGTGGCGGCCGCGCACGTCGAGCGCCAGCAGTCCGCCTTCCGTCAGCCGGGAGAGGTGGGCGCTCGCCGCGGACGGCGACAGCCCGGCGATCAGCGTCAGCTCGCCGGCGGGGCGGGCGCTGCCGTCCATCAGCACCCACAGCATCGCGGCGCGTCCGGGGTCGGCGATCAGCGCGCCGATGCGGCTCAGGCCCGGAAAATGATGGTCGTCGGTATCGGTCATCGCAGTGTTCCGGCAGAGGAGAGGAGGATGTTTCGCAGTGTAGGCGCTTGCGGCATTCGATGTTTCGCTTCGGGATGAAATGTCGAATGCGGAGCCGTCCGGCAGCGCGGGGACTGCCGCGCGTAGAATGACCGGACGCGGCGGCAGCGGGCCGCTGCATGCAACCCGATGCAACACGAAGCGACGATGAAGACGATTTTCGGCATGTTGGCGGTCGCGCTGGTCTGCGCGGCCTGTGCGCAGGGCGGCGGCGCGAGTTCCGCCGGCGAGCGCGGCGGCAGTATCGAGATGTACGGCGTGATAGACCAGGGCATCACGGTGCGCCGCTGAGCGGGCGGTCATCCATGTGTCCGGGGCACGCAGCGGCCCGGACACGCCCGCTTGCGCCGCGTCGGCCGGCGCGCCGCGACGCGTTGTCGCAGCGCCACGTATAATGGCCCCGATTGCAGCGCCCCCGCCGCCTGGAGCCCACAAGATGTCCGCCTCGACCCCCACCCCCGCGACCCTCGATCGCACCGAAACCGTGTTCCGCTTTCTCGCCGAGCCGACGTCCGTGAACTTCGGCGGCAAGGTGCACGGCGGCGCGCTGATGAAATGGATCGACGAGGTCGCGTACGCGTGCGCGGCGGTCTGGTCGAGCCGCTATTGCGTGACGGTCAGCGTCGGCAACATCCGCTTCCAGCGCCCGATCATGGTCGGCAACCTCGTCGAGCTGAAGGCGCGCGTCGTCGCGACGGGGCGCACCAGCATGCACATCCACGTGTCCGTGCACGCCGGCGATCCGAAGGGCGGCGTGCTGCGCCAGACGACCGACTGCCTCGTCGTGTTCGTCGCGGTCGACGAGAACGGCAACCCGTTGCCGGTGCCGCCGTTCGTGCCGGAGACCGACGAGCAGAAGCGTCTCGCGAAATACGCGATGGACGTGCGCGCCGCGCTCGACAAGATCGTCGAAATGAAGCCCGAAGAGGTTGCGAAGGGCACGGTCTGACGCGAGCGCCGTTGCGCCGGACCCGTCGCGCGCCGCGCGATGCCGGCGGCGCGCGACCCGCGCGTCAGCGCGACCCGATCATCTGCTCCGGCCGCACCCACGCATCGAATTCCGCCTCGGTCAGATAGCCGAGCGCGAGCGCGGCGCCCTTCAGCGTCGTGCCTTCCTTGTGCGCCTTCTTCGCGATCTGCGCGGCCTTGTCGTAGCCGATGTGCGGATTGAGCGCCGTCACGAGCATCAGCGATTCGTTCAGCAGCAGGTCGATGCGTGCGCGGTTCGGCTCGATGCCCACTGCGCAATGGTCGTTGAAGCTCTGCGCGCCGTCGGCGAGCAGCCGCACCGACTGCAGCACGTTGTGCGCGATCATCGGCCGGAACACGTTCAGCTCGAAATTGCCGCTCGCGCCGCCGACGTTGACCGCGACGTCGTTGCCGAACACCTGGCAGCAGAGCATCGTCACGGCTTCCGACTGCGTCGGATTCACCTTGCCCGGCATGATCGAGCTGCCCGGCTCGTTCTCGGGAATCGACAGCTCGCCCAGCCCGCAGCGCGGCCCGCTCGCGAGCCAGCGGACGTCGTTCGCGATCTTCATCAGGCTCGCCGCGACGGTCTTCAGCGCGCCGTGCGCGAACACGAGCGCGTCGGCGGCCGCCATCACCTCGAACTTGCTCGGCGCGGTGACGAACGGCAGCGTCGTCAGGCGGCCGATCTCGTCGGCGACGCGCACCGCGAATTCCGGATGCGCGTTCAGCCCCGTGCCGACCGCCGTGCCGCCGAGCGCGAGTTCGTACAGGTGCGGCAGCGCCGATTCGACGTGCCGGATGCCCTGGTCGAGCTGCGCGACGTAGCCGGAGAATTCCTGGCCGAGCGTGAGCGGCGTCGCGTCCTGCAGGTGGGTGCGGCCGATCTTCACGATGTCGGCGAACGCCTTCGATTTCGCGTCGAGCGTTGCGCGCAGCGTATGCAGCGCGGGCAGCAGATGGTTGGCGATCGCATACGCGGCGGCGACGTGCATCGCGGTCGGGAATACGTCGTTCGACGATTGCCCGCGGTTCACGTCGTCGTTCGGATGGACCTTGCGCGCTTCGCCGCGCTCGCCGCCCATCAGCTCGCTCGCCCGGTTGGCGATCACCTCGTTGAGGTTCATGTTGGTCTGCGTGCCGGAGCCGGTCTGCCAGACCGCAAGCGGGAATTCGCGCGGATGCTGGCCCGCGATGATCTCGTCGGCCGCGGCGATGATCGCGCTGGCCTTGTCGTCGGCCAGCACGCCGAGCGACTGGTTCACGGCGGCCGCCGCGCGCTTGACGATCGCGAGCGCGTGGATCAGCTCCGGTGACTGCTTCTCGGTCGAGATCCTGAAGTTCTGCAGCGAGCGCTCGGTCTGCGCGCCCCAGAGCCGGGCGGCAGGCACGGCGATCTCGCCGAACGTGTCGCGTTCCATCCGAACTGCTTCGTTCATGATCTACTCCTCTTCGAAAGGGGAAGGGCCGCGCGGCGCGCGGCATCGGGCGTATCGTGAGGCAGTCGCGCCGGGCGTCTACAACGGAAGAAGGATAGCGCCGACAACAGGTTTGCGTCGTCTGGCGTTCAAGCGCGCGGCGTCGCGAGCGATGCGCTCTTCAGGTGGAAGCGCCACGCCATCAGCGCGGCGACGCTCGCGAGTCCCGCCGCGAGGCCCCACCACAGGCCGCGCGCACCGAGGCCCGCATGGAACGCGAGCCAGTAGCCGGTCGGAAAGCCGATCCCCCAGTAGCCGAAGGTGGCGGCCAGCATCGGGATGCGCGTGTCCTTCAGGCCGCGCAGCGCGCCGGACGCGACCGTCTGCATGCCGTCGACGATCTGGAACACCGCGGCGATCCCGAGCAGCGACGCGGCGAGCGACACGGTGCCGGCGTTGGCGGGGGCGTCGAGGCGCAGGTAGAGGCCGACGATCGTGTGCGGCGCGACGATCATCACGAGCCCCGACAGCGACATGAACGCGACGCCGAGCCCGAGCGCGACGAAACCTGCATGCCGCGCGGCAACGGGCGCGCCCGCGCCGACCCAGTAGCCGACGCGGACGTTGGCGGCCTGGCCGATCGCGAGCGGCACCATGAACGACACCGACGCGACGTTCAGCGCGATCTGGTGCGCAGCAAGCGACGTCGCGCCGAGCACGCCGACCGTGAGGCCGGTGGCGAGGAACAGCGTCGATTCGACCCCGTACGTAATCGCGACCGGCCAGCCGATGCCGATGAGCTCGCCCATCACGGGCAGCTTCGGACGCGACACGGTCACGAAATGCTTGTAGCGCCGGCGGCCGTGCAGCAGCCAGACGAGCGCGAGCGCGGAAAGCCAGATCGTGATCGTCGTCGCGACCGCGGAGCCGAGAAAGCCGAGCCGCGGCAGCCCGAACGCGCCGTGGATCAGCCCGTAGTTCAGCACGGCGTTCACGCCGACGCCGCCAAGCGACACCCACAAGAGCCGCCGCGCGGCGCCGATCGCCGGCAGGAACGAACGCATCAGGCCGACGCCGATCAGGCTGCCGAGCGCGGCGAAGCGCAGGATGCCCGTGTATTCGCCGACATGGCGCGCAAGCGCCGGCGGCTCGTGGAACATCAGCAGGATCGGCTCGGAGAGCGACAGCGCGACGATCGCGGGAATCGCGAGCAGCACCGACAGCGCGAAGCCCGTCCAGTAGATGTGCGGCACCCGATGGTCGGCTTTCGCGCCGCGCGCGTGCGCGACGCTGACGCTGATCGACGACAGCACGCCCTGCAGCACCGTGACGATCACGAAGAAGAAGTTCGCGCCGAGCCCGCCCGCCGCGAGCGAGTCGGGGCCGAGGGAGCCGAGCAGCACCGTGTCGGTGACGCTCATCGCCATCTGCGACAGCTGGGCGATCGCGAGCGGGGCGGCGAGGCGCGCGGTGTCGGCGGCGTGGCTGGACAGGGACGGCGGCGCGGCGACCGTCCGCGAGAGACCGGAATGCGACATGGAATGAACGCTTGCGTGGGTGCGGGCCCGCGCTGTGCTTATTTTGAGAGAAAGCTAGCTTACGGGTTTATTCACACCCTGTCGAACGGGTTGCCGATGGCCCTGTCGCGGACAGGGTCGGCGGGCGGCGCGCTCGCGTTCGCTACACGCCGTGTACCGCAATGCGCGTGTCGCCGAGCAGCACGACCTGGCCTGCGCGGATCTTGCAGGTCTTGCGGAGTTCGACGGCGCCGTCGACTTTAACCGCGCCGGACGCGACGATCACTTTGGCGGAGCCGCCGCTGTCGGCGAGGCCGGTGATCTTCAGCAGGTTGTGCAACTCGACGTATTCGCCGGTCAGCGTGAAATCCAGATTGGGCATGACGAAGAAAGCGCGCACGGCGCGGGATGAATCGCCCCGCATCATACGGCACGCGGGGCTGCGGCGCGAGCGCGGCGGCGTGGTCTCGGGCGGTCGCGTCGGTGGGGCGAGATCACGCGAGAGCGGACGTATCGCATCCCAGTCGGGAATGTGCCAGCGTGAGATGTTAAAGAGTGTGAGCCATTCGTCAGCAAATGAAACGGTGGGTAACAGTCTGCGAGATCGGCGAACCCGCGTCGCGACGGCCGGGTCTCTAGCCGTACCTGCCGCGTGTTGCGGCGGGGTACGCGACGGACCGCAGCGATGCGGCCCGCGCCAACAACTTCTTGAGGAGGATTGCCATGTCCAGGATTCGTATGATGCTGATCGGTGCCGCAGTGACGGCGTTCGCGACCTCGGCCGCATTCGCGCAGACGGGGGCAGGCGCGCAGGGTGCCGCAGGTGCCGGCGTGCAGGTGCAGACGCCGGCTGCCGGCATCGGCGCAGGTGCGCAGGGTGCGGCCGGCGCGAATGCGTCGGGCAGCGGCCTCGGCAATGCGGTCGGTGGTGTCGGCGCAGCAGCCGGCAAGGCGGCCGACGGCGAGACCGGTGCAGTCGGCTCGGCGGCCGACGAGGCCAAGGACACCGCATCGTCGGCTGTCCACTCGGCGAAGAAGCACGTGAAGCACGCCGCGAAGTCGACGAAGAGCCATGCCGGCGCCGCGAAGGCGAAGGCCGGCGAAGCGGCCGAAGGCGGCGAAGCCGCCCAGGGCGGCGCGTCGGTCGGCGTGCAGGGCGGTGCTTCGGGCCAGGGCGCAGCGCAGTAAGCGGCGTTCGCCCGCCGGCACGACGGCCGCCCCGGAAGGCGTGTCGTGACGGCGGCCATCCGGCGGCCCGGTTCGCTTCGCGCGGACCGGGCCGTTTTTCATTGCGGCCGGCGCGCAGTCACGGCCGGCGCTGTTCCGATGCGTTGCCTTGCGCGGTCCGCGGCTGGACGGGCGCAAACACGCTGCGCAGCCACGCGGCGAGGCGCGCGAACACGTCGTACGGTTCGTCGACGAAGATCTCCGGCTTCAGCAGACGCAGGTATTCCATGATCTGCTGGGCTTCCTGTTTCTGGAACGAGCCGTGCGCGAGCCCGAGCCGCAACAGCCCGCGCAGCTCGCCGAGCTTGTCGCGCGCGGTGCTGCCGACGCTCATCTCGCACGCGAGCTTCGCTTCGTAGACCCGTTGCCGCAGCGATTCGGCAAGCCGCCACGCAGGCGTCTGCATCTGTTCCTCGAGCGCCTGGATGTCGAGGACCGCGCTCTTGATCTGCGCGGCGAGCGGGTCGACGAGACTCGCGTCGCCCTGCGCCTCGGTGACAATCGCCTTCGCCCAGTCGCGGCACGACTTCGCGAGCTCGTCGGGCGTCCATTCCGACCGCGACGCGAAGCCGAAGCCGAATTCGCCGGCCTGCCGCATCAGGATCGCGACGACGTCCGGGAATTCCTTGTCGAGCGTGCGTTTCGCCCACGCATACTGGCCGCCCTCCAGCATCCGCTGCACCGCGTGCTCGGTCAGCGGCACCATGTTGTCGAGCAGTTTTGCGCGCAGGAAATCCTCGAACGACGGCGTCGCGAACTGCGGGTCGAGTTTCAGCGACACGCGCACGAACGCGTCGTAGTCCTTGCGCAGGGACGCGAGCGTGTCGTCCTTGAGGGAAAGGGTGATCTGGCCCATGAATCGTCTCGATGGCGGCCCGCGCGTGCCGGAGCCGACGGCGCGCGCCGGTACGGGCGGAGCGTCGACGGACCGATCTGCGCCGGGGCCGATGGCGGGTCTTCAACCGTTTATCGGCACACGGGCGGAAAACTTGAGCGGGCCGCGCCAAAGCGCGCGCCGCGCGGTGGGCGGCCAGTGGGGGAGGCAGGCGGCATCCGGACGAGGCGGCCCGCCGGATGCGCGTGTCGGCGGCGGGGCTGCCGCCGTGGCTGCCGGCGAGCGCGTCGCTCAGCCCGGCAGCCAGCCGTGCGGCAGCACGACGCCCTGCCAGAAGAAGAACACGGCGAGCCCGGCGGCGATCGTCACGAGCGGCCGGCGCGTCGCCGCCGACACCAGCACGGCGGCGAGCGCGCCGACGAGCTGCGGATTGCGCCACGTGAGCTCCGCCGTCCCGCCATGCGGCGACACGGTCATCGGCACGATGATCGCGGTCAGCACGGTGACAGGCACGAAGCCAAGCGCGGTACGCACGAGCGGCGGGAATGTCAGCCGTTCGCCGAACAGGAACAGCGTCGAGCGGATCGCATACGTGATGACGGCCATTCCGAGGATCAGCAGCGCGTAGTTCACGATGCGGCCTCCGTGCGCGAGCCGGCGCGCGCGCGGTCGTGCAGCAGCGTGAGCGCGACGCCGACGACGACCCCGGCTGCCACCGCGCCGAGCAGGCCGAGCTTGTACGGCCAGCCCTGCCAGTAATAGGCCAGCGTGCCGGCGGTGGCGGCCGCCGCGAAGAAGCGCAGCGTGCCGAGCTGGGGCACCACGATCGCGATGAAGGTCGCCGCCATCGCGAAATCGAGGCCGAGCGACTGGAGCCCCGGGAACGCGGCGCCGAACCACAACCCGGCGATCGTCCAGATCTGCCAGTTCACGTACATCGCGATTCCCGAGCCGAGGAAGTAGTGCGGGCCGATCGCGCCCGGCGGGAAGTGCCGATAGTGCGCGTACGCGACCGCGAACACTTCGTCGGTCATCAATGCGCCGAGCGTCGCGCGCCAGCGCAGCGGCAGGTGCGCGACATAGGGCGCGAGCGTCGCGCTGTACAGCAGGTGGCGCAGGTTGACGATCAGCGTCGTCGCGAGCACGATCGCGAAGCCCGCGCCGCCCGCGATGAGCCCCAGCGCGATGAACTGCGCGGAGCCCGCGAACACGGTCAGCGACATCAGTGCGCCGTGCCAGCCGGCGAGCGGGCCGCCGCTGACGAGCGTGCCGTAGATCACGCCGAACGGCGCCGCGCCGACCATCATCGGGATCGTGTCGCGCGCGCCGTCGAGCCACTCGTTCAGTGGACGGCGGGGGGATGAAGCAGGGGTGTGATTCAAGATGGTGCCTCCATCTTCTGGAGGATAGCGGGGCGGCACGCTGCCGACTTGTACGTTCTTGCGCTGCCGTGTGCGGCGTGCTGCGCGACCCCCGATTCGCGATCCGGGCGACGGGCGTTCCGGCCGCCTTTTTGTCTTTTCCTGCGCCTTCCCGCCTGCCATGCCCGGACTTCGGGCCGATGCGCACGCACGTGCCGGGCGGCCGCGGCGGCGGCACGCGGCCGGCGCGTCAGCGCGTCAGCGCGTCTGCCAGCGTCCCGGCGGCACGCCGAACATCCGTTTGAAATGCCGGGTGAAATGGCTCTGGTCGACGAAGCCGCTGTCCGCCGCGACGTCGGCGACGGCGACGCCCGCGCGCAGCGGCGCGAGCGCGCGCTGCAGGCGTAGCTGGTTGCGCCACGCATGCGGCGGCATGCCGGTCGTGCGCGTGAACAGGCGTGCGGCGTGGAACGGCGACAGGCCGGCCGCGCGCGCGACCTCGTCGAGCGTCATCGCGCGCGTCAGGTCGGCGGCGAGCTGCTCGCGCATCGCCTCGACGCGCGGTTCATCCTCCGCGAGCGGTGCCGGCCGCGGATGGGTGTCGGCATGACGGACGATCAGCGTCGAGAACGCGTCGAGCATCGCCATTTCGGCCGCGAGCGGATCGTATGGGCGCGATACGCCGGCGCCGGCAGAGGTGTCCGACACCCCTCCGTATTCGTACGACGCGCTCGCGCGTTCGCTGCCGGCTTCCATCAGCCGGTGCGCGTGCGCGATCCGGGCGGCGAGATCGGCGTCGCGGATCACGTCCGGGGGAAACCACGGCGCGTCCTGCGGGCACCCCGCAATCGCGCTCGCGAGCGACCGGATGAAATCGACCGGCAGGTAGCAAACGCGGTAGCGCCAGCCGTCGTCGGTCGCGCGCGAGCCGGTGTGCACCTCGCCGGGATTGATCACCGGGACGGTGCCCGTTTCGGCGACATGGCCGGCTCCGCGATACGTGTAGCGCTCGGCGCCCGCCTCGATGACGGGGATCGTGTACGCGTCGTGCCAGTGCGGCGCGAACGTGTGGTCGCGATAGGTGGCCGTGACGAGATCCGCGTCCGGCAGCAGCGGCGTGCGCCAGTAGCGGACGGATTCTCGGAAGCGGGCGGCGGACATGGCGGGGGCGCAGGAGCGGGCGAACCGATAGTGTAGTGCCGCGCGCGTCCGGCGCGCTTACTTGACGGGGATCGGTGTGGCGGCGGGGACGGGGACCGCGGTCACGCTGTTCTTCGGGCTGCCGCTGACGACCCGGTCGCTGTAGGTCAGGTAGACGAGCGTGTTGCGCTTCTTGTCGACGACCCGCACGACGTGCAGCGTCTTGAAGATGAACGACATCCGCTCGCTGAACACGTCGGTCTGCTGCTTGAGCGGCCCGGCGAAGCCGATCGGGCCGACCTGCCGGCACGCGATCGACGCTTCGCTCGGGTCTTCGGCGAGGCCGAGCGTGCCCTTGATCCCGCCGGTGCGCGCGCGCGACACATAGCAGGTCACGCCCTGCACGAGCGGATCGTCGTACGCCTCGACGACCACGCGGTCGGAGCCGGTCATGCGGAAGTTGGTGTTGACGCTGCCGACTTCCTCTGCGTGCACGAGCGACGCGGCGGCGAATGTTGCGACGAGGAGGGCAGACGACACGACGGTGGAAAGGCGGGTCTTCATCGGCGGAGTCTGAAGCGATTGCGAGACAGAGACTCTAGCACGCGCGCGGGACGCGCCATCGGCATCGGATGCCGTGCAACGCCGGAAAAACAAAAGGCCCGTCGACTGACGGGCCTTTTGCTATTTGGCTCCCCGACCTGGGCTCGAACCAGGGACCTACGGATTAACAGTCCGGCGCTCTACCGACTGAGCTATCGGGGAATAAATCGGTACATCTGCGTTTGTCTACCAACAAAAAACCCGTCCACCTTCAACGGGCCTTTGCATTTTTGGCTCCCCGACCTGGGCTCGAACCAGGGACCTACGGATTAACAGTCCGGCGCTCTACCGACTGAGCTATCGGGGAACAAACAGCAGAGAAATGAGATTTTATGGAGTGTTGGTTACTCTGTCAACACTTTTGACGCACACCGCTGAAAATTTTTTCGGGCGGGCGCCCTGCGATCAGCGCTCGAGCAGGTGCAGCTTCTCCTGCACGTCCTTCCACTCGTCCGCGTCGGCCGGCGCCGGCTTCGTCTTCGTGATCGACGGCCAGTTCTTCGCCAGCTCCGCGTTCAGCGCGGTGAACTGCTGCTGGTCGCCCGGGACGTCTTCTTCCGCGTAGATCGCGTTGGTCGGGCACTCGGCGACGCACACGGCGCAGTCGATGCACTCGTCCGGATCGATCGCGAGGAAGTTGGGACCTTCACGGAAGCAATCCACAGGGCACACATCCACGCAATCCGTGTATTTGCACTTGATGCAGCCTTCGGTCACAACGTGAGTCATTAAAACGCTCCTGCTTGGCGGTATATATGGGGTGGCGTTTGCGCCAAAAGCGGCATTGTAACTGATGCACAAAACCCGCATCGCGTGGTCGGCTTTCCGGCTTATACCGTTTCGTGATTAGTTTATGGCGGCCCGCGTAGGGGCCCCGCCCAGGGGGCGCTTGGGGGGCGCCTGGTGGAGTCCGCCTAGGGCGCCCGCCCACGGGCCGCCCAGGGCGGCCCGTGCACCGCGGCGCGGTTTCGCGATGGTCCGGCACGCATTCGGGTAACATGGCCGGCAGGCCGGGCGGCGCGCGGTGCGCCGGAGCCGGTCCAGATATTGGCGTTGCCGTCATCATGATCATCACTTCGCTGCTCGACACGGATCTCTACAAGTTCACGATGATGCAGGTCGTCCTGCATCACTTCCCGGCCGCAAGCGTCGAGTACCGCTTCAAGTGCCGCACGCCCGGCGTCGATCTCGTGCCCTACATCGACGAGATCCGCGACGAGGTGCGCGGCCTGTGCGCGCTGCGCTTCACCGACGACGAACTCGACTACCTGCGCCGGATGCGCTTCATCAAGAGCGACTTCGTCGATTTCCTCGCGCTCTTCCACCTGAACGAGAAGTACATCTCGATCAGGCCGTCGCCGAAGGGCAACGGCGAGATCGACATCGAGATCCAGGGGCCGTGGCTGCACACGATCCTGTTCGAGATCCCGGTGCTCGCGATCGTCAACGAGGTCTATTTCCGCAACACGCAGCGCGAACCCGATTACCGCGAGGGCCGCGGGCGGCTGCGCGAGAAGATCAAGCTGCTCGGCGGGAAGCCCGAGTTCGCCGACTGCAAGATCGCCGACTACGGCACGCGCCGGCGCTTCTCGAAGGTCTGGCACGAGGAGGTCGCGCTCACGCTGCGCGACGGCCTCGGCCCGCAGTTCGCGGGCACCAGCAACGTGCTCTACGCGATGAAGCACGGCATCACGCCGCTCGGCACGATGGCGCACGAATACCTGCAGGCGTGCCAGGCGCTCGGCCCGCGGCTGCGCGACTCGCAGATCTACGGTTTCGAGATGTGGGCGAAGGAATACCGCGGCGACCTCGGCATCGCGCTGTCGGACGTCTACGGGATGGACGCGTTCCTGCGCGACTTCGACATGTACTTCTGCAAGCTGTTCGACGGCGCGCGCCACGACTCGGGCGATCCGTTCGAGTGGGGCGAACGGATGATCCGGCATTACGAGGCCAACCGCTGCGACCCGCGCACCAAGGTGCTGGTGTTCTCCGACGCGCTCGACATCCCGAAGGTCATGCAGCTGTACGAACGGTTCCGCGAACGCTGCAAGCTCGCGTTCGGCGTCGGCACCAACCTGACCAACGACCTCGGCTACGTGCCGCTGCAGATCGTCATCAAGATGGTCCGCTGCAACGGCCAGCCGGTCGCGAAGCTGTCGGATTCGCCGGGCAAGAGCATGTGCGACGACAAGGCGTATCTCGCGTACCTGCGCCAGGTGTTCGGCATCGCGCAGCCGGTCGACGAAGACGCGTCGAAGTAAGCGTCGGCCGTTCGGCCGAAGGTGCGTCGGGGCGAGGGCGGCCGGTATAATCCGACGGTATCGCACGCCAACGTCACGAGGACCGTTCATGGACACTTCCGCTGCCCGTCGCCAGATCCTCGCACGCATCCGCGCCGCGCAGGGGCGCTCGGCCGAGCCGGACGCGGCGGAGCGCGAAGGTGTCGCCGACTACCTCGCCCGTCATCCGCAAGGCCCGCGTCCGCCGGCGCCGGCCGATCTCGTCGCGGCCTTCGTCGACGAGGCGACGAAGCTTGCGACGACCGTCGACGAAGTCGACGCGCTCGCCGACGCCCCGGCCGCCGCTGCCCGCTACCTGTCCGCACACGGCCTGCCGATGCAGGCCATCGCGTGGCGCACGCTCGCCGATCTCGACTGGGCGGGCGCAGGTCTCGCCGTCGAATGCCGCAAGCCGGCCGACGGCGATCTCGTTGGCCTGACCGGCTGCTTTTGCGCGACGGCGGAAACCGGCTCGCTGGTCCTGCTGTCGGGGCCCGATACCTATGCATCGGCCGGCCTGCTGCCGGAGACGCATATCGCGATCGTGCCCGCGTCGCGGATCGTCGCCGGCCACGAAGACGCGTTCGCGCTGATCCGTGCAGAGCGCGGCGAATTGCCGCGCGCGGTCAACTTCGTGTCCGGTCCGTCGCGCACGGGCGACATCGAGCAAACCATCGTGCTGGGCGCACACGGCCCGTACCGCGTCCACGTGATCGTCGTACGGGGCGCATGACGCGCCCGCCGCATTCACCGCAACCCACAATCAAGGAAGTACCGCATGAAACGACATGCCGCCTGGGCGGGCATGGCGTCGGGGGCTGCGCTTGGCGCCGCTCCCGCGCTCGCATCGGCCGCGACGCTTGACGGCGCCACGTTGTCCGCGCTCTGGGGCATCCCGTTCGCCGGGATTCTGCTGTCCATCGCGCTGTTCCCGCTCGCAGCGCCCGTGTTCTGGCATCACCACTTCGGCAAGATCGCGGCCGCATGGGCGATCGCGCTCCTGATTCCGTTCGCGTCCGCGTTCGGCGCGGGCACCGCGTTCGGCACGCTCGTGCACGCGCTGCTCGAGGAATACATCCCGTTCATCGTGCTGCTGACCGCGCTTTATACGGTTGCGGGCGGTATCTGCGTGAACGGCAACCTGCATGGCACGCCGAAGCTCAACACCGCGATCCTCGCGCTCGGCACGCTGCTCGCGAGCGTGATGGGCACGACCGGCGCGGCGATGCTGCTGGTCCGGCCGCTGCTGCGCGCGAACGACAACCGCAAGCACGTGGTGCACGTCGTGATCTTCTTCATCTTCCTCGTCGCGAACGCGGGCGGCTCACTGTCGCCGCTCGGCGATCCGCCGCTGTTCCTCGGCTTCCTGAACGGCGTGAGCTTCTTCTGGACGACGACGCATCTCGCGCTGCCGATGCTGTTCATCTGCGCGGTGCTGCTGAGCGTGTTTTTCGTACTCGATACGTATTTCTACCGGAAGGGCGGCGAAGAGCGGCCGGCCGCCGTCGATCCGACGCCCGACGGCGAAGCGCTGTCGATCGACGGCAAGATCAACTTCGTGCTGCTGGCAGCGGTGATCGGCCTCGTGCTGATGAGCGGGATCTGGAAGCCCGGCATCACGTTCGACGTGTGGGGCACGCACGTCGCGCTGCAGAATCTCGTACGCGACGTCGCGCTCATCGGCGTGACGTTCGCATCGCTCGCGCTGACGCCGCGTTCAGCGCGCGAAGGCAACGCGTTCAACTGGGCGCCGATCGAGGAGGTCGCGAAGCTGTTCGCGGGCATCTTCGTGACGATCGCGCCGGTGATCGTGATCCTGCGCGCGGGCGCGGACGGCGCGTTCGCACCCATCGTCCATCTCGTCACCGGGCCGGACGGCAAGCCGGTCGACGCGATGTACTTCTGGGCGACTGGGCTGCTGTCGTCGTTCCTCGACAACGCGCCGACCTATCTCGTGTTCTTCAACCTCGCGGGCGGCGACGCGCAATCGCTGATGACGACGGGCGCGACGACGCTTGCCGCGATTTCCGCGGGCGCCGTGTTCATGGGCGCGAACAGCTACATCGGCAACGCGCCGAACTTCATGGTGAAGGCGATCGCCGAATCGCGCGGCGTGAAGATGCCGAGCTTCTTCGCGTATCTCGGCTGGGCGATCGTCGTGCTGGTGCCCGTGTTCCTGCTCGCGACGTGGATCTTCTTCACGGCGTAAGCTGACAGTTTTCAACAATCAGCGGGCGGCTGGTCGCGCGATGCGCGCGACGGGCCGCCGGCGACAAGCGGAGATGGCGATGCAGAAGATCCTGGTCGCGCGTCCGATCTTCCCGGACGTGATCGAACGGCTCGAGCAGTATTTCGAAGTCGATTGGAACAACGGCGATGCGCTCGCCCCCGACGCGCTCGCCGCACGCCTGGCCGACAAGGACGGCGCGCTGATGGCCGGCGATCCGATCGGCGCGGACACGCTCGCGGCGGCGCCGCGCCTGCGCGTTGTGGCGAACATGGCGGTCGGCTACAACAACTTCGACATGGCGGCGTTCAATGCGGCAAACGTGCTCGGCACCAACACGCCTGACGTGCTGAACGAGTCCACCGCCGATTTCGGCTGGGCGCTGATGATGGCGGCCGCACGGCGCATCGCCGAGTCCGAGCACTGGCTGCGCGCCGGCCACTGGCAGAAGTGGGCGTACGACGGTTTCCTCGGCAGCGACATCCACGGCTCGACGCTCGGCGTGATCGGGATGGGCCGTATCGGCCAGGCGCTCGCGCGCCGCGCGAAGGGTTTCGGCATGCAGGTGATCTATCACAACCGCTCGCGCGTCGCGCCGGAGATCGAGGCCGAGCTGAATGCCGAATACGTGTCGAAAGAAGCGCTGCTGTCGCGTGCCGACCACGTCGTGCTCGTGCTGCCGTATACGAAGGAAAACCACCACACGATCGGCGCGGCCGAACTCGCGCTGATGAAGCCCACCGCGACGCTCACCAACATCGCGCGCGGCGGGATCGTCGACGACGCGGCGCTGGCCGCCGCGTTGCGCGACAGGAAAATCGCGGCGGCGGGCCTCGACGTGTTCGAGGGCGAGCCGAGCGTGCATCCGGCGCTGCTCGAGGTGCCGAACGTCGTGCTGACGCCGCATATCGCGAGCGCGACCGAGAAGACCCGCCGCGCGATGGCGAATCTCGCGGCCGACAACCTGATCGCCGCGCTGGGCGCCGGGCCGCGTGCGGGGCGGCCGCCGAATCCGATCAACCCGGACGTGATCGGGAAGACGCGCGCATGACGATGACGTTGTTGCTTGCGGCGGTCGTCGTGCTGGCCGTCGCGCTGGTGGTGGCGATCGTCGCGATCGTGCGGGGCGGCGGCCGCCACGACGATACGGCGCTGCTCGGCGATCAGATCGAAGATGCCGCGCATGCGCAGGGGCGCGCGCTCGAGCGGCTCGAACGCGAGCTGCGCGGCGAGATCGTCGAGGGTTCGCGCGGCTCGCGCACCGAATTGGCGGGCAGTTTCGCACGGCTGCAGCAGACGCTCGCCGCGCAGATGACGAGCGTCGCGACCGTACAGAACAGCCAGATCGACGGGTTCGCGCAGCAGCTCGCGAAGCTCGTTGCCGGCAATACGCAGCAGTTCGATGCGATGCGCGACAGCCTGCAGCGCCAGGCGCAGCAGGCGCGCGAAGAGCAGACCGCGGCGCTTCGGCTGTTCGGCGACACGCTGAACCGGCAGCTCACGCAGCTCACCGAGGCGAACGACCGGCGGATTGGCGAGGTGCGCGCGACGCTCGAACAGCGCCTGAAGGAAATCGAGACGAACAACGCGGCGAAGCTCGAGGAGATGCGGCGCACCGTCGACGAGAAGCTGCACGCGACGCTCGAGCAGCGGCTCGGCGAGTCGTTCAAGCTGGTGTCGGACCGGCTCGAGCAGGTGCATCGCGGGCTCGGCGAGATGCAGACGCTCGCGGCCGGGGTCGGCGACCTGAAGAAGGTGCTGACCAACGTGAAGACGCGCGGCACGTGGGGCGAAGTCCAGCTCGAGGCACTGCTCGAACAGATGCTGACGCCCGACCAGTACGCAAAGAACGTCGCGACCGTGCCGAAGAGCAGCGAGCGGGTCGAATTCGCGATCCGCCTGCCGGGACGCGACGCCGGCACACGCGAAGCGCCGCCGGTCTGGCTGCCGATCGACGCGAAATTCCCGCGCGAGGATTACGAGCGGCTGATCGACGCACAGGAGCGCGCCGATGCGGCCGCGGTCGAAGAGGCGGCGCGCGCGCTCGAAATGCGCGTGCGGGCGGAAGCGCGCACGATCGCCGAGAAATACGTGGCGCCGCCGCACACGACCGATTTCGCGCTGCTGTTCCTGCCGACCGAAGGGCTGTATGCGGAAATCCTGCGCCGCCCGGGGCTGACCGACCTGCTGCAGCGCGACTATCGCGTGACGGTCGCGGGCCCGACGACGCTCACCGCGTTGCTGAACAGCCTGCAGATGGGATTCCGCACGCTGGCGATCGAGAAGCGTTCGAGCGAGGTCTGGCAGGTGCTCGGTGCGGTGAAGACGGAATTCGGCAAGTTCGGCGACGTGCTCGCGCGCACGAAGTCGCAGCTCGAGACGGTCACGCGTTCGATCGAGGCGGCCGAACAGCGCACGCGCGTGATGAACCGCAAGCTCAAGCAGGTCGAGGCGCTGCCGGGCGACACGGCGGCCGGGTTGCTCGGCGCGGAAGGGGCGGACGCGGCGGAAGGGGCCGATACCGACGAAGCCTGACCCGCATCCGTCGTGCGGGGTGGGCTGTAGCAAAACGGGCGCCGTCGGCGCCCGTTTTCCGTTTTGCGGAGATGATCCGCGCAGCCGCGGCTACTGAACGGCCGACGCGAGCGCGTCCAGCGCGTCGCCCGTCACACGCACGATGCGCCATTCCGGCAGCACGGTCGCGCCCATCTTCTCGTAGAAATCGATCGCGGGCTGGTTCCAGTCGAGCACCGACCATTCGAAGCGTGCGCAGCGGCGCTCGACGGCGAGTGCCGCGAGCCGCCGGAGCATCGCGGTGCCGAGGCCCGTGCCGCGCTGCGACGGCTGCACGTAGAGATCCTCGAGATAGAGGCCGCGACGGCCGAGAAACGTCGAATAGTTATGGAAAAACAGCGCATAGCCGACGAGTGCGCCGTCGCGTTCCGCGACGAGCGCCTCTGCGGCCGGATGCGGGCCGAACAGCGCATCGGCGAGATCGTCGTCGGTCGCGACGAACAGGTGCGTGAGTTTCTCGAACTCGGCCAGCTCGCGCATCAGCGCGAGGATCGGGCCGACGTCGCGAGCGTCGGCCGCGCGGATCAGCGGGGTGCCGCTCATGCTTCCTCCGGCGGATCGGACAGCACGATCTCGATGCCGCCGAAGCGCGACGCCACCCAGTTGTACGCATGGCAGGCGATCCACAGCAGCACGAAGCCGAGGATTGCGTTCAGCAGCAGCGCGCTCAGGATCGTGCTCAGTTCGACCATCCCGTAGCGGATGTAGGCAACGAGGATGCCGAGCAGCACGATCGGCACGCTGAACGTCAGGTAGACGAGGATCAGCGCCTTGGCGGTCTGTCCCGCGGCGATCGACGAAATTTGTTTTTTCATGTGTGGATTGCCCCCGTAGAGATATACCGATTGTGGAATTCAGATCTGGCCGTCGAACGGCAGGATGTCGACCGGCGCACCGGCGTCGATCGCACCCGCATCGTGGCCGAGAACGATGAAGCAGTTGGCGGCGGCGAGCCCGCTCAGCGACGCGGAACTCTGCGAGCCGGCCGGCGCGACGTGCCAGTTGCCGTCGGCGGCGCGCGTGGCGATGCCGCGCAGGTATTCGGCGCGGCCCGGGCGCTTCTTCAGCGGCTGCGTGCTGAACGCGCGATACAGCGCGGACGGCGGCACGTGTGCGCCGGCCATCGCGAGCAGCGCGGGACGCACGATCGCATGAAACGTCACCGCGGACGCCACAGGATTGCCGGGCAGGCCGAAGAACAGCGCACCGCGTGCGCCGGCGGACGGCGGCGCCAGCATGCCGCAGGCGAGCGGCCGTCCGGGCCGCAGCGCGAGGCTCGCGAACGTGATGTCGCCGAGCCGCGCCATCACGTCGCGCGTGAAATCCGCTTCGCCGACCGACACGCCGCCCGACGTGATCACCGCATCGACCTGCGCGGCGACCGCGCCGCGCAGCGCCGCCTCGAGTGCAGCAGGATCGTCGCGGACGATGCCGAGATCGACCGGTTCGACGCTCAGGCGTTCGAGCATCGCGACCAGCATCCCGCGGTTGCTGTCGTACAGCGTGCCGCGGTCGAGCGGCGCGCCGGGCGTACGCAACTCGTCGCCGGTCGAAAACACGGCGACGCGCAGGCGGCGGCGGACGGTCACGTCGGCGATGCCGAACGACGCGAGCAGTCCGAGGTCCGCCGGGCGCAGGATCCGGCCCGCGGCGAGCGCGCACGCGCCGCGCGCGAGATCTTCGCCCGCCTTGCGGCAGTTCGCGCCGCGCGACACGTCGCGCGCGGCGAAGCGAATCGTGCCGTCCTGCACGGCTACGCGTTCCTGCGGGATCACCGTGTCGCACCCGGCGGGCAGCGGCGCGCCTGTCATGATGCGGATGCAGCCGTGCGCGGGCACGGCCCCGTCGAACGGCCGGCCGGCGAAGGCCGTGCCCGCGATCGCGAGCGTCACGTCGCCGTCGGGCGACGCGTGCGCGCAGTCGTCGCCATTGAACGCGTAGCCGTCCATCGCCGAGTTGTCGTATGCCGGGATGTCGAACGGCGCATTCACGTCGGCCGCGAGCACGCGGTCGAGCGAGTCGCGCAGCGACACCGTGTCGCATGCGTCGACCGGCACCGCGCAATGGCACGCGAGCGCTTGCGCATCGGCGAGCGACATCGGCGTGTGATCGTCTGGGGCGGATCGTGAAGCAGGCGAGGAGTGCGTGGTCATGAGTCGGACTGCGCCGCGAGGCTTATCGGGTTCGTGGCCGGGGTTCGTGGCCGGCAGGACGAGAGCGGTGGGTGAGCGCGGTGTCGCGTGCGGCAGGGCGGCGGGCGGGAACGGGGCCGGTGCCGTCAGCGACGGGCGAGCGCGGCGAGTTCCTGCCAAGAGTTGGCATTGTAAAACGCACGCTCGTCGTGATACTCGACTTCGACCGTCTTGTGGCGTGCGTACCACGCACGGACCTTGCGATCGCCGGCGCCGAGCCGTGCCGCCAGATCGTCGGCGAGCGACGTGCGCAGCAGCGCGAAGGTCGGCTGGGGCGAACGTTGCTGCCGCGCGTCGACGGTGACGGCCATCGCGATGTCCGCTTGGCATTCGACGAGCGCCGCATGCAGCCGCGCGACGAGATCGTCGGGCAGGAAAGGCGAATCGCACGGGGCGCACGCGACGAGCGGCGCGTGCGCGGCGCGCATGCCGGCGAGCAGCCCGGCGAGCGGGCCGGGAAAGTCGCGTGTCGCGTCCGCCACCACGTGTGCACCAAACGCCGCGCCGAGCTCGGCGTAGCGGTCGAGGTGGCGATTCGCGCTGATCAGCGTCTCATCGACCTGCGGCGCGAGCCGGCGCAGCACGTGGAGCGCGAGCGGCGTGCCGTCCAGCAGCTGCAGGCCCTTGTCGGCGCCGTCCATGCGCGTCGCGCGTCCGCCGGCAAGCAGCAGGCCGGCAATCGACGGGGGAGCGGAAGCGGGCATCGCGCGTCGGGGTCAGCCGCCGATGTACGACATCTCGACGCGCTTTGCGGCGCCTTCGGGGGCCGTATCGGGCGTCGCGCTGCCGCGCAGTTGCGAATAGCGGTCGGTGCGGGCCTGCCAGATGCGCGCGATCGCGGTTGCGATCTCGGCGTCGCTCGCGCCGCCCCGCACCAGTGCGCGCAGGTCGTGGCCGGCCGACGCGAACAGGCACAGGTACAGCTTGCCTTCGGTCGACAGGCGCGCACGCGTGCAGTCGCCGCAGAACGCCTGGGTGACGCTGGAGATCACGCCGATCTCGCCGCCGCCGTCCGCATAGCCCCAGCGCTGTGCGGTCTCGGCTGCCGTGTGGGCCTCGAGCGGGACGAGCGGGAAATGCTCGGCGATGCGCGCGACGACGTCGGCGGACGGCAGCACTTCGGTCATGTTCCAGCCGTTTGACATGCCGACGTCCATGTACTCGATGAAGCGCAGGATGACGCCCGTGCCGCGGAAGCGCATCGCCATCGGCAGGATCTCGCTGTCGTTCGTGCCGCGCTTCACGACCATGTTGACCTTGACGGGCTCGAGGCCGGCGGCCTGCGCGGCGAAGATCCCGTCGAGCACGTCGGCGCTCGCGAAATCGGCGTCGTTCATGCGCTTGAACAATGCGTCGTCGAGCGCGTCGAGGCTGACCGTCACGCGCGTGAGCCCGGCGTCCTTCAGCGCGCGCGCCTTGCGGGCGAGCAGCGAGCCGTTGGTCGTCAGCGTCAGGTCGAGCGGGCGGCCGTCGTGCGTCGTCAGGCGCGCGAGGCGCTCGATCAGGAACTCGAGGTTCTTGCGCAGCAGCGGCTCGCCGCCCGTGATCCGGATCTTTTCGACGCCGTGTGCGACGAACAGCCGCGCGATCCGCTCGATTTCCTCGAGCGTGAGCAGCGCGCTGTGCGGCAGGAACGGATAGTCCTTGTCGAAGATCGCGCGCGGCATGCAATACACGCAGCGGAAATTGCAGCGATCCGTCACCGAGATGCGCAGGTCGCGCAGCGGCCGCGCGAGCGTGTCGCGCAACAGGCCGTCGGGGGTGTGCGCGGCGCCGGAGACGTCCGGCATCCCGCTGACGTCGGCAAGGGGAATGATGCGTCGGGACATGTTGAAAGAAGTGCGAGCCAGACCTCTATTCTAGCTGCAAGCGGCAGGCCGGACCCGGGGCGGAAACCCGCAGCGCGGACGTGAAAAAGCCCGCCGGAGCGGGCTTTTTCGTCGTGGCGGACGCGATCAGTGGTGCGTCGTTTCCACCTGCTGCATCGGCGTCGTGTCGACGGGCGGCAGCGCCTTGCGTTCGCGCGGCACGCGGACCGCGCGCGGGAGGTGCGACGCGGCGTCCTGGGCGGCGCGGAGCTTGTCGGCGTCCGTGTTCACCCACACGAGGCCGGCCTGCGTGAGCACCGTCTCGAGGCTGGCCGCAGCAGCCGCGGCGGCGGCCGGCTGCGCATGCTCGGCGACCGGTGCGGCTACGGCTGCAGCGACCGGTGCCGGTTCGACATGAGCCGCTTCGACGTGAGCCGGTTCGACGTGAACCGCTTCGACAGCCGGTGCCGGGGCTGCTTCGGCTGCGACGGCCGGCGCGACTTCCGCAATCTCCGCGACCGGAGCCGGTTGCGGGGCAACGACCGCCGCAGCGGCTTGAGGCACCTCGAACGCGTCGGTCGGCGACACGGCGACCGGGGCGGGGCCGGCTTCGGCCTCGACCGCAGGCGCGGCGCCGACCGCTTCGGCGGGTTGCGCTGCAACGGCGGGCGCTGCCGGGGCTTCGTCGACGCGGGCCGGTGCCGGCTGCGTGTCGACCGCGGCCGGCTGGGCCGGTTCGGCATGCGCTGCCGCGGATTCCGCAACGACTGCGCCAACTGCTGCAACGGCGGCTACGGCTGCCGGTGCTGCGGTGTGCACCGGCTCGGCCGTCGCGACCGGTGCGGCGTGCGCTACCGGCTCAACGGCCGACTCTGCTGCGGGCACGGCGACGGCTTCGCCGTCCGCGCCTTCCGCTGCGTGACCGACGATCGCGCCGTCTTCCTCGCGTTCGCGACGACCGCCACGGCGGCCGCGGCGGCGGCGGCGGCGCTCCTCGCCGTCGCGCGCGCCGGCTTCGGCGTCAGCCATCACGTCGGCGCCGGGCAGTGCGGCTGCGGCAGCCTCGTCTTCCACCTGTTCCGGATGGCTTTCGCCACGGGTCACGGTCTCGAGCGTGGCCGCATGCTGGGTCGGCTTGCGGCGTTCACCGCGCTCGCGACGCTCGCCGCGGCCGGTTGCTTCGACGGCTTCCGGCTGCTCGACGCGCTCGCGTGCCTCACGCGGTTCACGTGCCTCACGCGGCTCACGCGGCTCGCGTTGTTCGCGCGGCTCACGCGCCTCACGCGGTTCGCGTTGTTCACGCGGCTCGCGTGCCTCGCGACCCTCGCGGGCTTCACGCGGCTCGCGTTGGCCACGGCCTTCGCGGCCTTCACGACCTTCACGACCTTCACGCGGTTCGCGTGCTTCCTTGCCTTCGCGCTCCGGACGCTGCGGCTGGCCACGGCCGGCGGCAGCCTGATCGCGGCCGCCCTGCGGCTGCTGGGCGCCACCGCGGCGGTTGCGATTGCGGTCGCCGCCGCGCTGCTCGGTCTTCTCGGTGCGCTCGCGAACCGGACGGGCCGCGGCCGGTTCCAGCACGGGCGCCGGCGCCGGCGCGGGTGCTGCCGGCTGCATGCCGAACAGGCCCTTCAGCCAGCCGATGAAACCGCCGCGTGCCGGGACGACAGGTGCCGGTGCCGGTGCGGGCGCCGGTTCCGCCGCACGCTGCGGCGCCGGGCTCGGTGCCGGACGTTCGGGCGTGATGCCCTTGACCGCGGCTTCCTGCTTCGGCTTCACTTCGGCGGCGCGCTTGCTGTAGCCGGTTTCCGACTCCATTTCGCGGGCCGCTTCCTCGGCCATCTTCCACGATGCGCGCGGATCGTCGAGGCGCGCGTCGTCGTGGCGCAGGCGCTCGAGCTTGTAGTGCGGCGTATCGAGGTGCTTGTTCGGGATCAGCACGATGCCGACCTTGAAGCGCGACTCGATCTTGTTGATTTCCTGGCGCTTTTCGTTGAGCAGGAAGGCGGTCACCTCGACCGGCACCTGGCAGTGGATCGCCGCGGTGTTTTCCTTCATCGCTTCTTCCTGAATGATCCGCAGGACCTGCAGCGCGGACGATTCGGTGTCGCGGATATGGCCGGTGCCGTTGCAGCGCGGGCAGGTCACGTGGCTACCCTCGGACAGCGCCGGGCGCAGCCGCTGGCGCGACAGCTCCATCAGGCCGAAGCGCGAGATCTTGCCCATCTGCACGCGGGCGCGGTCATGCTTCAACGCATCCTTCAGGCGCTGCTCGACTTCGCGCTGGCTCTTCGCCGATTCCATGTCGATGAAATCGATCACGATCAGGCCGCCGAGGTCGCGCAGACGCAGCTGGCGGGCGACTTCGTCGGCCGCTTCGAGGTTCGTGCGGGTTGCCGTTTCCTCGATGTCCGCGCCCTTGGTCGCGCGCGCCGAGTTCACGTCGATCGCGACGAGCGCTTCGGTGTGGTCGATCACGATCGCGCCGCCCGACGGCAGCGGCACCGTGCGCGAGTAGGCCGTTTCGATCTGGTGCTCGATCTGGAAGCGGGAGAAGAGGGGCACGTCGTCGTGGTAGCGCTTCACCTTCGCGACGTTGTCCGGCATCACGATGTCCATGAACGCACGGGCCTGATCGTAGATCTCGGTCGTGTCGATCAGGATTTCGCCGATATCCGGCTGGAAATAGTCCCGGATCGCGCGGATCACGAGGCTCGATTCCAGATAGATCAGCATCGGCTGGCCGGCGTTGCCGCTTTGCGACGCCGCCTCGATCGCGCGCCACAGCTGCAGCAGGTAGTTCAGGTCCCACTGCAGTTCCTCGGCGCTGCGGCCGATGCCCGCGGTGCGGGCGATCATGCTCATGCCGTCGGGAATCTGCAGTTGCGCCATCGTTTCGCGCAGTTCCTGGCGCTCGTCGCCCTCGATGCGGCGCGACACGCCACCGCCGCGCGGGTTGTTCGGCATCAGCACGAGGTAGCGGCCGGCGAGCGAGATGAACGTGGTGAGGGCCGCGCCCTTATTGCCACGCTCTTCCTTCTCGACCTGGACGATCAGCTCCTGGCCTTCGCGCAGGGCATCCTGGATGCGCGCGGAGCGCATGTCGATGCCTTCCTTGAAGTACTGGCGGGCGACTTCCTTGAACGGCAGGAAGCCGTGGCGGTCTTCGCCGTAGTTGACGAAGCAGGCTTCGAGCGACGGCTCGATGCGGGTGACGACGCCCTTGTAGATGTTGCCTTTGCGCTGTTCGCGTCCGGCGGTCTCGATATCGATGTCGATGAGTTTTTGCCCATCGACGATGGCGACGCGCAGCTCCTCCTGCTGCGTCGCATTGAACAGCATGCGTTTCATGAACGACTCCAGGCGGCTCTGCTGCCGGCGCCTCACGGTTGTCAGCCGGGAGAGCGGGGACGACGGCAGGCCGCGCCTTGTTGTGTTGTCACAAGCACGCTGGAGCGGGAACGATGGCGGGGAGAATTGCCTGAATAGGCGCTTGGGTCCCGAACGACGGGGCCGGCGGCCAAAGGGCACCTGCGAATACGGCTCCAAAGCACGGCGTTCACACACCGCACGCTGCGAAAGCGCGCTAAGCCTGAGACCGGCATTGCCACGGGCGCGCGCAGTGAGTCGCGCGCGCCGACGGGCGGCAGATGCTGCGGCTTCGGCCGCAGCGGGGAGTATCGAATCCAGCCCGACTTTCCCGCCTGGGGTGTACTTCCCTGGTTTGACGTCGCCAGTCCCCGCACGCTTCGCGGGGCCAAATCGGGCGCAACGCCGTAGTTTTCGCAACCGGCAGCCGGTACGGGCGCGTATCGCGCCGCCCGGCTGCCAATTAAATTCTTTTCAACCAACTTTCCGTTACCGCGGCGCCTTGCCGACCGAATCCGCCTGTGGGCGCGATCCTTGCCGGCGGCCGGCGCCGTGCGTGCAACTTGCTGCTTCTCTTGGTTCGGGGCGAGCAGTCAGCCCCCGGCGCAAGTAAAATGACGGTTTGCGCTTGCGCCTCACCCAACCCGTCCAGGCCGGCCGGTCAGGCCGCCCGCTACGTCAGGCTGGGCAAAATTATATTCAGTATGAATGAGTTAGGCAAAATATCCCAGAATTCGGTCGCAAGTGGCCAGGTCTCGATGATCGAGATCGACGAAAACGCTGCCGGTCAGCGGATCGACAACTTCCTGTTGCGCGTCTGTAAAGGCGTGCCGAAAAGCCATATTTACCGGATCCTGCGCAGCGGGGAAGTCCGCGTCAATAAGGGTCGGGTCGACGCGCAGTACCGGCTCGCGCATGGCGACATCGTGCGCGTGCCGCCGGTCCGGGTGGCCGCGGCCGACCTCGCGCGCGCCGGCACGCCCGTCGTGCCGCCCGCGCATTTCGACGTGCTGTTCGAGGACGACGCGATGCTCGTCATCGACAAGCCGGCCGGCATCGCAGTGCACGGCGGCAGCGGCGTCGCGTTCGGCGTGATCGAGCAGATGCGCCAGGCGCGTCCGCGCGCGAAATTCCTCGAACTGGTGCACCGGCTCGACCGCGAGACGTCCGGCATCCTGATGCTCGCGAAGAAGCGCGCCGCGCTCGTCGGCCTGCATGAGCAGATCCGCGAAAACCGGATGGACAAGCGCTATTTCGCATGCGTGCACGGCGAATGGCAGCCCGACTGGGGCCGCCGCCGCGCAGTCAAGGTGCCGCTGTTCAAGTATTCGACCCCGGAAGGGGAGCGGCGCGTGCGCGTGCAGGACGACGGGCTGCCGTCGCATACCGTCTTCAACCTCGTCGAGCGCTGGCCCGAGTACGCGCTCGTCGAGGCGGAACTTAAAACGGGTCGGACCCATCAGATTCGCGTGCATCTCGCCCATCTCGGCCTGCCGATCGTCGGCGACGCCAAGTACGGCGATTTCGCACTGAACAAGGCGCTCGCCCGCGCGAACGCGCAGCCGTCGCTCAAGCGGATGTTCCTGCATGCGCACCGGCTGCGGCTCGCGCATCCGCTGACCGGCGAGGCGCTGCAGTTCGACGCGCCGCTGCCGGATGAATGCCGGCGCTTCCTCGACCAACTGAGCGCATTGCGCGATACCGCTTGAAACGCATGGCCCGACAGCAATTTGATCTGATCGTCTTCGACTGGGACGGCACGCTGATGGATTCGACGGCGCACATCGCCTACAGCATCCAGGCCGCATGCCGCGATCTCGGTCTGCCCACGCCGTCCGACGAGGCCGCCCGCTACGTGATCGGCCTCGGGCTGCGCGACGCGCTGCAGATTACCGCTCCGACCCTCGATCCGGCCGAGTATCCGCGCCTCGCGGAGCGCTACCGGTATCACTACCTGATCAAGGACCAGCGCATCGAGCTGTTCGCCGGCGTGCGCGAACTGCTCGCCGAGCTGCGCGACACGGGCTACCTGCTCGCGGTCGCGACCGGCAAGGGGCGGGTCGGGCTGAACCGTGCACTTGACCAGGCGAAGCTGACGAGCCTGTTCGACGCGACGCGCTGCGCGGACGAGACATTCTCGAAGCCGCATCCGGCGATGCTGCAGGAACTGTCGCGGGAACTGGGGCAGGATCTGGCGCGCACGGTGATGATCGGCGACACGACGCACGACCTGCAGATGGCCGCGAGTGCGGGTGCGGCCGGGATCGGCGTCGCGTACGGCGCGCATTCGGCCGACGCGCTCGCCGCTCTGGCGCCGCGCTTCGTTGCGCCGGACGTCGACGCGCTGGCCGGCTGGCTGCGCGAGTTCGCATGAGCGCCGCATCCGCATCGGAGGCGGTACGGGTGTGCGCGGCCGACGCGCTGGCCGACCGCGGCGCGGGCGTGCGCGTCGACGCGACGCTGCGCGGCGAGCCGGTCGTCGTGTTCTTCGTCCGCTATGATGGGCGCGCGTACGGCTACCTGAACCGCTGCGCGCACGTGCCGATGGAGCTGGACTGGGTCGAGGGGCAGTTCTTCGAGTCGTCCGGCCTGTATCTGATGTGCGCGACGCACGGGGCGATCTACGCGCCGGACACCGGCAAATGCGTCGGCGGCCCGTGCCGCGGCGCGCGCCTGCGCCCGGTGGAGGTCGACGAGCGCGACACGCCGGACGGTCGCGCGGTATTCTGGTTGCCCGACGCGGATCTGCGCCCCGCCACCCCTGACTGACGACAACGACGCATGGCCGACCAACCGACTCCTCCCGATTCCTCTTCCCGCTCCGACGGCCGCGAACCGAACTGGGAGCGCGCGGCGCTCGAGCGGATTGCGCTCGCGGCAGTGAAGGAGCAGCGCGCGGCGCGGCGCTGGAAGATCTTCTTCCGCTTCGCGTTCCTCGGCGTGTTCCTGCTGCTCGCGTTCGCGCTGATCGATTTCTCGAGCGATTCGAAGTTCTCGACGGGCGGCCGGCACACGGCGCTCGTGACGATCGACGGCGAGATCGCGGCGGGCACCAACGCGAACGCGGAAGACATCAATACCGCGCTCGACAGTGCGTTCGACGACGACGGCGCGGTCGGCGTCGTGCTGCAGATCAACAGCCCGGGCGGCAGTCCCGTGCAGGCCGGCATGGTCTACGACGAGATCAAGCGCCTGCGCACGAAGTATCCGGGCAAGCCGCTCTATGTGGTCGTGGGCGACATGTGCGCGTCGGGCGGCTATTACATCGCGTCGGCGGCCGACAAGATCTATGTCGACAAGGCCAGCATCGTCGGCTCGATCGGCGTGCTGATGGACGGTTTCGGCTTTACCGGGCTGATGAACAAGCTCGGCGTCGAGCGGCGCCTGCACACGTCGGGCGAAAACAAGGGCTTCTACGATCCGTTCTCGCCCGAAACCGCGAAGATGGACGCACATGCGCAGGCGCTGCTCGACCAGGTGCATGCCCAGTTCATCAAGGCTGTGAGGGACGGCCGCGGCGCACGCCTGCACGAGACGCCCGACATGTTCTCGGGCCTGTTCTGGACCGGCGAGAAAAGTGTCGAGCTCGGGCTTGCCGACGGCTACGGCACGACGGACATGGTCGCGCGCGACGTGCTGAAGGCGCCGGATCTCGTCGACTACACGGTGAAGGAGAGCCTGACGAACCGCGTCGCACGCAAGTTCGGCGCGGCCGTCGGCAATGCCGCGATGAAGGCGCTGGCGACGGGGGCGCAGTTGAGCCTGCGCTAGGCGCGGTTTTCGTCGACGGCGGGTTGGTGAGGGCTCGCTGCCGGCGGTGTCGCGAAGGGTTTGCGCCGGCCGCGTGCCGGGTGGCCCGCCGCCTGCGTCACCGCACCGCCGCGCTGCCGCATCGCTGCGCTGCCCGCGGCAGCGGCAGCGGCAGCGGGCGCGCACCGTCAGTTCGCCAGCAACAGGAAGATCGTGGGGCGCTTGTGCAGATTCGGCACAGGCGCTTTTTTCCATTCCGCCGCCGTGCGGCTCGCGATCGTTTCGGTCGCAAGCGTCAGGTCGGCCGCGACGCAGATCAGCGTCGACGGTGCGCAGGTTGCGACGAGCGTGTCGAGCATCGCGTGATTGCGGTACGGCGTCTCGATGAAGATCTGCGTCTGGCGGGCCTTGCGCGACAGTTGCTCGAGCTCGCGCAGCCGTTTCGTGCGCGCAGCCGCGTCGACTGGCAGGTAGCCATTGAACGCGAAACTCTGGCCGTTCAGGCCCGACGCCATCAGCGCGAGCAGGATCGAGCTCGGCCCGACGAGCGGCACGACCTTCACGCCGCGCTCGTGCGCGCGGCGCACCAGTAGCGCGCCGGGATCGGCGACGGCCGGGCAGCCGGCCTCGGACACGAGCCCGGCGTCCGCGCCGGCCAGGATCGGCGCGAGCAGCCGGTCGATCTCGCCGGCCGGCGTGTTCACGTTCAGTTCGCGGATCTCGATTTCCTGGATCGGCCGCGTCGTGCCGATCTTCTTCAGGAACGCGCGCGTGGTCTTCGCGTTCTCGCCGATGTAGTAGCCGAGCGTGCCCGCGCGGGCCTGCACGGCCGCGGGCAACACGGCGGCCAGCATCGTTTCGTCGCCGTCGCCGAGCGTGTTCGGTACCAGATAGAGCGTGCCGGCCGTCATGCGCGGTCTCCTCGTGTGGCAAACAGCGGGTAGCCGGCGGCGCGCAGCATCCGCGTCAGCGCGATCAGCGGCAGGCCGACGAGCGCGGTCGGGTCCTCCGAGTCGATCGCGTCGAGCAGCGCGATGCCGAGCCCTTCGGACTTCGCGCTGCCCGCGACGTCGTACGGCGTTTCCGCGCGCAGGTACGCGTCGAGTTCGGCCTCGGGCAGCGTGCGGAAGCGCACGCGCGTCACGATGTCTTCGGTCTGCGTTTCGTCGGTGCGGCTGTCGTACAGGCACAGTGCGCTGTGGAATTCGACGTCGCGCCCCTGCATCGCGACCAGCTGCGCGAGCGCGCGCTCGTGCGTGCCGGGCTTGCCGATCTGCAGGCCGTCGAAGGTCGCGACCTGGTCGGAGCCGATCACGAGCACGCCGTCGGGCGCATCGATCGCCGCGGCGACCGCGCGCGCCTTCGCGCCGGACAGGCGCAGCGCGGTCGCAGCGGGCGTCTCGCCGGGCAGCGGGGTTTCGTCGATGTCGGGCGACACGACGTCGAACGGGATGCCGAGGCGCTCTAGCAGCGCGCGGCGGTAACGGGAACTGGAGGCGAGAATCAGCCGCGGCGGGCGGCAAAGGGTGTCCGGCATGGTCGGTTGGATCGGTGAGTCGTAGGGCGCCACACGGCGGTGCGCGGGTGCCAGCTTAAGTGATTGACTGTAAAAGGTAAAACAGGTATGCTTTCCCGCTTTTCATCGGCAGGCTCCTGTTGGGTGCCCGCCGGGTCTTCGGAAGTCCACGGCGCCGAGCCGGCTCGACACGCAGGAGCGCACATGAATCCTTCTTCTGGCAAACCTGCGGTTTCGCTCGATCCGCGCGCGGTCGACCTGTTCGAATTCGCCCGCAGCGGGCGGCAGGCGTCGGGTGCGGTGCACCTTTCGCAACTGCCGCGCATGTTAAACGAAGTGCCGGCCGACGCGCCAGATCGCGACACGGTCTTCACGTGGCAGGCGGAAGGGTTCTCGCAGAAGGAACTGCAGGACGACGGCAGCGACGGGCAACAGCCGTATCTGCGCCTCGCGCTGCACGGCCACGCGTGGCTCACGTGCCAGCGCTGCATGACCCCGTACGAGCAGGCGTTCGACGTCGACATGACGTACCGGGTCGTGGCGACCGAAGAAGAAGCTGAAGAATTTCCGCTCGACGACGATGAAGCCGATGTGATCGTGGGCTCCCGCCATTTCGATCTCGTCGACTTGATCGAGGAGGAGTTGCTGCTTTCGCTGCCGCTCGTGCCCAAGCACGAGGTTTGCCCGGCGGTTCACGAAAGCCTCGTGTCGGGTGCGAGCGGTCCCGCGGAAGAATCGGACGACGAGTCCGAGGAAGCCCGGGACGAGGGCAAACGGCCGAATCCGTTCGCGGCGCTCCAGGCGCTGAAGAAGGACGAGGACGGCAACAAGAAACACTGAGCAGTTGAAGCGCGGGAAGGCGTAAAGGCCGTGGGCCAGGGTAGTTAAGCGCCGGATCGGGCTGTGTTAGAATCCGGAAAATTTTTAGGAGTTTGTCATGGCAGTTCAGCAAAACAAGAAGTCGCCGTCGAAGCGCGGCATGCATCGTTCGCACGATTTCCTGACGACGACGCCGCTGGCGGTCGAGCCGAGCACGGGTGAAGTGCATATGCGTCACCACATCAGCCCGAACGGCTACTATCGCGGCAAGAAAGTCGTCAAGACGAAGAACGACTAAGCGTCAAGTCACGCGTTGCGCGCTACGATGGCCGTTCGCGTGACAACTGGTTCGCTTGACACTTTCCTGGCGCAACAAAAAGGCGGCATTCAACTGCCGCTTTTTTGTGCCTGAAATTCGTCGCATTCCATGACAGTAAAGCTCACAATCGATTGCATGGGAGGCGACCACGGCCCGTCCGTGACCGTTCCCGCGGCAGTCAAGTTCGTTCGCGCGCACCCCGATGCGCACCTGATGCTCGTCGGCATCGAGAGTGCGATCCGTGCGCAGCTCAAGAAGTGCAAGGCGCTCGACGACCCTGCGCTGACCATCGTGCCCGCCACCGAAGTCGTGGCGATGGACGACCCTGTTGAAGTGGCATTGCGCAAGAAGAAAGACTCTTCGATGCGCGTCGCCCTCAATCACGTCAAAGAAGGCGAGGCCCAGGCCTGCATCTCCGCCGGCAACACCGGCGCGCTGATGGCCGTTTCCCGTTACGTGCTGAAGACGCTGCCCGGCATCGAGCGGCCCGCGATCGCGTTCGCGCTGCCGAACCCGACCGGCTACACGATGATGCTGGACCTCGGCGCAAACGTCGATTGCGAACCGCAGCACCTGCTGCAGTTCGCCGAGATGGGGCACGCGCTCGTGGCCGCGCTCGAAGGCAAGGAGCGGCCGACGATCGGCCTCCTGAACATCGGCGAAGAAGTCATCAAGGGCAACGAGACGATCAAGCGCGCGGGCGAACTGCTGCGCGCCAGCACGCTCAATTTCCGCGGCAACGTCGAAGGCAACGACATCTACAAGGGCACCGTCGACGTGATCGTCTGCGACGGTTTCGTCGGCAACGTCGCGCTGAAGACGTCCGAAGGGCTCGCGCAGATGCTGTCCGACATCATCCGCGAGGAGTTCGGTCGCTCGCTGATGTCGAAGCTGATGGCGTTCCTCGCGCTGCCGGTTCTGATGCGCTTCAAGAAGCGCGTCGACCACCGCCAGTACAACGGCGCGGCGCTGCTGGGCCTGAAGAGCCTCGTGATCAAGAGCCACGGTTCCGCTGATGCCTACGCGTTTGAGTGGGCGATCAAACGCGGGTATGATGCCGTCAAAAACGGCGTGCTGGAGCGCCTCGCGCGCGCCATGGCGGACAATTCGGTGTCGCTCGGCGACGGCGGACACGACGCGAGCGGCGCGGGCCAGGCGAGCCCCGCTGCAGGCCATCACGCCGAGCCTTCTGCTGCGCTATCCTCTAAAGCATAAATGGCCCAATCGACTCTCTATTCCCGCGTGCTCGGCACGGGCAGCTTCCTGCCGCCCGACCGCGTCACGAACCAGCAGCTGGCCGATCGTCTCGCGAAGGACGGTATCGAGACGAGCGACGAGTGGATCATTGCGCGCACGGGCATCCATGCGCGTCACTTCGCCGCGCCGGATGTCACGACGAGCGACCTCGCGCTCGAGGCGTCGCGCCGTGCGATCGAGGCGGCTGACATCGATCCGCAGTCGATCGATCTGATCATCGTCGCGACTTCGACCCCCGATTTCGTGTTCCCGAGCACCGCGTGCCTGCTGCAGAGCAAGCTCGGCATCAAGAACGGCGGCGCCGCGTTCGACGTGCAGGCCGTGTGCTCCGGGTTCGCGTATGCGCTGGCGACGGCCGATACCTTCATCCGCAGCGGCCAGCACCGCACGGCGCTCGTCGTCGGCGCGGAGACGTTCTCGCGCATCCTCGACTTCACGGACCGCACGACCTGCGTGCTGTTCGGCGACGGCGCGGGCGCGGTGATCCTGTCCGCATCCGAAGAGCCGGGCGTGCTCGGTAGCGCGCTGCACGCGGACGGCAGCTACTCGAACATCCTCTGCACGCCGGGCAACGTCAATCGCGGCGTGATCGAAGGCAGCGCATTCCTTCAGATGGATGGCCAGGCCGTGTTCAAGCTCGCGGTCAACCTGCTCGAGAAGGTCGCGATCGAGGCGCTCGCGAAAGCGAACCTCGCGCCCGAGCAGGTCGACTGGCTGATCCCGCACCAGGCCAACATCCGCATCATGACGAGCACCTGCCGCAAGCTTGGCCTGCCGCAGGAGCGCATGGTCGTGACGGTCGGCGAGCACGGCAATACGTCGGCCGCGTCGATCCCGCTTGCGTTCGATGCCGCGGTGCGCGACGGCCGCATCAAGCGCGGCCAGCACGTGCTGATCGAAGGCGTCGGCGGCGGCTTCACGTGGGGCGCGTCGGTCTTCCGCTTCTGATCCCTGCGCGCGACTGCCGCGCGCGCTCCCAACCGGCGCGCCGTTCGCGCGCGCCGTCCGAATCGATTCAATTGGGGACGATATGAAATTTGCATTCGTTTTTCCGGGGCAGGGCTCGCAGTCGGTCGGCATGCTCAACGCATTTGCCGATCTGGCTGTCGTGCGCGAAACGCTCCAGGAAGCGTCCGATGCGCTCAACCAGGATCTCGGCAAGCTGATCGCCGAAGGTCCGGCTGAAGAACTGAATCTCACCACCAACACCCAGCCCGTGATGCTGACGGCCGCGTACGCGTGCTATCGCGCGTGGCAGCAGGCGGGCGGCCCGGCGCCGTCGATCGTCGCCGGCCACAGCCTCGGCGAATACACGGCGCTCGTCGCCGCCGGCGCGATCGCGTTCAAGGACGCGGTGCCGCTCGTGCGCTTCCGCGCGCAGGCGATGCAGACCGCGGTGCCGGTCGGCCAGGGTGGCATGGCTGCGATTCTCGGCCTCGACGACGACACGGTGCGCGCAGTGTGCGCCGAAGCCGCGGAAGCGGGCGTCGTCGAAGCGGTCAACTTCAACGCACCGGCGCAGGTCGTGATCGCCGGCAACAAGGCAGCGGTCGAGAAGGCCTGCGAGATCGCGAAGGCGAAGGGCGCGAAGCGCGCGCTGCCGCTGCCGGTGTCGGCGCCGTTCCACTCGTCGCTGCTGAAGCCGGCGTCGGACCAGCTGCGCGACTATCTCGCGAACGTCGACGTGAAGGCGCCGCAGATTCCTGTCGTCAACAACATCGACGTCGCGGTGACGAGCGATCCGGCCGCGATCAAGGACGCGCTGGTGCGCCAGGCCGCCGGCCCGGTGCGCTGGGTCGAGTGCGTGCAGCACATCGCGGGCACGGGCGTCACGCACGTGATCGAATGCGGTCCGGGCAAGGTGCTCGCGGGCCTCACGAAGCGCATCGACGCCAGCCTGACGGGTGCGTCGGTGTTCGATCCGGCGTCGCTCGACGAAGCGCTCAAGCTGGCGACCGCCTGACGCGGCGCCATTCCCGAAGAAACGGACATTCGATTCATGGACAAGACTCTCGATAAACAGGTTGCGATCGTGACCGGCGCGTCGCGCGGCATCGGCCGGGCGATCGCGCTCGAGCTGGCGCGCCAGGGCGCGACGGTGATCGGCACGGCGACGAGCGAATCGGGCGCGGCCGCCATCACCGCGGCGTTCGCGGAAGCAGGCGTCACGGGCCGCGGCGCGGTGCTGAACGTCAACGACGCGGCAGCCGCCGAGGCGCTGATCGACGCGACCGTCAAGGAGTTCGGCGCGCTGAGCGTGCTCGTCAACAACGCCGGCATCACGCAGGACCAGCTCGCGATGCGGATGAAGGACGAGGACTGGGACGCGGTGATCGACACCAACCTGAAGTCGGTGTTCCGCCTGTCGCGTGCGGTGCTGCGCCCGATGATGAAGGCGCGCGGCGGCCGCATCATCAACATCACGTCGGTGGTCGGCTCGGCCGGCAACCCGGGCCAGGCGAACTACGCGGCCGCGAAGGCCGGCGTCGCCGGCATGACCCGCGCGCTCGCGCGCGAGATCGGCAGCCGCGGCATCACGGTCAACTGCGTCGCGCCGGGCTTCATCGACACCGACATGACGAAGACGCTGCCGGAAGAGCAGCAGACCGCGCTCAAGACCCAGATTCCGCTCGGCCGCCTCGGCAGCCCGGAGGACATCGCCCACGCCGTCGCGTTCCTGGCATCGCCGCAGGCCGGTTATATCACCGGCACGACGCTGCACGTGAACGGCGGCATGTACATGTCGTAACGTTTTTCGTTTACCATCCGCGCCGTAACCCGTTTTTCAGGCGGATCGGCGCTTGATCGACCATCAAGCCAACGTGCGTTTTTGCCGGCAGCAAACCTGATAAAATGCGCGCACTTGTAAATCTGAACTTTCCCTCGGAGGGGTAATGGACAATATCGAACAACGTGTCAAGAAGATCGTTGCTGAACAACTGGGCGTCGCGGAAGCCGAGATCAAGAACGAAGCTTCGTTCGTGAACGATCTGGGCGCCGACTCGCTCGACACCGTCGAGCTGGTGATGGCCCTCGAAGACGAGTTCGGCATGGAAATCCCGGACGAAGAAGCCGAGAAGATCACGACCGTTCAGCAAGCGATCGACTACGCTCGCGCGAACGTCAAGGCGTAAGCGCCGTCTGCGCTTTTTGCCTTCGTCGCATTTGACGCGCCATCCTGCCGGCATCCTCGCCGGACGGACTAACAGCCACAGGGCTTGCAGGGCTGGTTCCTGTGGCCGCTGTGGCTTTTGCTTTTGTCATCCAATGGAAAAGAGGTTACCGTGAGCCGCCGTCGTGTTGTCGTTACAGGCCTGGGGCTGATTTCGCCTGTTGGCAATAATGTTGCCGACGGCTGGGCCAATCTCGTCGCCGGCAAGTCCGGCATCGCCACCGTCACCAAATTCGATCCGTCGAACCTGGCCGTGCATTTCGCCGGCGAGGTGAAGGGTTTCAGCGCCGAGGAATACATCCCGGCGAAGGAAGCCCGCAACATGGATACGTTCATCCATTACGGCATCGCCGCCGGCGTGCAGGCGCTGAAAGACAGCGGGCTGGAAGTGACCGAAGCCAATGCGGAACGCATCGGCGTGCTGGTCGGCTCCGGCATCGGCGGCCTGCCGATGATCGAAGATACCCACCAGACCTACGTCGATCGCGGCGCGCGCCGGATTTCGCCGTTCTTCGTGCCGGGTTCGATCATCAACATGATCTCGGGCCACCTGAGCATCATGTTCGGCCTGAAGGGCCCGAACCTCGCGGCGGTGACGGCCTGCACGACCGGCCTGCACAGCATCGGTCTCGCCGCGCGCCTGATCCAGGCGGGCGACGCTGACGTGATGGTCGCGGGCGGCGCCGAATCGACCGTGTCGCCGCTCGGCATCGGCGGTTTTGCGGCGGCGCGCGCGCTGTCGACGCGCAATGACGATCCGGCCACCGCGTCCCGTCCGTGGGACAAGGACCGCGACGGCTTCGTGCTGGGCGAAGGCGCCGGCGTGATGGTGCTCGAGGAGTACGAGTCGGCGAAGGCGCGCGGCGCGAAGATCTACGCGGAAGTCGCGGGCTTCGGCATGTCGGGCGATGCGTACCACATGACCGCGCCGAACATGGACGGCCCACGCCGCTGCATGGTCGCGGCACTGCGCGACGCCGGCATGAACCCGGACCAGGTCCAGTACCTGAACGCGCACGGCACGTCGACGCCGCTCGGCGACAAGAACGAGTCCGATGCCGTCAAGGCTGCGTTCGGCGAGCACGCGTACAAGATGGTCGTGAACTCGACGAAGTCGATGACCGGCCACCTGCTGGGCGGCGCGGGCGGCCTGGAGTCGGTGTTTACGGTGCTGGCGCTGCACAACCAGGTGTCGCCGCCGACCATCAACATCTTCAACCAGGATCCGGAGTGCGATCTCGATTATTGCGCGAACACCGCGCGTGACATGAAGATCGACGTGGCCGTGAAGAACAACTTCGGCTTCGGCGGAACCAATGGCACGCTGGTGTTCAAGCGCGCCTGACGCAGGATCGCTTGACGAGTCCATTCGTTAATTCGGCCGAGTGCCCGCAGCGGATCATGCTGCGGGCCTCGGCCGTGTCGTACGTGATGCTTGCCGTTTTCGTCGCGTCGGCAGCGTGCGCGGTGCATCTGTTTCTTGCGCCGCGTTCGGGCTTCGCGGCGGGTGCCGGTGGCGCGATCGCGGTGGCGGTGCTGCTGGCGTTCGGTGCGGTGCGCGCCTGTGCGCGGCGGCTGCCGGCCGAGTTGCGGATCGACGCACTCGGGGAAATTGCGGCCTTTGGCCGCAGCGGGCAGCTGCTCGCGCGCGGCCGCGTGACGGGCTACGCGCACTGGAGCAGCCTGCTGCTCGTGCTGTCGGTCGGGCCGGATGCGCGCCCCGCGCGAGCGTTGCTGATTCCGGCCGACGCAGTCGATGCGGCGTCGTTCAGCGCGCTGTCCGTGCTGGCACGAACCTCGGGCGCGGCATGACGGTGGGGCAGTTACCGACCGTAACCAGCGCCCGGCGCGGGAACGCTACAATATCGCTCCGCGTTGCATCCCTAGTTAACGGATTTGTCAGGTGAGTGAAAAAGAAATCGATCAGGCTCTGGTCGAGCGCGTACAGAAAGGCGACAAGGCGGCGTTCGAACTCCTGGTCTCCAAATACCACCGCAAGATCATTCGGTTGATCTCGCGCCTCGTGCGGGATCCCGCCGAGGTCGAGGATGTGGCACAGGACGCGTTCATCAAGGCCTACCGCGCACTGCCGCAGTTCCGCGGCGAGTCGGCTTTCTACACGTGGTTGTACCGCATTGCCGTGAATACGGCGAAGAACTACCTTGCGACGCAAGGCCGCCGGGCGCCGACCTCGACCGAGGCGGATGCCGAGGAGGCGGAAACTTTCTCCGACGCAGACCAACTAAGGGATATCAACACGCCTGAGTCGATGTTGATGAGCAAGCAGATTGCCGAGACGGTCAACGCTGCAATGGCCCTCTTGCCCGAGGAACTGCGCCAGGCGATCACGCTGCGCGAGATCGAAGGGCTCAGCTACGAGGAAATCGCGGAGATGATGGGCTGCCCGATCGGGACGGTCCGCTCGCGGATTTTCCGGGCCCGTGAGGCAATCGCTGCCAAATTGCGTCCGCTGCTCGATACACCCGAAGGCAAGCGCTGGTAAGCGTTTCGGGTGGAGCGGAGCGGGTCGGGGTCTAGTTACGGATAGAGTCGTGAAGTCACGACGGGGTGTGCAAGATGGGGAGCATCATGGGGTCGGTCAATACGCAGTCGTTCGCGTGCTCGCGTGGCGAGCGCCTTTCCGCTCTGGTCGACGGCGAAACGTTCGACGGCCCGGATCACGGGCAGTTTCTGGCTGAGTTCGACCATGCGGATCGCGTTGCGTGGGCCCATTACCACCTGATCGGCGATGCGCTGCGCTCGGACGAGCTGGCGATGTCGCCGGCGCTGAGCGCGTCGTTCACCGCGCGCATGTCGGCCTGCCTCGAGGCCGAGCCGCATCTGCTCGCGCCGGCTGCCGCGCCGGTTACCCGCAAGCTGCTGTCGCTGCGCCGGCGCGTCGTGCCGGCGTTTGCCGTTGCTGCTGCGGCCGCCACGCTGACGTGGATCGTCGTCCCGCAGATGCAGACGGTCAGCGCGCCGGGCGTCCAGGTCGCGTCGGTCTCTACGCAGCAGCAGGGCAACCTGCAGCGCGTGACGGTCGCGCAGGCGCCGTCGCAGCCGGGGCTGCAGGACGCCAACATCATTCGCGACGCGAGTCTCGACCAATACCTTGAAGCGCATCAGCAATTCGCGCAGCAGCCCGTCGTCACGGGCTCGATGCCGCTGATCCGCGCTGCTGTTGCCACGACGCCAGGCCAATAAACCCGATGCGGACTTTGCGGTTGAATCACGCCATCTCCGGATGGATGCGGCTGCCGGCCCTCCTGCTTTGCGCAGCCGCGCTGTTGTCCGTTCAATCCCTTCAAGCCAACGCCCAGCAGCCGGACGATCCCGTCGCGACCCGCAAGGGTGCCGCGGACTGGCTCGATCGCATCCAGCAGGCGGCGCAGCAGCAGAGTTACGAAGGCACGTTCGTCTACCAGCGCGGCGGATTCGTGCAGTCGTCGCGGATCGTCCATTACGCGTCCCGCGACGGCGAATTCGAGCGGATCGAAAGCCTCGACGGCAAGCCCCGCAAGCTGCTGCGGCACAACGACGAGCTTTACACGTTCGTTCCCGAGCGCAAGCTGTGCGTGGTCGAGCGCCGGCAGGCCCGCGATTCCTTCCCCGCGCTGCTCGGCGCGAGCGGCGAGCACGTGATGTCGGTCTACGACGCGAAGCTGCTCGGCAAGGACCGCGTGGCGGGGCTCGACGCGCAAGTCGTCGAGCTGGTGCCGAAGGACACGTACCGCTTTACCTACAAGCTGTGGGCCGATGCCCGCACGGGCCTGCTGCTGCGTTCGCAGACGCTCGACGCGAGCGACCATGTGCTCGAGCAGATCGCGTTCTCGCAGCTGCAGATGGGTGGTGCGGGCGCCGGCGACAAGAGCGCGATCGCAGCGGGCATGAAGAACCTGAACGGCTGGACGGTCGTGCGTCCGCCCGTCGCGCCGGTCGACATGGAGGCGCAGGGCTGGCAGCTCGCGCCGAGCGTCGCCGGTTTCCGGAAGATCCGCGAGGTGCGGCGGCCGATGGCGGCGCGCGACGCGGGCGACCCGCCGATTCCGGTCGACCAGGCCGTCTTCACCGACGGGCTCGCGACGATCTCCGTTTTCATCGAACCGGCCGAGAAGAACACGCGCAAGGAAGGCGCGGGCAGCACGGGCGCGACACATGTGCTCGTCAAGCGCCGCGGCGACTACTGGATCACCGTGCTCGGCGAAGTGCCCCCGGCCACGTTGCAGCAGTTCGCGTCTGCCATAGAATACAAAGCTTCCAAGTAACGCTACCGTTTCCGACATGATGAAACTCACGCTGCGTAAATGGCTGGCCGTTGCGGCGGTGGCGGCTTGCCTGCCGCTCGTCCCGCACACCGCGGCTGCGGCTCCGGGGGCGAGCCTGCCCGATTTCGCGGATCTCGTCGAAAAGGTGGGGCCGGCCGTCGTGAACATCCGGACGACCGCCAATGTGCCGTCTTCCGGCCCGCGCGGTGCGTTTCCGCCGGGCTTCGATAATGGCGACATGTCGGAATTCTTCCGGCGCTTCTTCGGCATTCCGCTGCCGCAGGCGCCCGGCAACCCGAAAAGCGCGCCGCAGCAGCCGGACAATCCGCCCGACACCGAGCAGAATCGCGGCGTCGGCTCGGGCTTCATCCTGTCCGCCGACGGCTACGTGATGACCAATGCGCACGTCGTCGACGATGCCGACACGATCTACGTGACGCTGACCGACAAGCGCGAGTTCAAGGCGAAGCTGATCGGCGTCGACGATCGCACCGACGTCGCGGTCGTGAAGATCCAGGCGTCGAACCTGCCGGTCGTCGCGATCGGCGATTCGAACAAGGTGCGCGTCGGCGAATGGGTCGTCGCGATCGGCTCGCCGTTCGGCCTCGACAATACCGTCACGGCCGGCATCGTCAGCGCGAAGGGGCGCAATACGGGCGACTACCTGCCGTTCATCCAGACCGACGTGGCCGTCAACCCCGGCAACTCGGGCGGCCCGCTGATCAACATGCAGGGCGAGGTGATCGGCATCAACTCGCAGATCTACAGCCGTACCGGCGGTTTCATGGGCATCTCGTTCGCGATTCCGATCGACGAGGCGATGCGTGTGGCCGACCAGCTGAAGGCGTCGGGCAAGGTGACGCGCGGCCGGATCGCGGTCGCGATCGGCGAGGTGACGAAGGACGTCGCCGACTCGATCGGCCTGCCGAAGGCGGAAGGAGCGCTCGTCAGCAGCGTCGAGCCGGGCGGGCCGGCCGACAAGGCGGGCATCCAGCCGGGCGACATCATCCTGAAGTTCAACGGCCGTCCGGTGGATACGGCGTCGGACCTGCCGCGCATGGTCGGCGACACGAGGCCGGGTTCGAAAGCGACGGTCACCGTATGGCGCAAGGGCCAGTCGCGCGACCTGCCGATCATGATCGCCGAAACGCAGGGCGACACGACGGCGAAGGCCGAATCCGGCGCCAAGAATCCGCCGCAGAAACCGCGCCAGACCAACGCGCTCGGCCTGACGGTCAGTGACATTCCGGTCGACCAGCTGAAATCGCTGAAGCTGAAGAACGGCGTGCAGGTCGACAATGTCGACGGCCCGGCGGCGCGTGCGGGCCTGCAGCGCGGCGACGTCGTGCTGCGCATCGGCGACACCGACATCACGAGCGCGAAGCAGTTTGCCGACGTTACCGCGCAGCTCGACCCGCAAAAGGCGGTCGCGGTGCTGGTGCGGCGCGGGGACAACACGCAGTTCATCCCGGTGCGCCCGCGCCAGAAGTAACGCGAGTGCCGATGTTCACGCTCTACGGCCGCGGCTGGTGCCACCTGTGCGACGACATGCGCGACGCGCTGGCGCCGGTGGCGGCCGAATTCGGGGTGGCAATCGATTATGTCGACATCGACGCGGATGCCGCGCTGGTCGCCCGCTACGACGAGGACGTGCCCGTGCTGCTGCTGGACGGGGCGGAAGTATGCCGTCACCGGTTCGACGAGGCACGGGTGCGGAACGCACTCGCCGCCCGGCGCTGACGGCCCCGCGGCGGCCGGCCGCCAAAATGCCGCCCGGCGGGGGGGCTTTTCGGCTAAAATAGGCCGTTTTTTCACCGACTTACAAGGCGTGCTCCGCGGTCGTCGAGCGCGCCTTTTTCGCTTGATCGGCACTGAATGGATCATATTCGCAACTTCTCGATCATCGCGCACATCGACCATGGCAAGTCGACGCTCGCGGATCGCATCATCCAGGTATGCGGCGGGCTCGCCGACCGTGAAATGGAAGCGCAGGTGCTCGACTCGATGGATATCGAGCGCGAGCGCGGCATCACGATCAAGGCGCAGACTGCCGCGCTGTCGTATCGCGCGCGCGACGGCAAGGTGTACAACCTGAACCTGATCGACACCCCGGGGCACGTCGACTTCTCGTACGAGGTCAGCCGCTCGCTGTCCGCGTGCGAGGGCGCGCTGCTCGTGGTCGACGCGAGCCAGGGCGTCGAGGCGCAGACGGTCGCGAACTGCTACACGGCGATCGAGCTGGGCGTCGAGGTCGTGCCGGTGCTGAACAAGATCGACCTGCCGGCCGCGAACCCCGAGAACGCGATCGAGGAGATCGAGGACGTGATCGGCATCGACGCGATGGACGCGACCCGCTGCAGCGCGAAGACGGGCCTCGGCGTCGAGGACGTGCTCGAAGCGCTGATCGCGAAGGTGCCGCCGCCGAAGGGCGATCCGGCCGCTCCGCTGCAGGCGCTGATCATCGATTCGTGGTTCGACAACTACGTCGGCGTCGTGATGCTCGTGCGCATCGTCAACGGCACGCTGCGTCCGAAGGACAAGATCAAGCTGATGGCGACCGGCGCGCAATATCCGGTCGAGCACGTCGGCGTGTTCACGCCGAAGTCGCGCAATCTCGAATCGCTGTCGGCGGGGCAGGTGGGCTTCATCATCGCCGGCATCAAGGAGTTGACGGCCGCGAAGGTCGGCGACACCGTCACGCACTCGACCAAGCCGGCCGCCGAGCCGCTGCCGGGTTTCAAGGAAGTGAAGCCGCAGGTGTTTGCAGGCCTGTACCCGGTCGAGGCGAACCAGTACGACGCGCTGCGCGAGTCGCTCGAAAAGCTCAAGCTCAACGACGCATCGCTGCAGTACGAGCCGGAAGTGTCGCAGGCGCTCGGCTTCGGTTTCCGCTGCGGCTTCCTCGGCCTGCTGCACATGGAGATCGTGCAGGAGCGCCTCGAGCGCGAGTTCGACATGGACCTCATCACGACCGCGCCCACCGTGGTCTACGAGGTCGTGCAGAGCGACGGCACGACGATCATGGTCGAGAACCCGGCGAAGATGCCGGAGCCTGCACGGATCGGCGAGATCCGCGAGCCGATCGTCACCGTGAACCTGTACATGCCGCAGGACTACGTCGGCTCGGTGATCACGCTGTGCGAGCAGAAGCGCGGCGTGCAGATCAACATGCAGTACCACGGCCGCCAGGTGCAGCTCACGTACGAAATCCCGATGGCGGAGATCGTGCTCGACTTCTTCGATCGCCTGAAATCGGTGTCGCGCGGCTACGCGTCGATGGACTACGAGTTCAAGGAGTACCGCTCGGCGGACGTCGTGAAGGTCGACATGCTGATCAACGGCGACAAGGTCGACGCGCTGTCGATCATCGTGCACCGCTCGCAGTCGCAATACCGCGGCCGCGAAGTCGCCGCGAAGATGCGCGAGATCATTCCGCGCCAGATGTACGACGTGGCGATCCAGGCCGCGATCGGCGCGCACATCATCGCGCGCGAGAACATCAAGGCACTGCGCAAGAACGTGCTCGCGAAGTGCTACGGCGGCGACATCACGCGAAAGAAGAAGCTGCTCGAGAAGCAGAAGGAAGGCAAGAAGCGAATGAAGCAGGTGGGTTCGGTCGAGATCCCGCAGGAAGCGTTCCTCGCGATCTTGCGCGTCGAAGACAAATAACAGGACTGATCCTTTTATGAATTTTGCGCTGATTCTTTTTGTGCTCGTCGCTTTGACGGGCGTGGCGTGGGTTGCCGACAAGATGGTGTTCCTGCCGCAGCGCCGGCGGGCGGCGGACGCGGCGGTCGAGGAATTCGACCGTCAGCAGTCGCGCATCGATGCGCGTTTCGCGGACGAGAATGCAACGCAGACCCGTTCGAAGCTGCGCGACGAGAAGCTGCGCCAGCCGTGGTGGCTCGAGTACACCGCGAGCTTCTTTCCGGTGATCCTCGCGGTGTTCGTCGTGCGTTCGTTCATCGTCGAGCCGTTCAAGATCCCGTCGGGCTCGATGGTGCCGACGCTGCTCGTCGGCGACTTCATCCTCGTCAACAAGTTCGACTACGGGCTGCGCATGCCGATCTCGAACACGAAGATCACGCAGGGCCGTGCGCTCGAGCGCGGCGACGTCGTCGTGTTCCGCTATCCGAAGGACGAGTCGGTCGACTACATCAAGCGCGTGATCGGCCTGCCGGGCGACACGATCGCGTACCAGGACAAGCAGCTGACGATCAACGGCAAGCCGGTGTCCGAGACGCCGCTGCCGGACTTCTTCGACGACGAGCGCCAGAACTATGCGAAGCAGTTCGAGGAATCGCTCGACGGCCGCAAGAACGCGATCCTCAACAATCCCGCGGTGCCGCCGTTCGTGATGGGCGCGTACGACTACCCGTATCGCGACAACTGCACGTACAACAGCCGCGGCGTGATCTGCAAGGTGCCGCCGGGCCACTACTTCATGATGGGCGACAACCGCGACAACAGTGCGGACAGCCGTTACTGGGGTTTCGTGCCGGACAAGAACATCGTCGGCCGCGCGTTCTTCATCTGGATGAACTTCAGCGACCTGAAGCGCATCGGCTCGTTCAACTGATCCTGCTCGACACACACGCAATACGCGGCGAAAGGGCCGCGCCGCGTATTGGCGAACAACTTCAAGAACCGGCGGTAACACCGCTACGTCACGCCTCTTCGGGGCCGGCTGCGTCGTTTCGGCGCGACCGGCGCCCGCGTTATACTCCTGCACATGCCCCTATCTCAGTTGGAAAGCCGGCTGCGCTATGAATTTCGCAATGCGGAATTGCTGCGCCAGGCTTTGACCCATCGCAGTCACAGTGCCACGCATAACGAACGGCTCGAGTTTCTCGGCGATTCCGTTCTCAATTGCGCGGTGGCCGCCCTTTTGTTCCAGCGTTTCAGCAAGCTGGACGAAGGCGACCTGTCGCGGGTGCGGGCAAACCTCGTCAAACAGCAGTCGCTGTACGAAATTGCTCAGGCCCTGAATATTTCGGAAGGATTGCGGCTTGGCGAGGGCGAACTGCGCAGCGGCGGCTTCCGCCGGCCGTCGATCCTCGCGGACGCGTTCGAAGCCATCATCGGGGCAGTATTCCTCGATGGCGGCTTCGAAGCCGCCCAAGGGGTCATCAAGCGGCTCTATATCCCGATTCTCGACCACATCGATCCGCGCACGCTCGGCAAGGACGCGAAGACGCTGCTGCAGGAGTATCTGCAGGGGCACAAGATCGCATTGCCGACCTACACGGTTGTCGCGACCCATGGTGCGGCGCACAATCAGCAGTTCGAGGTCGAATGCACGGTGCCGAAGCTGGACGTCAAGGTGTCCGGTTCCGGCGCGAGCCGCCGTGCGGCCGAGCAGGCCGCGGCGAAGAAGGCGCTCGACGAGGTGATGGCGGCCGCGCCGATGCCGGCTGCGAAGCCGAAGCGTTCGAAAAATGCGCGCGCGGCCAAGCACGTCGAGCCGGAAATCGTGCCCGGCGTGAAGGGCGTGCAGGAGGCGCTCGATCTGCGTTCGCCTGAGCGCAAGGAACGCGCCGCGGCGCGGGCCGAAGCAAAGGCAGCGGCGACGCCATCGGCCCCCGTCGGCACGGCGGAGCACGGCGAGCGGGCTGCTCAGGCCCCGGTTGCCACGATTCGCGCCGCGCACGTCGAACATGGTGCGGAAAAGGCCGAGCGGGCCGCGAAGCCGGCGGCGGACAAGGCGGGGGAACGTGCCGAAGCGGCGCCGCGCCCTGCCGACAAGCCCGTCGAGCATGCCGATACTGCGCCGCGTGCCGCCGACAAGCCGGTCGACCGTCCCGACGCCGCATCGGGCGCCGCCGACAACGCGGCCGATCACGCCGGCAAACCGGCCGCCGACGCTGCGCCGCGCGCGACGCTGCGCGTGCGCGACGCGGCCGCCGGACCGGATGCGTCGCCGGCCGGGCCGAGTCTCGCCGCCGCGCAGTCGCCCGTCGCCGATGCCGACCACTGAAGCATTGCCCATCGATCGTGCCGCGCGCCGCGCGGCCGGTTCCGAACCTGTCTCCCAATCGATATGAACACTCCCGCTCCTACCGGTTTCCGTTGCGGCATGATCGCGATCGTGGGCCGCCCGAACGTCGGCAAGTCGACGCTGATGAACGCGCTCGTCGGCCAGAAGATCAGCATCACGTCGCGCAAGGCGCAGACGACCCGCCATCGCATCACCGGCATCAACACGTTCGACGACGCGCAATTCGTGTTCGTCGACACGCCGGGCTTCCAGACCCGCCACAGCACCGCGCTGAACCGCTCGCTGAACCGCGCGGTCACGTCGACGCTGACGTCGGTCGACCTGATCCTGTTCGTGATCGAGGCCGGCCGCTTCGGGCCCGACGACCAGAAGGTGCTCGACCTGATCCCGCCCGGCACGCCGACGCTGCTGATCGCGAACAAGATCGACCGCGTGACCGACAAGGCCACGCTGTTCCCGTTCATGCAGAAGATGAGCGCGCTGCGCGAATTCGTCGAACTCGTGCCGCTGGCGGCCAAGCAGCCGGAAGACATCAAGCGCCTGCTGGAGACGATCAAGCCGTACCTGCCGGAAGGCGAGCCGATCTACGGCGAGGACGAGCTTACCGACCGCAGCTCGCGCTTCCTCGCCGCCGAGATCCTGCGCGAGAAGGTGTTCCGCTGGACCGGCGACGAACTGCCGTACACGAGCACGGTCATCATCGACAAGTTTGAGGAGGAGGGGCGCCTGAAGCGGATCTTCGCGACGATCCTCGTCGAGCGCGATTCGCACAAGGCGATGGTGATCGGCAAGAAGGGCGAGAAGCTCAAGCAGATCAGCACCGAGGCGCGGATGGACATGGAGAAACTGTTCGACGGCCCTGTGTATCTCGAGACCTTCGTGAAGGTGAAGAGCGGCTGGGCCGACAACGAGGCGGGGCTGCGCGCCTATGGGTACGAATGACGCGCTGACGTCGACCGAAGATGCGGTGACGGCGGGTGCGAACGACGCGCCGCTGCCGGCGCCACCCGAACCGCCGCCGCGCAAGGCGCGGCGCGCGACCTCCCGCACGTCCGATTTCCGCGTCGCCGAGCAGCCGGCGTTCGTGCTGCACAGCTATCCCTATCGAGAAACCAGCCTGATCGTCGACGTGCTGACGCGCGATCACGGCCGGCTCGCGCTGGTCGCGAAAGGCGCGAAGCGCCCGCACTCCGCGCTGCGCGGCGTGCTGCAGACCTTTCAGCCGCTGCTGCTGTCGTGGTCCGGCAAGTCCGAAGTGCGCACGCTGACGGGCGCCGAGTGGGTCGGCGGGATGCTGCCGCTCGGCGGCGACGCGCTGCTGTGCGGCTTCTACGCGAACGAGCTGCTCGTGAAATTCTGCGCGCGCGAGGATCCTCAGCCGCCGCTGTTCAATCACTACGTGTTGACGCTCACGCGGCTCGCGCATGGCGAGCCCGCGGTGCAGGTGCTGCGCTCGTTCGAGCGCGTGCTGCTGCGCGAAACCGGCTATGCGATGGCGCTGAACCGCACGGTCGCGCGCCGTGCGGTCGAGGCCGACCGCCTGTACGTGTTCGATCCCGAGCGCGGCGTGCGCAACGCGGACGACGACGTGCCGTCGTACTGGCCGGTCGTGACCGGACAGACGTTGCTCGACATGGAGCAGGACGATTACCATCGAGTCCAGACCGTCGCGCAAAGCAAGACGCTGATGCGCTTCCTGCTCAACACCTATCTCGGTGGCACGCCGCTCGCGACGCGCCAGATCCTGATCGACCTGCAAAACCTATGAGCTTCTTCCTGACTTCGCCCACCGCCATCGATCTCGGCGTCAACATCGATCACGTCGCGACGCTGCGCAACGCGCGCGGCACGACCTATCCGGACCCGATCCGCGCGGCGCTCGCGGCCGAAGAGGCTGGCGCGGACGCGATCACGCTGCACCTGCGCGAGGATCGCCGGCACATCGTCGACGCGGACGTGCGCAAGCTGCGCCCGCTGCTGAAGACGCGCATGAACCTCGAATGCGCGGTGACGGCCGAGATGCTCGACATCGCGTGCGAAGTGCAGCCGCACGACGCATGCCTCGTGCCCGAAAAGCGCGAGGAGCTGACGACCGAAGGCGGCCTCGACGTCGCGGGCCGTTTCGAGGCCGTGCGCGCCGCGTGCAAGCAGCTCGCCGACGCCGGCGTGCGCGTGTCGCTGTTCATCGATCCGGACGACACGCAGATCCGCGCCGCGCACGAAGCCGGCGCGCCGGTGATCGAGCTGCACACCGGCCGCTATGCCGACGCGCATGACGCCGCCGAGCAGCAGCGCGAGTACGAGCGCATCGTCGCGGGCGTGCAGGCGGGCGCGCAGCTCGGCCTGAAAGTCAACGCGGGGCACGGCCTGCATTACACGAACGTGCAGCAGATCGCCGCGATCGACGGCATCGTCGAGCTGAACATCGGCCACGCGATCGTCGCGCATTCGATCTTCGCGGGCTGGGACAATGCGGTGCGCGAGATGAAGGCGATCATGGTCGCGGCCCGCGTCGCCGCGCTGCACGGCACGCGCTGAAGATGAGCCGCGCTCACGCTCTTTTCGTTCGCTGCCCCCTCCACCATGGGGACTTCCCTCGGGGCGCGAGGGGGGCGTCAACACCCTTGGGTCAGCCCGGCGGGTGCTGACCATGGCGATCTACGGCATCGGTACCGACATCGTCCAGGTAAGCCGCATCGCCGCGGTGCTCGAGCGCACCGGCGGACGGTTCGCCGAGAAGGTGCTGGGGCCCGACGAGCTGCGCGTGTTCCGCGCGCGTCGCGCGCGTTCCGAGGCGCGCGGCATCGCGTTCCTCGCGACGCGTTTTTCCGCGAAGGAAGCGTTCTCGAAGGCGATCGGTCTCGGCATGCACTGGCCGATGACGTGGCGTGCGCTGCAAACCCTCAATCAACCGAGCGGCGAACCGTATGTCGTCGCGTCCGGCGAGCTGGCCGACTGGCTCGCCGCGCGCGGCATTACCGCCCGCGTGACGGTCAGCGACGAGCGCGACTACGCGGTGTCGTTCGTGATCGCCGAAACCGGCGTGCGGGCAGCCGACCAGCCGGCCGCGGACGCACCGGTTGCCCGAACCTCTCCCTGACGGATTCCCGATTCAATGAAAACGACTCCCGGCCCGGTCATGCTCGACGTCGTCGGCACGGCCCTGACGCGCGACGACGCGCGCCGTCTCGCCCATCCGAATACCGGCGGCGTGATCCTGTTCGCGCGGCATTTCCAGAACCGTGCGCAGCTGACCGCGCTGACCGACTCGATCCGCGCGGTCCGCGACGACGTGCTGATCGCCGTCGACCACGAAGGCGGCCGCGTTCAGCGCTTCCGCACCGACGGCTTCACCGTGCTGCCCGCGATGCGCCGCCTCGGCGAGCTGTGGGACCAGGACGTGCTGCACGCGACGAAGGTCGCGACGGCGGTCGGCTACGTCCTTGCCGCAGAACTGCGTGCGTGCGGGATCGACATGAGCTTCACACCCGTGCTCGACCTCGACTACGGCCACTCGAAGGTGATCGGCGACCGCGCATTCCATCGCGACCCGCGCGTCGTGACGATGCTCGCGAAGAGCGTCAATCACGGGCTGTCGCTCGCGGGGATGGCGAACTGCGGCAAGCATTTCCCCGGACACGGCTTCGCGGAAGCCGATTCGCATGTCGCACTGCCGACCGACGACCGGCCGCTCGACACGATCCTCAAGCAGGACGTCGCGCCTTACGACTGGCTCGGCCTGTCGCTGTCGGCGGTGATCCCGGCGCACGTGATCTACACGCAGGTCGATGCGAGGCCGGCCGGCTTTTCACCGGTCTGGCTGCAGGACATCCTGCGTGGCCGGCTCGGTTTCACGGGCGCGATCTTCAGCGACGACCTGTCGATGGAAGCGGCGCGCGAAGGCGGCACGCTCACGCAGGCCGCTGAATCTGCGCTTGCGGCAGGCTGCGACATGGTGCTCGTCTGCAACCAGCCGGATGCGGCCGAGGGCGTGCTGAACGGGCTGAAAGCAAGGCCGTCGCCGGAATCGGTGCGCCGCATCAAGCGGATGCGCGCGCGCGGCAAGCCGGTCAAATGGGACAAGCTGATCGCGCAGCCCGAGTATCTGCATGCGCAGGCGCTGTTGCGCAGTGCGTTCGCATAAGCGGCGCAGGGGCGCGTGAAACAAAAAGCCGCGCAACTTGCGCGGCTTTTTGCTGGTGGCGTTCGCAAATGTCGTTGTGACTGCAACTAACAGCCGAATTGGCCGGCCACTGCGTGTGTTTCATATCGGGCCGGTGCGATTGCGTTCGCGGTTGCTCACGCGCACGGTCCGGCCGGCAGCGCTCAATCCACCTTCATCCGCTGCAGCTTGTTGTACAGCGTCTTCGGGCTGATGCCGAGCAGCGTCGCCGCGCGATGGCGCGTGCCGCCGACCGCGTCGAGCGTCGCGCGGATCAGCAGGTCCTCGACGTCCGACAGCGGCGTGCCGACCTTGATCTGCACACTGCTGCCGTTCAGCGCGGCGCCGGCCGAGAAGCTCGCCTCGCCGGCGCGCAGCGTGTCGATGAAGTCGCCGGACGCGTCGTATGCGAAGCGCACGCGTTCCTGCAGCTCGCGCACATTGCCCGGCCATTCGTAGGACAGGCACTCGCGCACGAAGCCCGGCGCCGCGCGCTTGTCGGTCGTGCTGCGGCCGGTGGCGCGCGCGTCGCGGTTCAGCTCGTCGATCAGCGCGTCGGCGATCGACAGCGCATCTCCGTCGCGTTCGCGCAGCGGCGGCATCGAGATCGACGCCGCGTCGAGACGCAGCGACAGATCCTCGCGCAGCGTGCCGTTCGCGACTGCCTCGCGTGCCGGGCGGCGCGTGGTCGCAATCAGCCGGAAGTCGCTCGCGACCGGGCTCGTGCCGCCGATGCGCATGAAATTCTGCGAATCGAGCGCCTGCAGCAGCGCTTCCTGCAGCGCGAGCGGCAGTGCGGTGATTTCATCGAGGAACAGCGTGCCGCCGCTGGCCTGTTCGAACAGGCCCGATTCGCGCCGCTCGGCGCCGTCGAACGCGCCGCGCTCGTGGCCGAACAGCACGCTGTCGAGCGCCGCACCGTAGCGTCCGGCGTGTGCGAGCGAGCGGCAGTCGAACGCGACGAACGGCCCCTTGCGGCGGCGGCTCAGCTCATGCAGCGTGCGCGCTGCCAGCTTCTTGCCGCTGCCGGCTTCGCCCGAGAACAGCACGGCCGTCTCGGTGCGCGCGTTGTGCTCGATCATGTCGTACACGTGCTGCATCGCTTCGCTGCGGCCGACCAGTGCGCCGAAGCGGCCGAGATGCCGCAGCGACGCGCGCAGCGACTGCACTTCGTCGATCAGTTCGTACGGGCGCGGAATGCGGGCGAGCAGGCTGCGCAGGCGCGGAATGTTGATCGGCTTCAGCAGGTAGTCCCAGATGCCGTGACGCAGGCCCTCGATCGCGCTCTCGACCGTCGCGTTGCCTGTCAGCACGATCACGGGTAACGAACCGTTCGGTTGCTGCTGCGGCAGGTGCTGGAGCAGGTCGAACCCGCTGCCGTCCGGCAGGTTCAGGTCGACGAGAACGACGTCGGGAATCGAACGGCCGAGTGCGGCGCGCGCTTCGGCGAGCGACGTCGCCGTGTCGACCGAGAAGCCGTCCGCGGCGAGCAGCGCGGTGAGGCCGGACAGACTGTTGGGATCGTCTTCGACAATCAGGGCGTGTGGCATGGTGGACGCGTGTCGTGTCAAGAGAGGCGGGCTGTCGGCCATCGGATCCGCAGCCGCATGTCAGATTAAAAACTGATTTTATGCCCCGCCGAACGCGTCACGCGCATTATTTCTCTGGCGCTATAAATTAGTTACCGATGATACAAATTGAATACTTTTAGGAGTGGATTTTGTGCTGCGTCTGGCCTCCGCGGGCCGTCACTGTTGACTGCGGATAAACAAAAAGCGCCCCGAAGGGCGCTTTGTTCGACTGCAAATTGCTGGGCGATTATGCGCGGCTGCGGTATTCGTGCGTGCGCGTGTCGATTTCGATCTTGTCGCCGGTATTGCAGAACAGCGGAACCTGCAGTTCGAAACCGGTTGCAAGCTTCGCGTTCTTCAGCACCTTGCCCGACGACGTGTCGCCCTTGACGGCCGGCTCGGTGTAGGTGATTTCGCGCACGAGGATCGTCGGCAGTTCGACCGAGATCGCCTTCTCGTTGTAGAACACGACTTCGCATGCCATGCCGTCTTCGAGGTAGTGGAGCGCGTCGCCCATCATTTCCGCTTCGACTTCGAACTGGTTGTAGTCGGCGTCCATGAACACGTACATCGGGTCGGCGAAGTACGAGTACGTCACTTCCTTGCGGTCGAGCACGACGACGTCGAACTTGTCGTCCGCCTTGTAGACCGATTCCTGGCCTGCGTTGGTCAGCAGGTTCTTCATCTTCATCTTGACGACGGCGGCGTTACGGCCCGACTTGTTGTATTCCGTCTTCGAGATGACCCAGGCATCGCTGCCGATCTGCACGACGTTGCCTACGCGGAGTTCCTGTGCGGTTTTCATAAAAAACTGTCCTGATCAAATCAAATAAATAGGTGCCTGAGCGTTGCACAACGGCTGACGGCGCAAGCGGTGCGTTCCGGTGGGCGCCAAAAGCGAGCGCTTGCGTGGTCAGCCGTCGGATAACCGCTTATTTTAACTGAGATTTTGCGTATTCCGCCAGCCTTCCGGAGAGATCGCCGACGGCCGCCAACGTGTCGGCCCAGCGCGCCGCGTTGGCCTGCAGTGCCGCGAGATGCTGCCAGAAATCGGCCCAGTCGGGCGTGCCGGCGCCGTTCCATGCGTGCCAGAAGCGGGCGAGCGCGTCGCGCGGCACGTCGGCGAGACCGCCGCCGACGTGCGCGAGCGCGGCGTCGAGCTTGGGCAGGTGCGCGTCGTCGGCCTGCGGGTAGATGTGCCAGACGAACGGCCGGCGCGCCCATTGCGCACGGACGAACGAATCCTCGCCGCGCACGAAATTCAGGTCGCTCACCCACAGCAACGGATCGTAGTCGGCCTGCGGCACGAATGCGAGCCCGTGTGCGGCCAGGCTGCCGGCCCGCGCCTGCGCGCCGGCACCGAACGACTCGACCCCGAAAAAGCGTGCGATGTGCGGCGACACGCGCCCCTCCGGCACGAGCGCGACAACCGGCGACGAGCCGTCGCGCCACTGCGCCAGCAGCGCGTCGACGGCGGGATTCTCGTACGCGAACAGACTCACGACCGTCGTGCCGGGCACGGGCGGCGGGCCGCCGGTCGCGCGTCGCCACCATGCCGCGCGCGCCGGCGCATCGGCTTCGAAGGCCGTGCGGCGTGCGTCGAGGTCGTGCTCCTTCGGCACGCCGCCGGTGCCGGCCGACAGGCCGGGGAAGAAGAACGTCTTGACGAGCGGGTAGCGCGGATGCGGCGACGGCCGCAGGTGAAAGTCGGCGACCCAGTCCTCGGCGCTCAGGTACTCGAGATTGATCCACACGGGGCGGCGCGCGCGGCGCGCCATCGCCGCGAGATAGGCGCCCGGCAGCTCGCAAGCGAACGCCTCGATCACGACGTCGGCGATCTCGAGTGCGTCGCCGACCTCGGCGTGCCAGTGTTCGATTACGACCCCGTCGACGGTCTGCCGCAGCGCGTCGGGCTCGACGCCGGGCAACAGGCGCGTGAACGTGCGCAGGTCGTCGACGAACAGGCGCACCTGCCAGCCGTGCTCGTGGGCGAGCTGGCGCGCGACGCGCCAGCACACGCCGATGTCGCCGAAGTTGTCGACGACGGTGCAGAAGATGTCGCAGGCGAGCGGCTCGTCCGGCGCGGCCGGGGAGGGAGCGTGGGGGCGGGGGGCGGTGCGTGGCATCGAAGCAGGCGGGTGGAATGCTCTAAACTGGCGATTCTAATAGACCCGTTTCGCGCCATGCAGCGCCCGGCTCACGCATGACATCCCCAGACGCCTCCGAAGCCCCGTTCGAACCGAAGAAGATCCTCGCGCAACTGCCGCACCTGCCCGGCGTCTACCGCTACTACGACGCGGCGGGCGCCGTGCTCTACGTCGGCAAGGCGCGCGACCTGAAGAAGCGCGTGTCGAGCTATTTCACGAAGACGCAGCTGTCGCCGCGCATCGCGATGATGGTCACGCGCATCGCGCGCGTCGAGACGACCGTCACGCGTTCGGAAGCGGAAGCGCTGCTGCTCGAGAACAACCTGATCAAGGCGCTCGCGCCGCGCTACAACATCCTGTTTCGCGACGACAAGTCGTATCCGTACCTGAAGCTCACCGCGCATCGTTTTCCGCGGATGGCGTACTACCGAGGTGCGGTCGACAAGCAGAACCAGTATTTCGGGCCGTTCCCGAGCGCGTGGGCCGTGCGCGAGAGCATCCAGATCCTGCAGCGCGTGTTCCAGCTGCGGACCTGCGAGGATTCGGTGTTCAACAACCGCACGCGGCCGTGCCTGCTGCACCAGATCGGGCGCTGCACCGCGCCGTGCGTCGGGGCGATCACCGAGGAGGACTACGCGCGCGACGTGTCGAACGCCGCGCGCTTCCTGCTCGGCCGGCAGTCCGAAGTGATGAAGGAACTCGAGCAGAAGATGCACGGCTTCGCGGCCGAGCTGAAGTTCGAGCAGGCGGCGGCCGTGCGCAACCAGATGAGCTCGCTTGCGACCGTGCTGCACCAGCAGGCGATCGAGGTCGGCAGCGACAGCGATGTCGATGTCCTGGCGGTGGTCGCGCTGGGCGGGCGGGTGTGCGTGAATCTCGCGATGGTGCGCGGCGGCAGGCATCTGGGCGACAAGGCGTATTTTCCGACGCACGTCGAGAGTGCGCTGACGCTCGCGGAAGGCGGGCTCGGCGACGACGGCGAGCCGACCGGGGAAGCGCTGCCCGACCAGCCGACTGACCAGCCGACTGACCAGCAGGCCGACCAGCAGGCCGACCAGCAGGCCGACCAGCAGGCCGACGAAGCGGGCGGGGCGCGCAACGCGCAGGCCTCGGTCGAGGCCGAGGTGCTCGACGCGTTCATCGCCCAGCACTACCTCGGCAACCGCGTACCGCCGGTGCTCGTCGTGAGCCATGCGCCCGCGAGCCGCGACCTGCTCGAGCTGCTGTCGGAGCAGGCCGGCCACAAGGTATCGCTGGTGCGGCAGCCGCAGGGACAGCGGCGCGCGTGGCTGTCGATGGCGGAGCAGAACGCGAGCCTCGCGCTCGCACGGCTGCTGTCGGAGCAGGGCTCGCAGCAGGCGCGCACGCGCGCGCTGGCCGATACGCTCGCGTTCGAGAGCGACGATCTCGCGCAGCTGCGGATCGAGTGCTTCGACATCAGCCACACGATGGGCGAGGCGACCCAGGCGTCGTGCGTCGTCTATCACCATCACAAGATGCAGTCGGGCGAATACCGGCGCTACAACATCACGGGCATCACGCCCGGCGACGACTACGCGGCGATGCGCCAGGTGCTGACGCGCCGCTACGAGAAGATGGTCGAGCAGGCGGCGCAGGCCGCGGCGGCCGACGACGCGGCCGGCATCGACGGCGAATCGACTCGCCGGGCCGAGGCCGCGGGCCTGCTGCCGAACATCGTGCTGATCGACGGCGGCAAGGGCCAGGTCGAGATCGCGCGGCAGGTGTTCACCGAGCTGGGGCTCGACACGTCGATGCTGGTCGGCGTCGCGAAGGGCGAGGGACGCAAGGTCGGCCTCGAGACGCTCGTGTTCGCCGACGGTCGCACGCCGCTCGAACTCGGCAAGGAGAGCGCCGCGCTGATGCTCGTCGCGCAGATCCGCGATGAAGCGCACCGCTTCGCGATCACCGGCATGCGCGCGAAGCGCGCGAAGGCCCGCCAGACGTCGCGGCTCGAAGAGCTCGAAGGCGTCGGCGCGAAACGCCGGCAGCGACTCCTGGCCCGGTTCGGCGGGCTGCGCGGCGTCGTCGCGGCGAGCGTCGAGGAACTCGCGAGCGTCGAGGGCATCTCGCACGCGCTCGCCGAACAGATCTACAAGCAGCTTCACTGACCCGCGCCACGCTGCGCCGCGCCGCGCCACGCCGCGCCACGCCGCGCTGTGCCGCGCGGCCGGCCGGCCGCCTCGCCCGCCTCGCTTGTGGCAGGGCGGTCGACGCGGCACAATTGCGAATCCTCTACTGTCCCGGATGCCATGCCGTTCAATTTCCCGATTTTCCTGACGTGGGTGCGGATCGTGCTGATCCCGCTCGTCGTGGGCGTGTTCTATCTGCCGGACACGATGATGGCGCTCGCGCACCGCAATCTCGCGGCTGCGCTGATCTTCATCCTCGCCGCGCTGACGGATTGGTTCGACGGCTACCTGGCGCGCAAATGGAATCAAACGTCGTCGTTCGGCGCATTCCTCGATCCGGTCGCGGACAAGCTGATGGTGACGGCCGCGCTGCTGATCCTCGTGCAGATCGCGCGGGTCGACGCGGCGATCGCGCTCGTGATCGTCGGCCGCGAGATCGCGATCTCCGCGCTGCGTGAATGGATGGCACAGATCGGCGCGTCGAAGAGCGTCGCGGTGAATCAGCTCGGCAAGTTCAAGACCGCATGCCAGATGGTCGCGATCCCGATGCTGCTGTACTACGGGCCGCTGCCGCTCGGCATCGCGACGATCGACACGCGTGTGTGGGGCGAGTGGCTGATGTATCTCGCCGCGGTGCTGACGATCTGGTCGATGCTGTACTACATGAAGCTCGCGTGGCCGCAGATTCGCGAGCGCAGCGGCGTGTGACGCGAGCGGCGGACGAGGCGACGAAGGCTTTTTGGAAAAAGGGCGCGAAAAACGCTTGACACCCGGATGTGCCTTCGACATAATCTCGCTTCTCCGCTGCACTGCAAAGCAAGTGCGACGGAGCAGAAGTCAGGAAGTATGCGGGAGTAGCTCAGTTGGTAGAGCGCAACCTTGCCAAGGTTGAGGTCGCGAGTTCGAGACTCGTCTCCCGCTCCAGATTTTCTGGTGGCGTGTTGTACGGCAAAGCGCTGCACATGCAGGACAATGCGGGAGTAGCTCAGTTGGTAGAGCGCAACCTTGCCAAGGTTGAGGTCGCGAGTTCGAGACTCGTCTCCCGCTCCAGATTTTTGGTGGCGCGTTGTACGGCAAAGCGCTGCATATGCAGGACAATGCGGGAGTAGCTCAGTTGGTAGAGCGCAACCTTGCCAAGGTTGAGGTCGCGAGTTCGAGACTCGTCTCCCGCTCCAGTTACTGGGGAAGCAAAGCTTCCCTTTTTATTTGATAGACCGACGGTCATCGGATAAAAGAATCTGCCGCTTGCCGTTACGGCATCCGGACAGTCCGCTTTCGGCGCGATAGCAAAGCGGTTATGCAGCGGCCTGCAAAGCCGTTTAGGCCGGTTCGACTCCGGCTCGCGCCTCCAGAACAAGCCCCGCTTCGGCGGGGCTTTTCTTTTTTCCGATGCGCATGGTGCCGCTCGTCATGCCGCGATCGCGACGACATTCGTCCGCACGCGATCGCGCTTCGTCACGAATTGCTCAGCGGCGCGCCTTCTCCCATGCGTGTTCGACGAACACGCGGCACAACGCTTCCATCCCTTGCCGATCGTCGTCGTCGAAGCGTGCGGCGACGGGGCTGTCGACATCCCACACGCCGATCAGCGTGCCGTCGTTCGCGACGAGCGGCACGACAATCTCCGATTCCGACGCCGAATCGCACGCGATATGGCCGGGGAATGCGTGCACGTCGCGAACCACCTGCGTGTCGCGCGTTTGCGCGGCGGTGCCGCATACACCCTTGCCGAGCGCGATGCGCACGCACGCGGGCTTGCCCTGGAACGGGCCGACCACGAGCTCGGTGCCGTCGAAGAAATAGAAGCCCGCCCAGTTGAGCCGGTCGAGCGAGTGATAGACGAGTGCGGAAAAATTCGCGGCGTTCGCGATCAGGTCGCGCTCCGATTCGACGAGCGAGCGGGCCTGCTCGACGAGCGTCGCGTATTGATCTGCCTTCGAGGCGTGCGGGTCGTTGGACAGCGTGAACATGGCTGAAATGCGGAAGGGTTGTCGAAAGTGCGCGGTGCGCGTCTCGCAGTCTACGGCACGCGGCGTCGACGTGCAGGATCCGGACGCGGCCGCGCGACTCGAACGATGCGCAGCAGCATGCCCATCACCGCATATCACCCCACGTCGACACACGTCGTGCACGCCGCCGCCGCAATGCCCATCGTCACGCAGGCCGGTTCAACGGCGCGCGTCGTGCGCTCAGTCGGGCTCGAGTTCCGCAAAGCGCTGCGCGAGAAAGTCGAGCAGCGCGCGCACGGCCGGCAGCAGCCCGCGGCGCGAGGCGAACACCGCATGCACGATCTCGCGACGCGGTGCCCAATCCGGCAGTACGGCGGCCAGCGTGCCGCGCGCGATTTCGTCGCGCACCATCATCGTCGGCAGTTGCACGACGCCGACGCCCGCGCTCGCCGCCGCGCGCAACGCGAACATGCCGCCCGTCACGAGGCGCGGCTGGTGATGGATCTCCGCGCGTGCGCCGTCGGGGCCATGCAGCCGCCACACGTGTGCGGCCAGCGGCACGCCGAGATCGAGGCTCGGCAGGCGGGCGAGATCGGCGGGGACGGCCGGCACGCCATGCTCGCGCAGCAGCGCGGGGCTCGCGACGAGGCACTGCCCGCGCTCGGCCAGCACGCGTAGCGCGAGATCGCTGTCTTCGAGCGGCGGCGGGCGCACGCGCAGCGCGACGTCGATTCCTTCGCCGACCACGTCGACGCGCCGGTTGGTCGCGTCCAGATGAATCTCGACGTGCGGGCACGCGGTCATGAACGCCGCGATCATCGTGCCGACGAGTGAATCGAGCAGCGCGACCGGGCAACTGACGCGCACGATGCCGCGCGGCTCGTCGTGCATCAGCGCGATCGCCTCGTCGGCGGCGTCGGCCTCGACGAGCATCGCGCGGCAGTGTGCGTAGTAGGTCTGGCCGACTTCGGTCACCGTGAAGCGGCGCGTCGAGCGCTGGATCAGCCGCATGCCGACGCGCGCCTCGAGCAGCGCGATCCGCCGGCTCAGCTTCGATTTCGGCATGTTCAGCGCACGGCCTGCCGGTGCGAAGCCGCCATGGTCGACCACCTGCACGAAGTAGTAGAGATCGTTCAGATCCCGCGGGTTATCGTTCATGAAATAGAACGCTGAGTGCGATTTTTGCAGTCTACCGGATCCATCGTTGCGCTTCTATATTTAATCCCAGGACGCGAAACATGGGTTTCGCCGCAATTTGGAGAGGAAGATGAAGAAGATCCAGGGTGTCTACAGCGCGCCGCGCATGCATTGGGTCGGCGACGGGTTTCCGGCACGGTCGATGTTCAGCTACCAGTCGCATGGCGCGCATCTGAGCCCGTTCCTGCTGCTCGATTACGCGGGCCCGATGAAGTTCGAGCCGGCTTCGGTGCCGCGCGGCGTCGGCCAGCATCCGCACCGCGGGTTCGAGACGGTGACGATCGTCTACGACGGCGAGGTCGCTCACCGCGACTCGACGGGCGCGGGCGGCGTGATCGGTCCCGGCGATGTCCAGTGGATGACGGCTGCGAGCGGGATCCTGCACGAGGAGTTTCATTCGGACGCGTTCACGCAGAGCGGCGGGATGCTCGAGATGGTGCAGCTGTGGGTGAACCTGCCCGCGGCCGACAAGATGAACGCGCCCGGCTATCAGACGCTGCTGAACGCCGACATTCCGGTGGTCGAGCTGCCGGATGGCGCCGGCCGCGCGCGGATCATCGCGGGCGAGCTCGACGGCCGGCACGGCCCGGCGCGTACGCACACGCCGATCGACGTGTGGGACGTGCGGCTCGGGGCGGGCGGACGCGCGCGGTTCCCGGTGGCGGAAGGGCGTACGCTCGCGGTCGTGGTGCTGCGCGGCGCGGTGCTCGTGAACGGCGAAACGGTCGCGCGCGAAGCGCAGTTCGTGCAGTTGAGCCGTGACGGGCGCGACGTCGAGATCGAGGCGAACGGTGACGCGATGCTGCTGATCCTGAGCGGCGAGCCGATCGACGAACCGATCGTTGGCTACGGACCGTTCGTGATGAACTCGCAAGCGGAGATCCGCACCGCGATCGACGACTTCAACAGCGGCCGTTTCGGCCGGATGCCGGCCTGACGGACGGGCCCCGCGCGATGCGGGGCCCGTTGCCGCATGGGCCAAGGCGGTCGCGCGTCGCGTGCGCTTCGGGGCATAATCGTCGATTGCCGCGTGCCGGCCGGCGCGCCCCCGAATCAGGATCAGGACCGCAGATGAACGCTCCAATCACCGCCGCAAATCCGCCCGCCACCGACGCGCTCGAGTGGCGCTGGAAATCCTTCGACGCGTTGTCGGCGCGCGAGGTCTACACGATCCTCGAAGCGCGCAGCGCGGTATTCGTCGTCGAACAGAACTGCGTGTACCGCGACATCGACGACGCGGACCAGGCGGCGTGGCATCTGGCCGCCTACGACGACGAAGGCCGGCTCGCCGGCTACCTGCGCGTGCTGTTGCCCGATGCACAGGATCCCGACGTCCGGATCGGCCGCGTGCTGACGACCGCCGCGTTCCGCGGCGCGGGCCTCGGCAATGCATTGCTGTCGCGCGCGCTAGAGCATATCCGCGCGCAATGGCCCGAGACGCCGGTGAGCCTGCATGCGCAGGCCCATCTGCAGCGCTTTTACGGCGCGTTCGGCTTCACGCCGAGTTCCGACGTGCACGACGAGGACGGCATTCCGCACGTATGGATGCGCAGCGCGCGCACGTGACGCCGCGGCGCGCGCCGCGTCAGTGTGCGGTGTGCGCTGTGCGTGGGACGGCCGCAGCGGCCGGCTGCTGCGCCGCGCGTTCGTCCAGCAGACGCCCGCGCGCCGACAGCCGCAGCCAGTGCCGCAGCGCGATCAGCGCACCGATCACGCTCATCATCGAGCCGGGAATCCACAGCAGCAGGCCGCCGATCTGCTGGTCGCGCAGCGGGCTCAGCCACGTGAACGCGCGTCCGCAGATCGAATAGATCGGATACAGCTCGTGCGGCGTGAAGAAGATCAGCGCGCCGAGCGCGATCTGCGGCGGGATCGCCGCGACGACGATCAGGATCCGGCGGCCCGGCGACAGCCGCGCGGGCGGCGCCGGGCGCGGATCGACGACGAGCCACCAAAACAGCAGGCCGTCGATCACCATGCTCCAGTTCATCACGCGATAGAGGCGCCAGTCGAGCATCGCGACGAAGTGGATCGGCGACAGCAGCCAGAAATAGATCAGCCCGACGAACAGCACGACGGCGACGACCGGATGAAACACCACGTCGAGCGTCGCGCGCACGGGCGGCCATGCGAGCGCAGGCCGCACGAAGCGCTGCCGCCAGCGGAACGGGATGCCGGCGCGGATCGCGGCGCCCGGATACGCGAGCGCGATGAAGAACGGCCCGAGGTGGTGCAGCACGAGGTGCTGCGCGCGGTGCAGGAAGAATTCATGCTCGAAGAAGTAGTCGAGCCGCGTGTGCAGCGCGACGTACAGCGCCGTCAGCCCGAGCCAGAACGAGAATTGCCGCAGCGGCGACACCTTCGCCTTCTTCACGCCGCGCGCGAACAGCACGGCGGCCGCCAGCACCGCGATCACAACGGTCGGCGACGGCTCCCACGGGTCGAGCCAGTACAGGAGGTTCATCGCGCGGGCGTTACTTCGCCTGGGCCGGCGACTTCACGGCGAACGGCGTGTCGAGCGTCTCGCCGTCGGAGAATTTCAGGCGCAGGCGCACGGTGTCGCCCGGCTTGATCGCGTGCTTCGGTTCCTCGAGCATGAAGTGATAGCCGCCCGGCGCGATGTCGACCTTGCCGCGCGCGGGGATCGTCAGCTTGTCGACCATTTCCATCTTCTGCGTCGAGCCGTTCGACACCGTCTGGTGCAGCATCGTCATCCCGTAGTCGGGGCTGTCGACGTCGACCAGATCGACCGGCTTGTCGCTCGCGTTGACGAGCGTGACGTAGCCGCCTGCGGGCAGCTTGTTCGGCAGCCAGCGCACCCATGCGTTCTGCGCGGTGATCGCGCCGGCGGCAAAGGCGTGGGCGCCGACGGACAGCGCGGCGAGGAAGGCGAGCGTCTTGAGTTTGGTCGTCATTTCTGGATGGCTCAGGTGGATGAGGCGTTGTCGAGGATCCGGCGCACGTCGGCGGCGATGGCGTCGGGGGTGTCGCGGTCGGTCGCGAGCAGGCGCGCGCGGCCGTTGGCGTCGAAGATGTAGACGGCCGAGCTGTGCGTGACCTCGTAACCGCCGGACGGGTCGCGTTTTTCCATCTGGTACGCGACGCGATAGCGTTTCGCGAGCGATTCGATCTGGCCGTCGGTGCCGGTCAGCCCGCGCGCGTGCTCGGCGTCGAATGCGGCAACGTACGACTGCATCGCCTGCGGTGTGTCGCGCGCGGGATCGACCGACACGAACAGGATGCGCACGCCACGTGCCTGCGGGCCGAGCTTCGCGAGCACTTCCATCAGCCTCGCCATCGTTTCCGGGCAGACGTCGGGGCAGTGCGTGTAGCCGAAATAGACGAGCGCGACGTGGCCGCGGAACGCGGACGCGTCGACCGGCCGGCCGTCGCCGCCCGTCAGCGTGAACGACAGGTCGGGCAGGTGGCTGGTCACGTCGGTCAGGTGCCACGGCGGCTCGCTGCGCGTGCAGGCGGCGAGCGCCACCGCGGCGGCGAGGGCCGCGCCGGAGCGGACGAGGCGAGAGAGGCGCCGGTGCGGCGCAGGACGGGCAGGCGACATCCAGGGGGCTCGATCGGACAGAACGGTCGCACGGCCGGCGCGGCGCCATGCGTCGCGCGGCCGGCGGTTGCGACTGTAGCGCAATTCGCACGGCGGCGTGCTGTCGAAACGCGAGCGATCCGCGCGAACGGGGCAATATGTCGCAGAGGCGGCAATTGACGGCGCGGGTTGCATCGCACGCCGGTTTCGACCATCTCCGGGCGAAGGCGCGGTAAGATGCGCACAATTAATTCCTTTCGTGAAGCGGTGGCCTTGGTGGCCGCCGTTCAGACCTTCGAATCGATGCAATCCGTCCCGGCCTCCCTGTCACTGACCGATACCGCGTTCTTCTTCGACTTCGACGGCACGCTCGTCGAGCTGGCGCCGACGCCCGACAGCATTCACGTTCCGCCGTCCCTGCTCACGCTCCTCGACGAACTGCGGCGCCGCTCGCACGGCGCGGTCGCGATCTTGTCCGGGCGCGGCATCGACAACATCGACCAGTTCCTGAAGATGCCCGACCTGCCGGTCGCGGGCCTGCACGGCGCGGAACGGCGCGACGCGAACGGCGATACGCAGCGCATCGGCTTCAACGACGCGCGCCTGCTGCGCATCGAGCGCGAGCTCGCGGCCGTCGTCGACCGCTATCCGGGGATGCTGCTCGAAATCAAGGGGGCGGCGGTCGCGCTGCATTACCGCAATGCGCCCGAGCGTGAACCGGTTGCACGCGAGGCGACCGAGCGGCTCGTGGCCGAGTATGCGGACGCATATGTGCTGCAGCCCGGCAAGATGGTGTTCGAGATCAAGCCGAAGGGCGTCGACAAGGGGCGCGCGCTCGCCGCGTTCCTCGACGAGCCGCCGTTCGCCGGCCGCATGCCGGTGTTTGCCGGCGACGACCTGACCGACGAGAAGGGCTTCGCGGTCGTCAACGCGCGCGGCGGCCTGTCGATCAAGGTCGGTGCGGGCGAGACGTCCGCGCGCACGCGGCTCGACTCGGTCGACGCGCTGCACGAGCAGATCGCGCAATGGCTCGACGCGGGAAAGCAGCCCGCATGAGCCGTCTGATCATCGTTTCGAACCGCGTCGCGCCGATTTCCGAAGGCGAGCCGGCGGCGGGGGGGCTCGCGATCGGCGTGTACGACGCGCTGAAGGAAACCGGCGGCATGTGGTTCGGCTGGAGCGGCGAAGTCGTCGCGTCCGGCGCGCCGCAGATCCGCGTCGAAGAGCACGGGCCCGTCACGTTCGCGACGATCGGCCTGTCGCGGCGCGACTATGAACAGTACTACCGCGGCTTCTCGAATGCGACGCTTTGGCCCGCGTTCCACTATCGCGCGGACCTGATCCAGTACGATCGCCACGAGTTCGAAGGCTACGCGCGCGTGAACGTGTGGCTCGCGCAGCAGCTCGTGCCGCTGCTGCAGGACGACGACGTGATCTGGGTGCACGACTACCACCTGATCCCGTTCGCCCGCGCGCTGCGCGCGGCCGGCGTGAAGAACCGCATCGGCTTTTTCCTGCACATTCCGTTTCCGGCCGCACAGGTGCTCGTCAACGTGCCGCCGCACCGCGAGCTCGTCGAGTCGCTGTGCGCGTTCGACCTGCTCGGCTTCCAGACCGAGCCCGACCTGCGCGCGTTCTGCGACTACATCGAATCGGAAGCGGACGGCACGGTCGAGCGCGACGCTCGCACGGTGACGATCCGTGCGTTCGGCCAGACGCTGCAGGCAGGCGCGTATCCGATCGGCGTGCATCCGGACGAGATCGCGTCGCTCGCGCAGGCGGGCGAGCACGGCAAGGCCGTGCGCACGCTCGCCGCGTCGCTGCGCGGCCGCCAGCTGATCATGAGCGTCGACCGGCTCGATTACTCGAAAGGGCTCGTCGAGCGCTTCCGCGCGTTCGAGAAGCTGCTCGAGCACGAGCCGTCGCATCGCAACCGCGTGTCGTTCCTGCAGATCGCGCCGTCGACCCGCGCGGAGCTGCGTGCGTACCAGGATATCCGGCTGCAGCTCGAAGGGGAGTCGGGCCGCATCAACGGGCGTTTTGCGGAGCTCGACTGGGCGCCGATCCTCTATATCCATCGCCAGTACGATCGGCAGTTGCTTGCCGCGCTGTACCGGCTCGCGCGCGTCGGCTACGTGACGCCGCTGCGCGACGGGATGAACCTCGTCGCGAAGGAATATGTGTCCGCGCAGAATCCGGACGATCCCGGCGTGCTGGTGCTGTCGCGTTTCGCCGGCGCCGCGCGCGAACTGACGGGTGCGCTGATCGTCAATCCGATCGACATCGCCGGCATGGCCGAAGCGCTGTCGCGGGCGCTGTCGATGCCGCTCGCCGAACGGCGCGCGCGCTATGCGGACATGATCGCGCAACTGCGCGAGAACAACGTGTCGGTGTGGCGCGACAACTTCCTGCGCGACCTGCAGCGCGCGTGAGCCGCCGGCCGGTGCGCCGGTTGTCGGTCTGGCGATCGGTCCTTTGGCAGGTCCTTCGGGAATGAAAAAAGCCGCAGTGCCGCAATTCACTGCGGCACTGCGGCTTTGTTTTTGACGCGAACGCGCGCGTCAGGCCACGAGTCAGGCCGCGCGTTCGCCGGTCGGCGCGCCGCCGCCGTCGGGCGTTGCCGCGTGATGGCGGCCATGCTGCTTCGCGAGCAGGTCGCGGTACAGGCCCGGGCGATTGCGCAGCACGTCGGGGCTGCCGTCGTCGATCACCTTGCCGCTGCTCATCACGATGATCCGGTCGAAGTTGCGCAGCGTCGACAGGCGGTGCGCGATCGCGATCACCGTGCGGCCGACCATCAGCCGGTCGAGCGCGCTCTGGATCGCTTCCTCGGACGCGCTGTCGAGCGCGGACGTCGCTTCGTCGAGCAGCAGGATCGGCGCGTTCTTCAGGATCGCGCGTGCGATCGCGATGCGCTGGCGCTGGCCGCCCGACAGCTTGACGCCGCGGTCGCCGACGATCGTGTCGTAGCCTTCGGGCATCGCCTCGATGAACTCCGCGCAGCGCGCGTCGCGCGCGGCGGCGAGCACTTCGTCGCGCGTCGCTTCGGGGCGGCCGTACGCGATGTTGTCGTAGATCGTCCGGTGCAGCAGCGAGATGTCCTGCGGCACGAGCGCGATTGCGTGGCGCAGGCTGTCCTGCGTGATCGATTTCACGTCCTGGCCGTCGACCTGCACGACGCCGTCCTGCGTGTCGTAGAAGCGCTGCAGCAGCGCAAGCACGGTCGACTTGCCGGCGCCGGACTTGCCGATCAGGCCGACGCGCTGGCCCGGTTCGATATGGAGGTCGAAGTGATCGAGGATCGGGCGGCGATGCGGATACGCGAACGTCACGCGTTCGAAGTCGACGCGTCCGCCCTGCGCGGCGAGCGGCACCGCGTCGGAGCGGTCCGGCATCCCGTGCGGCTCGAGCAGGGTTTTCACGGCTTCGGACAGGCGCGCGATGTGCTGCGTGACGTCGACGAGCGCGACCGCGAGATCGCGCGTGCCGTGCAGGATCGTGAACCCTAGCGAGCTGACGAGCACGATGTCGCCGGACGTCGCCTGGCCGCGATCCCACAGCCACAGCGCCCAGCCGAGCAGGCCGGCGGACAGCATCGCGGTGATCACCGCGTGCAGCAGGCGCAGCTTTTCGAGGTAGAGCAGGCTCTGCTGGCGCGCGTCCATCTCCGCCTTGACTGTCGCGCCGAAGCGCTTCTGCTCGCGCAGCGTCATGCCGAACGCGCGCACGAGGCCCATGTTGCCGATCACGTCGACGAGCTCGCCGTCGACCGCCGCGGCTTTTGCCGCGAACGTGTGATGGCGCGCGGAGCCGCGTCCGGCGAGCTTGAACAGCACGACGGAAAGCACCGCCGAGCAGCCGAGCAGGCCGGCCGCCATCAGCGGGTTCACGACGATGATCATCAGGATCGCGCCCATCACCGCGATGCACGGCGGCAGCACGTTCCACGCCATCGTGTTCTCCGACGTGTAGACGGCGTTCGACGTCGCGGTGATGCGGCTCGCGAGCGTGCCGGGCTGTTTTTCCGCGTAATACGTCGGCGAGTGGCCGATCAGGTACTGGAACAGGTCGCGCCGCAGGTCGCCCGTGACCGCGACGAACGTATGCGCGGCAAACCAGCCGCCGACGCGCCACAGCAGGTTGTCGGCGGCGATCAGGCCGACGAGCAGCGCGAACGCGCTCCACAGCGGGCCCGGATGGTGGCGGCCGGTCGCGAGCACGTCGATCAGGTGCTTGATCGCGTATTGCGAGCCGAGCGCGCAGCCGACGGCGGCCAGCACGCTGACGAGCACGACGAGATGCGCGACCGGATGCAGGCGGATGTAACGGAACAGGAACGCGAGCGGCCGGTGCGCGTAGCTCGACAGCTTCGCGTTGTAGGCATTGCGCTGGGCAGGGGTGAGAGCTTCCAAAATATGCGTGCGGTGATTCGATGGTTGAGCGTCGCGGCCGGCTCGCATGCCGGCCTTCGCCCGGATGTAATCCGGCATTGTAAACAAGGCCCGGCATCGCGCCGCGCGAATCTTGCCGTCGGCAGAGGGCGCGCGATCAATTTTGAGATAAAATCCGGCATCCCGTATCGCGCGTGACGCACTGTATTGCACCGTATTTCGGTGCCGGATCGCGCGGGATGCGGCAAGGAATGCCGAAAAAGGCCTTCCACTCTAGAACGGACACCCAAGTCCGCGGGTTGCAAAGTGTTGCCGCTTTGTAACAAAGCAAAGAGTTTGAAATGTTGTGCGCCGGATCGGGATTAACCCTAGATAATCGGCTCCGGGTTCGCGTCTTGTACTTTTTCCGAACCTCTGTCAACGGGTCTTCGTTTCAAACGTTCTTAGCCTGTCGCGTCGCCGACGCTCCTTGTGCAGCGCGGGCTCGACGCCGCCAGCAGGCCGTTTCGTCCGATTTTTCTGGATGACATGCAGCCCGCCGGGATTGCCGGCAGGCTGCCGACCCAACGCCTGGTTTATTGCCGATTTTTTAGGAGTTACGCATGCGAATCGCCCAAATCGCTCCGTTGCACGAAGCGGTTCCCCCGAAGCTGTACGGTGGTACCGAACGGGTGGTGTCCTACCTGACCGAAGCACTCGTCGAGATGGGGCACGACGTCACGCTGTTCGCGAGCGGCGATTCGCAAACCTCCGCGAAGCTCGAAGCCTGCTGGCCGCAGGCGCTGCGCCTCGACCCGACGATCCGCGACGTGATGGCCCCGCACATGCTGCTCCTCGAGCAGGTGCGCCGCCGCGCGGACGAGTTCGACGTCCTGCACTGCCACATCGACTACTACCCGTTCTCGCTGTTCTCGCGCCAGCCGGTCCCGCATCTGACGACGATGCACGGCCGTCTCGACCTGCCGGAACTGCAGCCGATCTTCAACGCGTTCAGCGACGTGCCGGTCGTGTCGATCTCCGACAACCAGCGCATCCCGCTGCCGCAGGCGAACTGGCTGTCGACCGTCTACCACGGCCTGCCGGAAAACCTGCTGACGCCGATCCCGGACGTGAAGCCGAGCTATCTCGCGTTCCTCGGCCGCATTTCGCCGGAGAAGCGCGTCGACACGGCGATCCGCATCGCCGAGCAGGCCGGCCTGCCGATCAAGATCGCCGCGAAGCTCGACAAGGCTGACCGCGCGTACTACGAAGAGAAGATCAAGCCGCTGTTCGCGCTGCCGCACGTCGAGTACATCGGCGAAATCAGCGAATCTGAAAAGACCGAATTCCTCGGCAACGCGCATGCGCTGCTGTTCCCGATCGACTGGCCGGAGCCGTTCGGTCTCGTGATGATCGAGGCGATGGCCTGCGGCACGCCGGTGATCGCGTTCAAGCGCGGCTCGGTGCCGGAAGTCATCGAGAACGGCGTGTCGGGCTTCGTCGTCGAGGACGAACTGTCGGCCGTCGCGGCGCTCAAGCGCCTGGATACGCTGCCGCGCGAGAAGGTCCGCGCCGCGTTCGAAGCGCGCTTCTCGTCGAAGGTGATGGCGCAGAACTACGTGAAGGGCTACGAAGAACTGCTGCGCCAGAAGCGCCGCACGGTGCTGCGCGAAGTCAACGCAGGCTGAACGCCGGGCCGGCGCAGCGCGCCGGCCGGTCCGCAGCGACGCCCCGTCCGGGTCATCCGGCGGGGCGTTGTCACATCCGCAGCGCCAATCTGTTGTATTCTCGCCGCGCCCGGCGGCCATGAACGGGCCGAACCGCGCGCATCACGCCGGCCGTTCGTCTGTCCAGACGGTAATGTCCCTATAATGGCCGTGCCGTGAAATCCGGCCCCGCAGATCATCGAGAGGAGAGCAGTCTTGGCGAGAACGAAATCCACGCGCGCAGCCCCGGCCCCCGGCGCCGGCGTGATCTTCGCGTTGCGCGCGATCGGTCTCGTGCTGCTCGCCCGGTGGCTGTTCTCGATGTCGGAGATGGGTTATCGCGAGTCGCTGTCGGCCATGGCGTCGTCGCCGTGGGCATTCGTCTACCTCGTGCTGATGTTCCTGCTGCTCGCGTTGCCGGGCGCGGCCGCGCGCGCCGAGCGCCCGTTCCATCCGCTGCCGCAATGGCTGCGCCAGGCGCTGCGCTTCTTTGCGCTGATCGGTTTCCTGTTCGCGGTCTGGTCGATCGGCGCCTACGCGCTGGCGGCCGGCTGGCGCCGCGCGCTGCACGCGGTGACGGCGACCAACGGCTGGCTCGTTGCCGCACCGGCGCTGTACGCGGCCATCGTCTGGATCTGCCGGCCGCGGCCGCTGTGGCGCACCAACGTCGCCGCGCGGCGCTTCGCGATCGGCCGCTACGCGATTTCCGTCGATACGCTCACGCGCACCACGATCGTCTGGATGGAAAGCCGCAAGGTCGGCCAGTACGACGCGCGCGAGCTGTCGGTGCGCTGGCCCGGCGGTGCCGCGGCCGCAGCGGCCGATCCGCCCGGCGGTCAACTGCCGGACGGCCAGCCGCAGGGCACGCCGCCGCGCCGCGCCGGCTGGATCACGCGGCCCAAGGTGGAGCTGTTGTGGGATTCGCCGGCGGCCGTCGGCCATAACCGGCAGATCGTGATGCGCGCGCCGCTCGCGACCGACGGCGACCGCGTCGCCGCGCTCGCGCTCGACGCGGCGCTCAAGCAGATCGTCTGAGCGCGCCGGCGCGTCTGGCGCGGGCGATAAAGAGCGCAATAAAGGAGGCGCAATGATCGTCCACTGGCTGCTGGCTGCCATTCATCTGAGCGCGTTCGGCGTCGCGTTTGCCGCAGTCGCCTCACGTAACCGCGCATTGCGCCGGGTCGTCGCAACGGCGCAGGCCGCCGACCTGCCCGGCGTGTTCAAGGCCGATGCCGCGTGGGGGCTGTCTGCGCTCGTGCTGATCGCGACCGGGCTCGTGCGCGCGTTCGGCGGTTTCGAGAAGGGCAGTGCGTATTACCTGCACGCGCCGCTCTTCCATCTCAAGATGACCGCGCTTGTGTTGATCCTGTTGCTCGAAATCGTGCCGATGCTCGGCTTGATCAGCTGGCGCGTCGCCGCGCGTCAGCAGCGGATGCCGGATCTGGGCCGTGCCCGCACCTACATCCGCATCGGCCATTGGCAAGCGATGCTCGTCATCGTGATCGTGTTCGCGGCGTCAGGGATGGCGCGCGGGATTAGGCTGGCCGGGTAGGTGTGGCCGGCTAAGTCTGGCCGGGTAGGGGCGGCCAGGTAGGTCTGACCGGCTAGGCCTGGCCAGGTAGGTGCGGTCAGATAGGTGCGGCGGGCCAGGCCCCACCTCAAGGGAGTCATGCTGACTAGGCCTGGCCGGGTAGGGCCGGCAGGTTCGCCGGACGGGCTCGCCGCATCCGGTCTGCTCATCGCGTCATCCCGGCGCGCCGTCGGGCGCCGCCATTCCCCCGGCCAGTGCCCTGATCAGGGCCGTCGGCTGCGTCGCAGCGCCCGGCCCGGTTCCCGATTTCCGCTCAGCGCACGAGGCACGGGCGCTTGTTGTTGAACGTCCACCCCGGGATCAGGTACTGCATCGCCGCCGCGTCGTCGCGTGCACCAAGGCCGTGCTGCTTGTACAGCTCGTGGGCAGCAGCAACCGCGTCCATGTCGAGCTCGATGCCGAGCCCCGGCCGCTTCGGCACGTCCATGAGCCCGTTCTCGATCTTCAGCGGCTCGCGCGTGAGGCATTCGCCGTCCTGCCAGATCCAGTGCGTGTCGATCGCCGTAACCTTGCCCGGCGCCGCCGCCGCGACGTGCGTGAACATCGCGAGCGACACGTCGAAGTGGTTGTTCGAGTGCGAGCCCCAGGTCAGGTCCCAGTCGCGGCACATCTGCGCGACGCGCACCGAACCCTGCATCGTCCAGAAGTGCGGATCGGCGAGCGGAATGTCGACCGCGTGCAGCTGCACCGCGTGGCCCATCTGCCGCCAGTCGGTCGCGATCATGTTGGTCGCGGTCGGCAGCCCGGTCGCACGGCGGAATTCCGCCATCACCTCGCGGCCCGAGTAGCCGTTCTCCGCGCCGCACGGATCTTCTGCATAGGCCAGCACGTGATGGAGATCGCGGCACAGCCGCACGGCTTCGTCGAGCGACCAGGCGCCATTCGGGTCGAGCGTCACGCGCGCGTCGGGGAAGCGCTCGGCGAGCGCCGTCACGGCCTCGACCTCGCGCGCGCCTTCGAACACGCCGCCTTTCAGCTTGAAGTCGTTGAAACCGTAGCGCGCATGCGCGGCCTCGGCGAGGCGCACGACCGTTTCCGGCGTCAGCGCAGGCTCGTTGCGCACGCGCGTCCATTCGTCGGTCGCGCCGCTGCTGTCGCGGTACGGCAGCGCGGTCTTCGCGCGGTCGCCGATGTAGAACAGGTAGCCGAGCATCTCGACGCGCTCGCGTTGCTGGCCTTCGCCGAGCAGCGCTGCGACGGGCACGCCGAGGTGCTGGCCGAGCAGGTCGAGCAGCGCCGCCTCGAGCGCGGTGACCGCGTGGATCGTCGTGCGCAGGTCGAAGGTCTGCAGGCCGCGGCCGCCCGCGTCGCGGTCCGCGAAGCGGCGGCGCACGTCGTTGAGCACCGCATGGTAATTGCCGACCGGCTGGCCGACGACCAGCGCGCGCGCATCGTCGAGCGTGCGGCGGATGCTCTCGCCGCCCGGCACTTCGCCGACCCCGGTCCGGCCCGCGCTGTCCTTCAGGATCACGAGGTTGCGGGTGAAGAACGGGCCGTGCGCGCCGCTCAGGTTGAGCAGCATGCTGTCGTGGCCGGCAACCGGGATCGCTTGCAGGTCGACGATGCGCGGCGTGTCGTGAAGGGGCGGGGTAGTAGCGGCGTTCATGGGCGGGCGGCGATGGCAAAAGGGTGACGGGCGTCGCGTGTGGCAAAAGCTTTGCCGTGCGCGGCAGGAGGTGCGATCATTCGACAACCGACGTGCGCGGATCGTCTACGGCCGCCGCACGACGCAATGAATCCACGATAGCGGGATGAAAGGCTCGATGTCAGCTTTGCATGGGATCAGAGTAAGCGCTGAAACGCCAACTCTGATCGACCGCGAAGCATGGGACCAGAGTAAGCGCTAAAGCGCCAACTCTGGTCGACACAGGAGACGAATACAGCGATCATCAGTCGTCGGATGACTTGTGACGCAGTATAATGAATCATCGCCTTTCGCTCAAACCCCGCGTAAACCCTCGGCTTACCGACACGATTATTCAATAAGGAACCGGCCAACATGTCCGTGCCTACGCTCCCCGCAGCGCCGCGCCGTCGCGCGCGCAGTCTCGCACAAGATGTCGTCGATGCGCTGACCGCGCAGATCGAGAGCGGTACGCTGCGTCCCGGCGACAAGCTGCCGACCGAAACCGAAGTGATGGCGACGCAGGGCGTGAGCCGCACGGTCGTGCGTGAAGCGATCTCGCGGATGCAGGCGAGCGGCCTCATCGAGACGCGTCACGGCATCGGCAGCTTCGTGCTCGAGCCGTCGCGCCGCCAGGCGCTCGGCATCGATCCCGCGACGATCACGACGCTGCGCGACGTGCTCGCGGTGCTCGAATTGCGCATCAGCCTCGAAAGCGAGTGCGCGAGCCTCGCCGCGCAGCGCGCGAACGACGCGGATCTCGCCGCGCTGCGGCGCGCGCTGGACGCGATCGCGTCGGGTTCGGGCGGCGGCCGCGATACCGCGCAGCTCGACTACCAGTTCCACCTGCAGATCGCGCAATCAACCGGCAACCGGTATTTCGTCGACATCATGACGCAGCTCGGCGCGTCGATCATCCCGCGCACGCGGGTGAACTCCGCGCGCTTCGCGGGCGATGACCTCGAGCGCTATGTCGGGCGGCTGAACCACGAGCACGAGGACATCTACGAGGCGATCGCGCGCCACGACCCGGAGGCCGCGCGCGCCGCGATGCGCACGCACCTGACCAACAGCCGCGAGCGGCTGCGCCGCGCGCACGAAGCCGCCGAGGCCGAGCGCGACGTGCACGCCGAGTAAGGGGTAAGGGCGGACTGGCGGCCCGGATCCGGCAGGGCGGGCCGCCTTCGGGCAGTTGGCGGCGGGTTGTTTTCAATGTCAGTCGTCGTACAATTTTGCCGCTTGCCGCTTGCCGCTTGCCGCTTGCCGCTTGCCGCTTGCCGCTTGCCGCTTGCCGCTTGCCGCTTGCCGCTTGCCGCTTGCCGCTTGCCGCTTGCCGCTTGCCGCTTGCCGCTTGCCGCTTGCCGAACGCCGAAACCTTGTCCGGGAGGCTGGAGGAGCCGTCATCGGTTGACGAGCCCGCGTTCCGGATCCGCATGGCCCGCGGGTGACGGAGCATGCTTGCCCGGCGGCACGGCGGCCTGACGTCGGCCGCGCGCCGCCGGCGTGTTGTCAGCCGATCAACCGCCCTTCGACACGATCGTCTTCCACGTCCCGGCCTTCACCTGGTACAGCGTCGACATGCCGCTCTTCAGCGAGCCGTCGTTCGCGAACGAGATGCGGCCGGTGACGCCTTCGAAATCGACCTTCTTGAGCGCCGGGCGATAGACCTTCGGATCGGTCGAGCCGGCTGCCTGCATTGCCTTGATCGCCGCCCAGGTCGCGTCGTAGCCGAACTGCGCGTACGACAGCACGTCGACACCGAAGCGCTTCTTGAAGCGCTGCTCGAAATCCTTCCCCTGCGGCAGCTCGTCGAGCGGCCGGCCGTATTCCCACGCCATCGCGCCTTCGGCAGCGGGGCCGGCGATCTTGATGAACTCGTTGTCCTTCACGCCGCCGCCGCCGACGAACTGCGCGTTCAGCCCGAGCTGGCGCATCTGCTTGACGAAGTTCGCGGCGAGCGAGTCGAGCCCGCCGAAGAAGATCAGGTCGGGATTCTTGCCTTTCAGGCTCGTGATCTGCGCGCGGAAATCGACCGCCTGGTTGCTCGTGAACTCGCGCCCGATGATCGAGCCGCCGGCGGCCTTCACCGCCTTCTCGAATTCGTCCGCCTCGCCCTGGCCGAACGCGGTGCGGTCGTCGATGATCGCGATGCGCTTCGCCTTCGTCACGTCGACCGCGTACTTGCCTGCATTGCCGGCGTTCTGGCCGTCGGTGGCGATCACCATGAACATGTTCGCGAGCCCGCGCGACGTCAGCGTCGAGTTGGTCGCGGCCGGATCGATGACGGGGATGCCGGCCTTGTCGTAGACGACCGACGCGGGAATCGTCGTGCCCGAGTTGAAGTGGCCGACGACCACCGACACGTTCTGGTCGACAAGGCTTTGCGCGGCCTGCACCCCGATCCGCGGGTCGGCCTGGTCGTCCTGCACGACGAGATCGAAGCGCACCGGCTTGCCGGCGATCTGCACCTTCTGCGCGGCCGCGTCGTCAAGCGCGAGCTGGACGCCGTTCTGCAGATCCTTGCCGTAGCCGGCGTTGACGCCGGTGAGCGGCGCGGCGAAGCCGACCTTGACGTCGGTGTCGCTGGCCGCCAGCGCGGCCTGCTGCGCAAAGACGGCAACGGCGGACGCGACCGAGAGGGACAGCAGCGTATGGCGGAATCTCATGTTCGTTCCTTGGGCGGCGAGACACGAAAACGCACGCAGGCGCGTGCGCGGGCAACGCTTCTGCAAGCCCGGCCGACGGCGGGCCCGAGCGTCTGACGACGATTTATAGGGGGCCAAATTGAGCGAGTCTTGTCGATTCCGCGCATGAAACATGCGGATTTCCGCACAGCGTCGGCGTGACAAGGGAGAGCGGCGATGAGGGATTTCCCGCGCGGAGCGCGAGAGGGGCGGGCGCGGCGGCTGGCACCGCGCCCGCAGCGTCGGGGGCCGGCCGTGTCGAACGGCCGGCGCGTGGCGATGACGTTACTCGGACGCAGGCTCCGATTCGGATGCCGGCTCGGTCCGGATCAGCGGGTCGCTCGTGCTCGGGCGGCCTGTCTCGACGTGGCCGGCGAAGCGGCGCTGGAAGCCGAGCGGCTTGCCGTCGCTGACGGTCAGGTCGTACCAGCCGTGGCTGCCGCGCAGGTCCCAGTAGTCGTCGACGTGCGTACCCGGGTCGAGGTCGAACTCGCGCGCATGGCCGTGGCCGTATGCGTTCGTCACCTTGAGCCGCACCGGCCGGTGGCCGCGGTTCATCAGGCGCAGCGTGATGTTGCCGTTCGCGACGTCGTAGCCGTAGATCACCTCGGGGTTGACGCTCGCGGGGCCGACCGCCGACGCGGCGGGGCTGCGGAAGTGGCAGTAGAAGCCGTTCGGGCCGTACACGTCGAGGTCGTACAGGCCGAGCGACGGCGCGGGGCTCCACGTGTCGGACAGCCGCTTGCCGGCGTCGACCGTGTAAGTCCACGGGCCGTCGGCGCGGTTGCGCGCCTGGACCTGGAACGCCGCGCCCGCGCCGCCGGTGTTCGCGAAGGTCAGCCGGAACTGGCCGCTCGCGTTGTCGATCCGGCCGTGCACGAACAGTTCGTACGGCAGCGCGCGCGCCGGACGCAGGCCGGGCTCCTGCTTCGGCAGATGCTGCACGACCGGCGGGACCGGGATGTAGTCGGAGTGGCGGTTGCGGTCGGGCGGCGCGTAGCCGCTCGTGTCGGGCAGCTGCGGCCAGCTCGCGTCGGGCGTCGAGAAGTCGAACGCGGACGTCAGGTTGCCGCACACCGTGCGGCGCCACGGCGACACGTTCGACGCGGCGACCGCGTACTGCGCGCCGAAGCGCGCCTCGATGAATTGCAGCAGCGACGTGTGATCGAACGTCTGCGAGCAGACCCAGCCGCCCTTCGTCCACGGCGACACGACGAGCATCGGTACGCGCGGCCCGAGGCCGTACGGGCCGGCCATGTGCGACGCATCGCCGGGGAACGCTTCGTTCGTGGTCGCGACCGTCGACAGCCCGTTGTCGCGCGACTGCGGCGCGAACGGCGGCGGCACGTGGTCGAAGAAGCCGTCGTTCTCGTCGTAGGTGATGAAAAGCGCGGTCTTGCTCCACACGTCGGGGTTCGACACGAGCACCTTCAGCACCTGCTCGATGTACCACGCGCCGTAGTTCGCCGGCCAGTTCGGGTGCTCCGAATATGCTTCCGGCGCGCAGATCCACGACACCTGCGGCAGCGTGCCGTTCGTCACGTCCTGCTGCAGCACGTCGAACAGCGTGCCGCCCGCGCTGATGTTGGTGCCGGTGCGTGCCTTGTCGTACAGCGGCGTGCCGGGCAGCGCGTTGCGGTACTGGTTGAAGTAGAGCAATGCGTTGTCGCCGTAGTTGCCGATGTACGGGTTCTGCGTCCAGCCCCACGAGCCGGCGGCGTTCAGGCCGGTGCCGATGTCCTGGTAGATCTTCCACGACACGCCGGCGTTCTCCAGCACTTCAGGATAGGTCGTCCAGCCGTAGCCCTGTTCCTCGTTGCCGAGCACGGGGCCGCCGCCCGTGCCGTCGTTGCCGACGTAGCCCGTCCACATGTAGTACCGGTTCGGGTCGGTCGAGCTCGGGATCGCGCAGTGGTACGCGTCGCAGATCGTGAACGCGTCGGCGAGCTGGTAGTGGAACGGGATGTCGTCGCGCTGCAGGTACGCCATCGTCGTCGTGCCCTTGTTCGGCACCCACTGGTCGTAGCGGCCCTTGTTCCACGCGGCGTGCATGTCCTGCCAGCCGTGCGGCAGATCCTGCAGGAACTGCATGCCGAGCTTGTCCGCGCCCGGATGGAACGGTAGCAGCTCGGCCGGTCCGACCGGCTGGTGGAACACCGTCTTGCCGTTCAGAAGGCGCAGTGCACGCGGATCGCCGAAGCCGCGCACGCCGCGCAGCGTGCCGAAGTAATGGTCGAACGAGCGGTTCTCCTGCATCAGGATCACGATGTGTTCGATGTCGCGGATCGTGCCGGTGCGGCGGTTCGCGGGAATCGCGAGCGCATCGCGGATCACGGGCGGGAACAGGTTCAGCGCGGCAGCGCCGGCGGTGCCGGCGGCAAGACGCAGGAAGTCACGACGGTTCGATCGGGTCATGGTCGGTATCGTGCGGAAAAGGTAGGGCGCCGGATGGCGGGAAGTGATGCAGTTGGGTCGGCCCCGGGACGCGATTGCCGGGCGCCCCGGGGCCGTGCCGCCGCGAGCATAGCGGCGAAACGGTGTCATTCATGTGAAGTACGGAAACGTTTGCGCAGGCGAGCCGGGCGGCGCGGCGGGCACGCGTACGGAGCGGCCCCAACGGCCGGCGCGGCGCGCGGCGCGCGAAGGGCGAAGTGCGAAGTGCGCGGGGCGAAGGGCGAAGGGCGAAGGGCGAAGGGCGAAGGGCGAAGGGCGAAGGGCGAAGGGCGACGGGCGACGGGCGACGGGCGACGGGCGACGGGCCTCGTCACGCGGCCAACGCCGTCAGACGTCGGTGACCCACGCGCCGAACCACTCGCTCGGGCTCGCGATCTCGTCCTGCGCGGCGATCAGCTCAAGCTCGTAGCGGCGCGCGTCGTAGGTAGCCTTGACGACCGCGTGCACGGCCGCGAGCGTGTGCTCGAATGCCGCGCGCACCGAGTCGCCGCGCAGCCGCCGCGCGACGAAGATCGCGCTCGTCAGGTCGCCGACGCCGACGGGGTGGCGCGGAAACGCGTACAGCGGACGCTGGCCGATCCATGCCTCGGTATCGGTGACGGCCAGCATGTTGAAGCGATCGGCGGGGCTGTTGCGGTCGTGCAGGTGCTTGACGAGAACGACCTGCGGACCGCGGCGGATCAGCGCGCGGCACGCCTCGACTGCTTCGGCGACGGTCTCGATGCGCCGTCCGGCGAGCTTCTGGAGTTCGGTGTGATTCGGCGACATGCCGTCCGCGAGCGTGGGCATCTCGTGGACGATGAACTCCTCGACGCCCGGTTCCGGCCGGATGCCGCCCGTCTGGCCCATCGCCGGATCGCAGAAGTACCACGCGTTCGGATTCATCGCCTTGACCGCGCGCACGATCTCGACCGTCGCGCGCGCCTGCGCGGGCGAACCGAGGAAGCCGGAGAGCACCGCGTCGCAGCGCTTGAGCGCGCCGATCGCGGCGATGCCGTCGACGAGCTGCTCCATCTTCGCGGCGTCGATCGCACTGCCGGCCCAATTGCCGTACTGCATGTGGTTCGACAGCTGGACGGTGTTGAGCGGCCAGACGTTGACGCCGAGGCGCTGCATCGGAAACACGGCCGCGCTGTTGCCTGCGTGGCCGTAGATCACGTGAGACTGAATGCTGAGGACGTTTTTCATGGGAATTCGCCTGCACGCGGTTCAGGGTCACGTCACACGATACCCGAGTTCCCCGCATGCGAGAAAGTCGCACGGTAGCGGAGTGTTGCGCGCCGTCGTCAGCGCGACCGCGTAGAATCGCGGGGCGCGGCGCTGTCCGCGTGCGTTTTCACTCATCGTGTCCGCCATGGTTTCGATTTGCAAGATGTTGTCTGCGTCGCGTGCCGTCGTGCTCGGCGCGTGCTTCGCCGCAGCCTGCGCGACGTCCGCCGCGGCCGCTGCCTCCACCGCGACACCCGCGCCCGCGCCCGCGCCTGCGCCCGGCAGCAGCGACGGGCCCGCGTACGGCCCGCGGCTGGAGGGTTTCGCGTATCCGGCGCCCGTGCATCGTTATGCGTTCATGTCGCAGCGCGAGACCCTCGAGATGATGTACATGGACGTGCAGCCCGCGCATCCGAACGGCCGCACCGTCGTGCTGCTGCACGGGAAGAATTTCTGCGCGGCGACCTGGGAGCAATCGATCGACGTGCTGAGCCATGCCGGCTACCGCGTGATTGCGCCGGACCAGATCGGCTTCTGCAAGTCGTCGAAACCCGAGCGTTACCAGTACAGCTTCCAGCAGCTCGCGCACAACACGCATGCGCTGCTCGAATCGCTCGGCGTGAAGACCGCGACGCTCGTCGGCCATTCGACGGGCGGCATGCTCGCGATCCGCTATGCGCTGATGTATCCGAAGGCGACCGACCAGCTCGTGCTGGTCGACCCGATCGGCCTCGAGGACTGGAAGGCGCTCGGCGTGCCGCCGCTGTCGGTCGACTACTGGTATGCGCGCGAGCTGAAGACGACGGCCGACGGCATCCGCCGCTACGAGCAGGCAACGTATTACGCGGGCAAGTGGTCGCCGGCATACGAGCGCTGGGTGCAGATGCTCGCCGGGATGTACCGCGGGCCGGGGCGCGACGCGGTCGCGTGGAATTCCGCGCTGATCTACGACATGATCCTCACGCAGCCGGTCGTCTACGAGCTAGGCGGGATTCGCGTGCCGACGCTGCTGATGATCGGCGACAAGGACACGACCGCGATCGGCAAGGACGTATCGCCGCCGGACGTCCACGCGAAGCTCGGCCACTATCCCGAGCTCGCGAAGCGCACGCAGGCGGCGATTCCCGGCGCGCAGCTCGTCGAATTCCCGGCGCTCGGCCATGCGCCGCAGATCCAGGATCCGGACACGTTCCACAAGGCGCTGCTCGACGGGCTCGACCAGGTGCATCCGCAGTGACGGGCCGCGGGCGGCCGCCGGCGGCTACCGCTGCTACTGCGGCTACCGCGGCTACCGGCGGCTACCGGCGGCTACAGGCGGCTACAGGCGGCGTGCGTGCGCCGGCCGGCTGCCGATGATGTGCGCGTCGACGCGCCGGACAGCATCCCGGCACGCCTGCGGCCCAGCAACTCAGCGCGCTTCGCTCGCGAGTTCGTCGCGGATCTGCGCGGCGAGCTCGAACGAACGCAGTCGCGCCGCGTGGTCGTAGATCTGCGCGGTGATGATCAGCTCGTCCGCACCGGTCTGCGCGATCCGGTCGCGCAGCCGGTCGCGCACGGTATCGCGCGAGCCGACCGCCGCGAACGACAGCGCATGCGCGACGTTCGCGAGTTCGAGCTCGTTCGCCTCGAGCACGTCGACGGGCGGCGGCAGCTTGCCTGGCGTGCCGCGCCGCAGGTTGATGAACTGCTGCTGCAGCGACGTGAACAGGTGGCGCGCTTCGTCGTCGGTGTCCGCCGCGAACACGTTGACGCCAACCATCGCATACGGATTCGGCCACGCGGCCGACGGCCGGTATTGCGCGCGATACAGCTCCAGTGCGCGCATCAGGTAGTCCGGCGCGAAATGCGACGCGAACGCGAACGGCAGGCCGAGCATTGCGGCGAGCTGCGCGCTGAACAGGCTCGAGCCGAGCAGCCAGACCGGCACGTCGAGCCCGGCACCGGGCACCGCGCGCACGCGCTGGCCGGGCGCCGGCTCCGCGAAGTAGCGGAGCAGCTCGGCGACGTCGTCGGGAAACGCATCGGCGCTGCCGACAAGGTCGCGGCGCAGCGCGCGCGACGTGGTCTGGTCGGTGCCCGGCGCGCGGCCGAGGCCGAGATCGATTCGGCCCGGGTACAGCGACGCGAGCGTGCCGAACTGCTCGGCGATCACGAGCGGCGCATGGTTCGGCAGCATGATGCCGCCGGAGCCGACCCGGATCGTCTTCGTGCCGCCCGCGACGTGGCCGATCACGACGGCGGTCGCGGCGCTCGCGATGCCGGGCATGTTGTGGTGCTCCGCAAGCCAGTAGCGGCGGTAGCCCCAGCGCTCGGCGTGCTGCGCGAGATCGAGGGTATTGCGGAAGGCCTGCGCGGCGTCGGCGCCGGCCGGAATGGGGGCAAGATCGAGTACGGAAAACGGAGTCATCGGATGGCCTTCGAACAGGGCTGCGCGGTGATGCGCAGACGCAACAGGTCGGACGATTTTGCCAAAGGGTTCCGGAACGTGCTGGCGGCGCGCCGATACCCCTGACGCCGTCAGGGGTGCGCAAACGGCATCTTTCGATTGTTGCCGGAATCGCTGTAATGATCGGTAAATTACGGTTTTTTACGGCGATTGGGTGCGAAACCGCACGCAGACACAAAAATCCACGCAAGGCCCTGTCACGAAGGCTGCAATACGCCTGCAAAGCGCTTACGCTTGCGTGAACGAGGCCGCACGGGAATGGTTCTTCTTTACGGGAATTTGCCGATTTTGCACCAGTCCGTTGCCTGGGTCGCCAAGCGCTCGATGCCGGTGACTGCTAAAATCCGGCGCTTGGTCCATGTTTTGCTGACTGACGGTTACCGTTCGATCTTCCTGCGTCCCGCCCGGGCGTCGCGCGGGGAGTGCCTCGCGAGAGGGGGCATGGCCGCTTTCGCGTATGAATCCCCCCATTCTTCAGACGCTGCCGGAACAAGGAGTCGGGTCGTGCCCGCGTTCGTCCCAATCGGAACACCCAGTACACGCACCATCGATGCCCGCCGCGGCCTGGCCGCCGGAGGGTGCCTCGCATGACGCCTGCCGCAACGCTCATCGACTGGCTGCTGATCGCGTTCACGCTGGCCGCGGCCGGCTATGCACTCGTCGCCGCGTTTGCGCCGCGCCCGAGCACGCCCCGCACGGCCGCGCGCGACGGCTTCGATCCCGTCAGCGTGCTGAAGCCGCTGTGCGGCGCGGAACCGCACCTGTACGAGAACCTTGCGACCTTCTGCGAGCAGCGTCACCCGCGTTATGAGGTGCTGTTCGGCGTGGCGTCGGCAGCCGATCCGGCGGTCGCGGTGGTCGAGCGGCTGCGCGCGGACTACCCCGAATGCAATATCGCGCTGGTGATCGACGCGCGCGTCTATGGCAAGAACCTGAAGGTCAGCAACCTGATCAACCTGGCCGAGCGCGCGAAGTACGGGCGGATCGTGATCGCCGACAGCGACATCGCGGTGAAGCCCGACTATCTCGAGCGCGTGACGGCGCCGCTCGCCGATGCGTCGGTCGGTGTCGTCACGTGCCTGTATCATGCGCGCAGCGTCGGCGGGTTCTGGACGCGCATCGGCGCGCAGTTCGTCGACGCGTGGTTCGCGCCGTCGGTGCGGATCACGCACCTCGGCCGCTCGAGCCGCTTCGGCTTCGGCGCGACGCTGGCGCTCACGCGCGACACGCTCGACCGGATCGGCGGCTTCAAGGCGCTGAAGGACGAACTGGCCGACGATTTCTGGCTTGCCGAGCTGCCGCGCCGGCTCGGCAGGCGCACGGTGCTGTCCGAGGTCGAGGTTGCGACCGACGTGATCGAAGCGTCGTTCGGGCCGCTCTGGCACCGCGAGACGCGCTGGCTGCGCACGATCCGGTCGCTGAACCCGGCCGGTTTCGCGTTCCTGTTCATCACGTTCACCGCGCCGTGGCTCGCGATCGGTGCGGGGCTCGCGCTGCGGCTCGACGGCACGTTCGCCGGCACGCTGGCGGGCGCGGCGGCCGCCGCGGGCACGTTTGGGCGGCTCGTGCTGCATGCGCGCGGCGAGGATGGCTGGCGCGCGTTCTGGCGCGATCTGCCGCTCGTCGCGGTGCGCGACACGCTGCTCGCGCTCGAGTGGCTCGTCGCGGCATTCGGCACGCAGGTCGTGTGGCGCGGCGCCAGGATGACGGTCGTCGGCGGCGAGCGCGCGACGGCCGTGGAGGGCGGCGACGGCCGCTGAGCGGCGCGACGCGTTCCGACACCTATTCCGAGAGCGGGCGCCCGCGTGGCGGCCCGCAGTTTTTTTACTAGATTCTTGAAACGAACTCGAATTATGCAGGCTACCGGAGCATTCATGAAAACCCTGTTCTTGCAGGCCCCTTCGTACGACGGCTTCGACGGCGGAGCGGGCTCCCGCTACCAGGCGAAGCGCGAAATCCGTTCCTTCTGGTATCCGACGTGGCTCGCGCAGCCGGCCGCGCTCGTGCCGGGCAGCCGCGTCGTCGATGCGCCGGCCGATGGCCTGTCGGTCGAGGAGACGCTGAAGATCGCGAACGACTACGATCTCGTGATCATCCACACGAGCACGCCGTCGTTCCCGACCGACGCGATGTTCGCGCAGGATCTCAAGAAGATGAAGCCGTCGATGCTGGTCGGCATGGTGGGCGCGAAGGTGATGGTCGATCCGCACAACTCGCTCACGGCGAGCGAGGCAATCGACTTCGTGTGCCGCGAGGAATTCGACTACACCTGCAAGGAAATCGCCGAAGGCAAGCCGTTCCCCGAGATCAAGGGCTTGAGCTGGCGCGCGAAGGACGGTTCGATCGAGCACAACGAAGCGCGTCCGATCCTCGAGAACATGGACGAACTGCCGTTCGTCGCGCCCGTCTACAAGCGCGACCTGAAGATCGACAACTACTTCATCGGCTACCTGAACTACCCGTACGTGTCGATCTACACGGGCCGCGGCTGCAAGTCGCGCTGCACGTTCTGCCTGTGGCCGCAGACGGTCAGCGGCCATCGCTACCGCACGCGCTCGGTCGAGAACGTGCTCGCGGAAGCGAAGTGGATCCGCGACAACATGCCGGAAGTGAAGGAACTGATGTTCGACGACGACACCTTCACCGACGACCTGCCGCGCGCCGAAGCCATCGCCATCGGTCTGGGCAAGCTCGGCATGACGTGGTCGTGCAACGCGAAGGCCAACGTGCCGTACAAGACACTGAAGGTCATGAAGGAAAACGGCCTGCGCCTGCTGCTGGTCGGCTTCGAATCCGGTGACGACCAGATCCTCGTGAACATCAAGAAGGGCGTGCGCACCGATTTCGCGCGCCGCTTCAGCGCGGACTGCAAGAAGCTCGGCATCAAGATCCACGGCACCTTCATCCTCGGCCTGCCGGGCGAGACGCAGGAGACCATCAAGAAGACGATCGAGTACGCGAAGGAAATCAATCCGCACACGATCCAGGTCTCGCTCGCCGCGCCCTATCCGGGCACGACGCTCTACAAGCAGGCCGTGGAAAACGGCTGGATGGAAGAGAACAAGACCATCAACCTGGTGAGCAAGGAAGGCGTGCAACTTGCGGCGATCGGCTATTCGCACCTGTCGCGCGACGAGATCTATCACCACCTCGAGCAGTTCTATCGCCAGTTCTACTTCCGTCCGTCGAAGATCTGGGAGATCGTGCGCGAGATGCTGACGAGCTGGGACATGATGAAGCGCCGTCTGCGCGAGGGCGTCGAATTCTTCCGCTTCCTGCGCGCGCACGAGGCCTGATTCGTGACGACGCAGCGGGCGGCGCGGGCGCTCATCTTCACCGCGGACGACTTCGGGCTGCATCCGCGCGTCAACGCGGCGGTCGAGCGCGCGCACCGCGACGGCGTGCTGAACGCCGCGAGCCTGATGGTCGGTGCGCCCGCCGCGCAGGATGCAATCGAGCGCGCGCGGCGGCTGCCGTCGCTCGCGGTCGGCCTGCACCTCGTCCTCGCGGACGGCCCGGCCACGCTGCCCGCGCATGAGATTCCCGCGCTCGTCGGCGCCGACGGGCGCTTCGGCGATGCAATGGCGAAGGACGGCTGCCGCTTCTTCTTCCTGCCGCACGTGCGTGCGCAACTGCGCCGCGAGATCCGCGCGCAGTTCGACGCGTTCGCGGCGAGCGGCCTGCCGCTCGACCACGTGAACGCGCACAAGCACTTCCACCTGCATCCGACCGTGCTGTCGATGATCATCGAGATCGGCCGCGACTACGGGCTGCGCGCGGTCCGGCTGCCGTACGAGACGACCGCGCCCGCGTGGCTGAAGCCGTGGATCGGGCTCGTGCGGGCGCGGCTCGACCGCGCGGGGCTCGCGCACAACGACTACGTGGTCGGCATCGAGCACACGGGCCGCATGGACGAAGCCGTGCTGCTCGATGCGGTGGCGAAGCTGCCGCCGGGTGTCGGCGAGATCTACTGCCATCCGGCCGAGGCGGGCGACGGCCCGATCACGCCGACGATGGCCGGCTACCGTCCCGTCGACGAACTGGACGCGCTGCTGTCGCCGCGCGTCGCGGCCGCGCTGAAGGCGGCGGGCGTCGCCACCGGCGGCTTCGCCGACGTGTTCGGCCAGACTTCCACGCCGCGCGCTGCGCGCGCGGCGCGCCAACCGGGAGCGCAGCTGTCGTGAGCAAGTGGATCAAATGGCTCGGCTGGCCGATCGGCATCGCGCTGCTGCTCGCGCTGGTGCTGCACGACGGCGTGGGCGACGTCACGCAGATGATCGGCCGCGCGGGGTTCGCGCTGCTGTGGCTCGTGCCGTTCCATGCGCTGCCGCTGCTGCTCGACGCCTACGCATGGCACCTGCTGCTCGACAAGCGCAATTCGCTGCCGTTCCTGTGGTGGATCGCGACCGTGCGCGAGGCCGTCAACCGGCTGCTGCCGGTGGTCGGGATCGGCGGCGAGCTCGTCGGCATCCGGCTCGCGCGCTGGCAGAATCCGGACGCGAGCCGCGTGACGGCGTCGGTGATCGTCGAGGTGCTCGTCACGATCGTCGTCCAGTATGCGTTCGCCGCGCTCGGCCTCGTGCTGCTGCTTTCGACGACGCACGACATGAACGGCGGCACGATCGGCCTCGCGCTGCTGCTGTCGCTGCCGCTACCGGTGCTCGGCGTCGTGCTGATGCGGCGCGGCGGCATTTTTCATGCGATCGAGCGCTTCGCGAGCCGCCTGCTCGGCGATTCGCACCGGCTGCTGCAGGGCGTGGACGGTCGCCGGCTCGACGCGGACATCGACGCGCTGATGTCGCGCACGGGCCTGCTGTTCAGCGCATTCTTCTGGCAATTGCTCGGCTATGCAGTCGGCGCGCTGGAGATCTACTGGGCGCTCGAACTGCTCGGCCATCCGGTGTCGGTCGGCGGCGCGCTCGCGATCGAGGCGATGACGCAGGCCGCGCGCCATGCGGCGTTCATGGTGCCGGGCGGCCTCGGCGTGCAGGAGGCGACCGTCGTGCTGCTCGCGCAGATGTTCGGCGTCGACCGCGACACGGCGCTGTCGCTCGCGCTCGTGAAGCGTGCGCGCGAAGTCGTGTTCGGCTGCCTCGCGCTCGGTTCGTGGCAGCTCGCGGAGCTGGCGTACACGCGCCGCAAGATGAAGGCGCCCGCCGCGCCGCACGCGCCGCAGCCGACGCCTGAGCGCGAAGCCGAAACGACGCACTGAACGAGACGGGCCGCGCGCCCGTCTTGCGCCCCCTCTTGCACCCGTCTCGCGCTTTTGGCGGCGCGCGGGTATGCTTGCCGCGTGTTTGTCCCGATCCGCCATTGCCTCCGATGATTTTCCGTTTCCGGCTGCTTCCCGTCGCCGTGCTGGCTGCAACGCTTGGGTTGTCCGGTTGCGACGACCAGCAAAGCGAGTTCAACGTGCAACGTCTGAAGGATTTCTTCAACGCGATCAAGCCGGCGCAGCTGCTGCTGAAGGGGCTGAAGCCCGGCGAATCGACCGAGGCGGACATCCGCGGCACGATGGGCAAGCCGGAAACCGAGCGCGTGTTCACCGACGGCTCGAAGCGCCTCGAGTATCCGCGCGGCCCAATGGGTAACCAGACCTGGTTCGTCGACATCGACGCGAACGGGCGCTACACGGGTGCGACGCAAGTGCTCACCGCGGCCAACTTCGCGAAGGTGGAGCCCGGCATGGGCGAGGACGAGGTGCGGCGCCTGCTCGGCAAGCCCGGCGAGATCGCGCAGTATCCGCTGAAGCCCGAAACCGTCTGGAGCTGGCGCTGGCTCGAGGACGGCGTCAATACCGATGCATTCTTCAACGTGCATTTCGGCCCCGACGGACGCGTCTATACGACGTCGCGCTCCGACATCCTGAAAGGGCGCTGACCGCCCCCGGCGCTATATCGAAAAAGCGACCGGAAAATTGCAAAAAGTCCGCTTCCCGGCGTGTTGTCGAACTGTCAGGAAGCGGCTTTTTTCCTTTTGAAACAGCCGCGTAGCGGGCCATTGCGAACGCCGTCCCGGAATGTTGCGATGCAGCAATGTGGCGCCGGGTGATTTGAGGCAATCATTTCCGCTTGCGACTATCCGCGTCAGCCCGGCGCGGGACACGCAAGCGCGCCGGCTTTCATTCCAACTCTGGAGACGCGCGTGTTTCTTTACGGCTTTGGTCCCGTTCTTTGGGCCGGCACCGTGCAGACGATCGAGCTGTCGGTGCTGTCGCTCGCCACTGCAGTGGCGCTGGGGCTGATCGGCGCGGTGGCGAAGCTGTCGCACAACCGGTTTTTGCGTTCGCTCGCGACCGGTTATACGACGCTGATCCGCTCGGTGCCCGATCTTGTCCTGATGCTGCTGCTGTTCTACAGCATGCAGATCTGGCTGAACCAGCTGACCGACATGGCCGGCTGGGACCAGATCGACATCGACCCGTTCGTCGCCGGCGTGCTGACGCTCGGCTTCATCTACGGCGCGTATTTCACGGAGACGTTCCGCGGCGCGTTCCTGTCGGTGCCGCGCGGGCAGCTCGAGGCGGGTGCCGCGTACGGGATGAGCGGGCTGCGGGTGTTCGTGCGGATCATGTTTCCGCAGATGATGCGCTTCGCGCTGCCGGGCATCGGCAACAACTGGCAGGTGCTCGTGAAGGCGACCGCGCTCGTGTCGATCATCGGCCTCGCCGACGTCGTGAAGGCGGCGCAGGACGCGGGCAAGAGCACGTTCAACATGTTCTTCTTCATCCTCGTCGCGGCGCTGATCTATCTTGCGATCACGACCGTTTCCAACCTCGTGCTGATGCAGCTCGAGAAACGTTATTCCACGGGCGTGCGCCACGCAGAACTATGATCGAGATTCTCCAGGAATTCGGGAAGGCGTTCCTTTACTGGGACGGCCAGCGCCTGTCGGGCCTTGCGGTCACGCTGTGGCTGCTCGTCGCGTCGATTTCGCTCGGCTTCGTGTGCGCGGTGCCGCTGGCGGTCGCGCGGGTGTCGAAGAAGAAATGGGTGTCGATGCCGGTGCGTTTCTACACGTACGTGTTCCGCGGCACGCCGCTCTACGTGCAGCTACTGCTGCTCTATACCGGCATGTACAGCCTCGAGTTCGTGCGTTCGCACTCGCTGCTCGACGCGTTCTTCAGGAGCGGCTTCAACTGCGCGATTCTCGCGTTTGCGCTGAACACCTGCGCATACACGACCGAGATCTTCGCGGGCGCGATCCGCGCGATTCCGCACGGCGAGGTCGAGGCGGCGCGGGCGTACGGGATGACGCCGTTCACGATGTACCGCCGCGTGATCCTGCCGTCGGCGCTGCGCCGCGCGCTGCCGCTGTACAGCAACGAGGTGATCCTGATGCTGCATGCGACGACCGTCGCATTCACGGCGACCGTGCCGGACATCCTGAAGGTCGCGCGCGACGCGAATTCGGCGACGTACATGGCATTCCAGTCGTTCGGGATCGCCGCGCTGATCTATCTTGCTGTATCTTTCGCACTCGTCGCGGCATTTCGCCGGGCAGAGCGCCACTGGCTCGCGTACCTCGCGGCCGGCCGTCATTGATTTCACTTCGAGGAGAGCCAGTTGGCCGAGATCACTCAAACGGGCGCTGCCTGCAAACTTGCGGCGGTCGACATTCACAAGCGCTACGGTGACAACGAGGTGCTCAAGGGCGTTTCGCTGAACGCGAAGGCCGGCGACGTCATCAGCATCATCGGTGCGAGCGGCTCGGGCAAGAGCACGTTCCTGCGCTGCATCAATTTTCTCGAGCGGCCGAATGCGGGGCAGATCGTCGTCGACGGCGAGGCCGTACGCACGAAGACCGACAAGAGCGGCGCGCTCGAGGTGGCGGACCACAAGCAGCTGCAGCGGATCCGCACGAAGCTCGCGATGGTGTTCCAGCACTTCAACCTGTGGGCACACATGAACGTGCTCGAGAACGTGATGGAAGCACCGGTGCACGTGCTCGGCATTTCGAAGAAGGAAGCCGAGGAGCGTGCGCGCGAGTACCTGGAGAAGGTCGGCTTGCCGCCGCGTGTCGAGAAGCAGTATCCGTCGCACCTGTCGGGCGGCCAGCAGCAGCGCGTGGCGATCGCGCGTGCGCTCGCGATGCATCCGGACGTGATGCTGTTCGACGAGCCGACGTCCGCGCTCGATCCGGAACTCGTCGGTGAAGTGCTGAAGGTGATGCAGAAGCTTGCCGAGGAAGGCCGCACGATGATCGTCGTCACGCACGAGATGGGTTTCGCGCGCAACGTGTCGAACCATGTGATGTTCCTGCACCAGGGGCGGACCGAGGAGCAGGGCGATCCGTCGGAGGTGCTCGTGCGTCCGCAGAGCGAGCGTCTGAAGCAGTTCCTGTCCGGCAGTCTCAAGTAACGCAACGAAGCAGGTCGCATACGTGGTACCGGTGTCCCGTCCCGCAGGCGCCACCCGCACGACGCAGGTGGCGATCGTTGCATTGCCGCCCGTGTCGATGTCGGGCGTGGGTCCGATCGTCGATGCGTTGAGTCTCGCGAACGAGATCGACGGGCGGCTGCTGTATCGCTGGCAGGTGTGTTCGTGGGACGGGCGGCCCGTGCCGCTCGCCGGCGGCGCGCAATGGCATGCCGACGCGGCGTTCAATGACGCGATCGCGTGCGACTGGGTCATCGTCGTCAGCGAGCGGTTCCAGCAGTTTGCCGACTACCGGTTGTTTCTCGCGAGTCTCGCGCGGGTCGGGCAGCGCACGCCGCTCGTCACGGGCATACACCATGGCGTGTGGTGGCTCGCGATGGCCGGGCAGTTGTCCGGCTATCGGGTCAGCGTGAACTGGGAGACGTATCAGCAGTTCGCGGAGCAGTTCGAGCGGTCGATCGTCACGCAGCAGATCTTCGAGATCGACCGGGATCGCGCGACATGCGCCGGCGGGCAGGCGACTGTCGATTTCATGTTGGCCATGATTGGCCGGGAGCATGGGCCAGACCTGGCTGAGAGGATTGCCGATGCGCTCGGCGCGGGGACGTTGAGGAGCGGCGAGGAGCGCCAGCGGATTCCTTTTGTCACTGCGCCGGGCGAGCGGCATCCTCGGTTGAATGACGCCTTGCTGCTGATGGAAGCCAATGTCGAGGATCCGCTGACGACGGATGAGATCGCCGGGCTTGTCGGCGTGTCGCGGCGGCAGCTCGAAAGGCTGTTTCGCCAGTATCTCGGGGCGATGCCGTCCAAGTATTACCTCAATCTCCGGTTGCTCAAGGCGCGGACGCAGTTGCAGCGCACCAGCAAGTCAGTCGTTCAGGTCAGTCTCGCCTGTGGGTTTTCTTCTGCCGCGCACTTTTCTAACGCGTACCGCGAACGGTTCGGCGTGACGCCGCGGGAAGACCGGCGGGCCTGGCTCGAGAAGCAGACCGGCGGCGGCAGTGAGCCACGCGCGGGGGCGCTCGTCGAGCGCGGCGGGAAGGACTGAGGGGCCTTGCTTTTTCGTTTTTCTGGCGTTTGGTTTGGTGGTCGGTCGGTGTTTGTCGTGAAGCACCTGTCATGCTTTCGGTCTATTTGTGTCGCCCCTCCCCGGGGCGGGGGTCACTTTTCTTTGTCTTGCCAAAGAAAAGTAACCAAAAGAGAGGCGCCCGGATAACGCAAGACTTCCCGTGCCATGGGCAACAGAGTGGATCGCACAAAAGTGTCCGCGCCAGGCCGCATAACAGAGTGGTTCGAGCAATGGTTCTGACGCGCCGCACCACCCAACGGAGCGGTATACCGCTCATCAGCTCCATCCTCGCTACGCTCGGCTGCAATGTACTTCACATTCCGCTAATTTGCGCCGATGGTCCCGGACAGACCTTCCGTCACATTGCTCCGCAAGGTCAATGTGAACTTTTCTACTATGTCGACATGACGACGAACTTCCAATTCGTCAGATCCACAATCTTCCTTCCCAGCAATCGTCGTAGGCGTTTCCTTCGCAACGGCGATAGCGATATCCATTGGTACTGGCGTTGCCAATGTCAATTGACCGCAGTCCCTAACAAGCAGGAGTGGTCCTGTCGGCCGAGCGCAGCGAGGACGGAGCTGGCGGGCGGTATACCACTCTGCCTCGTGGTGCGACGCGTCAGAACCATTGCTCGAACCACTCTGTTATGCGGCCTGGCGCGGACACTTTTGTGCGATCCACTCTGTTGCCCATGGCACGGGAAGTCTTGCGTTATCCGGGCGCCTTTCTTTTGGTTACTTTTCTTTGGCAAGACAAAGAAAAGTGACCCCCGCCCCGGGGAGGGGCGACACAAATAGACCGAAAGCATGACAGGTGCTCCACGACAAAACGCGGACTGACCGCCGAGAAGCCAGCCGCACAGACGGAAAAAACAGACCAAACCGACGAGCGATTTCGACCCACCCCCGCCGGAGGCGACTAAAGCTGGGCAAGGTGCTTCCGATAGAACCCGTCGCAATTCCGCAAGACGCTTGCACGACCGTTACCTAAACTTGAACCTGTTGCTTCAAGACCTCTTACGAAACCGAAAGGAACCGCCATGACGAACCTGACCGTGAACCGCCAGACTTTCGACGAAGTGATGGTGCCGGTGTTTTCCCCCGCGCCGTTCGTGCCGGATCGTGGCGAAGGCTCGCGCGTGTGGGACACGGCAGGCCGCGAGTACGTGGATTTCGCATGCGGCATCGCCGTGACGTCGCTCGGCCACGGCCACCCGGAACTGATGAAGGTGCTGGACGAGCAAAGCCGCAAGCTCTGGCACATCGGCAACGGCTACACGAACGAGCCGGTGCTGCGCCTCGCAAAGCGCCTCGAATCGCTGACCTTCGCCGATCGCGCCTTCTTCGCGAACTCGGGCGCGGAAGCGAACGAAGCCGCCCTGAAGCTCGCGCGCCGCGTCGCATTCGAACGCCACGGCGCTGAAAAGTACGAAATCATCTCGTTCGTGCAGTCGTTCCACGGCCGCACGTTCTTCACGGTCAGCGTCGGCGGCCAGCCGAAGTACTCGGAAGGCTTCGGCCCCGTGCCGGCCGGCATCAAGCACCTGCCGTTCAACGACATCGAAGCCGCCAAGGCCGCAATCGGTCCGCAAACCTGCGCCGTGATCGTCGAGCCCGTGCAGGGCGAAGGCGGCGTGATCCCCGCCGATCCGGCCTTCCTGAAGGCGCTGCGCGAAGCGTGCGACGCCAACAACGCACTGCTGATCTTCGACGAAGTGCAGACGGGCGTCGGCCGCACGGGCCAGTTCTACGCTTACATGGACACGGGCGTCACGCCGGACATCCTGACGACCGCAAAGGCGCTCGGCAACGGCTTCCCGATCGGCGCGATGCTGACGACGAAGGAACTGGCCGCCCACTTCAAGGTCGGCGTGCACGGCACGACGTACGGCGGCAACCCGCTCGCATCGGCGGTCGCCGACAAGGTCGTCGAACTGATCGGCGACCCGGCACTGCTCGAAGGCGTGCGCGAACGCAGCGTGCGCCTGAAGGGCGCGCTCGAACGCATCAACGCACGCTTCGGCATCTTCAAGGAAGTGCGCGGCAAGGGCCTCCTCGTCGGCGCGGAACTCGTCGCCGCCTTCGACGGCCGCGCGAAAGACTTCGTCAACGCAGCCGCCGAGCACGGCGTGATCATGCTGATCGCTGGCCCGAACGTGCTGCGCTTCGTGCCGTCGCTCGTGATCCCGTTCGACGTGCTCGACGAAGGCCTCGCGCGCTTCGAGAAGGCGGTCGAGCAGGTGGTCGCCGCGCAGGAAAGCACCGCGCGCTGATTCGCGCATCCATCGCTGACAGGAACGACGATGCTATTTGTTCGCCCCGGCAAACTCACGGATCTCGATGCGCTCGCGCACATGGCGCGCACCGCGCAACCGGTCCTGCACTCGCTGCCGCACGATCGCGCGGCGCTCGAGGCGCGTGTCGCGCTCTCGGAGGATTCGTTTCGCGCGGACGTCGACTTTCCCGGCGAGGAGTTCTATCTCTTCGTGCTGGAAGACAGCGCAACCGGCAAGCTGCTCGGCACCGCCAGCATCGTGGCGGCGGCCGGCTACTCCGAGCCGTTCTACGCGTTTCGCAACGACGCGCTGATCCATGCGTCGCGCGAGCTGCACGTGAACCGCAAGATCCACGCGCTGACGATGTCGCACGAGCTGACCGGCAAGAGCCGGCTCGCGGGCTTCTACGTCGATCCGTCGCTGCGCGGCGACGCGGCCGCGCACCTGATCTCGCGCGCACGGATGATGTACATCGCCGCGAACCGCCGCCGCTTCACGCCCGAAGTGTTCACGCTGCTGCTCGGCGTGAGCGACGAGAACGGCGCGTCGCCGTTCTGGGAAGCGGTGGGCCGCAAGTTCTTCGGCCGCGATTTCGCCGACGTCGACATCGCGTCGGGCGGCCGCAGCCGCACCTTCATCGCCGAAGTGATGCCCGGCTATCCGCTGTACGTGCCGCTGTTGCCGGAAGCCGCGCAGCGCGTGCTCGGCGAGCCGAACGCAACCGCGCTGCTCGCGTACGACATCCACCTCGAGGAAGGCTTCGAGCCGGACCGCTTCGTCGACATCTTCGACGCGGGCCCGGTGCTGACCCAGCAGGTCGATCGCACCGCGTGCGTGACGCACGCGGCCGAGCGCACGGTGCGCGAAGCCGCGCACCAGCACGGCGACGTCGCGTACCTCGTGTCGAGCGGCAGCGGCGAATCGTTCCGCTGCGTGCTAGCCGACCTGCCGGGCGATGCCGGTCATGACGCACCGCTCGCCGGCGACGTGCGCGCGGCGCTGAACGTGAAGGACGGCGATGTCGTGCGCTGCGTGCCGCTGCACCAGCGCGATGACGAACATTCGAAGGGAGACGCAGCATGATCGTCGTTCGGGTCGTACAAACGGGCGATGTGGATGCGCTCGTGTCGCTCGCGAAAGAAACCGGTCCGGGCCTGACCACGTTCAAGCCCGACCGCGATGCGCTCGCCGCACGCATCGAACGCACGCGCCGCACGCTCGAAGGGCAGGCGCAGCCGTCGGAAGCCGGCTACTTCTTCGTGATGGAAGACTCGGCGACGGGCGACATCGCGGGCGTGTGCGGAATCGAGTCGCAGGTCGGCCTCGAGCAGCCGTTCTACAACTACCGCGTGAGCACCGTCGTGCATGCGAGCCAGGAGCTCGGCGTGTGGACGCGGATGTCGGCGCTGAACATCTCGCACGACCTGACCGGCTATGCGGAGGTGTGCTCGCTGTTCCTGAGCCCGCGCTACCGCACGGGCGGCGTCGGCGGCCTGCTGTCGCGCTCGCGCTTCATGTTCATCGCGCAGTTCCGCGAGCTGTTCCCGGAACGCATCTGCGCGGAGCTGCGCGGCCACTTCGACGACGACGGCACGTCGCCGTTCTGGCGCGCAGTCGGTTCGCACTTCTACCAGATCGACTTCAACGCCGCGGACTATCTCAGCTCGCACGGCCGCAAGTCGTTCCTCGCGGAGCTGATGCCGCGCTACCCCGTGTACGTCGACCTGCTGCCGCAGGACGCGCAGGACGCGGTCGCCCTCACGCACCGCGACACGCTGCCCGCGCGCAAGATGCTCGAGGCGGAAGGGCTGCGCTACCAGAACCACGTCGACATCTTCGACGCGGGCCCCGTGCTCGAATGCCACGTCAACGACTTGCGCACGGTGCGCGAGAGCGTCGTCGTGCCGGTGTCGATCGGCTCGCCCGACGTGCGTGAAGACACGACGAAGTCGCTCGTGTCGAACACGTCGCTCGGCGATTTCCGCGTCGGCGTCGCGCCGGGCGTCGTCGTGAACGGCACGTTCGTGCTGTCGGCCGACGATGCCGCCGCGCTCGACGTGAAGGCCGGCGATCCGGTCCGCGTGCTGCCGCTCAAAGTCAAACAGGGATAAACGAATCATGACGGAACTCTTCATCGACGGCGCCTGGGTCGCAGGCTCGGGCCCCGCCTTCGCGTCGCGCAACCCCGGTACCGACGAAATCGCGTGGCAGGGCGCCAGCGCATCGGCCGCCGACGTCGACCGCGCGGTCACGAGCGCGCGCCGCGCGTTCGCCGAGTGGTCGGCGCTCGACTTCGAAGCGCGCTGCGAGATCGCGAAGCGCTTCGCCGCGCTGCTCAACGAGCGCAAGGAAGCGCTCGCCGCGGCGATCGGCCGCGAGACCGGCAAGCCGCTGTGGGAAGCGCGCACCGAAGTCGCGTCGATGGCCGCGAAGGTCGGCATCTCGATCCAGGCCTACCAGGAACGCACGGGCGAGAAGCGCCAGGACATGGCCGACGGCGTCGCGGTGCTGCGCCACCGTCCGCACGGCGTCGTCGCGGTGTTCGGTCCGTACAATTTCCCCGGCCATCTGCCGAACGGCCATATCGTGCCGGCGCTGATCGCGGGCAACACGGTCGTGTTCAAGCCGTCCGAGCTCGCGCCGGGCGTTGCGCGCGCGACCGTCGAAGCATGGAAGGACGCGGGCCTGCCGGCCGGCGTGCTGAACCTCGTGCAGGGCGAGAAGGACACGGGCATCGCGCTCGCGAACCACCGTCAGATCGACGGCCTGTTCTTCACCGGCAGCTCGGATACGGGCACGCTGCTGCACAAGCAGTTCGGCGGCCGTCCGGAGATCGTGCTCGCGCTCGAGATGGGCGGCAACAACCCGCTCGTGATCGGCGAGGTCGAGGACATCGACGCGGCCGTGCATCACACGATCCAGTCGGCGTTCCTGTCGGCCGGCCAGCGCTGCACGTGCGCGCGCCGCATCTTCGTGCCGGAAGGCGCGTTCGGCGACCGCTTCCTCGCGCGCTTTGCCGACGTCACGTCGAAGATCACGGCGGACGTGTACGACGCCGATCCGCAGCCGTTCATGGGCGCGGTGATCTCGGCGCGCGCGGCCGCGAAGCTCGTCGACGCGCAGTCGCGTCTCCTTGCACAGGGCGCGAAGCCGATCATCGCGATGGAACAGCGCGACCCGCGCCTCGGCTTCGTGAACGCGTCGATCCTCGACGTGACCGGCGTTGCCGACCTGCCCGACGAGGAGCACTTCGGCCCGCTCGCGCAGATCATCCGCTACACGACGTTCGACGCCGCGATCGAGCGCGCGAACGACACGGCGTTCGGCCTGTCCGCGGGCCTGCTCGCCGACGATGCGCGCGTGTGGGAACACTTCCGCCGGACGATCCGCGCGGGGATCGTCAACTGGAACCGCCCGACCAACGGCGCATCGTCTGCCGCACCGTTCGGCGGCACGGGCCGCTCCGGCAACCATCGCCCGAGCGCGTACTACGCGGCGGACTACTGCGCGTTTCCGATGGCGTCGGTGGAAAGCACGCAACTGACCCTGCCCGCGACGCTGTCGCCGGGCCTGCACTTCTGATTCGAGGGAACGACGATGAACGCACAAGAAGCCAATTTCGACGGACTCGTCGGCCCGACCCACAACTACGCCGGGCTGTCGTTCGGCAACGTGGCGTCGCTGAACAACGAGAAGTCGGCCGCGAACCCGAAGGCCGCCGCGAAACAAGGGCTGCGCAAGATGAAGCAGCTCGCCGACCTCGGCTTCGCGCAGGGCGTGCTGCCGCCGCAGGAGCGCCCGTCGCTGCGCCTGCTGCGCGAGCTCGGCTTCTCCGGCAAGGACGCGGACGTGATCGCGAAGGCCGCGAAGCAGGCGCCCGAACTGCTCGCCGCGGCGAGCTCGGCCTCGGCGATGTGGACCGCGAATGCGGCGACCGTCAGCCCGTCGGCCGACACGAGCGACGGCCGCGTGCACTTCACGCCGGCGAACCTGTGCAGCAAGCTGCACCGCGCGATCGAGCACGAAGCGACGCGCCGCACGCTGTCGACGCTGTTCGCCGATCCCGCGCACTTCGCGGTGCATGAAGCGCTGACGGGCACGCCGGCGCTCGGCGACGAGGGCGCGGCGAACCACACGCGCTTTTGCGCCGAATACGGGCAGCCGGGCGTCGAGTTCTTCGTGTACGGCCGCTCGGAATACCGCCGCGGGCCGGAGCCGAAGCGCTTCCCGGCGCGCCAGACCTTCGAGGCGAGCCGCGCGGTCGCGCATCGCCACGGGCTGCGCGAGGAAGCGACGGTCTACGCGCAGCAGGATCCGGACGTGATCGACGCGGGCGTGTTCCACAACGACGTGATCTCGGTCGGCAACCGCGACACGCTGTTCACGCATGAGCGCGCGTTCGTCAACAAGCAGGCGATCTACGACACGCTGACCGCGGCGCTCGACGCGCGCGGCGCGCGCCTGAAGGTGATCGAGGTGCCCGACGCGGCGGTGAGCGTGAACGACGCCGTCACGTCGTATCTGTTCAACAGCCAGCTGCTGTCGCGCGCCGACGGCTCGCAAGTGCTCGTCGTGCCGCAGGAGTGCCGCGAGAACGCGAACGTTGCCGCCTACCTGGACCAGCTCGCGGCCGGCAACGGCCCGATCAGCGAAGTGCTCGTGTTCGACCTGCGCGAAAGCATGAAGAACGGCGGCGGCCCCGCATGCCTGCGGCTGCGCGTCGTGCTGAACGACGCGCAGCGCGCGGCCGTCACGTCGAACGTGTGGATCAACGACACGCTGTTCGCGTCGCTCGACGCGTGGATCGAGAAGCACTACCGCGACCGCCTCGCGCCGGAAGATCTCGCGGATCCGGTGCTGCTCGACGAATCGCGCACCGCGCTCGACGAACTGACGCAGATCCTGCGCGTCGGGTCGCTGTATGACTTCCAGCGCTGAGGGCCGCATGAGCGATGCGGCTGGCTCGGGCGCTGCGTCCTCCGGCGCGTGGCTCGACGACTTCCTCGCGTTCACGCTCGCGGGCGTTGCGCCGGCCGAGCGTGACGGCGTCTGTGCCGGCGGCGCGGTGCGCTGGCAATGGCAAGGCGAGGGGCTGCTCGCGCTCAAGCCGCGTATTGATCCGCATGCCGAGCCGCATGCCGCCGATGCAGCGGACGACCGGACCACGGTCGCGCCGCAACCGGCGTCGCAGCGGAGCGTGCTCGTGTCGGCCGGCGTGCACGGCGACGAGACCGCGCCGATCGAGCTGCTGTCGATGCTCGTGCGCGACGTTGCGGCCGGAACCTTGCCGCTCGCGTGCCGATTGCTCGTCGTGCTCGGCAATTCGCCGGCGATGCGCGTGGGCGAACGCTATCTCGACGACGACCTGAACCGGCTGTTCAGCGGCCGCCACGCGCAGGTGCCGGACAGCCGCGAGGCGCCGCGTGCCGCGCAGCTCGAAGCGGCGGCCGCGGCGTTTTTCGCCGCTGCGCCGGCCGAAGCGGGCGCGCGCTGGCATGTCGACATGCACACGGCGATCCGCGCATCGGTGTTCGAGCAGTTCGCGCTGCTGCCGCATACGGGCACGCCGCCGTCGCGCGCGATGATCGAATGGCTCGGCGATGCGCGCATCGCGGCGGTGCTGCTGCACACCGTGAAAGGGCAGACGTATTCGCATTTCACGGCCGAGCATTGCGGCGCGCTTGCGTGCACGCTCGAGCTCGGCAAGGTGCGCCCGTTCGGCCAGAACGACCTGACACGCTTCGCGGCCGCCGATCGCGCGGTGCGCCGGCTTGTGTCGGGCGCATGGGGCGGCCCTCCGCGGGGCGGCCATCCGCGGGGCGGCCATCCGCCGCAGGACGCCGGCGCATCGCTGCCGCGCGTGTTCACCGTGATCGACCAGATCACGAAGCAGAGCGATGCGCTCGAGCTGTTCGTCGCGGCCGACGTCGCGAACTTCACGCCGTTCCCGCGCGGCACGGTGCTCGCACAGGACGGCGCGTACCGCTACACGGTGCAGCACGACGAGGAGCGGATCGTGTTTCCGAACCCGTCGGTGAAGCCGGGGCTGCGCGCGGGGCTGCTCGTCGTCGACACGACGCGCGAGACGCTCGCCACGCTCGTCTGACGGCGTGCATGGCGGCGCGGCACATGCCCGCGCCGTCGTGCACGATGCGTGTGTGGCGCTTCGCGGCATTCTGCCGCGCATCCCGTATCAACTGCCGTTTTCCCCCATTTTTCCATGCACCTGCCTGCCAGTCGCGGGCCGGTGGCATTGCATGCAAGTCGTCCCGATCGCGTGCGCGACGCGGATCCCTTGCGTATTTGCGACATCGTCTTGCAAGTTCGACATGCAGTTCGCACGGCGCCATGCACGCAGTGCAGCAACCGGCCCGGCCGGCCGCTTTGCCGTGACGGCGCGCGCGGATTGGTACAATCGCGGCCTTGCGGCTGTTGCGCCGCATCACGGCGCCGCATCGCGATTGTCCGGGTAATTTGACCCTGCAATGATGCGCGCACGTTGTTCCAGAAATACCCGTTCGTATCAGGAGGACCCTCTAATGAAGTTGGTTTGGCGTAAAGTGGCCGCGCACGCGGCGGTAGCGGCAGTGGCCGTGGCGGCGGGCAGCGCGTTTGCTGCGGACCTTAAGGAGGTCCGCTTCGGCGTCGAGGCTTCGTACGCGCCGTTCGAATTCAAGACGCCCGACGGCAAGCTGACCGGCTTCGACATCGACATCGGCAACGCGGTGTGCGCGAAGCTGAAGACGAAGTGCGTGTGGGTCGAGAACGACTTCGACGGCCTGATCCCGGCGCTGCAGGCACGCAAGTTCGACGCGATCAACTCGGACATGACGATCACGGACCAGCGCAAGCACGCGATCGCGTTCACCGATCCGATCTACACGATCCCGAACCAGCTGATCGCGAAGCAGGGCAGCGGCCTGCTGCCGACCCCGCAATCGCTGAAGGGCAAGCGCGTCGGTGTGCTGCAGGGCACGATCCAGGAAGCGTATGCGAAGAAGAAGTGGGCGCCGGCCGGCGTCGACGTCGTGCCTTACCAGACGCAGGATCTCGCGTACGCGGACCTGAAGTCGGGCCGTCTCGATGCCACCTTCCAGGATTCGGAAGCGGGCGCGAAGGGCTTCCTGTCGAAGCCGCAGGGCCAGGGCTTCGGGTACGCGGGCGGCACCGTCAGCGACGCCGAGATCCTCGGCTCGGGCGTCGGCTTCGGCCTGCGCAAGAACGACGCGGCGCTGAAGACCGCGCTCGATCAGGCGCTCAAGGAACTGAAGGCGGACGGCACGATCGACAACCTCGCGAAGAAGTACTTCAGCGTGCCTGTAACGCTCAAGTAAGCGCGCGATCCGACCCCGTCGCACGATGCAGCCGGCCGCTTTTGCGGCCGGTTTGCTTTCGGGGGCGGGGGTGGAAAGGGGTAGAAGGGGAGCGCAACGCGCTGCGGGTACGCAGCGCCGTCAGGCGCGGCCGGGGCCGCTCAGGCCTTGAAGAACCGGCTCAGCTCCCGCGCCAGCTCGTTGAGCACGCCCATTTCCTGCTGCGTGATCTTGCGCGCGCGCTGCGTGCCGACCCAGTCGCCGTACAGCAGCGCGGTCGTCGACGTGCCGACGCGCACCGGCAGCAGCACGAACGCTTGCGCGTCGTCGAACGCGTCCAGATACCACGCGGGCAGGCGCTTCACCATCTTCGGGTCCTGCGCCTGCTCGATGAAGATGCCGACCGAGTTGGTGATCGCGAGATGGAACACGTCCGGCTCGAAGCGCTCGTTGAAGCGCAGCTGGCCGAGCGCCGCGTCGACGCCGGGGCCGAAGCCGAGGCGCGCGGCGAACGTGCCGTCATCGTGCCGCACGAACATCACGGTGCGCGTGAACGCGAGGCCCGCGAGCAGGCTTTCGGACGCGAGCGCGAGCACCGGCGTCAGCACATGCTCGGACGGCAGCGCGCGCAGGTCGGCGAGACCGGCCTCCAGGCGGACTTCCGGCTCGGCCTGCGCGCGTGCGAATGCGTCCGCGTTCGCGCGCAGCTCGATGATTTCGCGCATCACGGTGTCGCTCGTCTCCTCGCGCGCGAGCTGGTCGGCGATCTGGATGAGCGCATCGGGCCCTGTATCGAGCTCCGCGCCATAGTGCTGCGCGAGCGATGCGATGCGCGCGTCGCGCTGCGGGCTGGCCGGCATCACGAGCGCGGCCGCGACGTCGGTCGAGCAGCGGCTCACCGCGCGCAGCCAGCGCACATCGCTGTCGGGGCTGTTGCTGTCGTCGCCGTCGTCGCTGACGTCCGCGTGGTCCTGCGGCGCGCCGCCGTCCGCCAGCTCGGCGAGGCGGACGTCGTCGGCCATGCCGGCGCGGATCACGGCGGGCAGCCGCCAGCGTGCGGCGGCCTCGAGGCCGATCTCATCGAACCCGACGCCGAGCACGTCGACGCAGGCCGTGGCCTCGTCGCCGTGCAGCTCGGCCGCCCGCCGGCGGATCCGGTCCCATTCGCTGTCGAGGTAGCAGACGACGAGCAGCTTGCCGACCTGACGCATCAGCGTGCAGACGACTGCCTCCTCGCCGGCGCGCAGGTCCGCATGCTCTGTCAGCTTGCGCGCGACGCAGCCCGACAGCAGCGCGCGGTTCAGCTCGAGCTTCGCGTCGATCCGCCGCGGCGTGCTCTGGTGGAAGTGATCGACGAGCTTGAGGCCGACGACGAGATGGCCGACCGCGTCCATCCCGAGCACCATCAGCGCACGGGTGACGGTCGTGATGTTGCCGCCGAACGCCATGTACATCGCGGAGTTCGCGAGCCGCAGCACTTTCTGCGTGAGCGCGAAGTCCGACAGCACGACGCGTACGAGCGCGGTGAAGTCCAGGTCGTCGTTCTTCATCGCGGCCATCGTCGCGCGCAGCGAATCCGACAGCAGCGGGAAATCGCCCCGTTCGTTCATCCGGGCCCACAGCTTGTCGAGCAGCGCCGTCCGGGGCAGGTGTTCGGTGATTGACATAGGATCCGTTCTGTTCCCGGCGGCGCGTCAGGCGGCCGCGTGCAGGCGCAGCTGCTGCGCCTCGAAGCGCTGCGCCAGTTCCTCGGACGGCAGCGCCTTGCAGACCAGCCAGCCCTGGATGTGGTTGCAGCCCATCTCGGTCAGCAGCTCGCGCTGCGCCTCGGTCTCGACGCCTTCGGCGACGAGTTCGAGATCCAGCGTCTGCGCGAGGCCGACGACCGCCGACACGATCGCGCGGTCGTTGCGCGATGTCAGCAGGTTCTCGACGAAGCTGCGGTCGATCTTCAGCTTCGCGAGCGGGAAGCGCTGCAGGTACGCGAGGCTCGAATAGCCGGTGCCGAAGTCGTCGATCGCGAAGCGGATGCCGAGATCGGTGAGTTCCTCAAGCAGCCCCTTCGCATGCGCGGGGTCGTGCATCAGGAGGCTCTCGGTGATCTCGAGCACGATGCGGCGCGGGTCGATGCCGGTGAGCGTGATCGCTTCGCGCACGCTCTGCGTGAAGCGCGGATCGCGGAACTGCTGCGGCGACACGTTGACCGCGACGTACTGCAGCGCGAGCCCCTGGCGGTCCCACGCGACGAGCTGCATGCACGCGGCCTTCAGCACCCAGTTGCCGAGGTAGTTGATGAGGCCGATCGATTCGGCGAGCGGGATGAACGTCGCCGGCGGCACGAGCCCGTGCACGGGGTGGCGCCAGCGGATCAGCGCCTCGACGCCGACCACCGCGCCCGACTGGCTGCGCGTGATCGGCTGGAAGTGCAGCGAGAACTCGCCGTTGCGCACGCCGTCGTACAGGTCGGCCTCGAGCTTCAGGCGTTCGGCGTCGGCCGGGTCGTCGACCGGCGTATGGAACGCGAGCGCGCTGCCGCCCGACGCCTTCGCCTGCGCGAGCGCGTGGTCCGCGCGGCGCAACAGCGGGCTGTGGTGTTGTGCCCGGTGCGGGGCCGCGCGCTCGTCCGGATAGAGCGCGATGCCGACGCTCGCGGACAGGTGCACGGGCTGCCCGTGATACGCGTAAGGCTGCCGCACCGCCGCCTGCAGCCGGCGGCCGAGCGCGCCCGCGATGTCGCACGCCTGCGCGCGGCTCGGCGCGGTGAGCACGATCGCGAACTTGTCGCTCGCGACCCGCGCGAGCTGCTCGTCCGGCGCCATCAGCGCCTGCAGCCGCTGCGCGGTCTCGCGCAGCAGCGCGTCGCCGGCGTCGTAGCCGAGCGCGCGGTTGATCCGCTGGTAATCGTCGAGGTCGAGCAGCAGCAGCGCCGCACAGGTGCCCGTCTCGTCGGCGATCTGCTGCGCGCGCATCAGCGCGGGCACGAGCGCCGACAGGTTGTCGAGCCCCGTCATCGGGTCGTGGTGCATTTCGTAAGTCAGGCGCGCCTCGAGCGCGCGCCACGACGACACGTCGAACGCCGCGATCGCGAAGCCGTCGACGCCGTGGTGCCGGCTCTTGACCGCACGCACCTCGACATCGAGCGGATAGGTCAGCGACTTGACGATGCACATCGTCGCCTTTTCGACGTGGCCGGAGCGCGCGGCGCGGGCGAGCAGGTCTTCGAGCGCCGCGGTATCCTGTTCCGCGATCAGGTCGCGCAGCGTCAGCGTGTGCAGATAGTCGCGGTGGTAGCCGATGAAGCGCAGGCTTGCATCGGATACATAGAGAAAGCGCAGCTCGCGGTCGACGTGCGCGAGGAAGTCCACCGGGCCGACCGTCTGTTCCAGCCAGTTGCGCACGGTGTCGTCGCGGCGCGGCGCGCCGGCGCGCGCAGGCATCAGCGCACCGCCCGACCAGGCGAAGCGGCGCAGCGTGTGCAAGGCGCTGCGCCAGGAGCCCTTGCGAGGCGTCTGTTTCCTGTTGGCTTCCATGTTTCTCGCTGACGTGAAGGGCTGGAACCGGCTGTCCGTGAGGAATAACGGCAAACCACGCGGAATCTTTAGCGTGTGGTCCGCTCGTGAGCGGGCCACCCATGCGGATCGCATGCAACCGGATCACGTGCCGATGTTCGAGTGTCGAACGCCGGCGCGTCACACATCGAGGCTGACTTTATAAGAAATGAGGACGCAGATGAAGCGAAAACTGATGGTGTCGATGGCGAGTATCGCGGCGGCGACGCTCGTCGCGGGCTATGCGCTGACCGCGCAGGCGGAACTGAAGCCGGGCGATCCGGCGCCGGATTTCACGACGCAGGCGTCGCTGGGCGGCAAGACTTACACGTATTCGCTCGCCGACGCGCTGAAGCAGGGGCCGGTCGTGCTGTATTTCTACCCGGCCGCGTTCACGAAAGGCTGCACGATCGAGGCGCACGCGTTCGCGGAAGCGGTCGACCGCTACAAGGCATACGGCGCGACGGTGATCGGCGTATCCGCAGACAATATCGACACGCTGACGAAGTTTTCGGTCAGCGAGTGCCGCAGCAAGTTCCCGGTCGCCGCCGATCCCGACGCGAAGATCATTCGCGAGTACGACGCGAAGCTGCCCGCGCTCAACCGCGCGAACCGCGTGTCCTACGTGATTTCGCCGGAAGGGAAGATCCTGTACGAGTACACGAGCCTGTCGCCGGACAAGCACGTCGAGAACACGCTCGAGGCCGTCAAGGCCTGGGTGGAGTCGCACCCGAAAAAGTGAGCGCGAAAGCCGCCCCGCGGGCACGCCGCGGAGCGGGGCAGCAGAGGACGGGGCATCCGCGCGGCTGTCGCGTCGGCGCCCGCGGAACTCATGCGCGCAGCGCCTGCTCGATCGGCACGCTGCCGCCGACGAAGCCGATCGTCTTCTTCGAGATCCCGAGCTTGATCGCCTCGATGGCGGCCCATGCGACGTCCTGCCGCGACACGGGCGGCGCGTGGTCGAGCCGCTCCTCGGTCAGCGCGATCTTGCCGACGCCGGGGCCGTCCGCGAGCGGGCCCGGACGCAGGATCACGTAGTCGACGCCTGACGCGATCACGTGGTCGTCGCCTTCGCGTTTCATCTGCGAATAATGGCGCAGCGCGTCAGGGCTGCGCTCGGGCCAGTAGGCGGACAGCGAACTGATCACGACCAGCTTCTGCACGTTGCACGCGAGCGCGTAGGTGGCCGCGCGGGCGACTGCGTCGCGGTCGACCTGTTCCTCCTCGGCCGCGCCCTCCGACTCGGCCGAGCCGGCCGTGTAGATCACGTGCGTGATGCCCTGAAACGCGTGCGAGAAGTCGTCCGTCAGGTCGGCCTCGATCACCTTCGCGCCCGGCAGCGTATAGCCGTGCCGGCGCACGAGCGCCGTGACCTCGAATTCCGGCTGCTTGAGCAGCAGATCGGCGCAGGCCTGGCCGGTGCGGCCGGCGGCGCCAATCAGCAGTACCTTCGTCGTCATGAAACCGCTCCTTGATCCGTGCGTCGCCTGTCCAGATGGGGACGGACGACCGATACTCAAGTGTATGTCGATTTGACCCAGCGGCGGGCGCCAAAATGGGGGCGTACCGGCGAGGGCGTACCGGCAAGGGCGTACCGGCAAGGGCGTACCGGCGAGGGCGTACCGGCGAGGCCGTACCGGCGCGGGCGTAGCGGCAAGGGCGTACTGTCGTGGGCATAGCGTCGCGGGCGTACCGGCCGGGCTGATCGGCGACGGCGAAGCCGCCGGCGCGCAAGTATCACGGGTGAGACCCCGCCGACCGGCTATCATGTGCGCCACGCATTTCCTGCCGCTACGCAATACAACGCGTCGGCCAACCGGTTGGAGTACACATGGCATTACCCCTCGATAACGTCAGCATGGCGGTGTTCTGCGACTTCGAGAACGTCGCGCTCGGCGTGCGCGACGCGAAGTACGAGAAGTTCGACATCAAGCCGGTGCTCGAACGGCTGCTGCTGAAGGGCAGCATCGTCGTCAAGAAGGCGTATTGCGACTGGGATCGCTACAAGGGTTTCAAGGCGGCGATGCACGAGGCGAGCTTCGAGCTGATCGAGATTCCGCACGTGCGCCAGTCGGGCAAGAACTCGGCCGACATCCGGCTCGTCGTCGACGCGCTCGACCTCTGCTACACCAAGTCGCACGTCGACACGTTCGTGATCATCAGCGGCGACTCGGATTTCTCGCCGCTCGTGTCGAAGCTGCGCGAGAACGCGAAGAAGGTGATCGGCGTCGGTGTGAAGAAATCGACGTCGGACCTGCTGGTCGCGAACTGCGACGAATTCATCTTCTACGACGATCTCGTGCGCGAGCAGCAGCGCGCGCTCGCGAAGCGCGAGCAGCAGCAGCGGGCGGGCAACGGCGGCGCGAGGCGGCCGGACGAGCCGTCGCGCAAGCCCGAACTGGAGGTGCGCAGGGCCGAGGCGATCGCGCTCGCGGTCGAGACCTTCGATGCGCTCGCGTCGGAGCGGGATGACGTCGGCAAGATCTGGGCGTCGGTGCTCAAGAGCGCCATCAAGCGCCGCAAGCCCGACTTCAACGAGTCGTACTACGGCTTCCGCGCGTTCGGCAACCTGCTCGACGAGGCGCAGGCGCGCGGCCTGCTCGAGGTCGGCCGCGACGACAAGTCGGGCGCGTTCGTGTCGCGGGCGCGCCAGAGCGCGGTGGCGGAGCCTGTCGTGCTTGCCGACGTGCCGGCTGCGCGGGACGACGGCCGCGTGGCCGAGCGCGCGCGCGCGGAGCACGAGCGCCGCCACGCGCGGCATGCGGCGCCGGTTGCGCACGAGCCTGCGGTGCCGGTCGAGGCCGAAACGGCCGAGGCGGCCGAAATCGACGACACAGTCGCCATTGCTCCGGTGCCGTCGGATCGCGCCGATGCAGGTGGCACGGCCACGGAGGAAGCGCACGACGATCGGAAGGACGATCGCAAGCGCGCACGCAAGAGCACCGCGAAGAAGGCGGCGGTCAAGAAGGGCGGTGCAAGGAAGGCGGTGGCGCAGGATGCGGGGCATGCGGACGCGAAGCATGGCGCCCGCAAGCACGGCGACCACAAGGAAGCCGGCCACAAGGAAGCCGGCCACAAGCACGGCGACGAACACCACGCGGACGAGAAGCACGGGGACCGGGCGCAGGCTGACGCCAGCCCGCACGATGCGGCACCCGCCGGCGCGACGCCCGCGGACGCAAACGGGGCCGGTGCGGCGGCGTCGCGTGAAGCAGCCGCTGCGGCCGCTGCGGTCGAATCGCCTGCGGAAACCGCAGCCGACGACGCCAAGCCGAAAAAGCCCGCTCGCAAGTCGGCGCCGCGCGCCCGTCGTCCGCGCAAGACCACGCCGGCTGCAGAGTAAGGCTGGCTGACACGTGCTGCAGCGGCCGCTCGACGCGGCTGTCCGCGCTCCCCGCTAGCCGCCCAGCACGTAGGGCCGCGTCATCACTTCGAGGAAATGGCCGTCCGGGTCGTCGAAATACACGCCCCGGCCGCCGTTGTGCCGGTAGATTTCGCCGGCGCGTTGCTTCGACGGATCGGCCCAGTACGGCATCCCGCGCTCGCGAATCCGCGCAAAGACCGCGTCGAACGCGGCTTCGTCGATCAGGAACGCATAGTGCTGCTTCGTGATGTCGCCCGCCCGTTCGTAGAAGTCGAGCGACACGCCGTTGTCGAGCTCGACGACCAGCATCGGCCCGAACGGGACCGGCGGCGGCAAGGCGAGGAGATCCGTCAGAAACCGGGTCGACGCGGCCTTGTCGTGACACCAGACGATCGTGTGGTTCAGCTGGACGTTCATGGCGTGTCCCCTCGTGCGCCGGCCAAAGGCGCGGCGATGCGCATGCACACACGATAGGCGATGTCCGCCCGCGTTCAAGCCGGGATCGACGACACCCGGGCGCGGCGGCCGCCGCCGCTGCACCCATGCGGCCGCAAGCCGCGTGGGCTCATGTGCGACCGGGCGCATCGTCACTCGCCGGCAACCGCCGGCCCGCCGGCCGAACTGCCGCTGCCGCGCCGCTTCTCGGCCCACACCCGCAGCCGATCCATGTACAGGTAGACGACCGGCGTCGTATAGAGCGTCAGCATCTGCGACACGATCAGGCCGCCGGCGATCGCGATCCCGAGCGGCGCGCGCAGCTCGGCGCCGTCGCCGCTGCCGAACGCGAGCGGCACCGCGCCGAGGAGCGCGGCCATCGTCGTCATCATGATCGGCCTGAAACGCAGCAGGCACGCCTCGTGGATCGCGTCGAACGACGATTTCCCGCCGGTGCGTGTCGCGTCGATCGCGAAGTCGACCATCATGATCGCGTTCTTCTTCACGATACCGATCAGCAGGATCACGCCGATCAGCGCGATGATGCTGAACTCGGTCTGGAACAGCAGCAGGCCGAGCAGCGCGCCGACGCCGGCCGACGGCAGCGTCGACAGGATCGTGATCGGGTGGATGTAGCTTTCGTACAGCACGCCGAGCACGATATACACGGCCATCAGCGCGGCGAGGATCAGGACCGGCTGGTCGTTCAGCGACTGCTGGAATGCCTGCGCGGTGCCCTGGAAGCTGCCCTGGATCGTCGGCGGCATGCCGATCTCGGCCATCGTCTGGTAGATCACCTGTGTCGCCTGCGACAGCGACACGCCCGGCGGCAGGTTGAACGAGATCGTCGTCGCGACGAACAGGCCCTGGTGGCTGACCGCGAGCGGCGTCGTGCTGGGCCCGAACGACGCAATGGCGGACAGCGGCACCATCGTCGACTTCGACGTCGACACCGCCGCGCCCGACGACGCGCTCGACTTGCCGCTCGCCGCGATCGAGTTGAGCGCCTGGTTGCGCGCGGAATCGGACGCGATCGCGGCGGCGCTCTGCGCGGCCGTGCCGGCGCTCGACGTGCCGGCCGACGTCGCGACATAGGTGCCGGCTGCCGCGTTGGTCGTCTGCGCGCCGCTCGCACTGCCGCCCGACGTGCTGATCCAGATCTCGTTCAGCATCTGCGGGCTCTGCCAGTACTGCGGCGCGACTTCCATCACGACGTGGTACTGGTTCAACGGGTTGTAGATGGTCGAGACCTGGCGCTGCCCGAACGCGTCGTACAGCGTGTTGTCGATCTGCGCGGGCTTGATGCCGAGCCGCGCGGCGGTCGCGCGGTCGATCGTCACCATCGCCTCGAGGCCGCCCTGCTGCTGGTCGGAGTTCACGTCGGCGAGCTCCTTGCGCTTCTGCAACGCCTCGGTCAGGATCGGCCCCCACTTGTACAGCTCGGGCGTCGAATCGCCGAGCAGCGTGAACTGGTACTGCGCACTGCTCTGCCGGCCGCCGACGCGGATGTCCTGCGCGGCCTGCAGGAACGTGCGCGCGCCCGCGACATCGGCGAGCGGCCTGCGCAGCTGCTGGATCACCTGGTCGGCCGACAGCTTGCGCTCGGTGCGATCCTTCAGCGTGACGAACATGAAGCCCGAGTTGGTCTGCGTGCCGCCGGTGAAGCCGGCGACGCTCTTCACGTTCGGATTGCCCTGCACGATCCGCATCATCTCGGAGAACTTGAGCTTCATCGACTGGAACGACGTGCTCTGGTCGGCCTGGATCCCGCCGATCATCAGCCCCGTGTCCTGCTGCGGGAAGAAGCCCTTCGGCACGACGATGTACAGGTATACGTTCAGGCCGATCGTCGCGAACAGGATCAGGATGACCAGCCGCGGATGGCGCAGCGCCCACGACAGCGAGCGCTCGTAGCCGCGCTGCAGGCGCGTGAAGCAGCGGTCGAGGAACTGCGCGAAGCGGCCCTCGTCGCGCTTGTCGTGCGCCTCGGCCAGCAGGCGCGCGCACATCATCGGCGTGACGGTCAGCGACACGGCGAGCGACACCGCGATCGCGAGCGACAGCGTCAGCGCGAACTCGCGGAACAGGCGCCCGACGATGCCGCCCATCAGCAGGATCGGCAGGAACACCGCGACGAGCGACAGGCTCATCGACAGCACCGTGAAACCGACTTCGCGCGCGCCGTCGAACGCGGCCTGCAGCCGCGGCGTGCCGTTCTCGATATGGCGGGAGATGTTCTCGAGCACGACGATCGCGTCATCGACGACGAAGCCGGTCGCGACGATCAGCGCCATCAGCGACAGGTTGTCGATCGAGAAGCCGAGCAGGTACATCGCGCCGAACGTGCCGATGATCGAGATCGGCACCGCGACGCTCGGGATCAGCGTCGCGCGCCAGTTGCGCAGGAACAGGAACACGACCATCACGACGAGGCTGACCGCGATCAGCAGCGTGTGCTCGGTGTCCTTCAGCGACGCGCGGATCGTCGTCGACCGGTCGAGCACCGGCGTGACCGTGATGTCGGCGGGCAGCGCGGCCGTGAGCTGCGGCAGCGCCGCGCGCACGCGGTCGATCGTCTCGATGATGTTCGCGCCGGGGGAGCGGTACAGGATCACGAGCACCGCGCGCTTGCCGTTCGCAAGACCGAGGTTGCGCAGGTCCTCGACGGAATCGACGACGTCGGACAGGTCGGACAGCCGCACGGCCGCGCCGTTGCGGTATGCAACGACGAGGTCGCGGTATTGCGACGCCTGCGACGCCTGGTCGTTCGTATAAAGCTGGTAGTGCTTCGGGCCGAACTCGATCGCGCCCTTCGGGCTGTTCGCGTTCGCCGACGCGAGCGCCGCGCGCACGTCCTCGAGCCCGATCCCGTAGTGGAACAGCGCGTGCGGCTGCAGCTCGACGCGCACCGCCGGGTTCGCGGAGCCGCTCACCGTCACCTGGCCGATCCCGTCGATCTGCGACAGCGATTGCTGCAGCACGGTCGACGCGGCGTCGTACAGCTTGGCCGGCGACGACGTTTCCGACGTCAGCGACACGATCATGATCGGCGAATCGGCCGGGTTGACCTTGCGGTAGGTCGGGTTGCTCTTCAGCGACGCGGGCAGGTCGGCGCGCGCGGCGTTGATCGCCGCCTGCACGTCGCGCGCGGCGCCGTCGATGTCGCGGTTCAGGCCGAACTGCAGGGTGATCCGCGCGTTGCCGACCGTGCTCGTCGATGTCATTTCGGAGACGTCGGCGATCGAGCCGAGGTGCCGCTCGAGCGGGCTGGTCACGCTGGTCGCGACCGTCTCCGGGCTCGCGCCCGGCAGCGACGCCTGCACCGAGATCGTCGGGAAATCGACCTGCGGCAGCGGCGACACGGGCAGCTTCACGAACGCGAACAGGCCCGCGAGCGCGACGCCGAGCGCGAGCAGCGTCGTCGCGACGGGGCGGGTGATGAAGGGGCGCGACAGGTTCATGGCCTACGCATCCGTGCGCGTGCCGGCGGCGGGGCCGTGGCGCTCGAACCAGCCGCGCACGCGGCGCGCGAGCGCGTCGAAGCCGAGATAGATCACGGGCGTCGTGAACAGCGTCAGCACCTGCGACACGATCAGGCCGCCCGCGATCGCGATACCGAGCGGCTGGCGCAGCTCGGAACCGGCGCCGGAGCCGACAATCAGCGGCACCGCGCCGAGCAGCGCGGCGAGCGTCGTCATCAGGATCGGCCGGAAGCGCAGCAGGCACGCCTGGTAGATCGCCTCGCGCGGCGGCTTGCCCTCGGCGCGCTCGGCCTCGAGCGCGAAGTCGATCATCATGATCGCGTTCTTCTTCACGATGCCGATCAGCAGCACGATGCCGATGATGCCGATGATGTCGAGGTCGTGCCCGGTGATCATCAGCGCGAGCAGCGCGCCGACACCCGCCGACGGCAGCGTCGACAGGATCGTGATCGGGTGGATGTAGCTCTCGTACAGCACGCCGAGCACGATGTACATCGTGATGATTGCCGCGAGGATCAGGAACAGCTGGTTCGACAGCGATGCCTGGAACGCGAGCGCCGCACCCTGGTAGCGGGTCTGGAACGACGGGGGCAGCGCGATTTCCTTCTCCGCCGCGTCGATCGCCTTCACCGCTTCGCCGAGCGACGCGCCCGGCGCGAGGTTGAACGAGATCGTCGTCGACGGGAACTGCGACAGGTGCGACACGAGCAGCGGCGACGGCCGTTCGTGGAACGTCGCGATCGACGAGAGCGGCACCTGGCCGCTGCTCGCGGACGGCAGGTAGAGGTCGTTCAGCGATTGCACGTAGTGCTGGTCCTTCGGTTCGGACTCGAGGATCACGCGGTACTGGTTCGATTGCGTGAAGATCGTCGACACGATGCGCTGGCCGAACGCGTCGTACAGCGCGTTGTCGACGGTCGCGGGCGTGATGCCGAAGCGCGCGGCGCTCGCGCGGTCGATCTCGACGTACACCGACTGGCCGCTGTTCTGCAGGTCGGTCGCGACGTCGGCCAGCGACGGCTCCTGCTTCAGGCGCGCGACGAGCTTCGGCACCCAGGTCGCGAATTCGTCGGGGTTCGGGCTCGTCAGCATGAACTGGTACTGCGTCGGGCTGACGGTCGAGTCGATCGTCAGGTCCTGCACCGACTGCATGTACAGCGAGATGCCCGGGATGGCCGACACGCGCTGCTGCAGGTCGCGGATGATCTCGGCCGCGGTTTCCGTGCGCTGGTCGCGGTCCTTCAGGTTGATCAGCATCCGGCCGCTGTTGAGCGTGATGTTGGTGCCGTCGACGCCGATGAACGACGTCAGGCTGACGACGTTCGGATCCTTCAGGATCTCGGCCGCGAGCTGCTGCTGGCGATCGGCCATCGCGCCGTACGAGATCGACTGCGGTGCCTGCGTGATCGCCTGGATCACGCCGGTATCCTGCGGCGGGAAGAAGCCCTTCGGCACGAGCACGTAGAGGAGGCCCGTCAGCACGAGCGTCAGCACCGCGACGACGAGCGTCGAGCGCTGGCGGTTCAGCACCCATTCGAGCGCGACCGCATAGCGCGCGATCACCCAGTCGATCGCCTGGTGCACGCGCGCCTCGAAGCGGTGGCTCTCGGGCGGCGGCGAATGACGCAACAGCTTCGCGCACATCATCGGCACGAGTGTCAGCGACACGATCGCCGAGATCACGATCGTCACCGCGAGCGTGATCGCGAACTCATGGAACAGCCGCCCGACGACGTCGCCCATGAACAGCAGCGGGATCAGCACCGCGATCAGCGACACCGTCAGCGAGATGATCGTGAAGCCGATCTGCTTCGAGCCCTTCAGCGCGGCCTCGAGCGCCGAGTCGCCTTCCTCGACGTAGCGCGCGATGTTCTCGATCATCACGATCGCGTCGTCGACGACGAAGCCGGTCGCGATCGTCAGCGCCATCAGCGACAGGTTGTTCAGCGAGAAGCCGGACAGGTACATCACCGCGAGCGTGCCGATCAGCGACAGCGGCACCGAAAGGCTCGGGATGATCGTTGCATAGATGTTCGCGAGGAACAGGTACATCACCAGCACGACGAGCGCGACCGCGAGGCCGAGCTCGAACTGCACGTCGCGCACGGCCGCACGGATCATCGTCGTGCGGTCGGTGACGACGTGCACGTCGAGCGCCGTGGGCAGCGATTCCTGCAGCTTCGGCAACAGGGTCTTGATCGCGTCGACCGTCTGGATCACGTTCGCACCCGGCTGGCGCTGCACGTTCAGGATGATCGCGGGCTCCGAGTCGACCCACGCGCCGAGCTTGGTGTTCTCCGAGCCGTCGATGATCTTCGCGACGTCGGTCAGCATCACGGGCCGGCCGTTCTTGTACGCGACGACGGCGCTCTGGTACTGGTCGGCGCTCGTCAGCTGGTCGTTCGCGTTGATCGTGTACGAGCGCGTCGGGCCGTCGAAGTTGCCCTTCGGCGTGTTGACGTTCAGGTTCGAGATCGTCGTGCGCAGATCGTCGAGGTTCAGCCCGTACTGCGCGAGCGCGGTCGGGTTCGCCTGGATCCGCACGGCCGGGCGGTTGCCGCCCGACAGGCTGACGAGGCCGACGCCCGCGACCTGCGAGATCTTCATCGCGAGCCGCGTATCCGCGAGATCCTGCACCTGCGTGAGCGGCAGCGTCTTGGACGTGACGGCGAGCGTCAGCACCGGCGCGTCGGCGGGGTTGACCTTCGCGTAGATCGGCGGGGCGGGGAGGTCGGACGGCAGCAGGTTGCCGGCCGCGTTGATCGCGGCCTGCACTTCCTGCTCGGCGATGTCGAGCGGCAGGTCGAGCGAAAACTGCAGCGTGATCACCGACGCGCCGGCCGAGCTCTGCGACGACATCTGGTTCAGCGACGGCATCTGCCCGAACTGCCGTTCGAGCGGCGCCGTGACCGACGACGTCATCACTTCGGGGCTCGCACCCGGATAGAAGGTCTGGACCTGGATGGTCGGGTAGTCGACCTCGGGCAGCGCCGCGAGCGGCAGGAAGCGCAACGCGACGAGGCCGGCCAGCAAGATGGCCGCCATCAGCAGGGCGGTGCCGACCGGCCGGAGAATGAAGATGCGGGACGGATTCATCGGGCAGCCCGTGCGTTATTGGGCGGGCGCCTGCGATGCGCCTCCGTGATGTCCGCCCTTCGTGCCGGAGGCGCCCATTGCGCCCGACGCGGCACGCGCGCCGTGTGCGCCCGACGCGCCTTTCGGCTTGTCGGCCGGGATCGTGATCTTCGAGCCTTCGCGCAGGCGGTCGGAGCCGTCGGTGACGACCCGCTCGCCGAGCGCGACGCCTGACACGATGCTCGTGCGTTCGCCGTCGACCGGGCCGATCTTGACCTTGCGCACCGTCACCGTGTTGTCCGGCTTCACGATATACACGAACTGGCCGATCGAGCCGGTGAGCACGGCCGACGTCGGCACGATCGTCGCGTCGCGGATCACGTCGACGAGCAGCCGCGTGTTGACGAACTGATTCGGGAACAGCCGGCCTTCCTTGTTATCGAAGGTCGCACGCAGCTTGACCGTGCCGGTGGTGGTGTCGATCTGGTTGTCGAGCGTCGCGAGCGAGCCGGTTTCGAGCGGGTTCGTGTTGCTGCGGTCGTACGCCGTCACCGACAGCTTGCTGCCCGCGTTCACTTGCTTGAGGATCGCCTGCAGGTTGTCCTCGGACGTCGTGAAAATCACGCTCATCGGCTGCAGTTGCGTGATCACGACGATGCCGTTCGTATCGCCGGGCGTCACGTAGTTGCCGGGGTCGACCAGGCGCAGGCCGACGCGGCCCGACACGGGCGCGGTGATGTGCGCGTAGACGAGGTTCAGCTTGGCCGAATCGATCGCAGCCTGGTCGGTCTTCACGGTGCCTTCGTACTGCTTGACGAGCGACGCCTGCGTGTCGACCGTCTGCGACGCGATCGAGTCCTGCGACAGCAGCGTCTGGTAGCGCTTCAGGTCGAGGCGGGCGGTCGCGAGCAGCGCCTGGTCGCGCGCGAGCGTGCCCTCGGCGTTCTCGAGCGCGTTCTGGTACGGGCGCGGGTCGATCTGCGCGAGCAGGTCGCCCTTCTTCACGATCTGGCCTTCCTGGAATGCGACGGCCTGCAGGTAGCCCGAAAGCTGCGTCTTCACGGTCACGTTCGCGAGCGGCGTCACGGTGCCGAGCGCGGACAGCACGATCGGCATCTCGCCGTGCGTCGCGGTCGCGACCTGCACGGGCTGCGGGACGTTCGCCATCGCGGCGGGGCCGCCGCGGCCGCGCTTGCCGGCAGTGGCGCTGGCGCCGGCCGATCCGGACGGGCCGCTGGCCGTGCTGCGCCACGGGTGCCACCACAGCAGGCCGCCGACCACGACGAGCGCGAGCGCGCCGGCCATCAGCTTGCGGCGCGGGCGGCGCGCGGCGGGGGAGGCGGGCGCAGGTTCGTGCGCGGGGGGCGTGGGCTTTTGTTGATGGTCCATCGGTTCTGTCTGGATGACGACGCGGCGCGCTGCGTACGGAGCGCAAGCGGGCCGCGCGTGGGCATGCGGCATCTGGCGGGCCGGCCGGGCCCCGACCCGCGCGGGAAAAGAGCGGTGCGCACCGCGGATGCGGCGCGACGATGGGCATGATCCTACGTCCCGTCCCCGTTACAGTCCAGCCCCCTATCTTTCAACGGGTTACGGTCGTTACAGAACGCGACAGGATGATGGCAAACGGGTCAGTTGCCGCTGCGGCGGGCCGGTGCGCCGCCGATCTCGCGGGTGATCTTCGCGATGCACTCGTGCAGTGCCGGCACGACGTGTTCCTCGAGCCAGTCGGGCGGGCATTGGTGCGATGCGCCGCCGCAGTTGACCGAGTAGCACTGGCCCGACGGCCCGACGAAACCGGCGGCGACCGCGTTCAGGCCTTCGCGCCATTCGCCGATCGCGATCGCGTGGCCGTGGCGCGTCGCCTCGTCGAGCGCCGGGTTGAGCCGCGCGAACACATGCGGCCAGTCGTCGCCGGCGGCGGCCCGCAGCGCGTCGATCAGCGCGCGGCGGTCGTTGTCGTCGAGCGCGGCGAGATACGCGCGGCCCACCGCGGTGCGCGCGATGTCCATCCGCGAGCCGATCTCGAGCCGGGTGACGAGCACCGCCGAGCGCGGCCGGATCACGTCGATCGCGACCATGTCGAGCCGGTCGCGCACCGCGAGGTGCACGGACAGCGACGTGCGTTCGGCCAGCTCGATCATGAACGGCCGCGAACGCGCGCGGATGTCGAAGTTGCGCAGGAAGCCGTGACTCAGCTCGAGCACCGACGCGGTGAGCACGAAGCGTTCGCTGTCCGGCAGCTGGAACAGGAAGCCGGCGCTGACGAGCGTCGCGGTGATCCGCGACACGGTCGGCTTCGGGATGCCGGTCAGCTCGGTCAGCTCGCGATTGCTGACCGGCGCGTCGGCGGCCGCGATGCGGCGCAGGACAGCAAGGCCGCGCGCGAGCGCGGTGATCTCGTCGGGCGACGATTCGCGTTCGCGGGGAGCGGGAGGATGCGCAGGTATCGACACGGGAGGTTCTCTCAATTTCCGAAACTGTATTTCAATTTTGTCGGTATCGTAGGATGATTGTCAAAAGATGCATGTTATATGGGTGAATCGGTCATGAGATGGGATTTTACGGGTTCACCCTTGGTTTATTAGGAAAACGCTGAAGCTTTCGTTGCCGTAAGCTGCAACGGTTGGTGCAAATACCGCTTGACTTGAAGGTCGGAAACGGAAAGAATGTGTCACGTTTTCGAAACATCGTTTCGGAGTTTAACCGGCAACGGTGTTTCGCGCAGTCTCTCAGGTTCTAGCACGGCCCTCGGAATGGCTAGAACTTTTTTAGCGCCACGGTCTCCGTGGCGCTTTTTTTTGTCCGCCCGCGGCGACGCGTCAGCCCCGTATTATCTCCCGTCCCCGACTCCCGCCCGCGCAGGCGCCCGCGGCGCACGTCCGCGCGCGCAAAAAAAAGCGCGATGCCCGCAAAGGCATCGCGCGAAAGACGGCGTGGAGCCGACGAATGAAACGTGATGAAGCTGGCGTCCGTGAGCGTCAGGCCTTCGCGAGCTTGATGCTCGTCGGCTCGGCCGTCAGGTAACCGACGCTCGCGCCGAACCGGTCCTTGAAGTTCGCGCGCACGAGCGGGTCGAGCGTCGGCTTGACCTTGTCGTGCAGCGGCGATTCCCAGTCGCCCGCGTGCTGGAAGTTGCTCATGATGTAGGTCCAGCCGTTGATCTCGTCGACCGCGTGCAGGCCCGTCGATTCGGCGCCGGCCGGGCAGGACAGCACGCGCGTGAGCGTTTTCGTGTCGACGTTGTACGCCCACAGGAAGTTGTTCACGTGCATGCCCGAGTCTTCGCCGATGAACAGCGTGCGCAGCTTTTCGGAGAACTTGAGGTTGTCGGGGTTCGCGACCTTGTCGGGGTGCGCGAGGTTGCCGAGCGCGTCGGCGGCGGCGAGGTCCTCGCCGACGAGCGCGGCCGGCGCGCTCATGTCGACCGGCACCCACTCGCTGTCGATCGCGGCGCCCGTCGAGTCGCGCTGGCCGCCCTTCAGGTTCAGCGCATAGGTCGCACCTGCGGCGATCTTCCTGTCGAGCGCGACGTCGCGCGACGCGGCGTTGCCCTTGACCATCGACGTCTCGATTCGCGACATCGCCGTGTAGACGATCTTGTCCTTCGCGTTCACCGTCGTCCCTTCGAGCTTGGTGAACGCCATGCTGCCGCCGAGCAGCGCCGCGTAGCGGTGCGTCTCGAGGAACGCGGCGGCCTTTTCCATGCCGGGCTTCACGCGGATCCAGTTGAACTTGCCGCTGAAATGGATCTTCGTGAAGCTTGCGTCGTTCGGATCGCTCGTCGCGATGTCCATGATGTCCGACCACTTCAGCGTGTTCGCGAGCGCCTCGATCTCGGCGCTCGTCGCGTGGCCGACCTTGATCCACGCGAGCGTCGCCGAGCCCGCGCCCGCCGACGACGTCTGCGTCCACTTCGCGACGTAGAGCGTGCCCGCCGACAGGTCGGCCGGCTTGTCGGCGACGAACATGAAGAGGCCGCCGTTGGTTGCGTCGTCGCCCATCATCACGGTGCGCTGGTCCGGCATCACCTGGATCAGCTCGTGCGAGATCCGGCCGAGGCAGTAGTGCTTCTTCGCGGTGCCGGTGCCGTCGGCGTTGACGATGATCTCGGGCAGGTGGCCGTAGTGGTACGGGTTGGCCTTCGTCTCGTCGCCGAACGTGTTCCGGCTGAATGCCTTGAACTGCGCGTCGGTCGCGGCCTTCGTCGCGTCGGGCTCGTATTCCTCGCTCGACAGGTGCGTGCCCCACGGCGACAGGCTCGCGCCGCAGGTGATCCACAGGCCGTGCGCCTTCGACGTATCGACGTTGTGGTACTTGACGAGCTTCAGCGCGCCGGTCGCCGGATCCTGGTCGAGCGTCAGCACCGCGATCGGCGACGGCAGCTGGCCGTATTGCGACACGCTCGCCTGATCGCGCGTCGTGTATTCGAACTGCACGACCGCGAACACCGTGTTGCCCTTCACGCCGGGCACGCTCGCGTTCTTCAGCGTGAGCAGCGAGCTGCCGTCCGGGCAGTCCGAATAGAACTGGCGTTCCTTGCCTGCCACCGAACGGTCGATGATCGGCTGGTTGTTGATGTCGTAGTAGCCGCCCGCGAGGATCGTGCCGCCCTTGCCGTCCGGCACCTTGTCGCCCGTCACGAAGAACGGCCTGTACGCGAGCTTGAAGTTGCGCGTCGTGCCGTCGGAGAAGGACACCGACAGCGTCGAGCCAACCGTCGTCGTCGCCATCGCGGACGCATCGGCGAGCGTCGGCGCGTTCATTGCCGAGAACGTTGCCGCGGTGAACGCGGCGGCCGCGGGCGTCGAGGCCGGGCTGTCGTCGCCGCCGCAACCCGTCAGCAGGGCGGGCAGCGCGAGACCGGAGAGGGGGAGCATCGGTGCGCCGGCGAGGATCTTCAGGGCCTGGCGACGGGAAGCATTGGGCAACGCGGGCATGGGGTGTCCAGTTTCAGGTGTTGGAAGAATCTTCGCCTTCGCGTCGTTTGCAAGAAGCAAGCTGTGCGAAGGCGAATTGAAAACTGGACGGGAGTGTAAGGACGCTCGATGAAAGTTTTTTGAATTGAAGTTGTAATGATGTGTCGGGCGTCCGTGCAGTGCTCAGTCTCTCAGTCGCGCTCGGGCGTCGCCGAGATGCGGTGGATCGACAGGTCGGCACCGTCGAATTCCGCCTCGCGGTCGAGGCGCAGGCCGACGGTCGCCTTCAACGCGCCGTAGACGAGCGTGCCGCCCGCTAGCGCGATCGCAATGCCGCCGAGCGTGCCCACGAGCTGGGACACGAACGACACGCCGCCGAGGCCACCGAGCGCCGGCAGACCGAACACGCCGGCTGCAATGCCGCCGAGCGCGCCGCACATCCCGTGCAGCGGCCACACGCCGAGCACGTCGTCGATCCGCCATTTGTTCTGCACGCAGGTGAACATCGCGACGAACAGCGCGCCGGCTGCCGCGCCGGTCGCGAGCGCACCGATCGGGTGCATCACGTCGGACCCCGCGCACACCGCGACGAGCCCCGCGAGCGGGCCGTTGTACGTGAAGCCCGGGTCGTTGCGGCCGGCGAGCCAGGCGGCGAGCGTGCCGCCGACCATCGCCATCAGCGAGTTCACCGCGACGAGGCCGCTCACCTTGTCGAGCGTCTGCGCACTCATCACGTTGAAGCCGAACCAGCCGACCGCGAGCACCCACGCGCCGAGCGCGAGGAACGGGATGTTCGACGGCGGATGCGCGGCGATCCGCCCGTCGTTGCCGTAGCGGCCGTGGCGCGCGCCGAGCAGCAGCACGGCGGGCAGCGCGACCCAGCCGCCGAACGCATGCACGACGACCGAGCCCGCGAAATCGTGGAATGGCGCACCGAACGCGTGCGTGAGCCAGGCCTGCACGCCGAAGCGTTCGTTCCACGCGATCCCTTCGAAGAACGGATAGATGAAGCCGACGATGATCAGCGTCGCGACGAGCTGCGGATTGAATTTCGCGCGCTCGGCAATGCCGCCGGAGATGATCGCCGGAATGGCGGCGGCGAAGGTCAGCAGGAAGAAGAAGCGCACGAGCGCATAGCCGCTGTGCTGCGACAGCGTGCCGATGTCGTCGAAGAACTCGACGCCGTACGCGATCGTGTAGCCGATGAAGAAGTACGCGATGGTCGACACCGAGAAATCGACCAGGATCTTCACGAGCGCATTGACCTGGTTCTTCTTGCGCACCGTGCCGAGTTCGAGAAACGCGAAGCCGGCATGCATCGCGAGCACCATGACGGCGCCGATCAACAGGAACAGCGTATCGACGCCGGATTTCAGACCATCCATTCCGAAGCTTCCTTGCTCAAAAAACGGGCAAGGAACGCAAAAATCGAGCCAACTTGGTGAACGGATGCGTGGAAGTGGTGCGGGGGCATGATCCCGTGCGGCTTTCCGGGGAGCTGTGCCGGTGCATTGCGGCGCGGCCTTCGAATGGCGTTTGCCGGGGGTGGCCGATGCTGCACGCCTGTGGTGCGATGCGTCCCGATCTGGTGCGTCATGGAGGCGGCGCGGTGCATGTCGCGCACCGGCCTGGCGCGTCAGTGGCGCGCGAACAGCACGCGGGTGCGGCGCAGCCGCAGCGCGAGCACAGCCCAATACGTGGCGACCGACATGAGGCCCAGCGCGGCGAACGCGAGCGCCGCGAAGCCGGCTGGCGACGCGTCGGCGCCCTCGGCGCACAGGATGCCGCGCACGACGATCAGCGCGGCCGTCCAGAACGCGAGGACGGCCTGCGCCATCAGGCGCGCGGCGTCGAAGCGGCGCTCGCGCCCGATTTCGGACGCGCGGGCAGTGAGCGGCGCGCGCAGGCACAGGAACAGTGCGGCGGCCAGCATGGCGGCGAGAAAGATGAACCAGTCGACAAGGAAGTGCATGGACTTCGAAGGGCGGGCGATGAGCGTTGAGACTGCGTCACTTTAGTGCGGCCGTCCGCGCGTTTAAATCAGACGAGTCCGAAATTGAAAGCCATTTTTAACCTGCGGCTGGCGAAATGCCGCGCGCATCGGCGGTATCATCGACGTCGGTTCAATCCTGAGGGTCGTGCGATGGCGCGGCCGGAGAATGCTGATGAAGATGAAGTCGTCGCGGGCGCGCAGTACGCCCGTTCTGGTCGCCGCCGCATGCGCGGCGGTGTTGCTCGCAGGCTGCGAGAAATCCCCCGCGCCGTCGGCGCCGCCGCCCGATACGGCCGCGAGCGCGGCCGCCGACGTCGCGAAGCACGCGACGCAGGCGATCGACCAGGTCGCGAGCGCGGTGAGCCAGCAGCTCGGCGCGGCGAAGGCCGGGATTGCGTCGGCAGCGTCGGCCGTGCCGCCGCTGAGCGCGAGCGGCCTCGCGGCTGCCGCGCAGGCGCAGCTGAATGCCGCGGCGTCTGCAGTGGTGGGCCAGGCCGCGTCGGAGGCCGGTGCGAAGCTCGCAGAGGCGGGGCGCAAGCTCCAGCAGTTGAGCCAGCCGGGCGCGTCCGCAGCGAAGCCCGCCAGCGGGCAGTGACATGCCGGTTGCGCGATCCGTAAAATGTAATTATGATAGTTACACATTGTCGCCGGAAGCCGCATGGGTCGCCGCATGGCTTGACGATACGGGCCGGCGTCGCCGAGTGAGTGAGGAATGAATACCAGCAGCCGGTTCGCGTTTGCCGTCCATGTGCTCGCCTTGCTGTCGATGCAGGAAGGCGTGCCGCTGTCGTCCGACATGATCGCGGGCAGCGTGAACACGAATCCCGCGCTGATCCGCCGGCTGCTGTCGATGCTGGCGTCCGCGGGGCTGACGACGTCGCAGCTCGGCGCGGGCGGCGGCGCGCTGCTGGCGCGCGAGCCGGGCGACATCACGCTGCTCGACGTGTACCGGGCGGTCGACGATGCACAGCTGTTCGCGCTGCACCGCGAGGCGCCGAATCCCGCGTGTCTCGTGGGGCGGCACATCCAGGGCGTGCTCACCGGCTACATCGGCGACGCGCAGCGTGCGATGGAAGCGTCGCTCGCGACGCGCACGCTGGCCGACGTCACGGCCGACGTGCTGAATTCCGAGCAGCTTCTGCAAGCGGCCGGCACCGGTGGATGAGTGCCTGCAGGTGATGCGGTGAGCCGGACGGTGCGCGTGTGCGGCGTCCGGCACGACGGGGTTGACCACCCCATTTTTTTTGCTCTTATATGTAATTAAATAAGTTACATATTTCTCTTTCTGGAGATTCGACATGACGCAACGTCCCTTGAACATCGCGCTGTTCGGCGCCACCGGCATGATCGGCTCGCGCATCGCGGCGGAAGCCGCGCGACGCGGCCATCGCGTGACGGCGCTGTCGCGCACGCCCGGCGCCAGCGCCGACGGCGTCGCCGCGAAGGCGGCCGACCTGTTCGATCCGGCCAGCATCGCGGCCGCGCTGCCGGGGCATGACGTCGTCGCGAGCGCGTACGGCCCGAAGCAGGACGACACGGCGAAGGTCGTCGCGGCCGCGCGGGCGCTGGTCGCCGGCACGCGCGAAGCAGGCCTGAAGCGGCTGGTCGTGGTGGGCGGCGCGGGCTCGCTCGAAGTTGCGCCGGGCAAGCAGCTCGTCGATGCCGAAGGGTTTCCGGGCGCATACAAGGCGGTCGCGCTGGCACACCGTGACGCGTTCGACTACCTGCGTACCGTCGGCGACCTCGACTGGACGTTCTTTGCACCGGCCGCGCTGATCGCGCCGGGCGAGCGCACGGGCACGTTCCGCACCGGCGTCGGCAAGCTGATCGTCGACGCGAACGGCGACAGCAAGATCTCGGCGGAGGACTACGCGATCGCGTTCGTCGACGCGCTCGAGCAGGGCAGCTTCGTGCGCGAGATCGCGACCGTCGCGTACTGAGCGGCGCGGTAGCCGGCGGCAGGAAGCCGCCGGTTTGTCCTCGGTTCGCCCCCAGTTCGCCCCAGGTTTGCGTCGGTTACGTCCCGTTACGCCCCGTTCGGCGGTCGGGGCACGGCGAGCGGATACACTAGACGGTCCGTGCTTCCCCAGACAGGATCGCAATTTGCTTTCGTATTCCTTGCATTTTCTGGACTGGGCCTTGACGGCCTGTTGTCTTGTCTTGCTGACCTCCGTCGCCGCCGTCGCGTGCGAACGGGTCAGGTTCCATATCGCGCTGTGCGTGGCGGCGCTTGGCGTCGCGTTCGCGCAGCCGGCCGGTGCGGCTCCCGCGCCGCCCGGTCTTGCCGCATTCCAGAAACTGATTGCGCCGGCCGCCGAAGCGCCCGCGTCGGCGGCATCGGCCGTCGCCGCGTCCGGCGCCGCAGCGGCATCGGCGCCGTCGCCCGCGAGCGCGGCCGAGATCGCGCAATCATTCAACGCGGTGATCCGCATGCTCGACAGCGATCGACAGCGCACCGCGCTCGTGTCGCAGCTCAAGGCATTGCGCGACGTCGCGCAGACCGCGCAGGCGGCGTCCGCCGCATCGGCGGCATCGGCGGCGAACGCCGGCCTGTGGGGCGCGATCGCATCCGGCATGGCGTCCGTCGAAACGAGCATGAAGCAGGGCGACTCGCCCGCGCGCTACTGGGCGGGCCGTTTCAATGCAGCCGGCAACGAGCTGTACACGATCGTGAGCGGCCATGGGCCCGAGTCGTTCGGCCGCATCGTGCTCGACTGCGCGCTGCTGCTGCTCGGCTGGGGCGCCTGTGCGCTCGCGCTGATCTGGCTGCAGCAGCGGCTCGCCGCACGGGTCGGCGTCGTCATCAAGCTGAATCCGAATCCGAGCGCGCGCGAGATGCTGATGTTCGCGCTGCGTCGCGTCGGGCCGTGGATCATCGCGTTCGCGGTGGTGCTCGCGATCGCCCGCAACCTGCCGGAATCGCTCGGCCGCACCGTTGCGCTCGTGATCGCGTACGCGATCGTCGCGGGCTCGGTGTTCGCGGCGCTGTGCCTGATCATGTTCGCGCTCTTCAGCGCCGGGCATCGCCGGGCGGCGGGACGCGTGCTGATCGAGCGGTCGTGGCGCCTGCTGCGCGTGATCGGCGCGTTCGGCGCGCTCGGCGACGCCGCGCTCAACTACGACATCGCGCACCAGCTCGGCACCAACCTCGCGGGCCTGATCGCAACCGTCGCCAACATGGTGGCCGCGACGCTCTGCGCGTATTTCGCGCTCGCATACCGGCGGCCCGTTGCGCACCTGATCCGCAACCGCAGCCATTTGCAGCGCATGAACCACCGCGCGACGACCGAGATGGCGGAATTCGCCGCGTGGATCTGGCCGGTGCCGGTGCTGCTGCTCGCGTTCGCCGCGGTGTTCGGCACGCTTGCGGGCAGCCACACGTCGTCGAACCTGCTGCAGACGTCGATCGTCACCGCGCTGCTGCTCGTGCTCGCGTTCTTCCTGTCGGCGGTCGTGCTGCGCGTCACGCGCCCGAACCCCGCGCATCGCCGCGTGCGGCGCAACCAGTCCGCGTACATCGCGCGGCTCGTGCGTTTCGCCGGCTCGCTCGCGACGCTGTTCATCTGGCTCGGCTACATCGAGCTGACTTCGCGCCTGTGGGGCATCTCGATCGCGCGCATCGTCGAGCACAGCGTCGCCGCGCGCGGCGTCGCGCAGGCGGCGACCGCGATCGTCGTCACGTGGTTCGTGTCGTGGCTCACATGGATCATCGTCGACACGGCGATTCTCGAGGCGCTCAATTCGGCCGCTGCACGCCGCGGCCGCAATCCGAGCGTGCGTGCGCGCACGATGCTGCCGCTCGTGCGCAACGTCGTATTCGTGACGATCCTCACGATCGCCGCGGTCGTCACCGCGGCGAACCTCGGCATCAACGTAACGCCGCTGCTCGCCGGCGCGGGCGTGATCGGCCTCGCGGTCGGCTTCGGCGCGCAGTCGCTCGTGTCCGACCTGATCACGGGGCTTTTCATCATCGTAGAGGACACGATCTCGGTCGGCGACTGGATCGACGTGGACGGCGGGCATGCGGGCACGGTCGAGCACCTGTCGATCCGCACCGTGCGGCTGCGCGACGGGCAGGGCGCGCTGCACGCGATTCCGTTCTCGCAGATCAAGATCGTCAAGAACCTGTCGCGCGATTTCGGCTGCGCGGTGTTCGAGGTGCGCGCGCCGCTGTCCGCCGACGTCGATGCGCTCACGCACCTGATCCACGACGCGGGTTCGGACCTGTGGAGCGACTTCACGGTGCGCCGCCTGATGCTCGGCGGGGTCGAGGTGTGGGGGCTGGACCGCTTCGAGCCGAACTGGCTGATCATCAAAGGCCAGATCCGCACGCAGCCGCAGCAGCAGTCGACCGTGATGCGCGCGTTCAACGCGCGCGTGAAGGCGAGGATGGAGGCGGCCGGCATCGAGATTCCGGTGCCGCAGATGCAGATGGTGACGCCGATGGGGCCGCGGGCGGAGCCCGTCGCGGCCGCCGGCGAGACGGCGGCAGCCAACGAGGCGGTGGTGACGGTGCCGGTTGCGGGGACGTCCGCGTCGGCGGGCGCCGCGCACCCGTCGGCTTCGGGGGCTTCGGGAGCGACGCACGCGACGCCGGTTCCGGTTTCAGCTGCGTCCTCTCGGGACGGCGGTCTGGCGTGACGCGTCGCGGCAGGGCGACTGCGGCCGCGCATCAGCGTTGTGGCTTCGCTTCACGACGCGCGTCAAACGGCGCATCGACGCGCCGTTACGCGTGACCGGGCGTCGCGACGCGCACGATATCGTTGATGTGCGTCGCGACCTGTTCGCCCGTCACGCCATACACGTGCAGCGAGACGGCTATCTTTTCACCCACCGCACCCGCGTGGCCGAGCTGGTGGATCCCTTGCGCACCGGCCCGCACGAACGACACCGCGCCCGCTTCGCGCGGGTGGCGGCGTGCCTCGGTCGCCAGTCCCGCGGCCGCATCCCAGTCGTACAGCGTTTCGGAGAGCGTGCCATCCAGCACCGTGTAGCCGCACCACGTCTGGTGGCCATGGACGGGGCTGCACTGGCCGGGACGCCAGACCAGCGCGACGATCGCGTAGCGCCCGAGCGGATCGGCGGCGAGCAGGTGGCGGCAATATTTCTGCGGGTCGCACGCGCGCTCGGCGTCGGTGAGCCACTGCTCGGCCGCGTGGGCCTCGGCGAGCGCGGCGCGCACGCGGCGCGCGAAATCGGGGTGTCGCGACGGATCGGTCGCGTCGTCGCCCGACGCGGCGAATTGCACGGACACCGCGTCGAAAGCGGCGTCGATCTGCCGGCACAGGCGCGCGAGCGCCGGGCGTTGTGCGGGCTGTGCGGGTGCAGCGACGGGGGCATCGCCGGGCGTCATGCGCGCGGCGCGCTGCACGGTGGCGGAAAGGGCGGCTGACGGTTGCATGGCGTTCTCGTTGTCGTTGTCGGGCGCGTGGTGGCAAGCCCACGCATGTTGGTATTTATACCGGTCGACGCGGAGAAACGGTTTCCATATTGTTCCCCGGGACGTGCTATGCATAGAATAAATTTCTATCCACAAGGGGCCGAGGAAATGGATGCCATCGATCGCAAACTGCTCGAATTGTTGCAGGCGGATGCCACGCTGCCGATCGCGGAGCTCGCGCAACGCGTGAACCTGTCGCAGACGCCATGCTGGAAGCGCGTGCAGCGGCTGAAGGAAACCGGCGCGATCCGCGCGCAGGTGGCGCTATGCGACCCGCGCAAGCTCGGTGTCGGCACGACCGTGTTCGTCGCCGTTCGCACCAACCAGCACACCGAGGAGTGGGCACAGCGCTTCACGCGGGCGGTGCGCGACATGCCGGAAGTCGTCGAGGTCTACCGGATGAGCGGCGAGACCGATTACCTGCTGCGCGTCGTGGTGGCCGGCATCGACGACTACGATCGCGTGTACAAGCGGCTGATCCGCGAGGTGCCGCTGTTCGACGTCAGCTCGTCGTTCGCGATGGAGCAGATCAAGTATTCGACGGCGTTGCCGGTGCGCGACGTCGCGGAACCCGCGTAGCGCCGCGTGTTTCCGCGAGTTCCCGCGTGTTCGATAGGCAACGGCATCCGCACGGCGACTTGGCTGGCGTGGTGCGGGACTGAGTCAGCGATGGGCCCGCAGCTTCAGCGGCCGCGCGCGAGCGCGCGGGCGCGTTCGTCGGCAAGCGCGTCGCGGCGCACGAAATCCGCGACGAACGGGCTCGCCGGATGGTGATGCAACGTGTACGGCGTGTCCCATTGCGCGAGCCGCCCGTGCTGCATCACGCCGATCCGGTCGGCGATCGCGAATGCCTCGGCCTGGTTGTGCGTGACGAGGATGGCCGTATGGCCCGTGCGCTTCAGGATGTCGCGCAATTCGAACGCGAGCCGCTCGCGCGTATCGACGTCGAGATTCGAGAACGGTTCGTCGAGCAGCAGCAGTTCCGGCGACGGCGCGAGCGCGCGGGCGAGCGCGACGCGCTGCTGCTGGCCGCCGGACAGTTCGTGCGGATACGCATCGGCGGCATCCGCGAGGCCGACGAGCTCGAGCATCTCGGCAACGCGCGCGCGCCGCTCGGCCAACGGCCGCCGCCGCAAACCGAACCCGACGTTGTCCGCGGCGCTCAGGTGCGGGAACAGCGCGCAGTCCTGGAACATCATGCCGATGCGCCGCCGCTCGGGCGGCATGTCGAGCGACGGCGACGCAACGGGCGCACCGTCCAGCACGATGCGGCCCGCGCGCACGGGCTCGAAGCCGGCAATTGCGCGCAGCACGGTTGTCTTGCCGCAGCCGGACGCGCCGAGCAGGCAGCCGATGTCGCCGCGGGCGAGCGCGAGGCTCAGTCCGTCGACCACCGTGCGGCGGCCGTGCGGCGTGTCATAGGTGACGGAGAGGGCGTCGAGTTCGAGCAGGTTCACGATGTCAGTGTCCGATCTTGTGACGGGTACGGGCGAGCAGGATCACGGGCACGAGCCCGGCCACCACGATCGCAAGCGCGGCGACCGCGCCTTCCTCGTAGGTGCCGCGCGCAGCCTCCGCGTACAGCCAGGTCGCGAGCGTGTCGAAGTTCAGCGGGCGCAGCAGCAGCGTGGCCGGCAATTCCTTCATCGCGTCGACGAAGACCAGCAGCGCGCTCGTCGTGAGCGCGGGCCGCAACAGTGGCAAGTGCACGCGCCAGAGCGTGCCGCCGGCCGTCTCGCCGAGCGAGCGGGCCGCCTGTTCGAGCGACGGCGGGATGCGCGCGAGGCCCGCTTCGATGCTGCCCGCCGAGATCGCGAGGAAGCGCACGGTGTACGCGATCACGAGCGCGGCCACCGACCCCATCAGGATCAGCCCGTCGCGGCCGAGCAGCGTGCCGATCATGCGGTCGGCGGCCGCGAACGGCAGCAGCAGGCCGATCGCGAGCACGGTGCCCGGCACCGCATAGCCGAGGCTTGCGATTCGCGCGCAGATCCGCGCGCAAACCCGTGCCGGGCCCGCGCCCGCGCTGTCGCGCTGCGCGCGCGCCGCCCACGCGACGATCAGTCCGCACACGAGCGTCGCCGCGGTGGCGGCGAACGCGACGGTCAGCGTGTTGGCGAGCCCCGTCAGCAGTTGCGCGGATACGCCGCCGACGAGATGCAGCCGCTTGGCCGTTTCGACCGCGAGATACGCGGCCGGCGCGCCGAAGCCGAGCAGCACGGGCAGCCAGCCGAGCACGGCGGCGCTCCACGCGGCCGGGCCCGTCAGGCGGCGCGGCGCGATCGGCCGCATGCGGCGGCCGTGCGCGTAGCGCTGGCGGCGGCGCCCGTAGCGTTCGAGCGCGATCATCCCGACGACGATCGCGAGCATCGCAAGCGCGATCTGTGCGGCGCCGGCGAGGTCGGAGCGTGTGATCCACGTGGTGTAGACGGATACGGTCAGCGTCTGCACGCCGAGGAATTCGGACGCGCCGATGTCGTTCAGCGTCTCGAGCAGCGCGAGGCTGACGCCGACTGCGATCGCCGGCCGCGCGAGCGGCACGACCACGCGCCAGAACGTCGCGATGCGCCCCGCGCCGAGCGTGCGCGCGGCTTCGAGCAGGCTCGCGGACTGCGTGACGAACATCGCGCGCGTGCTCAGGTAGACGTACGGATACAGCACGAAGCCGAGCACGAAGACCGCGCCCGGCAGCGAACGCAGGTCGGGCGGCCGGAACTGGCGCGGGCTGTCGAAGCCGAGCAGCCAGCGGATCGCGCCCTGCACGGGGCCGATCGGGTGCAGCAGGTCGAGATACGCGAACGCGACGATGTAGGTCGGCACCGCGAGCGGCAGCAGCAGCGCCCAGGTGAGCGCGCGGCGGCCCGGGAAATCGTAGGTCGTGACCAGCCACGCGCAGCCGGTGCCGACGACCGTGACGATCGCACCGACGCCCGCGAGCAGCAGCAGCGTGTTCGCGAGCGCCTGCGGCAGCACGAATTCGGCGAGGTGCCGCCAGTGCGCGAGATCGGCGTCGAGCGCGGCGCCGACGAGCGTCGCGAGTGGCGCTGCGACCGCCGCGGCGATCACGAGCGCCGCGGCGAGCCACAGGCCTCCCCGCATGCCGACCTTGATGCGCGGCATCCGCCGCGAGCGACGCGCGGACGCGAACGAAGCGTCAGTTGTCAAAGCCGACCTTGTCGACGAGCTGGCTCGCCTGCTTGCGGTACTTCGCGATCTCGGCGAGCGGCAGCGGATCGACCTTCAGCGGGCCGAAGCTCGCGACGACCGGGTCGAGCTTAACGTTCGCGCGCACCGGATATTCGTAGTTCGCCTGTGCGTACAGCGTCTGCGCGTCCGGCGATACGAGGTATTCGAGCAGCTTGACCGCGTTGGCCTTGTGCGGCGCGTGCCTTGCAACCGCGGCGCCGCTGATGTTCACGTGCGTGCCGCCGCTCTTTTCGTTTGCGAAGGTCGGCCGCACGACCTTGATCGCGTCGCCCCACTTGCGCGCGTCGGTGCCCGGCTCCGCGTGCTTCATGTGGCCGACGTAGTACGCGTTCGCGAGCCCGACGTCGCAGATGCCGCCGAGGATGTCGCGCGCGACGTCGCGGTCGCCGCCCGTCGCCTTGCGCGCGAGGTTTGCCTTCACGCCGCGCAGCCATTTCTCGGTTGCCGCCTCGCCGTCGTGCGCGATCATCGCGGCGACGAGCGCGGTGTTGTACGGATGCTGGCCCGAGCGGATGCACACCTTGCCTTTCCACTTAGGATCGGCGAGGTCCTCGTAGCGGAACGCGTCGACCTTCAGGTCCTTCTCGACGTACAGCACGCGGTCGCGCAGCGACAGCGCGTACCAGTCGCCTTGCGCGCCGCGCAGGTTCGCGGGAATCGCGTCGTCGAGCGCCTTCGAGCGGACCGGCTGCGTGAGCCCGCCGTCGACGAGGTCGAGCAGGTTGCCGATGTCGACCGTCATCAGCACGTCGGCCGGCGACTGGCCGCCTTCCGCCTTCACGCGCTCGAGCAGGCCGTCCTTCACGAACACCGTGTTGACCCTGACGCCGCTCTGTTTCGTGAACGCGTCGATGAGCGGCTGGATCAGCTTCGGTTCGCGGGTGGTGTACAGGCTGACTTCGTCGGCTGCGTGAGCGAGCGGCGCGAACGCGGCGGCGGAAACGGCGAGGGCGCTGACGAGCGGAAGCAGGCGGGTGCGCGAAGGCGACATGGAGGCTCCGGTGTGGCAGGCGGACGAACGGGCGTTCCGGGACGCGCCTGCCGTTCGAGCGACCCGGAACATTACAAAACGAAAGATTCCGGATTCTAGATCGAAATGGGAACGATTATCAAATGAAAGCTTGCGTCGGGCGGCGAAAACCGTGGGCGGCGGGGCGCCGGAAGATGTACGGCAAGGTGCGCGCAAGCGCGTAGAATGCCCGCTTCGATGAATTTGACGGAGCCGGCCCGACCATGAACGATCAGCGCAAGAAGAATCCTGTACGCAATGTGGGCATCCTGATCGTCGTGGTCGTCGGGATCGTGATCGCGACGATCCTGTACAACGCGATCTCGCAGAAGCGTGCGTACGACGAAGCGCATCCGGCCGAGGCGTCGAGCGCGTCGGCCGCGCACTGAGGCTGATGTGCCGGGCGGGCGCGGCCGCCGCGAAAGGCGGCGCGCGACCGGCAGAGCGGGAAGCAGTAGAGCGGGAGACGGCAGGAGGCGCCGAAGCTGGCGCGCATCCGGCCGGGAGGACAGCGTGGCGGGCGCCGGAGCCGGCGCCCGCGTGGGTGTGTCAGCGTGACGCGGGCGCGAATTTCGGGCGGATCCGGATGAAGAAGACCGCCGCGAGGAGCACGAGCCACGCGGCGCCGACATACAGCGCGATGCGGGTGTCCTCGAACCAGCCGAGCATCACGATCACGAAACCCATGAACGCGATCGTCAGCGCCGGCGCGACCGGCCAAAGCGGCACCTTGAACTTCAGCGCCGCGACTTCGGCGGCCGGCAGCCGGCGGCGCATCGCGACCTGCGACAGCAGGATCATCAGCCACACCCACACCGTCGCGAACGTCGCGATTGCCGCGACCATCTCGAACACGTCCTTCGGCATCAGGTAGTTGAGCAGCACGCCGACGAACAGCGCGGCGGCCATCACGAGCACCGTCACCCAGGGCACGCCGTGCCGCGACGTCGACATCAGCACGCGCGGCGCCTGGCCCTGCTGCGCCATCCCGAACATCATGCGGCCGGCGCCGAAGATGTCGCTGTTGATCGCCGAGATGGCCGCCGTGATCACGACGACGTTCAGGACCGTCGCGGCCGATTTCACGCCGAGCGACGAGAAGATCTGCACGAACGGGCTGCCGTTGCTGCCGACGCCCGTCCACGGGCTGATCGACATCAGCACGACCATCGTCAGCACGTAGAACAGCAGGATCCGCGCCGGCACTGCGTTGATCGCGCGCGGGATCACGCGCTCGGGGTTCTTCGCCTCGCCGGCGCTCATCCCGATCACCTCGATGCCGCCGTACGCGAAGATCACGACCGACAGCGACGCGATCAGCCCGCCGAACCCGTTCGGCAGGAAGCCGCCGTGGTTCCACAGGTTCGCGAGCGACGGCGCGTCGGCCGTGTGGCCGAGATGCATGCCCGTCGCGAGGATCGCGACGCCGCCGCCGATCATTGCGATGATCGCGCCGACCTTGATGATCGACAGCCAGAACTCGAGCTCGCCGAACACCTTCACGTGACACAGGTTCAGCCCGCAGATGACGGTCACGACCCCGAGCACCCAGATCCACTGCGGCACGCCCGGAAACCAGAAACCCATGTAGATGCCGAACGCGGTGATGTCCGCGATCGCGACGATCACCATTTCGAGCGTGTAGGTCCAGCCGGTGACGAAACCCGCGAACGGGCCGAGGTTCTCGGTCGCGTAATGGCCGAACGAACCGGCCACCGGCTCGCGCACGGCCATTTCGCCGAGCGCGCGCATCACCATGTAGACGGCGGCGCCGCCAAGGATGTAAGCCAGGATCACCGCCGGGCCCGCGAGCTGGATCGCGGACGCCGAGCCGTAGAACAGGCCGGTGCCGATCGCCGAGCCCAGCGCGAGAAAGCGGATGTGCCGCGCGCTTAGATGGCGCTGCAAGTTTTTCATCGAGTCTCCGATATGTTTATTGCGACGAACCGGGCGAGCGGGCCCGGTCCGATTGGATCGAAGTTGTCTATACAACTTGACGTCGGACGAATGATACAAGCAGCGTGCATCATTCGGAATCAGGGAATCCCTGACTGGCGCGTTGCGCAGAAGCGGCGGCGGGCCCGCCGTGGGGGGCCGCCGCTGCACTGGGCAGGGGCGAGCAATGCCAGTGGCGCATGGCGGATTCATCGCATCCGAGAGGCTTTTCGAAAGGGGCGGGCGCCGGCGGCGCGCTCGTCCTTCCGGTGACGCGCGCCGGCGCGTCTTGCGTGCGAATGCGGCGAATGTTGCAAGCCGGCGCTAGGCCGGCAGGCGGATCATGCTCGCATCCTTGCGGATCAGCAGCGAAGACGCGAGCATCTGCTTGCATTGGTGCGCGAGCACCTTCAGGTCATGCGTTCGCTCGGCGCTGACCGCGCCGGACTGCTCGGCGGCGACGACCATCGCGTCGAGATCGCGCGTGATCTGCTTGGTCGCCTCGAGCTGATGTGCGGGCGGCGGCTCGCCGGCCTCGGCCTTCTCGAGGTTCTCGAGCACGGCGGCGAGGCCGCGCTGCAGCGCATTGTCGTCGCGCGCGGGGGGATCGGCGGGGCCATCGTCCGCCGAGCATGCGCGGATCAGCGGTGCGGCAGCCGTGATCTGCGCGCCGAGCACGTGCGTCTGCACGAGCAGGTCGTTCAGCTCGGGCACGAAACGCTGGTGGGCCTTCGGTTCGATCATCATCCGCTGGAACGCCTGACCGAGATTCGCGAACGCGATGTGCACGTTCTTGCGCGCGAGGCGGTACGGGTAGTCGCCGTCGAGGCTGGCGACCGGCGTTTCGACCGCCGCCGCGACGACCGGGACAACGGCCGCGCCGTCGGGGCCCCGCATGGCAGCCTCGGGCACGGCCGGCGCGCGCACGCCGCGCCCGACGCGCCACGCGGCCTCGAAATACTTGCGGGTCGACGTCAGCACGTCGGTGACGAGCTTGCCCATCAGCCGGTATTCCCAGTACGGGAACAGCCGGCTCGCGGCGATCGCGATCATGCAGCCGACGACGGTGTCGATCGCGCGCTCGCCGATGATGCGCATGTTGCCCGGCGCGAGCAGGTGGAACATCAGCAGCACGTACGACGACGTGAACACGACGCTTGCTGCGTAGTTGAACAGCAGCAGGCTGTAGCTCATCACCATCGACCCGAACATCATCACGATCAGCAAGTGCGGACTCTTGACCGTGTAGATCAGCGCGAGGCTCGCCGCGCAGCCGATCAGCGTGCCGACGATACGCTGCGCGTTGCGCTGCTTGGTCAGCGAATAGCCGGGCTTCAGGATGATGATGCTCGTCATCACGATCCAGTAAGCGTTGGTGAGCGGCAGCAGCCGCCCGAGCCAGAAGCCGACCGCGACCGCGATCGTCACGCGCAGCGCGTGGCGGAAGCTCGGCGAGCGCATGTTCAGGTTCGAGAAGATCAGGAGCGGCGACATCCGTCGGCGCTGCAGGAAGCGCGAGAGCGCCTTGTCGATCTTCAGCTCGGTCTGCTGCGGATCGGCGCGGCCGGACAGGTTGCGCCGCATCCGCTCGATCAGGCGCGTGGCGCTCCAGATCCGCCGGAACGTCGCGAGCACCGCTGCGTACGCTTCCGCGTTGGTGGCCTGGAAGTTCTTCTTGCGCATCAGCTCGATCTCGTACTCGATCGCGCGCAATTCGGCCTTTACGCTGATCCTTGAATGCGGCGCGCGGTTCTCGAGCACCGCGAGGCCGATTTCCTCGAGGTCGAATGCCGCTTTGCAGATCAGGTCGCGGTAGAAGATGATCAGATCCGAGCCGCCGAACGTGTTGCGCACGAGCGGGTAGTCGGTGTGGGCGCCGACGAACAGTTCGTGCAGGTCGACGCTGTTGATGAACAGGTTGTACATCGTCACGCGGCCCGGGTCGAGCTTGCCGCTGCGCAGCTTCGGCAGGTTGCGCAGCACGATGTCGCGCGCGGTCTCCTGCGTCTCGACCGCGGTGATCTGCTTGGCGACCAGATTGCGGTAGCACTCGTCGAGATCGGCGTCGAGGTCGTAGAACGCCGCGCGCGCGAGCAGGTAGTCGGCGCAGGCGAACAGGCTCTCGGCGAGCGCCTGCTGCTCGATCCGGCGTGCCTGCCATTGCGACACGACGGTCGCCCAGTACGTGTACCAGAGGCCGCCCGCGAGAATCCAGCCCGCATTGATGAACGCCTGCAGCGGCGTGAGCTTCTCCTCGAGCGTCATCACCATCATGAACAGCGTCGCGAAGCTGATCTGCGGCCAGCGGTTGCCGTAGACGACGATCAGCGACAGCACGAACGTGAGCGGCACGATCGTCAGCCACAGCGCGAAGATGTTCGGCGTCGCGAGGCCCGTGGCGAGCGCGGCGAGAAAGCCGATCACGCTGCACGCGAGCATTTCGTTGTGCTTGTACTTGAGCGGGCCCGGCATGTCGACGACGCACGCGCCGAGCGCGCCCGTCGAGATCGTGAAACCGAGCTCGCGGTTGTGGAACACGAGCAGGCAAATCACTGCGGGTAGCGACACGCCGACCGCGATGCGCAAGCCGCCGAAAAAATACTGGCTGTAGAAAAACTTCCTGATTTCGACGGAATAGCGCATCGATGGGGTGAAAGGCTGACGGAGACGCCAGGGCGGCGTTCGATTTGGCGACGAGTCTATCGTATTTCGCGGTGCCTAAGACCCTGGCCATTCAGCAGATACGCACCGCGCCGCCCCTTTGCTATCCTTGGTGCTTCCGATCGCCCGGCCCGGCCGGCGCGACGCTCCGACGTCTGCTTCATGCTCCATCTCTTCTATTCGAACCGTCACGAAACGCTCGCCGATGCGCTGCTCGACGATCTGTCGGCCTTTCCCGCCCGCAATGCGCCGTGGGCGCCGCAGCAGATCATCGTGCCGAGCGCGGCGCTGCGCCGCCGTCTCGAGCTCGACATCGCCGAGCGCCACGGCGTGTGCGCGAACGTCGAGTTCACGTATCTCGCGCAATGGCTGTGGGCGCAGATCGGCCGCGTGCTGACGGTGCCCGCGCGTTCGCCGTTCGCACCGGACCGCCTCGTGTGGCGTTGCTACCGGCTGCTGTCGGAGGCCACCGGCAATGCGCCGTGGCTCGCGTCGCCGCGGCTCGCCGCGTACCTGTCCGCGTCCGACGACGCGATGCGTTACGAACTTGCGCAGCGTGTCGCGACGGTCCTCGACCATTACCTGACCTATCGCCCCGAATGGCTCGCCGCATGGCAGGCGGGCGAATCGGTGCTCGCGGGCGACGGCGCGCCGCGCGGGATCGGCGATGCGGCGTGCGACGACGAACGCTGGCAGGCCGCGCTGTGGCGCGCGCTGCTCGCGGAGCTGAGCGACAGCGGCACGCCGCCCGCGCACCGCTTCCTCGGCGAAGCGCGCCATCTCGATCTCGATACGATCGCGCGGGCCAACTGGCCGGAATCGGTCAGCGTGTTCGCGCTGCCGACGATGCCGCCGCTGCACGTCGCGCTGCTGCGCGAGCTGTCGCGCTGGATCGACGTGCGCATCTACGCGCTCAACCCGTGCCGCGAATTCTGGTTCGACATCGTGACCGCCGCGCACGCCGAGGCGCTCGACGCGGCGGGGCGGCTCGACTACCAGGAAGTCGGCCATCCGCTGCTCGCCGAATGGGGCCGCCAGACGCAGGCGCAGCTCCACATGCTGCACGAGCTGACCGAAAGCGCGGCATCGGGCGATGCGTCGTACTACGTCGCCAATCCCGCGCCGACCTGGCTCGCGCGAATCCAGAACGCGATCCTCGACCTGCAGCCCGAAGCGGATCTCGGCGAGCCGCCCGCGGAGCATGGGATCGAGGTGCATATCTGTCACAGCCTCGCGCGCCAGCTCGAGGTGCTGCACGACCGCCTGCTCGCGTGGTTCGATGCCGACGACAGCCTGCGGCCTTCCGACGTGCTCGTCGCGGTGGCCGACCTCGCGGCGGCGGGGCCGCTGATCGACGCGGTGTTCGGCACGGCCGGCGCCGGCGGCGCGCGCGTGCCTTACCGGATCACGGGCCTGCCGCCATCGCAGGCGAACCCTGTCGCGCGCGTGCTGCTCGACTGGCTCGCGCTGCCCGAGCGCCAGGTCGGCGCGCCGGCGCTGATCGAATGGCTGCGCGTCGATGCGGTGGCCGCGCGCTACGGGATCGACGCGGCCGCGCTCGAAACGGTGCAGACCTGGCTGGCGGCCGCCGGCGCGCGCCGCGGGCTCGCGCCGGAAACGAGCGACGACGCGGCAGTGCCGTCGCCGCGCCATACGTTCTCGGATGCGCTCGCGCGTCTCTTTCTCGGCTACGCGATGCCAGACGGCGCGGCGCCGGTCGGCGCATGGCTGCCGATCGAGGCGGCCACCGGCAGCGAGGCCGAACTGCTCGGCCGTCTCGCGCGCTTCACCGACGATCTCGACGGCTTCGCGCGGCGCCTCGCGGAGCCGCATGCGCCGCACGCGTGGAGCGAACTGTTTGCCGACACGCTCGCGCGCTTCTTCGATTCCGGCGCCGCGCATGCCGATGCGCTCGCGGGCGTGCGCGACGCGCTCGATGCAATGCTGGCCGCGATGAAGGAGGGGGCGCCCGAGCAGGCGCTGCCCGCCGCCGTCGTGCGCGCGGGGCTTGCCGCCGCGCTCGACGACCCGGCCCGCGGCGGGGTGCCGTGGGGCGGCGTGACGTTTTCGTCGCTGACGAGCCTGCGCGGGCTGCCGTACCGGGTCGTGTGCCTGCTCGGCATGGACGACGGCGTGCTGCCGAGCCTCGCGCGCGCGGACGAGTTCGACCTGATGGCCGTGCTGCCGAAGCTCGGCGACCGGCAACGGCGCGACGACGAGCGCAACCTGTTCCTCGACCTGCTGCTCGGCGCGCGCGACCGGCTGCTGATCGCGTATACGGGGCGCAGCATTCGCGACAACGCGCCGCTGCCGCCGGCCGCGCTCGTCGACGAGCTGCTCGACCATCTCGCGCTCGTCGCGGCCGGGCCCGACGCGGCGCCGGCCGACGTCGATGCCGCCCGCCGCTCGTTCATCGTCGAGCATCCGCTGCAGCCGTTCGCGGCCGCGTATTTCCGGCCGGGCGGGCCGCTCTTTTCGTATGACGCGGAACGGGCGTCGCTTGCGTCGCTGCTGGCTGCCGATCCGTCGCAAGGCGGCGCGCGCGAGGCCGCATTCTTCGCGCAGCCGTTGCCGGCCGAACCCGTCGAGCCGGTCGCGTTCGCCGACTTCGAGCGCTTCTGGCGCCACCCGGCGCGGGCGCTGCTGCGCGAACGCCTCGGCATCGTGCTCGCGGACGCGCAGGCGGAACTGCTGGACACCGAGCCGTTCGCGCTCGATTTCGCGGGCAGCGACGCGCTCGCCGAGCGCGTGCTGCCGCTGCTGATCGAGTCGGGCGCAGCGGCCGCGCACGATCATGCGCTGCGCATCGCGGACGCGAGCCCGGAACTGCCGGGCGGCGCGACCGGTGCGGTGTGGCGCGACCAGGCGCTCGGTTCGCTGACGCAACTGGCGGCGAACGTGCGGCAGGTGCTTGCCGACGGCGCCGAGCGCCGGCCGTTTTCGATCGAAGTCGTGCCGGTCTGGCCCGATACGGAGCAGGCGCTGTTCGGCGCCGGCGACGCAGCGCTGTCGCGCGACGCGGTGAGCGCGCCGCTTGCGCTGCACGGCACGCTGAACCGGCTGACGGCCGCGGGCCAGGTGATTTACCGCTATGCGCGGCCGAGCGCACGGGACTATCTGTCCGCGTGGCTCGCGCATCTCGTCTATTGCGCGGTCGTGCCGGACGGGCCGCGCCGCACGCTGTGGTTCGGCAGCGGCGGCGCGTTCGAGCTGACGCCCGTCGCGGCGCCGCTCGCGTGCCTCGCGCCGCTTGCCGCGCTGTTTCGCGCGGGCCGGCGCATGCCGCTGCGCTTCTTCCCGCGCAGCGCGTGGGCGTGGGTGACCGATAGCGAGGCGAAGGCGGCGAGCGTCTGGATCAACGACCGGGTCGTCGGCGAATCCGACGATCCCGCGCTCGCGATCGCGTGGCGCGGCGCGAACCCGTCGCTCGACGAACCGTTCGGCACGCTCGCACGGCTCGTGTTCGAGCCGCTCGTCGAACACCTGAAGGAGGCGTCATGAGCGGCGCATCGCAAGCGCTCGACGCGCTCGAACTCGACGTATTCGCTTGTCCGCTCGACGGCGTCAACCAGATCGAGGCGTCGGCGGGTACCGGCAAGACCTGGAACATCTGTGCGCTATACGTGCGCCTGCTGCTCGAAAAGGATCTCGGCGCGGACCAGATTCTCGTCGTGACCTTCACGAAGGCGGCGACCGCGGAGCTGCACGAGCGGATCCGCGGCCGCCTCGCGCAGCTCGCGCACGCGCTCGACACGGGCGACGACGGCGGCGATCCGTTCATCACGCGCCTCGTCGACACCACGCTCGGCGACGACGGCGTGCTCGACCCCGAGACGGCCGCGAAGCGGATCCGGCGCGCGCTGCGCGCGTTCGACCAGGCCGCGATCCACACGATCCACGCGTTCTGCCAGCGCGCGCTGCAGGAGGCGCCGTTCGCGGCCGCGATGCCGTTCGCGTTCGAGATGGAGGCGGACGATGCGTCGTTGCGCTTCGAGCTCGCGGCGGATTTCTGGCGCACGCGCGTCGAGCCGATGGCGGCGCGCTGGCCGGGCTTCGCCGCGTGGCTCGTCGAGTCGGGCGCGGGGCCGGCCGCGCTCGACGCGCAGCTCGCGCGCCGGCTGAAGAAACCGCTCGCGGCGCTGCGCTGGGACGGCGTCACGGAGCCCGACGAGTCGGCGGAAGCGGCGGCGGCCGAATGCTTCGCGGAGGCGGCCCGCCTGTGGGCCGCCGAGCGCGACGCGATCGACGCGTTGCTGCGTGCCGCGCAGCCCGCGCTCAACCAGCGCTCGCACAAGCCGGATGCGGTGGCCGATGCGCTCGCCGCGTGGACCGCGCATTTCGCGCAGTCCGACGCGGCCGCCGCGCTGCCGAAAGCCGCGCTGAAACTCACGCGCACGGCGCTCGTCAAGGCGACCAAGAAGGGCGGCGCGACGCCCGAGCATCCGTTCTTCGACGTCGCGGACGCGCTCGACGCGGCGGTCGCCGCAGCCGAGGCCGTGCAGCGCGCTCGCTGGCTTGCGCTCATCGCCGCGTGGCTCGAGGACGCGCCGCGCGAGCTGGCTGAACGCAAGCGCACGCGGCGCGTCGTGTCGTTCGACGATCTGCTCGCGAACCTGCACGATGCATTGCACGCGCACCCGTGGCTGGCCGACACGCTGCGCGCGCGCTACCCGGCCGCGCTGATCGACGAGTTCCAGGACACCGATCCGTTGCAGTTCGCGATCTTCGACCGGATCTTCGCACCCGGCGGGCCGCTGTTCCTCGTCGGCGATCCGAAGCAGGCGATCTACAGCTTTCGCGCGGCCGATCTGCACACGTATCTGGCGGCGCGCGCGCGGGCGAGCGCGTGCTATACGCTTGCGGTCAACCAGCGTTCGACACCGGCGATCGTCGACGCCTGCAACCGGTTCTTCCTGTCGAACCCGCGCGCGTTCGTGCTCGACGGGCTCGACTATTACCCGGTGCGCGCGGGCACGCGCGTGCGTGCGCCGCTTGCCGACGAGACCGATAGCGGCCAGCCGGGCGACTTCCGGATCTGGACGCTGCCGGGCGGCGATGACATGTGGAGCAAGCGCGATGCGCAATCGCAGGCCGCGCACGCGTGTGCGGCCGAGATCGCGCGATTGATGCGCGGCGCGCGCGACGGGCGTGTCCGGCTCGGCGACACGCCGCTGTCGCCCGGCGATATCGCGGTGCTCGTGCAGACGCACCGGCAGGGCAGCCTCGTGAAGCGGGTGCTGGCAACGTGGGGCATCGGCAGCGTCGAGCTTGCGCAGGCATCGGTGTTTTCGACCGGCGACGCCGAACAGCTCGAACGTGTGCTCGCGGCGATCGACGCGCCGGGCGACCTGCGGCGCCTGCGTGCGGCGCTCGCGTCCGACTGGTTCGGCCTCGACGCCGGCGCACTGTGGCGGATGGAGCAGGGCGACGGCGACGCGCGCGGCGCGCTTGTCGATGCTGCTGCCGACGGCGCCGATGCGATGAGCTGGGTCGAACGTTTTTCGCGGTATCGCCTGCTGTGGCGCGAACGCGGGTTCGCGGTGATGTGGCGCACGTTCGCGCGCGAGCTGCGGATTGCCGAGCGGTTGATGGCGGGCGCCGACGGCGAGCGCCGCGTGACGGACGTCAATCATCTGGCCGAGCTGACGCAGGCGCGCGCATCCGCACAGCCGGGCATTGCGCCGACGCTGCGCTGGCTCGCCGCGCAGCGTCTCGATGGCGGCGGCGAGGACGCGCAGCTGCGCCTCGAATCGGATCGCAACCTCGTCCAGATCGTCACCGTGCACAAGTCGAAGGGCCTCGAATACGCGATCGTGTTCTGCCCGTTCCTGAACGATGGCGGGCTGCGCGAGCCGCCCGCGTCCGGCTTGCCGGATGCGCGCGAGTATCACGACGACGCGGGCGACGCGGTGCTGCACTACGGTTGCGACGACGAGGCGGCCGAGCATGCGGCGCGGCAGGTGATGCGCGAGCAGGCGGCGGAGCGCGCGCGGCTCGTCTACGTCGCGCTCACGCGCGCGGTCTACCGGTGCTATCTCGTCGCGGGACCGTACCTGTCGTCCCGCTCGACGCGCGAATCGCGGCGCAGCGTGCTCAACTGGCTCGTGGCCGGCGCCGGCCATGCATTCGACGCGTGGCTCGACGAGCCGCCCGACGATGCCGCGCTCGACCACGCGTGGCGCGCGCTCGCGGGCGGCCCGGTGAGCGTCGGGCCGTTGCCGGTGCCGACGCACCGCGAGCGGCTCGCCGCCGGGCACGACGCGACGCAGGCACTGGCGGCGCGTCATGCGTCGCGCGTGCTGCGCGATGCGTGGCGAATGGCGAGCTTCAGCTCGCTGACCGCGTCAATGGCGCGCGAGGAGGCCGGCGTCGCGGCCGTGCCGGACGACGAACTGCGGCCCGATCACGATGCGCTCGCCGCGTTCGCGCCCGACGGCGATCCGGGCGCCGAGTGGCCGGCGGCCGTGCCGCCCGACGACGACATCCTCGTGTTTCCGCGCGGCGCGGCGGCTGGCGAGTGCCTGCACCGCCTGTTCGAGCTGAGCGATTTCTCCGAACCGTCGTCGTGGCATGCGGCGGCGCTCGGCGCACTGCACGATCGGCCGGTCGAGGCCGAACCCGAACTCGGCGAGCGGCTGCCGGCGATGATGGCGCGGCTCGTCGACGACGTCGTGCGCACGGAACTCGTGCCCGGCTTGCGGCTCGCCGAACTCGATCCGGCGAAGCGGCTCGACGAAATGGGCTTCCTGTTTCCGGCACCGTCGCTGGACCTCGCCGCGCTGCGCCGGCTGCTGGTCGCGCACGGCTATCCGGACGTCGCACTGGAGGCGGGCGTGCTCGCCGGTTTCATCAAGGGTTTCATCGACATGATCGTCGAGCATGACGGCCGGTTCTGGATCGTCGACTGGAAATCGAACCATCTCGGCACTACGCCGGATGCCTATGGCCCGCGCGCGCTCGACGCGGCGATGGCCGATCACGCGTATCACCTGCAGGCGCTGCTCTATACGGTCGCGCTGCATCGCTACTTGCGCGGCCGGCTGCGCGATTACGACTACGACACGCACATCGCGGGCTATCTGTACCTGTTCATTCGCGGCGTGCGGCCCGCGTGGCGCAGCGGTGGCGCGCCGGCCGGCGTCCATGCGCGGCGGCCCGCGCGCGAACTCGTCGACGCGCTCGACCGGATGATGGAAGGAGGCCGCGCATGAGTCCGCGTGACGATACGCTCGCCATCGATGCGCTCAGTTATACCGGCGGCCTCGTCGCACGCCTGCCTGAACCGGCCGACTTCGGCATTGCGCTCGCGGAAGGGTTCGCGCGCCGGATCGGCGAACTCGCGCGCCGCGGGGGCGCGCCGGCCGTGGCCGCCCGCTGGGCTGCGCGGGCCGCGTTCGCGTCCAGCCGGGCGACAGCGGGCGGGCACGTCTGCGTGTCGCTCGGCGCGCTCGCGCAGCGTTACGAAGAACCGATCGCCGACGTGCGTGCGGCGCTCGCCGCGAGCGGCGTCGTCGCGTTCGGCACGCTCGAACGCGGCGACGAGCGGCCGCTGATCGTCGACCGGCACGGCCACCTCTATCTCGCGCGCTATTTCGACTACGAACGGCGGCTCGCCGATGCGCTGGTCGCCCAGGCGGGCGAGGCCATTGCCGACGACGCGCTGGCGCCCGACACGCTGCGCGAACGCCTTGCCCGTTACTTCGGGCCGGCGACGGGCGAGCTGGACTGGCAGCGCGTCGCGGCGATCGTCGCGCTGACGGGCCGCGTGACGATCGTCAGCGGCGGCCCCGGCACCGGCAAGACGACGACCGTCGTCGGCGTGCTCGCGTGCCTGCTCGACGCGCATCCGGGCCTGCGCATCGCGCTCGCCGCGCCAACCGGCAAGGCCGCGCAGCGGATGCAGGAAGCGCTGCACGCGCGGGCGGGCGACCTGCCGCCCGATCTCGCCGCGCGCCTGCCGGACACGTCGTATACGCTGCATCGGCTGCTGGGTGGCGGCGGCGCGGCAGGCTTCCGCCATCATCGCGACAACCCGCTGCCGTACGACCTGATCGTCGTCGACGAAGCGTCGATGATCGACGTCGCGCTCGCCGCTCACCTGCTCGATGCACTCGCGCCGGGCGCGCGGCTCGTGCTGCTCGGGGACAAGGACCAGCTTGCCGCGGTCGAGGCCGGCGCCGTATTCGCCGAGCTGAGCGCGCGGCCGTCGTTCAGCGCCGCCGCGCGCACGCGCATCGCGCAGGCGCTCGGCATCGACGAAGCGGCGTTCGCTGCGGCGCTTCCGGTGCCGGACCGTGCCGAGGCCGCAGCGACATCGGTTGCAGCGGAAGCCTCGCGGAAGCCGGCTGCGCCCGCGCAGGGGGATGACCGGCAGGCGTCGCTGTTCGACTTGCTGATCGACGACGACCCATCGACGGAGGCGGCCGTCGCAGACGACATCGCGCACAAGACGGGCGAGATGGGTGAGGTGGGTGAAGTGCGTGACGTGCGTGAGGTGCGTGAGATCAGCGAGGCACCTGCGTGGATCGAGGCCGACGAACTCGCGTGGCTCGATGCAGCCGCGCTTGCGCCGCTCGGTGCCGGCGATGCGCAGCGTGCGGCTGCGGCGATTGCGCCGGCGGTCGACGCGACCGACGCGACCGACGCGACCGCGACCGTCGAAGCGTCGGCGCCGGCCCCGCTTACCGATTGCGTGGTGTGGCTCGAGCGCAATTACCGCTTCGGGCTCGATTCGCCGATCGGGCGCCTGTCGCTGGCGATTCGCCGCGGCGACGTGCAGGACGCGCTCGACGCGTTGCCGGCGAGCGACGCGGCCGCCGCGTCGTTCCACGAAGACACGGGCGACACGCTCGCCGCGCCGACGGTCGAACGTCTCGCGCGGCGTTTCTCAGCCTATCTCGATGCGTTGCGCGATGCGCTTGCCGAGACCGAGCCCGATCCGCTGCCGCTGTTCGACGCGCTCAACCGTTTCCGGATCCTGTGCGCAACCCGCAGCGGGGCGCGCGGCGCCGAGCACGTGAACGCGCTCGTCGCGTCGCACGTGAGACGCGCCGCGCGCGTGCCGCTGGCGGTCGGCGCGCACTGGTTCACCGGGCGGCCGATCATGGTGACGCGCAACGATTACGCGCTCGGGCTCTTCAACGGCGACATCGGCATCGCGCTGCCCGATGCGCACGGCGTGCTGCGCGTGTGGTTCAAGCGTGCGGACGGCACGGCGCGCGCGGTGTCGCCGGCAGCGTTGCCGCCGCACGAAACCGCGTTCGCGCTGACCGTCCACAAATCGCAGGGCTCTGAATTCGACGAGGCGGCACTCGTGCTGCCGGCGACGTTCGGCCGCGTGCTGACGCGCGAGCTGGTGTATACGGCCGTGACGCGGGCGCGCACGCGCGTGCAGGTGATCGGCGCACGGCGTGTGCTCGCGCAGGCCGTCGCGACACGCACGCAGCGCGATTCGGGCCTGTCCGCACGGATCGACGAGGCGCTGGCGCGGCGCCGTGCGGAAGCGTCGCGATGATGATCCGCTATACGCTCGATCCGGCTGAAATCGAATGGACCGCGGTGCGCGCGCAGGGCGCGGGCGGGCAGAACGTCAACAAGGTGTCGAGCGCGATTCACCTGCGTTTCGACATCCGTGCGTCGTCGCTGCCCGAATTGCTCAAGGAACGGCTGCTTGCGCTGTCGGACCAGCGCATCACGCGCGAGGGCATCGTCGTGATCAAGTCGCAGGAACATCGCACCCAGGAGAAGAATCTCGACGCCGCGCTGGCGCGGCTCGACGCGTTGATCCGCAGCGTCGCCGTCACGCCGCGCGCACGCGTCGCGACGCGGCCGACCCGCGCATCTAAGGAGCGGCGGCTGGAGCACAAGGCGCGCCGCAGCGCAGTGAAATCCGGGCGCGGGAAGATCGTCGACTGACGCCGGCGCGTCGCGCCGGACGACTTGCGCGCATCAGCGCATCACGGTTCCCGCGCTGTCGAGCACGAAGTCGACGCAGAACACGACGAGCCGGTCGTTTGCGCGGGTGGCAACGGCGGCCGTGTAGCAGTCGCGGCCTTCCGTCAGCGAAAAGTGCGGCCCCATCAGCGCGACGCGGCCGGGTGCGGCGATCGCGCGCTGGAAATACGGGCGGCGCGACCAGTTGCTGTGCGTTTCCGGAAAGAGCGGCGCGAGGCGCGTGGTGGCTGCGCTGTGGTTGTGGGCCGGCGCGCCGATCGACGGCAGGAATTGTTCGCCGATTTCGTCCGTGACGAACACGCGGCGTGCGGACGGTACGACGAGCACGCGCTGCGCGGCGTCCTGCAGGTTGCCGCTCACCGCGAACGCGGCCGCGCCCGCAAGCACTAGCCGTTCGATCGCGTCAAAGCCCGGTTGCGCGGCATTCGCCGGTACGGGGTGGCGGGCGATGAAGCGCGCCCACGCGGCGTCGAGCATCGCCGGCACCGCCGCGCTCGCGCGCGCGATCGACGGATCGGGCTGACCGAACTGGAAACCCTGCACGAAATCGATATCCGCTTCCATCAACGCTTGCAGCGCGTCGTCGCTCTCGACGCCTTCGGCGAGGACCATCGCGCCGGCCTGATGCAGCATCGACACGAGGTGATGGATGATGCGGCGATCTTCGGCAGCCCACGTCGCGCGTTCGACGAGCGAATGATCGAGCTTCACGATGTCGGGCCGCGCACGCCACACGCGGTCGAAATTCGAGAACCCGGTGCCGAAATCGTCGATCGCGATCAGGAAGTCGCGATGCTGGATCATGTCGATCGTGCGGGCGAGCTCGGCTTCGTCGCGCGACGGCTGCTCGACAACCTCGAGCACGATGCGGTTCGGCGGCAGCGCGAAATGATGGCACAGCGCCTCGACGAACTCGCGTTGCACGAGGCCCGAATCGAGCACGCGAGGCATCACGTTCAGGAATAGCCAGCCATCGCCGATCCCTTGCGCGACGAAATTGGCCGTATGAAGGCAACGGGCGAGCCGGTCGAGCAGGAGCGCTTCCTCTTCGCCGCGCGTGCGATCGAACAGCGCGCCGGGCGAGATTGCCTGACCGTTCGCGTCGACCACGCGCAACAGCGCTTCGTAGCCGACGACGCGCTTGTGCGTGATCGACAGCACGGGCTGGAACACGCTGCGCAGCGTCACGCCGCGATAGTCGGCGAGCCAGCCGGCCGGCGTGGGCGTCAGGCGTTCGAGCAGGGATTCGAGTGAAAGGTCGAGTGTCTGCGGCATGTCAGCAGCGCTCGGAGACGGACGGCAACGTGGCTTCGCGGTGCGTCGCAGCGGCGGCCGCACACGCACGCAGGCGCGGAACAACGTGGCCCATCTTGACCGCCTCCTGCGGATAATTGTTTGGAGTGTAGCGAGATCCCGATGGATCGCGTATCAGGGTAACTCCAGACGCCAGCCGCGTACAGCCTGGCGCGCCGCTCGACGCGCATCGGCGTCAACGTGGATCGGCATCGCCTGGACGCAAGAACGCGCAAAAAACGCGCCCAATCGGGCGCGTCCGTTTCACGAACAGGCGGGCGGCGCGCGAGGCCGACGCCTGCGGCCTCCGCCGACGCCGTCAGGCCGTTTCGCCGCCGCGCGGCCGCATGCCCGGAATTCGCCGGATCACGCCAGTCGCGAGCGCGGTGCCGACGAGCACGATCGCGCAGCCTTCGAGCATCACGGCCGACACGTGCTCGTTCAGGAACAGCGCGCCCCACAGCAGGCCGAACACCGGGATCACGAACGTCACGGTGATCGCGCGCGCGGGCCCGACGTGAGCGATCAGGTAGAAGAAGATGAAATACGCAATCCCCGTGCACGCGATGCCGAGCCCGAGCACCGAGCCCCATGCGTGCGCGCTGATCGGCGCCGCGGGCCACGTCGCGATCGCGAACGGCAGCAGCAGCACGGTCGAGCCGATCATGCTGCCGGTCGCGTTGACGAGCGGGTCGACACCGGTCAGCTTGCGCTTCGTGTAGTTGGCCGCGATGCCGTACAGCAGCGTCGCGCCGAGCGCTGCTGCGGCGGCGAGTGCGGTTGCGCCGGCGCCCGTGTTGCCGCTTGCGCTCGCGATCTGGTCCCAGACGAGCGTCAGCACGCCCGCGAAGCCGATCACGAGACCGAGCGCGCGCGGCAGCGACAGCTTGTCCTTCAGCCACAGGTACGCGACGAGCGCGCCCCACAGTGGCGTCGTCGCGTTGATCACCGACGTCACGCCGGCCGACAGCGTCAGCTCGGCGAACGCGAACAGGCAGAACGGCGCGCCGGAATTGAGCACGCCGACGACGAACAGCGGCCACGCATGACGGCGCAGTTGCGTGCCGAGCTCGGCGGGTTTGAAACGGGTGAGCGCGAGACCGGTCAGGAACAGCGCGCCGATGCCGACGCGCAGCGCCATCAGCGGCGCGACGCCGAACTCGGCGACGCCGATCCGGATGAACAGGAACGACGCGCCCCACAGGGCAGCGAGCACGGTCAGCAGGGAAGCGTTCTTCGGTGACATCGATCGTGGGCCGGAAGGCTGGGGAGGGGATGCGCTGAATCTTACACCGCGTTACCCGGCCGACGTTTCACGATCGGATGAAACGACAAGAAACGGTAGAACCGCGTGTCGCCGACGACGGCGGCAGCTGGCATGTCGCCGCGGAGCGCCGTTCGACAGTGGCGGCGACTAGTGGGCGGCGATCAGTGGCGACGGCCGCCGCGCCCGCCGAAACCGAAGTTGAGCGACAGCGACGGACCCCACCAGCCGCCCCAGCCCGGCGCGTAGTAGCCGGGTGCCGGATAGACCGGATAGGCCGGGTAATAGGCGGGGGCCGGCGCCACGTATGCCGGCGCCGCCGGGACGGGGGCGGCCGCGTAATAGTCGGACGGATAGTAGCCGTACGGGTAATAGCAGCCGGCAAGCGTCGCGCATGCGAGGGCTGCGGCGACGAATGTTCTGTTCATGATGTCTCCCCGGCAAGGTGGGCGGTGAGCCTATGATTAAGCTTACGCCGCGCGGCCGTGACACGATGTGCAAAACGGTAACGGATCATTTCGGGAGCCGCTACAGGAACTGCTACGGGAACTGCTACAAGAACTGCTACAAGAACTGCTACAAGAACTGCTACAAGAACTGCTACAAGAACTGCTGCGGGAGCGGCGGTGGCGATCCCGTCCGCCATGTGGGGTCGCCGGTCACAAAGGGCAGCTTTCGGCGACCGCGCCGATCACCGCCACCCGCACGCATCGATCGCCGGACGACATGTGCGCTCCGCAGCGAAAACGGCGCACCCGCAATGCGGATAGCGCCGTCTGTCGTGTCACGCTGCCTCCGGGGGAGGCAGGCCGTCAATGCTTGCCGACCTGGTTGCCGATGATGCCGCCGACGGCCGCGCCGCCGAGGGTCGACAACGCATTGCCGCCGATCGCCGCACCGGCGACGCCGCCTACGCCCGCGCCGATTGCCGTATCGCGCTGACGCGTGGTCATTGAGTCGCACGCCGACAGGCTCGCCATCGTTGCGACGATCAGTGCGCTTGCCCCAATACGCCGAATCGAAATCATGATCGTTGTCCTTGATGTCATAAAAGGTTGTTGCGCGTCGGATGGGTCCCGCGCACAAACCCAAGGTACGCGCCGAACTGGAGGTCTGCTGTAAGGACTTGTTAAAGTGATCGACTTACGTAATCAATTGTTTCCCGGCACGGTGGCGGGCATGCGGCATGCACAAAAAAGCCCGCTCGAAAGCGGGCTGCGTGCATCGCGGAGCGATCCGGCGCTGATTGCCGGCGACGCTTATTGGCGGTGATAGATCTCGGCGCCGGTCTTCACGAACTCGACGGCCTTGACCTCCATGCCCTTCTGCAGCGCCTCGGTTTCGGACACGCCTTGTTGCGCCGCAAATTCGCGCACGTCCTGCGTGATCTTCATCGAGCAGAAGTGCGGGCCGCACATCGAGCAGAAGTGCGCGACCTTCGCGGAATCCTTCGGCAGCGTCTCGTCGTGGAATTCGCGCGCCTTGTCCGGATCGAGACCGAGGTTGAACTGGTCTTCCCAGCGGAACTCGAAGCGCGCCTTCGACAGCGCGTTGTCGCGCACCTGCGCGCCCGGGTGGCCCTTGGCCAGGTCGGCGGCGTGCGCGGCGAGCTTGTACGTGATGATGCCTTCCTTCACGTCGTCCTTGTTCGGCAGGCCGAGGTGTTCCTTCGGCGTCACGTAGCACAGCATCGCAGTGCCGAACCAGCCGATCATCGCGGCGCCGATGCCCGACGTGATGTGGTCGTAGCCCGGTGCGATGTCGGTCGTCAGCGGCCCGAGCGTGTAGAACGGCGCTTCCTTGCACCAGTCGAGCTGGAGATCCATGTTCTCCTTGATCAGCTGCATCGGCACGTGGCCGGGGCCTTCGATCATCACCTGCACGTCATGCTTCCACGCGATCTGCGTGAGCTCGCCGAGCGTCTTCAGCTCGCCGAGCTGCGCTTCGTCGTTCGCGTCGTAGATCGAGCCGGGGCGCAGCCCGTCGCCGAGCGAGAAGCTCACGTCGTACGCCTTCATGATCTCGCAGATCTCTGCGAAGTGTTCGTACAGGAAGCTTTCCTTGTGATGCGCGAGGCACCACTTTGCCATGATCGAGCCGCCGCGCGACACGATGCCCGTCATCCGGTTCGCGGTGAGCGGCACGTACTGCAGGCGCACGCCCGCGTGGATCGTGAAGTAGTCGACGCCTTGCTCGGCCTGTTCGATCAGCGTGTCGCGGAAGATTTCCCAGGTCAGGTCCTCGGCCTTGCCGTTGACCTTTTCCAGCGCCTGGTAGATCGGCACCGTGCCGATCGGCACCGGGCTGTTGCGGATGATCCACTCGCGCGTTTCATGGATGTGCTTGCCGGTCGACAGGTCCATCACCGTGTCGCCGCCCCAGCGGATCGCCCACGTCATCTTGTCGACTTCCTCGCCGATCGACGACGTGACGGCCGAGTTGCCGATGTTCGCGTTGATCTTCACGAGGAAGTTGCGGCCGATGATCATCGGCTCCGATTCCGGGTGGTTGATGTTCGCGGGGATGATCGCGCGGCCGCATGCGACTTCCGAGCGCACGAATTCCGGCGTGATCTCGGTCAGCGCGTTCGGGCCGAACGCGGCGGCGCCGAACGCCTGGCCCGCGTGCTGGCGGCCCATCATCGCGGCGAGCTTCGCGCCGTTCGGGCCGCTCGCCTTCAGGCTTTCGAGGTACTCGGCGCGGCGCTGGTTCTCGCGGATCGCGATGTATTCCATCTCCGGCGTGATGATCCCCTGGCGCGCGTAGTGCATCTGCGTGACGTTCTTGCCAGCCTGCGCACGGCGCGGGTGGCGGTGCAGGCCCGGGAAGCGCAGGTCGGCCGTGGCCGGGTCGGCTGCGCGCTCGCGGCCGTAGTCGCTCGTGAGGCCCGACAGCGTCTCGGTGTCGCCGCGCGCTTCGATCCAGCGCTGGCGCAGCGCCGGCAGGCCCGCGCGGATGTCGATCTTCGCGTCCGGATCGGTGTACGGGCCCGACGTGTCGTATACGTAGATCGGCGGATTCTTTTCGCCACCGAAGCCGGTCGGCGTGTCGGACTGCGTGATCTCGCGCATCGGCACGCGGATGTCGGGCTGCGAGCCCGTCACGTAGATCTTGCGCGAATTCGGCAGAGGTGCGACGGCAGCGGCGTCGACGTGGGCGTCGGCGGACAGAAACTTCGGATTGGCGTTCATGCAATCTCCTGTATCGGCCCGAGTCGGCGCTATGGCGATGACTCGGGTCCCATGGCGAATGTGGGGCTCGAGCTAAGCAGGAGACGAGGTTGGTGAGGCGGCGGGTTTCGTCAGAGGGATGGCGGCGAAGCCCGTACGCTTCCCTGCGCTGGCATTACCCAGATCAGGTTCAAAGGGTATTTCTCACCCGCAATGCCGGTTTCTTGACCGAACGCATTGCAGGACCCCCGCGTTAGCAAGCGCACAAGATACACCGGGTTCGCGGCAGTTTCAACCGGGGGCAGATCACGGGCATGCCACGGCGCGTCCGTCCGGCGGCGGCGTGCGTCCGGGCAGGTTGGCCGGGAGAGCGTCGGGTGGGCGTTTCCGGCGGAAACGGCGGGAAAACCCGGGGCCATCGTGGCCAGCCTGGCGATGCGGCGGCGCGCGGCCGGCCGGGCCGCGATCGTTCGCCGCAAAAACTAAAATGTTCTGTGACGGGGCTGTCATTTCACGTGGCCTCGTCCGACTATTCGACTCCTCAAACCCACCCCTGAAGGAGTGATGTCATGAAGAAGAACGTATTGATCGCCGCCTGTCTCGCCGGTTTCGCCTTTGCAGCGACGGGCGCCTACGCACAGAACGATGCGATGTCCAAGGACCAGTCGTCGATGTCGAAGGACCAGTCGTCGATGTCGAAGGAGCAGGCGCCGATGTCGAAGGACGCAATGGGCCACGACGAGATGTCCAAGGACAACGGCATGAAGAAAGGCGCCATGGCCAAGCACGACATGAAGAAGAAAGGCGCGATGTCGCACGATACGATGGGCAAGCCGACGAACGACGACAAGTCGAACAAGATGTCGTACTGAACGCATCCTTCGCGCGCGTGCCGTGAGCGACCGGCCGCCGGCGCATCCGCCGCCGGCCGGGGCGGTGCCTGCTGCGCGCCGCGCGCTTCCCGGACGTCGTGCAGCCGGTTGGCCTGCCGTCGTGCGGCCAGCCTGCGCCGACTGCCGACCCATTCGAGGAGGTGCGTCATGCCCGCCGTTCCTGTTCCCGAGCACGCGGCCGCCAGGCCGCCCGTGCAGACGATCCATCCGCTGTGGGTGCGCGTGAGCCACTGGCTCAATGCGCTCGCGGCGATCGTGATGGTGTTGTCCGGCTGGCGCATCTATGACGCGTCGCCGATCTACCCGCCGTTCATGTTCCCGCACGGCATTACGCTGGGCGGCTGGCTCGGCGGCGCGCTGCAATGGCATTTCGCGGCGATGTGGTTGCTCGCGGGCAACGGGCTCTTCTACCTGACGATGGCGACCGCGACCGGGCGCATCGCGCGCAAGTTCCTTCCGGTCACGCCATCGGCGGTGCTGCGCGATCTGGTCGCGGCGCTGCGCGGCAAGCTCGCGCACGACGACCTGAGCGTCTACAACGCAGTGCAGCGCGCCGCGTACCTGACGGCGATCGCGGATCTCGTCGTGCTGGTGCTGTCCGGTCTCGTGATCTGGAAATCGGTGCAGTTTCCGCTGTTGCGGACACTGCTCGGCGGCTACGACAACGCGCGCGTCGTGCATTTCTGGGCGATGTCGGTGCTCGTCGCGTTCTTCGTCGTGCATGTCGCGATGGCGCTGCTGGTGCCGCGCTCGCTGCTCGCGATGCTGCGTGGACGCTAGGCGCGAACACGCGCAAGGAGATCATCATGTCCGAACCCCAAGACACGCGCGGCCGTCCGCGCTGGACGCTCGACCGGCAGGCGCTCGCGCTCGACGTGCGGCGCGAGCTGGAGATGCCGTCGCGGCGCCTGTTCAACCGGCGGATCCTGACGCTCGGCGGCCTGACGATGCTGACCGGCTGCACGCTGCAGGACGACGCATCGGTCAACGCGTTTCTCGAAAAGGTGTCGCGGATGAACGACCGTGTGCAAGCATGGCTGTTCAGCCCGCAGCGTCTCGCGCCGACCTACACCGAGGCCGACCTGACGCGGCCGTTCCCGTTCAACGCGTACTACGCGATCGACGAGGTGCCGCACGTCGATGCGTCGACTTACAAGCTCGCGCTGTCGGGCCTCGTGACCGGCAAGCGCGTGTGGACGCTCGACGAGCTGTATGCGCTGCCGCATGCGGAGCAGATCACGCGGCACATCTGCGTCGAAGGGTGGAGCGCGATCGGGCGCTGGGGCGGCACACCGTTCGGCGCGTTCCTGCAGCGCGTCGGCGCGGACACGAGCGCGAAATACGTCGGTTTCAAATGCGCGGACGATTACTACGAAAGCATCGACATGCCGACCGCGCTGCATCCGCAGACGCTGCTGACCTTCGAATACGACGGGCAACGGCTGCCGGCGGAATTCGGCTTCCCGATGAAGCTGCGGATGCCGACCAAGCTCGGCTACAAGAACCCGAAGCACATCATGGAAATTTTCGTGACCAACACGTTTCCGGGCGGGTATTGGGTCGACCAGGGATACAACTGGTTCGGCGGGTCGTGACGAACCGCGGGCAAGCGCTGGCGCGCGCCGCGCGTCAGCCCGATTCCCGCACCCGCATTTCGACGCGCAGGCCGGCGGCCGTCGCCATGTTGACGAGCGTGTCGAGCGCGAACAGGTTGATCTTGCCGCGCATCAGGTCGGACACGCGCGGCTGCGTGATGCCGAAGAGCTTCGCGGCCTGCGCCTGGCTGATTTCCATCCGCGTGATGTGATGCTTGAGCGCCATCATCAGCTCGGAACGCAGTTTCATGTTCTCGGCTTCCGCCGGGGTGTGTTCGATCGCGTCCCAGACGCTCGGAAAGCGTTGCTTGGTCATCGCTTCAGCTCCATCAACATGTCGCGGTATCGTCGCGCGGCCAGTTCCACGTCCGCGTGGCGGGTTCGTTCCGTCTTCTTCTGAAAGCAGTGCAGCACGTACACGGTGTCGGCGAACTTCGCGACGTAGAGGATCCGGAACGCGCCGCTGGCGTCGCGCAGACGAATCTCCCGCGCGCCACGGCCCACCGTGTTCATCGGCTTCCAGTCGTCGGGTTCCAGACCGCGCTGCACCTGGTCGATCTGGTGGCCGGCCTCGCGCCGTGCTGCCAGCGGAAATGCGCGCAGGTCGTCGAGCGCGCTGCCGACGAAGACGACGGGCCTGGGATCAGGCATGGATGAATTATACAAAATTTTGTATGAGATGCGAGTGTGCAGCAGGTTGGGTAAGTGTTGGCGCTGGATGAAATGGCACCGTCACGATAGCCGCGCAGCTGCGGTGCGTGCATAGTGGGCACGCAACGTTGGCTGAACTGCAGAGGGGCGGCGTTCGGCCGTCGTCGTCCGGCAGATGAGCAGAGCAGTTCCGGTCGTCCGGATTCCGGACGATCCCGCGTCGCGACCCGATCGAAACTGTCGCGCCGAAACGTCAGTCATCCACCTTTCAGCCAGGTCTGAAGATCCTTTCGAATCCGTGATGCCATAATGCCGAGACGTGCGCAGCCGCAGCGGTTGCGCACGTTTTCATGTCCGTCTGCCGCCGGCCCTGCCGGTTCACTTCGTCGCCGTTCGCACTGTCATGTCGTTCCGCACGTTTGCTCTCGCCGTTCCGGCCCCATCCGGGCCGTTTGCCGGTTCTTCCGGCGTCTCTCAACGGGGCACGCGGCACGCCGTGCGGGCAGGCTGAACGATGACTGCGCTCGACCGGCTCCTCGATTTCTTCGCCCGCCATCCGATCCGCCTGCCGCAAAGCCGCGGCGGCCGCGTTGCGCTGGCGCTCGTGTTCATCTATTTCGTCTGGGGCTCGACCTACAGCGGCCTGCACTTCGCGCTGCAGTCGTTCCCGCCGCTGCTGCTGTCGGGGTTGCGCAACCTGCTCGGCGGGATCGGCCTGTTCATCTTCGCGCTGCGGCGCAAGCCGGAATGGCCGACGCTCGTCGAGATCCGCAATTCGGCGATCATCGGCACGATGCTCGTCGCGCTGTCGTCGGGCACGATCGCGCTCGGCATGCGGACCGTCAGCAGCGGCTCGGCCGCGGTGATGGTCGCGACGGTGCCGCTGTTCGCGACCGTGATCGCCGCCGTCGCGGGGCGGCCCGTGACGAAGGGCGAATGGGCGGCCGTCGCGCTCGGGATGGTCGGCATCATCGTGCTGAATTCGGGCGGCGCGGCTGCCGAGAATTCGGCGCTCGGCACGATTTCGGTGCTGGCCGGCGCGCTGTTCTGGGCAGGCGGCGCGCATCTGTCGACGCGGCTCAAGCTGCCGTCCGACCTGTTTCTGTCCACGTCGCTGCAGATCGGCCTCGGCGGCCTGATGTCGACGTTCGCCGCGTGGCTGCTCGGCGAACGCGTCGAGCACGTCGCGGTGGGGCCCGTGTTCGCGTTCGTGTACCTGATGGTGTTCTGCACGATGGCCGCCTACGTCGCGTACGGCTATCTGATCCGCCACACGAGCCCGATCATCTCGAGCAGCTGCATGTACGTGAACCCGATCGTCGCGGTCGCGCTCGGCGCCTTGATGCTCGGCGAACCCGTGACGATGGCGACGGTGGTCGCGACGCTCGCGATCCTCGGCAGCGTCGGACTGTCGTTCGTGTTCGACCCGGCGCGCAGGGGCGTGTCGCGAGCGGCCGCCGCGAGCGTTTCGACGCCTGCGACTGATGTTGGGGCGGCGTCCGCAGCGGCTCCGGTGGCAGCGTCTGCGCCGACGCCTGTCACGACGTCTGCGCCTGGATCCGTACCGACGCCGGCAACGTCGTCCGTCCCGGTGGCAGCCTCGGCGCCGGCAACGCCCTCCGTCTCGATGACAGCATCGACGTCGGCAAGATCGTCCATCTCGGTGGCAGCCTCGACGCCGGCAACGCCCTCCGTCTCGATGACAGCCTCGACGCCGGCAACGCCGTCCATCTCGGTGGCAGCCTCGACGCCGGCAACGCCCTCCGTCTCGATGACAGCCTCGACGCCGGCAACGTCGTCCATCTCGGTGCCAGCCTCGACGCCGACGATGACCTCTGCACCAGCACCGGCCTCCACGTCAGCCCCGGTTCCGACGCCAGCAGCCGCGCCCGCGACGGCATCCGCATTCCCGGCCGCCGACGCGTGACAGCGGCACGCGCGCCGGCCGTTCAGCCGCCGCGCTTGGCACCGCGATAGTGGCACCAGCCCGCGAGCGCGGAGAACACGAGTCCCGCCGCGCACATCCCGGGCCAGCCAAACACGCGCCATGCGGCGACGCCGACTGACGAGCCGAGCGCGCCACCGATGAAATAGCACACCATGTACACCGTGTTGACACGGCTGCGCGCCTCGGGCTTCAGCGCATAGATGCGCGACTGGTTCGAGATCTGCGCGGCCTGCACGCCGACGTCGAGCACGATCACGCCGACCACGAGCCCGGTGATGCTCGCGCCGGACAGCGCGAAGATCACGAACGACAACGCGAGCAGCGCGATCGCGAGCGAGATGATCGCGCGCGGCCCGCGCTTGTCGGCGAAGCGGCCCGCATACGGCGCCGCGAGCGCACCGGCCGCGCCGACGATGCCGAACAGGCCGGCCGCCTGCGGCCCGAGATGGAACGGCGCGCCGGCGAGCAGCAGCGTCAGCACGGGCCAGAATGCGCTGAACGCCGCAAAGATCGCCGCACCCGTGAGCGACGCCTCGCGCAGGCCGCGCAATTCGACCGCGAGATGCCACATCGAGCCGAGCAGCTTGCCGTACGGCAGCGTCGACGTCGGCGAGCTCTTCGGCAGGCGCAGCACGATCACCGCGGCGAGCGCGACGAGCGCCGCGACCGACGCGCCGAACACCGCGCGCCAGCCGAAGTATTCGGCGACGAAACCGGCCGCCGTGCGCGCGAGCAGGATGCCGAGCAGCAGGCCGCTCATCACGGTGCCGACCGCCTGGCCGCGCGCGGCGGGCGGCGCGATTTCGGCGGCGAACGGCACCGCCTGCTGAGCGATGGTCGCGAGCACGCCGATCGCGAGGCTCGCGGCTGCCAGCACGGCGAGCGACGGCGCGGCGGCCGCCGCGATCAGCGCGACCGACAGGCCGGCGATCTGCAGCAGGATCAGCAGGCGCCGGTCGAAGCGGTCGCCGAGTGGCGCGAGCAGGAACATGCCGGCCGCATAGCCGAGCTGGGTCGCGGTCGGCACGGCGCCGATCCACGATGCGTGGTCGGGAAACGCCTCGCGGAAGCTGTCGAGGAGCGGCTGGTTGTAGTAGATGTTCGCAACCGACACGCCCGCGATCGTTGCGAGCAGCAACAGCAGGCTGCGCGAGTAGTGGGGCGAGGCGGCGCCGTCGGTCGGACGGTCGGTGGAGGCGGTGGACATGGCGGTACCGGGCAGTCGGGAGCGGCGAGGCCCGCACGGGCGCGGCGGCTGACGGCCGCGCGCGCCGGGCATCGTTCGAGGGTGCCGATCATACCGGAGCACCGTGAATCCTGCCGGGCGCACGGCGGGGCCGGATCGATCGATGAAGCGGTGCGCATCCGGTGCTCAACGTCGACGCATCTGCTGCCGCGCGTTGGCGACGCGCCGGGTGGCGACTCGCATGACGATGTCGACAACGAACCCGTCTGCGCCGGAATCGACTGGCGAGTCCACCCACGTGTGAATGGCGTACTCGGCGGGGTAGGGTCAGACGAGCACGCCATGAGCAGCCGCCCCTGGCGCGCCATCCCGTCAGTCGACGAGTTCGCCGGTCGGCTCGTAGAACGGATACGGCCCGTCGCCTTCGTCGACGTACACGTGATGCGTGATCACGCCGGCTTCCGGCGTGTACTGATGCACGGCGAACGCGGGCGGCTCGAGCCGGAACGCCGACGGCGCGTCGTCGCGCAGGTCGAACGCGACCTGGTGCGCGGGCGCCGGCACGGCCGATGCAATCGTGCCGCCGAAGCGCGCGAACATCGTCCGGTGCACGTGGCCACACAGCACGCGCTCGACGTTCGGGTGCCCACGCAGCAGCGCGTCGAGCTTCGCGGCGGCGGCCGGTGCGAGCCGCAGCGCGTCCATGTGGCCGATCCCCGATGCGAACGGCGGGTGATGCAGCGCGACGATCACGGGCCGGTCGCGCGCGGCATCGAGTTCGCGGGCGAGCCACGCGAGCCGCGCATCGCACAGGTCGCCGGCGCTCGCGCCCGGCACCTGCGAATCGAGTGCGAGCACGCGCACCGCGCCGAGGTCGAACGCGTATTGCACGAATTCGCCGTCCTGCCATTCGGGCCGGTCGGCGAACACGCGGCGCAACGCCGCGCGATCGTCGTGGTTGCCGACCATCAGGTAATACGGAATCTCGAGCGGCGCGAGCAGGTCGCGCAGATGGCGGTATTCGTCGTCGTTGCCGAAATCGGTCAGGTCGCCGGTGACGAGCACGGCGTCGGGGCGCGGCTCGAGCGCGTTCAGGCGCGCGATGCAGCGCGCGAGCGCGGCGGCCGTATCGACGCGCCGGTACGCGAGCTGGCCCGGCCGTTTGATGTGGAGATCGCTGATTTGTGCAAGCAGCATCGTCGTTCCTCGGATCGAATGGTTATCGTGGGGTGCGTGACGCGACGTGACGCGACGTCAGGCACCGAGCGCGATCAGCCCCTCGGGCGCAATCGCGATGCCGACGGCCGTGCCGCGCGCGAGCTCGACGCGGCCCGGCACGTCGATCACGAGCGCGTCGGGCGCCGCGTGCTCGATCGTGAGCCGGGTGCGCTCGCCGAGGAACGCGCATGCGCCGACCGCGCCGCGCAACGGCGCGTGCGCGGGGTCGGCGAGCTGCGCGTCCTCGGGACGGAAGAACCATTCGTCGGCGGCGTGCGGCGTGACGAGCGCGCCGCCCGTCGTCACGAGCGCACCATCTTTCCATTCTCCCGCAACCCGGTTCAGCGTGCCGATGAACTGCGCGACCGCGCGGTTCGCCGGCCGGTAGTAGATGTCGCGCGGCGTGCCGATCTGCTCGATGCGGCCCGCGCTCATCACGACGATGCGGTCGCCGAGCTCCATCGCTTCGGCCTGGTCGTGCGTCACGTAGACGGTCGTCACCCCCAGTTCACGCAACAGCGCGTTCATTTCGCGGCGCAGCGCGTCGCGCAGCTTCGCGTCGAGCGCGGTCAGCGGCTCGTCGAGCAGCAGCACGCGCGGCCGTACCGCCAGCGCGCGCGCGAGCGCGACCCGCTGGCGCTGGCCGCCCGACAGCTGGTCGATCGGCTTGTCCGCGTGCGCGTCGAGCCGCATCATCGCGAGCAGGTCGTCGACGCGCTCGCGCAGCACGCGCGGCTCGGTCTTGCGGATCTTCAGCCCGTAGCCGACGTTGCCGCGCACGGTCAGGTTCGGAAACAGCGCGTAGTTCTGGAACACCATGCCGACCTGGCGGCGCTCGATCGGCAGCGCGGTGACGTCGTCGCCGCCGAACGCGATCGTGCCGCCGGCGTCCGGTGTATCGAGGCCCGCGATCAGGCGCAGCGTGGTCGTCTTGCCGCAGCCCGACGGGCCGAGCAGCACGAGCGTCTCGCCCGCGCCGATCGACAGGTCGAGCGGCTCGAGCACGCGGGTGCCGCGGAACGTCTTCGCGCAGCGGGTCAGGGTGATCGGAATGGAATCGAGTTTCATGGGGAAGGCCGGATTCAGCGCTTGCCGCGCCTGATCGCGCGCGTGCCGGTCGGATCGACGCCGAGCCATTGCATCGCGACGAGCAGCGGCAGCGTCATCAGCAGGAACAGGATCGTGTACGCGCTGCCGACTTCGAGGCGCAGCGACGCATAGGTATCGGCGAGGCCGACGGGCAGCGTTTTCGTGTCGGGCGTGTGCAGCATCCACGTGAGGTTGAATTCGCCGATCGACAGCGTGAGCACCGCGAGCGCGCCCGCGACGATGCCGGGGCGCAGGTTCGGCAGCACGATCGTGACGAAGCGCGTGACGAACGACGCGCCGAGGCTGGCCGCGCCTTCCTCGAGCGTGCGCAGGCCGGCGCCCGCGGCGACCGCCGCGACCGCGCGCACCATGAACGGCAGCGTGAACACGACGTGGCCGGCGACGATGAACCACAGGCTCATCCGGAATGCGGTGAAGCCGCCGTACACGACGAGCAGCGCGAGCGCCGACGCGAGCCCCGGCAGCGCGACCGGCAGCACGAGCGCTTCCTCGATCACGCGCGCGACGCGGCTCTTGCTGCGCGCGAGCGCATAGCCGGCCGGCACGCCGACGGCGAGCACGATCGCGAGCGTCGCGAACGCGACGTAGAGCGACAGCGCGACGGAGCCGTGATACTGCTGCCACACCTGTTCGAGCCAGCGCAGCGTGAGGCCGCTCGACACGCCGCGGAAATAGTTGACCGTCAGGCCTGCGAGCACCGACATCACGACCGGCACGATCAGGAATGCGCACAGCAGCAGCGTGACGAGCCATTGCAGCGCGGCGATCGCACGCGTGCCGGTCACGCGCGGCGCGCGCCGCGCGGCGCCGTTCGCGCGCGCGGGGGTAGGGGCGGGGGAGGGCGATGGCGCGGGAGAATCGGAAAGCGAATGCATCGGATGAACCTCAGGCGGCCGCAGCCGCGGTGTGGCCGGTGAACTGGCGCGCGAGCGCGAGCACGGCCCACGTGACGATGCCGAGCACGATCGACAGGCCGGCGGCCGTCGCGATGTTCGCGTTCAGCGTGAACTCGGTGTAGATCGTCATCGGCAGCACGTTCAGGTCGGTCGCAAGCGTGAACGCGGTGCCGAACGCGCCCATCGCGGTCGCGAAGCAGATTGCGCCGGCCGCGATCAGGCCCGGCGCGAGCGCCGGCAGCACGATGTCGCACAGGATCCGCCACGGCGACGCGCCGAGCGAGCGCGCGGCTTCTTCGAGCGACGGGTCGAGCTTCGACGCCGCGGCGATCACGGTGACGATCACGCGCGGAATCGAGAAGTACAGGTAGCCCGCGAACAGGCCCGCGACCGAATACGCGAACACCCACTTGTCGCCGGTGAGCTTCGCGGACAGCATCCCGATCAGCCCTTGCCGGCCTGCGAGCATGATCACCATGAAGCCGACGACGACGCCCGGAAATGCGAGCGGGAACGTGAGCAGCGCGAGCAGCACGCGCTTGCCGGCGAACTCGCGCCGCGCGAGCAAGAGGCCTGCGATCGTCGACAGCGCGAGCGTCGCAAGCGTGACGGCCGCCGACAGCGCGACCGTCTCGCCGAGGCTTTTCATGTAGCGGGCGTTGCCGAGCAGCAATGCATACTGCGCGAAGAACGCGCCGTTCGCCGACACCTGCGCGAGCGACACCATCGGCAGCAGCCAGAACGCGGCGAACACCGCGAGCGCGGGCGCGACGAGCGCGATGCGCCAGCGCAGCGGGAAAGTCAGGTCGAGCATCGGTCGCGTCCTGCCGTCACTGCATCACTTGCAGGTATTGCTGGCCGAACGCCTGCTGGCCGGCCGCCATCTTGCCGAAGTCGACCGGTTTCGCACGCGCATAGTCGCTCGCAGGCAGGAATTTCGACGCGACGTCGGCGCTCATGGTCTGCGCGCGCACCGGGCGCAGATACGCGTTCGCCCAAAGCTTCTGGCCTTCGTCCGACAGCACGAAATCGAGCACCTTCTTCCCGTTCGCGTCGTGCGGCGCACCCTTCACGAGACTCATCACGTACGGCACCGCGATCGTCCCTTCCTTCGGGATCACGAACTCGACGTTCGCGTGATCCTTGTACTTCGCGCGATACGCGTCGAAGTCGTAGTCGAGCAGGATCGGGATCTCGCCCGACAGCACGCGCGCGTACGCGGTCTGCTTCGGCACGATCGGCGCATTCGACTTAAGCTTGCCGAACCAGTCGAGCGCGGGCTTGAAGTTGTCGAGCGTGCCGCCGAGCGCCAGGTTGACGGCAACCGCGCCCGCGTAGCCGACGAACGCGCTCGACGGATCGAGGTAGCCGACCATGCCCTTGTATTCGGGTTTCAGCAGGTCCGCCCACGAACGCGGCACCGGCTTGCCTTCGAGCGCGTCCTTGTTGACGAAGAAGCCGAGCGTGCCCGAGTGGATCGCGAACCAGTAGCCCTGCGGGTCCTTCAGGTTCGCGGGGATGTCGTTCCAGTGCGCGGGCTTGTACGGCGCGATCACGCCCTTGTCCTTCGCCTGGAACGCCGACGACACGCCGAGATAGACGACGTCCGCGACCGGGCTCTTCTGTTCGGCGATCAGCTGCGCGATCGCCTGGCCCGAGTTCTTGTTGTCGAACGGCACGCGGATGCCGGTCTTCTGCTTGATCGCGGCGATTTGCGCGGCCCAGTCGGCCCATTCGGGCGGGCAGTTGTAGCAGATCGCGGTGTCTTCCGCGTACGCGGACGAGGCGCCGACGACGAGCGCGGCGCAGGCGAGCGGCGCGGCGAGCTTGCGCAACAGGGACGGCAGGCGAGGGGTCACGGGGTGGTCTCCGGGTGAGCGTATGGGGGACGCGTATAAGGAAGCGGCGGCGCGCGTGCCGTGCTTCAGGCTTCGCGCAGATGCAGGCCGGCCGGTGCGACCGTCGCGCCGTCGCGCACGGTGTGCGGCAGGATCAGCGACGCGCGTTCGACGGCCTTGCCGCCGATGCATTCGACGAGGCGCTGCCACGCTTGCCGGCCGATGTCGCGGTTCGGCGTCGCGACGCTCGCGAGCGGTGGCGCGAGCAGTTCGCCGATCGCGATGCCGTCGAAGCCGAGCACCGAGATGTCGTCCGGCACCGAGAAACCGGCGCGTCGCAGGCCGCGCATCACGACCATCGCGAGCAGGTCGTTGCTGCAGAACAGCGCGGTCGGGCGCGTCGCGCGCGCGGTCAGGTGCGCGAGCACCGCGTCGGGCAGCTCGGGTGCGTTGAAGTCGACCTCGACGGGCGGCAGCGGCGCGACACCGCTTTCGTCGAGCGCTTGCGCGTAGCCGAGATGGCGCTGCCGCGCGCGGTCCGACGCGGCGAGGCAGCCCGCGAGCATCAGCACGCGGCGATGGCCACGCGCGGTCAGCAGCCGCACGCCGTCGTACGCGGCACGGCGGTTGTCGACCGACACCGACGGGCGGCGCTGCGTGTCGTTGTGCATCAGCACGTAATGCGGGCCGTCGTGGTCGAGCATGTCGAGCAGCGGGTGCGTGTCCGCGTCGGCGACGGTCAGGATCAGCCCTTCGACGCGCTGCTCGCGCAGCGTCTCGATCGCGTGGCGCTCGCGCGCCGCGTCGTATTCGGTCGTCATCAGGATCAGCTTGAAGCCGGCCGCGGTCGCGAGTTCGTCGATCCCTTGCAGGCAGTCGGCGAACACGGGGTTCGCGAGCGTCGGCAGCACGACGCCGACGAGCCGCGTGCGTTCGCCGCGCAACTGGCGGCCGAGCGGACTCGGGCGGAATTTCAGCGTATCGATCGCCGTGCGGATCGCTTCGAGCGTCGCCGGGCTGACGGTATGCGGCGCGTTGATCGCGCGTGAGACGGTAGCAATCGAGAAGCCGGCGAGTGCGGCGACATCCTTGATGGTCGGGGTCATGGGGGCAGCGCGATGTAAACGTTTTCGGCAAGACGATTATCGAAAACGTTTGTGACCGTCCGATGACGTGTGATGGGGGCGCATCGGATGGCCGCGCGCGGAATCGTGTGACGAAAGTGCCCGCGGTGCAGGGTGTCGATTGTAGCGGTGGAACCGGCAATCGTGGGGGAGGCGCGGCATTTGCGGCGCAGTGGCGCGTCGCGCGCCGTCCGTCGGCCGCGATGGCCGGCGAATGGCGCGCGAGTGCGAACGCCTGCGTTACAGCGCGACGAACAGCACGCCGTGCGGATCCTGAAGCGCCGATGCGTTGCCGACGCTCGTCACGACCGGCGTCAGGTGGCCGGACTTCGTGTCGAGTTTCATCACCTGGCCCTGGCCTGCGCTGTATGCGTCGCCCTGGCTGAACGGCGCATCGACGCGGTACGTCGTGTTGCTCGCATCGGTGAACAGCATGAAGGTCTTGTTCTGCGGCCCGGGCGCCGGCACCCAGCGCGTATCGTCGACCGGATACACGGGGCCGTCCTTGTCGTTGAAGAGCGTGAGCGTCAGCACGCTGACGGTCTGGCTCGCGCCCGGATTGTGGATGAACACGAGCTTGCCGTCGGCCTGGCTGTCGAGCACGAGATCGCCGGCCGTATCGATCGCTTCGGAATCCGGGTCCGTCAGGCTCAACGTGACCGGCTGGTTGTAGGTCGGGTTCGGCGAGCCGCCGACCGACGGGGTCAGGTCGACGGCCTGCGCGTTGCCGGCCAGCACGGGTGCGACGTCGAACGTCGTGCCGTTCGGGTTCAGCGTGAGCTGGACGAGCGTCGGCGCGGCGCCGGGCGTCGCCGGGTTCGACGCGCTCACGTAGATGTTCCCGTTGAGCAGTTGCATGTCGTCGAAGCCGCCGCCGTGCGCGGTCGGATTGACGGTCGGCGCATAGGTCTTCTGCGTGCCGGCGTTCAGGTCGATGATCGTCAGTTCGGGATTGCCGTCCTCGTTGGCCATCGCCCACAGCGTGTTCGTATCGGTGCGCGCCATCAGGCCGTCGACGTGGCCCGGCACCGTGTACGTCTTGAGCACGTTGCCGCTCAGGTCGTATTGCACGACGTCGTTGGTCAGCCCCGGCACCGAACCGTCCTTCACGTCGCCGGCTTTCTGATAGCCGATGAAGATCGTGTTGTTGTACTGGACGATCGAATCGGGTTTGTCGGTGGACGTCGGCGCTTTCGCGAATAGGGACAGCGAGTAGCCGGTCGCGGTGGCGGTGTTCGGAATCGCGGCCGTATTGGCCGGCGCGATGCCGGGGGTAGAAGTTGCGTCGTCTCCGCCGCATGCGGCAAGAAAGACCGATGCCGACATCGCGATTAACAGGGGCTTTCTGAACATTATGTTTTCCTAACGGAATGACTCGCGCCAGACGAATCGGGTTGATTTATTACTGTCGATTACTTGGGCGCGGGTCAGCCTAAGCCGCGCATGTTTCGTTTGGGTGAAAAATCGGATGTATGCGAGTTGATGGCGCGGCAGTGCGGGCGGGCCGTATCATGGTGTGGCTTAAGGCGAGCTTAACGAAGGGCATCGATTCACACCGTGCGTCGAAAATTCGGTGGCATTCATCGACGCGAGCGCGTCGAATGCGCTTGAAGGCGTCAAGCGAAATCGAATATTTTCATTTTCCCGATGTAAGGCGCGCGGTGTTGAATGAAGGTGAGATCGACCCTGCGTCGACGCATGAGCGCTGCACCGTGCAACTGCGTGTCGGTCGCGTGCGATGGCGGGCAGGGGCATCGATGCGGCGGTGTGCGACAGGGTCAAATGACGAGGGTTCGCGCGAGCAGTGGTAGAATCCCGTCCGCCCTTGCCGGGGTGATGAAATTGGTAAACATAGCGGACTTAAAAGTTTGAGTGCCCGGCCGGAAACGACCGGTGCAGAACCCTTCAAATTCGGCGAAACCCCTGATGCGATGCATCGAGGCAACGCCGAGCCAAGCCTCGCGGCACACGCGTGGAAGGTGTAGAGACTAGACGGGGGGCGCCTAAGGCGCATGGGCAAAGGCCCGGGCGCGATGGCGAAGGCATAGTCCAGCGCACGAACGGCATTGTTCAGACGATGCCGGCTTTGAAAGAAGCAGTGTGACGAAAATCCGCCGCCTTAACTGGCTTGCCGGTTCGAGTCCGGTCCCCGGCACCAAGACTTCTATATCTGGCGCGCCTCTCAGAGATGGCCGGCGGGAAATTGGCGGGATGACGGCTCGTGTTCTCGAACACACCGGAGCCCAACAGTTGAAAGAAATCCCCCTCACGCGCGTACTCGTCGCCATTGTCGACGACGAAGATTGCGAAGAGCTATCAAAGTACAAATGGCACGCCAACAACTGCGGGTACTCTCACTTCAGGCCCTGCGCGCGGTCGGCGCCATCGCGGTCGTTCTCTATCACGCCGGATCGCTTGGCGCAGGGGTCAATCTGCATGTGGGCGCCACCGGCGTCGATCTGTTCTTCATCATCAGCGGAACAGTCATGTATCTTTCCGTCAATGGCCAGACCAGTTCGCCGGGCTTTCTCTGGGCTCGATTCACGCGCGTTGTCCCGCTGTACTGGATCGGTACCCTCGGCGCGGCGCTTGTCTATATCGCCAAGTCGGGACATTTCCCGCCAACCTGGGGTATAGCTCAATCTGTCTTCTTTCTGCCGCCTGAACATGTCGGCACGTTCCCGCTTCTTTATCCGGGCTGGTCGCTGAACTATGAGATTTTTTTCTATGCGCTAATTGCGATTCTGCTCATGTTCGGCACAAGTGCGATGAGCCTCACAGCAATCATCACGCTGGCACTCGGCGCGTTGCACGAATCAGTACAAACCCCTTACGTCGAATACTACTGCCAGCCGGTAATGATCGAGTTCGCAGCTGGCATCCTGATTGGCATGGCAATACGCGTCCGACTCATCCCAAGCCGCGGCGTATCGTTAATGCTGATCTGCGTCGGAAGCGCGCTACTCGCTCTCCACTCGCCAAGGTCGAGAATCTACGCCGCCATCGGTTGGGGAGTCCCGTGGGCCATGATTCTTGTAGGCTCCCTCGCCTTCGATTCATCGCGCCTTGTTCGATCGAAAGTCACCCAATTGCTCGGAGCGGCGAGCTATTCGATATATCTGGCGCACCCATTTGCCCTTTGGGGCATCGAGGCATTCACGCGGGACAGGAACAATCTCGTCTTCGCTTCCGCAGTGGCTCTGTCCATTCTCTCTGGTCTGATCGTGCATCTCGCCATCGAGAGACCGCTACTGATCGGCCTGCGGAAGTTTCAGCCGTTCAGGAAGTTGAACGCGCCAGAGGGGAAGAGCGCAGCATAGGAGGTCCACCGCGCATCTCTGCCTTTATCTGTGGCGCGGTAATCCTGTTGCGCAAGTTTGTTGCAAACAGTAACCGCTCAATACCTGCTCAACGCAATCTATGCTGTCGGGTCGCATTCAAGCGTTTTGCTGTACGGCGCGGCGGGTGCATTAGGGCAGATCATGGCGTCATGGGCGAAAGGCCTTGGTGCGTTCGTGTTCGGCGTCGTTTCGAAGCAGGAGAGTGTCGAGCGTGCAAAGGCAGCGGGTTGCGACGAGGTTTTGGTGTTCAACCCGACGACGCTTGCAGCGCAAGTCGCCGAAGCGACAAACGGCAGCAAGGTCGATGTCGTGTACGACCCGATCGGCCGCGTTACTTTCGAGGCATCGCTGGACAGCCTGCGCCCTCGTGGTCTGCTGGTTTCGTTCGGAATGACGTCGGGTGCGCCGCCTTCCATCGAAGTCGGTACGCTCAATGCCAAGGGCTCACTCTTCCTGACGCGACCCTCGCTCGCCGCACACACGGCTACGGCAGACGAATACCAGGAGCGAGCGCAGGCGGTATTGCGGGCTGTTGCGGACGGTACCGCTGCATCATCAGTATGTGGTTGGCGGGAAGACGCCGCCGACAGCTTCCTGGTCATCTTCTTTGTCGATTCCGCGTGACAGATCGCCTGCGCTGCCGGGCGCATCGAGCCGTCGCCCCGATCGTCGCGCGCCGCCTTCTCGCATGACGCGTCGCGCGCCTTCTTCCATTTCGACATCTTGGCTTCGAGCGCAGCCTTTCGCGCTGGATGCTCGCGCGCCTGCCTGTCGACAGCCTGCTGCAGTTCGCGCTCGGCGACGATCCGGTCGCGCCACGCGCAGACATTCATGCTGGTCTGGTTCGAGTCGCAGTTGGCGAGCAACGCGTTGACCTCGCTGGCCGGCAGCCCGCTGCGTACGGAGATTTCGTCGGCTGGCGTCTGATCTGCGAAAGCGCTCGAAGACGCAAGCAGAAGCAATTCGAATGCGAGCTTTCTCATTGGGCACCCTCTTGACGCCAGAACGGCGGGCCGGCTCGAGTTGGCGATGGTTGCCGAGCCCATTCGGGCGCACCGGCGCCGACGTTGCTTCCTGATCGGTCGGAACGGTCGGCGTGCCCCGATCCATGCAGACTCCTCGTTGCACGATTCCGCACGTTCCAGGTTATTGCAAAAGTTTCATCTGGCGGAACTTGAAAGGATGCCAAACTGATCATTCGACTGAGCGTGACGAGCCGCCCGATTCCTACCGAAGACCGCAAATTGCTCCGGTGACAACCCAGCATTGCGATTTGCGAACGACAGTGCTAAATTTTTCGCCGGTGTTTCGGCCAGCCTGAGTGCTGATCAAGTTTCGTTAAACGAAACTACCGGGCCGCGCGTCATCGTGCCGCCCGACAGGAGACAGACGTGATGGAGCATGCATCGATCGAGCGCGCGTACGCCGGCTTTGACGCGCAGGGCACACCAAGCGGACGACGAATCGCGCCGGGCCGGGCACGCCGGAGGGCCGCACGATGAGCATGCTGATGTCGCGCCGCGATCTCGCGTTCCTGCTGTACGAATGGCTCGATGCCGAAGCGCTCGCGGCGCTGCCGCGCTACGCGGAGCACAGCCGCGAGACCTTCGATGCGGTGCTCGACACCAGCGAGCGGATCGCGACCGATCTGTTCGCGCCGCATGCGGCGCGCGGCGACCGCGAGGAGCCGCAATTCGACGGCGAGCGCGTCACGCTGATTCCCGAAGTCGCACCTGCGGTGCGCGCGTTCGCCGACGCCGGCCTGATCGCCGCGGGCCATGACGAGGCGCTCGGCGGGATGCGGCTGCCGAAGCTCGTCGAGGCGGCATCGTTCCTGTTCTTCCAGGCCGCGAACATCGCGACGGCAGCCTATCCGTTCCTGACCGTCGCCAACGCGAACCTGCTCGTCGCGCACGGCAGTCCCGCACAGGTCGACGCGTTCGCGCGCCCCGAACTCGAAGGCCGCTTCTTCGGCACGATGTGCCTGTCGGAACCGCAGGCCGGATCGTCGCTGGCCGACATCGCGACGCGCGCGGACTACGAGTGCGAATCGCCGCTCGGTCCGCGCTACCGGCTCACCGGCAACAAGATGTGGATTTCGGGCGGCGAGCACGAACTCGCGGAAAACATCGTCCACCTGGTGCTCGCGAAGATTCCCGACGAACACGGCCGGCTGATGCCCGGCACGCGCGGCATCTCGCTTTTCATCGTGCCCAAGTACCTGCCGGGCGCCGACGGCGCGCGCGGCGAGCGCAACGACGTGGTGCTCGCGGGACTGAACCACAAGATGGGCTATCGCGGCACGACCAACTGCCTGCTGAATTTCGGCGAGGGCACCCGGTATCGTCCGGAGGGCCGCGCGGGCGCGATCGGCTATCGGGTCGGTGCACCCAACCAGGGCCTCGCCTGCATGTTCCACATGATGAACGAGGCGCGCATCGGCGTCGGCGCAGGCGCGGTGGCGCTCGGCTATACCGGTTACCTGCACGCGCTCGACTATGCGCGCAACCGGCCGCAAGGGCGTCCGCTCGGGCCGGCCGGCAAGGATGCCGCCGCACCGCAGGCGCCGATCGTCACGCATCCGGACGTGCGCCGGATGCTGCTCGCGCAGAAAGCGTACGTCGAAGGCGGCCTCGCGCTGATCCTGTACTGCGCGCGGCTCGTCGACGACGCGCGCGCACACACGGACGCGGATGCGCGTGCCGAAGCCGGGCGTCTGCTCGACATCCTGACGCCGATAGCGAAAAGCTGGCCGTCGCAGTGGTGCCTCGAGGCGAACGATCTGGCGATCCAGGTGCACGGCGGCTATGGCTACACGCGCGACTACGCGGTCGAGCGGCTCTATCGGGACAATCGTCTGAATCCGATTCACGAGGGCACGCACGGCATCCAGGCGCTCGACCTGCTGGGCCGCAAGGTCGGGCAGGACGACGGCGCCGCGCTGCGCGCGCTCGATGCGCGTATCGCGGCAACCGTCGCACGCGCGCGGGCCGTGGACGGCGAAGCATGCGTGCATGCCGACGCGCTGGCGCAGCGCTGGGCGCGCGTCGGCGACGTCACGCGCCAGCTGGGCGCGATCGGCGATCCGCAGGCGCGGCTGGCGAACGCGAGCGTCTATCTGGAGGCGTTCGGTCACGTCGTCGTTGCCTGGCTGTGGCTCGACATGACGCTCGCCGCGCAGGGGCGCAGCGGCGATTTTTACGCCGGCAAGCGTACCGCCGCCCGCTACTTCTTCCGCTGGGAACTGCCGAAAGTGGACGCACAGCTCGATCTGCTCGCGAGTCTCGACACGACGACGCTCGACATGCGCGACGCATGGTTCTGAGCCCGCACCGATGCCGCCACGCCGACTAGAAGTGGCCGCCGACGCGCGCGAGCACCTCGTCGCGCAGCGCGACGAGCCGCGGGCCGAAGTCGTCGACCAGTCGGTCGCGCGTGACGGTCGATACGCGCCCGCTGCAACTGAACGCGAGGATGCGCGAGCGATCGGCCGACACCATCGGCACGCCGAGCGCGAACAGGTCGGGCATCCAGTCGCCGAGCGACACGCAGATGCCCAGCCGCTCGTAGTCTTCGCGCGCGGCGATGATCCCGGCTTCGAGTTTCGGCCATTGATCCGGCGGGCTGCTCGCGCGGGCGCTTTGCAGATAGCGCTCGAACAGTTCGGCCGGCAGCGCCGCGAGATGCGCGCGGCCGAGCGCGGTCGAGCCGTGCGGAACGCGCGAGCCGGGCTCGAGCCGCAGCTGGAACAGCGGATCGCCCTGGCACACGTCGAGCAGGATCATCTGCTTGCCGTCGAACTCGCCGAGCATGGCCGCCGCCTGCGTGTATTCCGCGTAGGACTGCAGGAACGGGCGCGCGATATCGACGACCTCGTTGTCCTGCAGGAACGCGTGTCCGAGATTCAGCATGCCGATGCCGAGCGAGTACTTCTCGTGCTCCGCCGAGTAATGCAGATAGCCGAGCTGCGTGAGCGTGAACGTGACGCGCGACACGGTCGGCTTCGGCAGGCGCGTGCGCCGCGCGATGTCCTGGTTGCCGAGAAAGCGCTCGCCGCGCGTGAAGCAGCGCAGCACCGCCATCCCGCGCGCAAGCGCCGTGATGAATTGCGGATGGTCCTCGTTTGGGACGGACAGCAGCGTGAGCGCGTCGCGCTTCGGATTACCCATGAACGTGTGGTGCGGGATGGAGGTCGCCCGGCGCGGCCGGCGTGCGCCGGGCGGCGGGCTGCGAGGATTCTACCGGAAAGCATCCGGTCGCCTTGCCGGATGCGCGAAGCTTCCGGACGCGGCGTCCGGTTTCCCGCGCGCCGGCGCGGGCGCCGGGCCGACAGGCCGCGCGACACTCGCGCCGCAGCCGGTCGTATTCGTCATTGTCAACGCGTCCGGCTACAAGGTCTGGCCGGCGGAGGTGGAGGCGATCCTTTACGGTCATCCGGCGATCCAGGAAGTGTGCGTGATCGGCACGCTCGACCCGTATCGCGGCGAGACGGTCAAGGCGGTCGTGGTGTGCGATCCCGCGCAGCGGGGGCAGTTGACCGGGGACGCGGTGATCGCGTGGGCGCGCGAGCACATGGCGTCGTACAAGGCGCCGCGCGTCGTCGAGTTCGTGGAAGCGCTGCCGAAGTCGGGCAGCGGCAAGATCCTGTGGCGCCAGCTGCAGGAACAGGAAGCGGCACGCCAGGCCGCGCAACGAGAGAGGAAGTCATGAAAGCTCTGCTGTGTACCGCGTTCGGTCAGATCGACCGCCTGCGGCTCGAGGACGTCGCGGCGCCTGACCCTGCCGCGGGCCAGGTGCGGATTCGCGTAAAGGCGGCGTCGCTGAATTTCCCCGATGCGCTGATCGTGCAGGGGCTGTACCAGGTGAAGCCGGCACTGCCGTTCTCGCCCGGTGCTGAGCTCGCCGGCGTGATCGATGCGGTTGGCGAAGGCATCAGCGGGTGGCGGCCCGGCGACGCGGTGATCGCGTCGACCGGCCACGGCGGGTTCGCCGAGCAGTGCGTGGCCGACGCACGCCAGATCGCCGCGCTGCCGCCGGGGATGGGGTTCGACGAGGGCGCCGCGTTCGTGCTGACCTACGGCACGTCGCTGCACGCGCTGCAGCAGCGCGCACGCCTGCAGCCGGGCGAGACGCTGCTCGTGCTGGGTGCGGCGGGCGGCGTGGGCCTTGCTGCGATCGAGATCGCGAAGGCGCTCGGTGCGCGCGTCATCGCGGCGGCGTCGAGTGCCGACAAGCTGGCGCTGTGCCGCGACGCGGGCGCGGACGAGACGATCGACTACGCGACCGAAGACTTGCGCCGCCGCGTCGACGAACTGACCGGCGGGCGCGGTGCCGACGTGGTCTACGACCCGGTCGGCGGCGCGTACAGCGAGGCGGCACTGCGCGCGACCGCATGGCGCGGCCGCTACCTCGTGGTCGGCTTTGCCGCCGGCGAGATTCCGAAGATCGCGCTGAACCTGGCGCTGCTCAAGGAGCGCGACATCCTCGGCGTGTTCTGGGGCGACGCGGTGCGGCGCGACCCCGCGCAGCACGCGGCCAATATGCGCCTGCTCGTCGAATGGTTCGCGGCGGGCAAGGTGCGGCCCGTGATCACCGAGCGCGTGCCGCTCGCCGCTGCGGCGGACGCGATCGCGCGGATGGCGAACCGGCAGGTCAAGGGCAAGGTGGTGATCCTGCCGGACGCGTAACCGGACGCGTCACCGGGCGCCGCCGCCCTGCAGGGCAGCGGTGCTCGCGCTCGGCGGCAGCGCCGGGAATTTCCCGGCCCGCAATACTCCGCGAGCGTCACGTGTCACGCCGGGCCGCTGTCAATCGACGGCGCGCCGGGCTCGAATGTCGGCGCGGTCGTCGGCATGCGGCAAAGGTTCCACGCGTACGCGACGCTGCACCGCCATCCGGCCCCGGCCCGGATTTCGTAAGACATACAGTTCCCCCGCACTCCAGCCACTTGGCTAAACTGTACTCTTGCACGCACAGGGAATGTGTGTGCCTGCGGGCGACTGTTCTGCTTTTACTCTTCCATCATCAAAAGCACAGCGACGCAGGTCCCGGGATACGGGGCTTGCGGATGCATCTTCACGAGAGCCCACAGTGATGGAAAAGGCAAAACCGGACGGAAGGATCGCGACGCATCGACAGCCGGCGGCGGCAGGGAGCGCGCGATGAAACTTTACGAGAAGCTTGCGGATGACATCGAACGTCTGATCCGTCAGGGCGTGTACCGGCATGGCGACCGGATTCCGTCGGTGCGGCAGGCGAGCCAGCAGCATCGGCTCAGCATCACGACGGTCCTGCACGCGTATCTGCTGCTCGAAAGCCGCGGCCTGCTCGAAAGCCGGCCGCAGTCGGGCTACTTCGTCGACCTGCGCCGCGACGACGGCAACGGACAGGTGCGCGACCTGCGCCCGTCTAAGCCGATCGCGATCTCGTCATCGGTCGACGTGAGCCGCCTCGTGCTGTCGACGCTGCGCTCGATCGGCGTCGACGACGCCGTGCCGCTCGGCTCGCCGTATCCGGACCCGAGCCTGTTCCCGTTCGAAAAGCTGAACCGGTATGCGTATGCGGCCGGCCGCGACAAGTCGCTGTGGGGCGTGACGGAAGGGCTGCCGCCCGGCCATCCGCGGCTCGTGCGGCAGATCGCGCGCCGCTACCTGGAAAACGGCATGTCGGTCGACCCGAACGAGATCATCATCACGGTCGGCGCGACGGAAGCGATCAACCTGTGCCTGCAGGCGGTCGCGAAGCCCGGCGACGTGATCGCCGTCGAGTCGCCGACCTTCTATGCGATGCTGCACGCGATCGAACGTCTCGGGATGAAGGCGATCGAGGTGTCCACGCATCCGGAATACGGGATCGACATCGCGGCGCTCGCGGCGATCGCGAAATCGCAGCCGATTGCCGCGTGCATGGTGATGCCGAACTTCCAGAACCCGCTCGGCTTCCAGATGCCGGACGAGCGCAAGCGCGAGCTGGTCGAGTTCGCGGCGAAGGCTGATCTGCCGATCATCGAGAATGGCGTGTACAACGAACTGTATTTCGGCGATACGCATCCGAGCACGCTGAAATCCTATGACAGGAAGGGGCTCGTGTTGCACTGCTCGTCGTTCTCGAAGAGCCTGACCGCCGCGTACCGGATCGGCTGGGCCTTGCCGGGCCGCTATCGCGATCAGGTCGAGAAGCTGAAGTTCCTGAACACGCTGGCGACGCCGTCGCTGCCGCAGCTCGCGATCGCGGAATACCTCGAACGCGACGGCTACGAGCATCACCTGCGCCGGATCCGCAAGGCGTATGCGCAGCAGGCAAACCTGATGCGCGCGATCGTGTCGCGGTTCTTCCCCGAGGGCACGCGGATCTCGAGCCCGGCAGGCGGCTACGTGCTGTGGATCGAGCTGCCGGCGAAGGTCGACGCGATGCGGCTGTATCAGCTCGCGCTCGAGCAGGGGATCACGATCGGGCCCGGCTACATGTTCTCCATCTCCGACAGCTACCGGAATTTCATCCGGCTGAACTACAGCAGCCCGTGGTCGAGCCAGATCGAGCAGGCCGTCATCACGGTCGGCAAGCTGGCTGCGATCTGCGCGCGCTGAACGGCGAGTGCGGCGCTCGCTACCGTGCGCGTCGCGTTCATGCCGCGCATTCCCGGCATGCGGCATGCGACATCGTTCAGCCGCCGGTGACAGGCGGAAAGAAGGCGATTTCACTGTCCTCGCGCACGACGAACGTGCCGCTCACCATTTCCTGATTGACGGCGACGCGCACCGGCCGATCCCGGTGCAGCGCGTCGGCGGTTCGTTCGTCGCGCGATGCGAGCGTGCTGCGCAGCGCGTCGACGGTGAGTTCAGCCGCATCGATGTCGACGGTTTCCTCGTCGACGCGGAGTTGTTCGCGAATGCTTGCAAAGTACTTGATCGTCAGTCTCATGGCGGATCGTTGCTGAAAGGGGGAAATGCAGCGGGCAGACAGGCAATGTGCGCGTCAGCCCCACCGTCGCATCGCCTGATCGTCGTGCGTCTTGGCCTCAACCCACTCGGCCGCACCGTCATGCCGGATTTCCTTTTTCCAGAACGGCGCATGGGTCTTCAGGAAGTCCATCAGGAATTCGCACGCATCGAATGCCGACGCGCGATGCGGCGCGGCGACCACCACCAGCACGACCGGCTCGCCGAGCGCGATCCGGCCGATCCGGTGGACGATCCGGACGGCTTCGAGCGGCCAGCGCGCGGACGCTTCCTCGACGATGCTCCACAGCGACCGTTCGGTCATGCCCGGGTAGTGCTCGATCTCGAGCGCGACGACGTCGTCGAAATCGCCGGTCTGGCGCACGACGCCGAGGAAATTCACGAGCGCGCCGACCCGCGGGTTGCGTGCGATCGGCATGATTTCCGCATCGACGTCGATCGGCGCGTACTGGACGCGCACCTCGAAGCCGGCGGCAATCGCCGGCGGTGTGCGGACAGGCAGCACGGCGGTATCGTCGTCGCGGCGATGGTCGGAATGGGCCGGGTCGTCAGGCGCGGCGGGCGAATCGATGGGTGACGTCATGGTGGTTCTCCAGAGGGCGGCGCGTCTCGCATCGTTCGGCTGCGTGTCAGCCGCCGACGAGCGACATGCGCACGGTCGGGTACGCGTTCCCCGGCCGCCGCGCGGCGCGTGCCGCGCGCAACGCCGAGTAGCGGTCGTCGCGGCGCAGCCAGCGATCGCGGATCGCGGCAGTCAGCGGTTCGAGCGGCAGGGTGTCGGCGAGCCACGGCCGCAGATCGGTGCCGTGCGTCGCGAACAGGCATGTATAGAGCTGGCCGTCGGCCGATACGCGCGCACGCGTGCAGGTGCCGCAAAACGCGCGCGACACGCTGGCGATGAAGCCGACATCGCCCGCGCCATCCGCGTGGCGATAGCCGATGGCGGTGCCGGCATGCGCTTCGTCGTCGCCCGTGCCGTCGCTCGTGTCACCGTCGCCCGTCGGCAGCAGCGGATACACGGCGTCGATCGTGTCGCGCATCTGCGCGGCCGTGACGACCTTGTCGGTCGACCAGGAGTGCGCACCGCCGACGTCCATGTACTCGATGAAGCGCACGGCCACGCCCGTGTGCCGGAACGCACGCACGAGCGGCAGCAGCTGGTTGTCGTTGACGCCGCGCTCGATCACCGCATTGACCTTGACGGGCGCGAGCCCGGCCGCCTGCGCGGCGTCTATGCCGGCCAGGATGCGCGACACGGGAAGGTCGACGTCGCAGATCCGGCGGAACAGCGCATCGTCGATCGCGTCGAGGCTCACCGTCACGCGCGCGAGCCCGGCATCGCGCAGCGAGCGCGCCTTCGCGGCGAGCAGCGACCCGTTGGTCGTCAGCGCGATGTCGACCGGCTTGCCGCTGGCCGTCGTCAGCGACGCGAGCGATTCGATCAGCGTTTCGAGCCCGCGCCGCAGCAGCGGTTCGCCGCCGGTGATGCGGATCTTCTCGACGCCGAGCGCGACGAAGGCGCGCGCGATGCGGGTCAGTTGCGCGAACGACAGCCGGTCCGACGTCGGCATGAACGCGTGATCGCCGTCGAAGCTGTCGCGCGGCATGCAGTACGTGCAGCGGAAGTTGCAGCGATCGATGACGGACAGCCGCAGGTCGCGCAGCGGACGCTCGAGCGTGTCGACGATGCGGGGGAAGTCGCCCGCCGACGCGCCGCGTCTCGACGCGGATTCGGTCGGCATGACGGAATCGATGACGTTCACGATCTGTCCGTTGGCCTGCGCGGGTTGAGAAGAGCGGAGCGGTCGACCGCGCGCATGTCGTATCGACGGGACGCGCGCGAGCCGTGACAGGCTCCTTGCCGGAGAATAGTTCGCCGGGTCGACGAAACAGAGACACAATCCCGGCCGATTTGCAGGAATACAGTTCGCCGCGGGCGCGCGGCCCGCGAACCTTGCGAACCAGGTGAGGTGCCGGCCAGTGCTGTGCCGCATCGCAACACGCACCCGCGCGCCGTCGTCGTCATGCGAGCCATCGCGCGAAATCGTAGTAGGGCAGCGCATCGCCGCGCGCGATCGCGCGGCCGGCCGGCAGCCGCACGAGGCCGCTTGCGTCCGCGAGCGACTGCAGCATCCCGGCGCCTTGCCGCCGCAGCGTATCGAGCACGGGCTGCCCGTTCGGCGCGACTCGGCAGCGAACCCGCAGGAACCGGTCGCGCGCCGTGTCGGCCTCGATGTCGGCGTCGAGCGGCAGCGCTGGCGTGACCGGCACGCGTTCGTCGCGCGCTTGCCCCTGCAGGCCGCGGATCAGCGGCGTCACGAACAGCGCGAATGTCGTCAGCGCGGCGCCCGGGTTGCCGGGCAGCAGCACGACCGGCTTGCCGTCGAGCCGCGCGAGCGCCACCGGCTTGCCGGGCTTCATCCGCACGCCGGACAGCACGAACGACGCGCCGAGTCCGGTGAGCGCGGGACGCACGAGATCCCTGTCGCCGACGGACGCGCCGCCGACGCAAACGAGCACATCGCAATGCGCGAGCAGGTCTCGCAGCGCGCGATCGATCGCGTCGCGAGTGTCGCGCGCATGCGTGCTCCGCGTGACGACGGCGCCGGTTCCGGCGACGAGCGCGGCAAGCATCGGCGCGTTGCTGTTGTAGATCTGCTGCGGCATCCGCGGTGCACCGCACGTGACGAGTTCGTCGCCGGTCGTCAGGATGCCGACACGGAGTGCCGGATGCACGTGGAGCCGCTCGATCCCTTGTGCGGCCGCGATGCCGACGTGCGCGGCATGCAGCCGGACGCCCGCCGGAATCAGCAGGTCGCCCGCGCGCAGTTCCTCGCCGCGCCGGCGGATATGCGTGCCGGCGCGCGTGCGTTCGCCGAACGTCACGTGCTCATCCTGCTCCTGCGCGTCTTCCTGCATGACCACCGTATCCGCGCCGGGCGGGATCAGGCTGCCGGTGAAGATGCGCGCCGCGGTGCGCGGATCGAGCGGCCGCGGGAGGTCGCCCGCGTAGCAGCGCTGCGCAACGCGCAACGGCTCGCCGCTTGCGAGGTCGGCGAAGCGTACCGCGTAGCCATCCATCGCACTCTGGTCGGCGCACGGCTGGTCGAGCACGGCGGTCAATGGCGTGGCGAGGATGCGGCCCGCCGCGTCGGCGGTCGGGATGGCCGTCGGGGCAGGCGAGCGCGCGAACGCGTGCGCGAAGTGCTGCTGGGCAGTGTCGAAGTCGATCGGTCGAGTCATGGCGGGTCATGCGTCCACGGTTGCTGGTGTGTCGATGCCGTCGACATAGTCGACGAAACCGTTTCCGCGGCAAAAGCCGAGCAGGCGGATGCCGGCTTCGCGCGCGACGTCGATCGCGAGCGCCGTCGGCGCGGAGATCGTCGCGATCATCGGGATGTCGATGCGCGCGGCCTTGCGGACCAGCTCGTAGCTCGCGCGGCTCGACAGGAACACGAAGCCCGTGCGCGGATCGGTTGCGCCGCGCGCGAGCCGGCCGATCAGCTTGTCGAGCGCGTTGTGCCGGCCGACGTCCTCGAAGGCCTCGACGACCGCGCCGTCGCGGCTGCACCATGCGGCCGCGTGTATGCCGCCCGTGTCGCGCATCAGCGCCTGATGTGCGGGCAGTGCATGCGCTGCGCGCGCGACCGCATCGGCGCCGATTCCGGCCGCCGCGCCGGCGTGACGGATGCGCGCGGGATGCAGGTCGAGCTGCGCGATGCTTTCGATTCCGCACACGCCGCACCCGGTGCGGCCGGCGAGCGCGCGCCGTCGCATCTTCAACGCCATGAACGCACGCTGCGACACGGTGAGGTGCACCACCGCGCCTTCCGCCGTGTATTCGCTTTCGATGTCGTAGACATCCGATGCGCGTTCGACGATGCCTTCGCTGAGTGCGAAGCCGAGGCCGAACACGTCGAGGTCGATCGGCGTCGCCATCATCACTGCGTGCGAAATGCCGTTGAACACGAGCGCGACCGGGCATTCGTCGACGACGCGGTCGACGACCCGCTCGAACTCGCCCGCACGATGGCGCATGACGTCGCGCGCGACGCTGCCGGTCGGCTCGTTCAGGTGGGGGCCTGGCTGCATGAGTGTCCTCGCAATGGCGCCGGCGGCGCATCCCGACAGCGGATGCGTGCGAAGCCGGCAGATGACGGATGACGGATGACGGGTGGGCGGAACGCATCGCGCACATGTGCGCCTGCGCCGCGAACCCTAACCTGTCGACAGCGTACGGGCGATCGGATGCGCTGTGCGTACACAGCGTCACAACCGGAAAAGCAGTACAGCTGGCGACCGCGTTGGCTGACCGCGTGGTTTAGATGTACACATCGACGGCGACGCCACGAGCACAGTTCGCGCGTGCAAGCGATTGATTGCGAACGACATTCGAATCGCGATATCGTCGATCACGCTTCGATGCCGGGCGCGCTTCACGTGCAATTCAGCGTCATTCACACGCAATCGCCGAGGCCGCACGGAAGGCTGCCGGGCCGTCACGGGACGGCTCGCGTCGAACCCCCTGTCTTCATCATCACGGGCACATAACGGTCATGGAACTCTTCGATGCCATCCACCTCGCGCGATTGCAGTTCGCGTTCACGGTGTCCTTTCATATCGTGTTTCCCGCGATCAGCATCGGCATGGCGAGCTTCCTCGCGGTGCTGGAGTGGCGCTGGCTGGCGACCGGCGACGCGGCCTACAAGTCGATGTTCCAGTTCTGGTCGAAGATCTTCGCGATCGGCTTCGGGATGGGCGTCGTCTCCGGCGTCGTGATGGCGTACGAATTCGGCACCAACTGGAGCGGGTTTTCCCGCATCGCCGGCAACATCACCGGGCCGCTGCTGACGTATGAAGTATTGACGGCGTTCTTCCTCGAGGCCGGCTTCCTCGGCGTGATGCTGTTCGGCTGGAATCGCGTGAGCCCGCGCGCGCACTTCTTCGCGACGCTGATGGTCGCGGTCGGCACGCTGATCTCGACGTTCTGGATCCTCGCGTCGAACAGCTTCATGCAGACGCCGCAGGGCTACGCGATCAAGGACGGCATCGTCGTCCCGGTCGACTGGTTCAAGGTGATCTTCAATCCGTCGTTTCCGTACCGGCTCGTGCACATGACGATCGCGGCGTTCATCGTCGCGGGCTTCATCGTCGCCGCGTGCGGCGCGTGGCATCTGCTGAAGGGCCGCCGCGACGAACCGGTCAAGCGCACGTTCTCGATGGCGCTGTGGATGCTGCTGCTGCTCGCGCCGGTGCAGATCGTCGTCGGCGATGCGCACGGGCTCAACACGCGCGAATACCAGCCCGCGAAGATCGCGGCGATCGAAGGGCTGTGGGAAACGGAGAAGGGCGGCACGTCGCTCAACCTCGTCGGCCTGCCCGACATGCAGGCGGAAGCCACGCACTACGCAGTGCAGGTGCCGCACCTCGGCAGCCTGATCCTCACGCACAGCTGGAACGGCGAGATCCGCGGGCTGAAGGAATTCCCGCCGCAGGACCGTCCGTATTCGCCGATCGTGTTCTGGACGTTCCGGATCATGGCGGGCCTCGGCATGCTGATGCTGCTCACCGCGCTCGTCGGCCTGCTGCTGAGAAAGGGCGGCCGCCTCTATGAAACGCGCTGGTTCCAATGGTTCGTGCTGGGCATGGGACCGTCGGGGATCGTCGCGCTGCTCGCCGGCTGGATCACGACCGAGGTCGGCCGGCAGCCGTGGACCGTGTACGGCGTGCTGCGCACCGCGGATTCGGTCGCACCGATCAGCGCGCAGCAGGCAGGCGTATCGCTGCTGATCTTTGTCGTCGTGTATTTCCTCGTCTTCGGAACGGGCCTTTACTACATGCTGAAACTGATGATGCACGGGCCGGCGGCGAACGCCGGGTACATCGAACTGCACCGGCATCCGGGGCTGCGCAAGAGCGCGCTGTCCACGCCGCTGAACGTCACCGAAGCGGAGTAAGTCATGCAAATCGATCTTCCGGTGGTATGGGCCGCGATCATCGCGCTCGGCGTGTACATCTACGTGATGCTGGACGGCTTCGATCTCGGCATCGGGCTGCTGTTTCCGTTTTTCGACGCAAAGGCCGAGCGGCAGGTGATGCTCGACACGGTCGCGCCGGTGTGGGACGGCAACGAGACGTTCCTCGTGCTCGGCGGCGCGGGGCTGTACGGCGCGTTTCCGGTCGTCTACTCGACGCTGCTGCCGGCGAACTACCTGCCGCTGATCCTGATGGTCGTCGGGCTGATCTTTCGCGGCGCCGCCTTCGAACTGCGCGCGAAGGCGACCCGCACGCAGCATCTGTGGGATCTCGCGTTCATCGGCGGGTCAGCGCTCGCCGCGTTCTGCCAGGGGATCGTGCTCGGCTCGCTGCTGCAGGGCATCCGGATCGCCAACGGCCAGTTCGTCGGCGGCCCGTTCGACTGGCTGTCGCCATTCAGCCTGCTCTGCGGGATCGGCGTGCTCGTCACCTACGCGACGCTCGGCTGCGGCTGGCTGATCCTGAAGGTCGACGGCGAGCTGCAGCGCAAGATGCGGCTGCTGATGAAGCCGCTGACGGGCGTGCTGCTCGCGATGATGGGCGTCGTCAGCCTGTGGACCGTGATCGGGCTGCCGGCCGTCGCGCATCGCTGGTTCGGCAGCGGCAACCTCGTGTGGTTCCTGCCCGTGCCGGTGCTCGTGCTCGCGTGCGTGTGGGGAATCTTCCGGACGGTGCGGCGCCAGCACGAGGCGACGCCGTTCCTGCTGACGCTCGCGATCTGCTTTCTCGGCTATACGGGCCTCATCATCAGCATCTGGCCGAACATCGTGCCGCCGTCGCTGACGATCTGGGATGCGTCGTCGAGCCATTCGAGCCAGCTGTTCGCGCTGGTCGGCACCGTGATCGTGCTGCCGATCATCCTCGTCTACAACGCGCTGCAGTATCGCGTGTTCCGCGGCAAGGTGCGGGAAGGAGACGTCGGCTACCACTGACACGCACGCCCCGCGCGGCGCGCCTGTCATTCGACACGCATCATGATCGTCAGACCGCGACAGAACTGGTTGCAGATGCTGTTCGTGTGGAACGGTTCGGTCCTGCAATCGATCATTCCGCAGCTCGTTTTCATGGCGACCGTCAGCACGCTGGCGGTCTTCACGAACGGCCGCATCTTCGGCGAGAAGATCCCGCTCAATACCGCACCGTTCACGCTGTTCGGGCTCGCGCTGGCGATCTTCCTCGCGTTTCGCAACAACGCGAGCTTCGAGCGCTTCAAGGAGGCGCGGCACCTGTGGGGCAACCTGCTGATCGCGTCGCGCGCGCTGACGTCGCAGATGCGGCACTACCTTCCCGAACACGTCGACGCCGCCGAACGCAACCAGACCACCGACCTGCTGATCGCGTTCGTCTACGCGCTGAAGCACCAGTTGCGCCACACCGATCCCGCCGAGGATTTGACGCGCATCCTCGGGCTCGCGCGCACCGGTGCATTGAGCGGCAAGTGCTACAAGCCTGTTGCGCTGCTCGACGAGATCCGCGGCAACCTGGTGCGGATGCGGGGCGGCGCAGCGGGCGCCGACGTCACGACGTGGATGTTCGACGCGCAGCTCGATCAGCTCGGCAATGCAGTCGGCGGGTGCGAGCGGATCGCGTCGACGCCGATCCCGTTCGCGTACAGCGTGCTGCTGCATCGCACCGTCTACGCGTACTGCGTGCTGCTGCCGTTCGGTCTCGTCGACTCGACGGAATTCTTCACGCCGCTGATCTGCGTGTTCATCTCATACACGCTGATCGCGCTCGAAGCGATCGCGAACGAAGTCGCCGAACCGTTCGGCGTGGCGCCCAATGCGCTGGCGCTCGACGCGATCACCCGGACAATCGAGCGCTCGGTGCTCGAACTGTGCGGCAACGAGATCCCGAAGGAAGTCGCGCCTTCCGAGACGTACCAGCTGACCTGACTGCCGGCGGCGTGCGGATGGCCGCGCGACGGGAAGGGGATTCGCGCGCGACGTCGTCGTTGAAGAGGGCGAATGCAAGTGCGCAGCAGTGCGGCACTGTACTTCGAAAGGTCAGAAAAAAATGGCGCGTCCGATGACGCGCCATTTGCATTTTCATTCCAGCCGCTCGCCGCTCGCCGCACCGAAGCCCGAAGCCCGAAGCCCGAAGCCCGAAGCCCGAAGCCCGAAGCCCGAAGCCCGAAGCCCGAAGCGGCGAGCCTGCCTTTCCGTCACACGGTGGCCGAGCGCGTCACCTTCACCGGCACCGACTTGTACGACGGCGTGCCGCTTTCCTTGTCGATGTAGTCGAGCGGCACCAGCACGTTCGCTTCCGGATAGTACGCGCCGACCGACCCCGGCGCGATGTCGTACTCGATCGCAGTGATCTTCTCGAGGCGCAGCAGCCGGCCCGACGGCGAAACCGTCTCGATGTCGACGAGGTCGCCGTGCTCGAGTCCGAACTTCTCGAGGTCCGCCGGGTTCATGAACAGCACGTCGCGTCGGCCGAACACGCCGCGGTAGCGATCGTCGAGCCCGTAGATCGTCGTGTTGTACTGATCGTGGCTGCGCAGCGTGATGAGGCGCAGCACCTCGTCCGCGCCGAGCACGTCGGCGTCTTCCTTCACGCCCGTGTAGACCGAGAACATTGCCTTGCCGGTGGCCGTCGGCCACACGCGCTCGGTCGGCGGCAGCGGCAGCCGGAACCCGCCTGGCGTGCGGATCCGTGTGTTGAACGCCTCGAAGCCGGGAATCGTCCGGTCGATCAGGTCGCGGATCCGGTCGTAGTCAGCGACGAGGTCGAGCCACTGCACCTTGCTGGCGGGCAGCGTTGCGTGCGCGATGCCCGCGACGATCGCGGGCTCCGAACGCAGGTGCTCGGATGCGGGCTTCAGCTTGCCGGCCGATGCGTGGACCATCGACATCGAATCCTCGACCGTCACCGACTGCGGGCCGTTCGCCTGCACGTCGAGCTCGGTGCGGCCGAGCACGGGCAGGATGTAGGTTTCCTTCGCGACCAGCAGGTGCGAGCGGTTCAGCTTCGTGCCGAGATGGACGCTCAGGTCGAGCTTGCCCATCGCCGGGAACGACTGCTCGGGATCGGGCAGCGCGACCGCGAAGTTGCCGCCGAGGCAGATCAGCGCCTTCGCCGTGCCGTCGACCATCGCCTGCATCGCCTGGACCGCGTCGTGGCCGTGATGCGCCGGCGGCGTGAAGCCGAACACATCCTCGAGCTTCTTCAGGAAGTCGGCCGCCGGCTTCTCGGTGATGCCGACCGTGCGGTTGCCCTGCACGTTCGAGTGGCCGCGCAGCGGGCAGATGCCGGCGCCGGGCTTGCCGAAGTTGCCGCGCAGCAGCAGCAGGTCGGCAATCAGGCGCACGTTTGCGGTGCCCTTGTTGTGCTGCGTGACGCCCATCCCGTACGTGACGATCGTCGCGTTCGACTTCGCATACGCGAGCGCGACCTCCTCGAGCTGCGCCTGGCTGAGGCCGCTCGCACGTTCGATGTCGTCCCACGACGTTGCTTCGAGATCGGCCGCGAACGCGTCGAAGCCGTTCGTGTGCGCGGCGATGAACGCATGGTCGAGCACGTTGCCCTGTTCGGCCTCGAGCGCGAGCAGCGCCTTCATGATGCCCTTGAGCGCCGCCGCGTCGCCGCCCGCATCGACCTGGTAGTACGTCGACGCGATCCGCGTCGAGCCGAACGACGCCATCTCGATCATGTCCTGCGGATCCGCGAAGCGTTCGAGCGCCCGCTCGCGCAGCGGATTGAACACGATGATCGGCACGTGGCGCCGCGAGCATTCGTGCAGCGTGCCCATCATCCGCGGGTGGTTCGTGCCGGGGTTGTGGCCGATCGAGATGATCAGCTCGCAGTGGTCGAAGTCCTCCAGCGACACGGTCCCCTTGCCGATGCCGATCGATTGCGGCAGGCCGACGCTCGTCGGCTCATGGCACATGTTCGAGCAGTCGGGGAAATTGTTCGTCCCGTATTCGCGTGCGAACAGCTGGTACAGGTACGCAGCCTCGTTCGATGCACGGCCGGACGTATAGAACTCGACCTGCTCGGGCGACAGCCCGCGCAGCACCTCGCCGATGCGCGCGAACGCGGCGTCCCATTCGACCGGGCGGAACGTGTCGGTCGCGCGATCGTAGACGAGCGGATGCGTGAGCCGGCCCATGTTCTCCAGTTCGTAGTCCGACATGCGCAGCAGCGACGACACCGTATTGGCCGCGAAGAATTCGGGCGTCACGCGCTTGGTGGTCGCTTCCCACGTGACGGCCTTCGCGCCGTTCTCGCAGAACTGGAATGTGGACCGGTGCTCCTTGTCGGGCCACGCGCAGCCGGGACAGTCGAAGCCGTCGGGCTGGTTGGTCCGCATCAGGATGATCGGCGCCTCGATGGCGTCCATCTGCGTGCGCACTGCGTCGGCCGTGGCGCGAAGCGCGCCCCAACCGCCGGCGGGCCCCTCGTACTTCCTGATACCTGGCACTTCGCGTCGATTTGTCATGTGAATGCTCCGTGAGCCGTGCCGGACACGCCGGAACCGGGCTCGGGTTATGCCGCGTCGCGGCTACGTGCGGCGCGTTCCCGAGGGAGCGGGGCGGCGCCGGTGGCGCGTGGCGGTGCACGCGTCCGTTCGGGGCCCGGGCAGCGGGCCACCGGGTTTCCTTATCGGGCTTCCTTCTTGTCGCCGGACGACTTCGCGCGCGATGTCTTTCGGGCAGCCGGTCTGGCGGCGGCTTCCGTCACGTCGGACGGAATGTCGCCGGCCGGTTCGGCCGCCGCCTCGCCGTCGCCCGATGCGTTCCCGTCTGCTGCGGCCTTGCCGTCCTTCGACACGTCCGCGGCCGGCGGCAGCTTGTTGAACTTCACTTCGTCGCCGGCGTCGTCGTAGTCGATTTCGACGCGATCACCCGACTTGAGTTTGTCGCCGAGGATCTCCTTCGCGAGGCGCGTCTCGATGATCTGACGGATCTGGCGCTTCAGTTCGCGCGCACCGAATTCGGGCTGATGGCCTACATCGGCAAGATGGTCGACGAGCGGCGCGCCGATCGTCAGCGTGATGTCCTGCGCGGCCGCGGTGCGGATCACGCGGTCGAGCTGGATCTGCACGATCGCGCGGATGTCGTCCTTCGACAGCGCATGGAACACGATGATCTCGTCGATCCGGTTCAGGAACTCGGGACGGAAATGTCCCTTGAGCACCTGCATCAACTCGTCCTTGATCGCCTTGTCGGTCTTGCGCGCGGCCTCGGGCTGCGTCAGGTTGTCCATGATGATCGCGGCGCCGAGGTTGCTGGTCGCGATCAGGATCGTGTTGCTGAAGTCGACCACGCGGCCCTTGCCGTCGGTCAGCCGGCCGTCGTCGAACACCTGCAGCAGCACGTTGTAGACATCCGGGTGCGCCTTCTCGATCTCGTCGAGCAGGATCACGCTGTACGGGCGCCGCCGCACGCGCTCGGTGAGCTGGCCGCCTTCGTCGTAGCCGACGTAGCCGGGCGGCGCGCCGATCAGCCGCGCCACCGCATGCCGCTCCATGTATTCGGACATGTCGATGCGGATGATCGCCTGCTCGTCGCCGAACACGGTTTCCGCGAGCGCCTTCGCAAGCTCGGTCTTGCCGACGCCGGTCGGCCCGAGGAACAGGAACGTTGCGATCGGCCGGTGCGTCTGGCCGAGGCCCGCGCGCGACAGCCGCACCGCGTCGCTGACCGCGACCACCGCATCCTGCTGGCCGACGACGCGCTCGCGCAGCCGCGCTTCCATCTGCAGCAGCTTCTGGCGCTCTTCCTGCGTGAGTTCGTTGACCGGAATGCCGGTCAGGCGCGACACCACATCGGCGACCGACGCGACCGTCACCTCCAGCGTTTCGGAGCCGGTCTTGCGCTGCCACGCCTCCATCCGGTCGTCGAGCTGCTTCTGCTTGTCGGCGATGCGCTCCTCGAAGTTCTTCGCCTCGTCGAAGCGCTTGCGCGACGATGCGTAGTCCTGCTCGCGCTTCAACTGCGCGAGTTCCGCCTCGAGCTCCTGGATCTCCGCCGGCCGCGACGTCGCGCTGATCCGCACGCGTGCCGCCGCCTGGTCGATCAGGTCGATCGCCTTGTCGGGCAGGAAGCGCGACGTAATGTAGCGGTCCGCGAATTCGGCGGCCGCGACGAACGCCTCGTCGGTAAAGCTCACCTGGTGATGCGCCTCGAGCTTGTCGCGCAGCCCGCGCAGGATCACGATGGTCTGTTCGACGGTCGGCTCGGGCACGAACACGGGCTGGAAGCGCCGCTCGAGTGCCGCGTCCTTCTCGATGTACTTCTGGTATTCGTTGAGCGTCGTCGCGCCGATCAGGCTCAGCTCGCCGCGCGCGAGCGCCGGCTTCAGCACGTTCGCGATGTCGAGGCCGCCTTCGCCGCCGCCTTGTCCGGCGCCGACGATCGTGTGCAGTTCGTCGATGAACAGGATCAGCTCGTCCTGCTTCGCGGTGACTTCGTCGATCAGCTGCTTCGCGCGTTCCTCGAACTCGCCGCGGTACTTCGCGCCGGCGACCATCGAGTTGATGTTCACCTCGACGAGCCGCTTGTTGCGCAGCACTTCGGGCACGTCGCCGTTGACGATCCGCTGCGCGAGGCCTTCGACGATCGCCGTCTTGCCGACGCCCGGCTCGCCGATCAGCACCGGATTGTTCTTCTTGCGCCGCGCGAGCACTTCGATCGTGCTCTCGATTTCCTGCGCGCGGCCGAGCACGGGATCGAGCTTGCCCTGGCGCGCGAGCGCGGTGAGGTCGCGGCCGAACTTGTCGAGATTGGGCGTGCCGGTCGGCGTGTCGACGCGGCCGTCTTCCGCGCCTTTGCCGACGACCTTCACGACCTTCTGGCGCAGCGCTTCGGGGCTCACGCCGTATTTCTTCAGCAGCGTGCCCGCGATGCTGTCGGGCACGGCCGCGAGGCCGATCAGCAGATGCTCCGGCCCGATATACGAGTGGCCGAGATCGCGCGACGCCTGGAACGCGAACTGGATCGCCTTCTTCACGCGCGGCGAGATCGTCATCCGGTCGACGGGTGCGTCGGGGTCCGCGGTGCCGGTGTGCGCGTGTTCGTCGATGTAGCGCCGGATGTCGTCCGGCGAGAGTTTCAGCTCCTTCAGCAGCGCGGCGCAGACGTCGGTATCGGCGAGCACGTACAGCAGGTGCTCGGTATCCAGTTCGGTGCGGCGCAGCTCGTGCGCTTTTTCCGCGGCGCGCTGCAGCAGTTCGAGCGTCTGTTCGCTGAACGCGTCGGTCGGGTCGACCGATTCGCGCGGCAGTTCGGCGGCGAGATGGCTGTCGTCATGCGCGCCTTCGCCGAAGCCGCCGAAGAAGTGCGACAGGTCGCTTCCTCCGCCGAGCAGCGTGTCGAACGGATTGAGCATGCTCTGATGCCGCATCAGCTGACGGTAGTGGTAGTCGCAGATCGAAATCGACTTGCGCTCGCCGTTCTGCGTCACCGTGGCGCGCGCCACGGCAGGGCGGGCATGGCAGATATCGCAAAGTGCGGGCATGGGGTGGCTCCTGTCGGTAAAGAGGTCGCTGGGTCGATGGCCGATGCGGTGCGGACACAGCCGGGGACGGGAACGCACGTGTTTCGACGAACCCATCGCATCACGTTGACTGTGTCAAAAAATAGCGGATCGACAGACGCTGTCCAAGACACAGTTCGATCCGTCGTGGCGGGCGAATTGCACCCTTGCGCGCACGTGTCGCGCGAACGCGAGGAGTACAGACGGACATGCGTTTGTCACGAATGCGGAAACGACGCGTGTGGCGTCGTCACGCGAACGGATTCAGGCGGGCACGCGCGCAGGTGCGACGCGGGCTCTGCACGGGGGAAGAGAGGGGCGGGGGGAGGGAGGGGAGGCCAGCGACGCCTTCATGCACGCGGTCGCCGGCCAACTGTCAGGTTGCAGGATGGAGATTCAACCGGCTCGAACCCGCGAAGCAAGCGTTACATCGAATTGAAATGAAGGATACGGCGACGCTCCGCCAAGCGCACCCTTCGACGAGCGCACCCTTCGACGAGCGCCGTCTGGTCGGCGCCCGGTTCGCCGATCGGCGCCGGATGGGTCCGGCGCGGTGCGCCGGACGGCCGGTTGTCAGGCTGCGGTCGGCTGCGCGGCCACCGCGACCGAGGCCTCGCTCGTCAGCATCAGGAACGTGAGCGTCTCGCGCAGGTACAGTCGAACGTCGCTGCCGGTATGACTGTGATAGCCGATCGACACGTCTTCGCCAAGGTGCAATGCGAAGTCGCCGCCGCGCGTCGACAGCACGCAGCCGCCGCTGAGCGCGGGCGCCCAGACGATCTCGCCGTTGACGATCCGCTTCAGGTGGTCGATCACCGGATAACCCTGTTCGCGCGCTTCGCCGAGCGCCGTATAGGCATCCGCGCCGAGCAGCACGGCATAGGGGCCGTCGACACCCGCGAGCCGCAACGCTTCGAGCGCTTCGCCGATCGCGCCCGGATAGTCGCGGACGTCGGCGGGCAGCACGATCTGGCGGTTCGACGTCGCTTCGCGGATGCCGGCGATACCGGCGGCCGCATAGCCGTCGAAGATCGCGCTGTCCTCGACGAACGCGAGCCGCTGCGCAGCGTCCTTCGCGGGCTGCCAGTCGGCGTCGCGCGCGCCGCGCTCGACCGCGTCGATCGCATCGCGCTTCAGTTCGAACGGCACGGTGAACTCGACGAGCGCCTTGACCTCGCGCAGCTTCGCGCCGACGTGCTCGCGCGGCGCGGCGATGTCGCGCAGGTGGCCGGTGCCGACGCCCGACAGTTCGACGCCGTCGGGCCCGATCACGTCGACGACGCGCCTGCCCGCCACCGAGCGCTTGAACGTGCGGGCCACTTCCTCCTCGATTTGCGACCACGCGGCGGCGGAGATCGGGGCGAGTTCGCGATGCAGGTTATTCATATCGATGGTTTCCTTTGAGCGAGCCGATTTTCAGCGAGCCGTCGGCGGGCGGCTCGTTCGATTGGGGCGCGGCCTCCGGCTCGGCGTCGGCGGCTGGCGCAGCGCGTGTCGCGAGCGCGTCGAGCAGGTCGGCCGATGGCACGAAGAACAGCGAACCCGTCACCGAGCGGCTGTAATCGAGCAGCCGGTCGTAATTGCCCGGCGGCCGGCCGACGAACATGTTCTCGAGCATCTGCTCGATCGGCGCGGGCGAACGCGCGTAGCCGATGAAGTAGGTGCCGAACTCGCCGGCGCCAGGGCGGCCGAACGGCATGTTGTCGCGCAGGATCTTCACTTCCTCGCCGTTTTCGACGAGCGTCGTCAGCGAGCTGTGCGACGACGACGGCTTGACCGCCGCGTCGAGCTCGATGTCCGACAGCTTGGTGCGGCCGATGATGCGCTCCTGCGTCTCGACCGGCAGCGCGTTCCAGCCGGCCATGTCGTGCAGATACTTCTGCACGATCACGTAGCTGCCGCCCGCGAATTCGGCATCCTCGTCGCCGATCACCGTGAAATCGACGGCTTCGCGCCCGGCCGGATTCTCCGTGCCGTCGACGAAGCCGATCATCGCGCGCTGGTCGAAATAGCGGAAGCCGTGCACTTCGTCGACGATCTTCGCCGCGTCGCCGAGGCGGCCGACGAGCAGCGTCGCGAGTTCGAAGCACAGATCGGTTGCATCGGCGCGGATGTGCAGCAGGATGTCGCCGGGTGTCGCGACGGCGACGCGCTGGCCCGTGCCGAATTCGCGGAACGGGTGCAGCGCCGCGGGCCGCGGCGTGCCGAACAGCGTGTCCCACGCGTCGGCGCCGAAGCCGCATACGCACGTCAGGTTGCCGGCCGGCACGCGCTTGCCGACCGAGCGGACGAGCGCGGCAATGTCGCCGCACCAGGCGCGGATCGTGTCGGCGTGGCCGGCGCCCGGGTTGATGGTCGCAACGAGGAAGATCGCGTTGCGGGTAGGGGGGCTGTGAACGTTCTGCGGGGCGGGTGGGTTTGTCTGCATCGGGGCATGCCGGTTGGTTACGCCGATACGATACGCGGGGCGTCGAAACGATGCACCACGAAAGCGGATCGGACGAGTGTGTCAGGTGTCGCTGTGCTCTTTTGTGACAGGCGCGGCCGTCGCGCGGCGCGTGCGATCCGTCGCGCGCCGGCTGCCGCTGCAAGTGCGTCGCGATGCCGCAGCAGCACAGCACGGCGCTTGCCGAATTGCATGGTTGCGGAAGCAATCTAGCAGCTTCGGTGCGTCTTTGGAACAGATCGTGCAGATCTGTTATCCGAATCTGCGGTCGGTCAACGGCCCGGCCCGCCCGCCGGCAGCAGCTGTGCTCTTGATGCCGCCGCGTCGTGTGCAGTAGATTAAGACCGCCCGCCATCCGGCGAGCGCCATCGCGATGAGGCTGCTCGCTGGCGTCGCGCAGGTCAGTGCGCAGTTCGACACGCTCGGGCGTTATCTCGGCTGCCGTCGCGTCGTGCAGGCGATCGACGAAACCGGGCGCGATGCGTCCGACAATCATCGGGATAACGAAATGATGCGCGACGGATGGACGATCGCGCAGAACCCGGCACGATCGGTGTGCGGTCCGACGATCGTAACGGACGAACGCGCGCGGCGCGCCGGCCGTTTCAACTTTCACGCAACGAGTCATCTTGAACACACTGAACACGTCCCGCCCGCTGCTCGCGGCGGCAGATCGCCTCCGCCGGCGCTTCGACGGCTTTCTCCACGCAGCCGAGCTTGGCGGGCTCGTCGTGATCGGTCTCGCGACGACGTTCGCGATGGGGCAGGAGGCGTGGAAGGTCGTCGTCGCGGGACAGGTGTCGCTGACGGACCTGCTGTTGATGTTCCTGTATCTGGAAGTGCTCGCGATGACGGTCCGCTACCTGCGCCTCGGCCGGCTGCCGGTGCGCTTCCCGCTGTACATCGCGATGACGTCGCTCGCGCGGGACCTGATCCTGCGCGGCGTGACGGACAGCCCCGAACACATGTTGATGACGACGTTAGGCATCGTGCTGCTGGCGGTCGGCGTGCTCATTCTGCGTTTCGGACAGCACCGGTTCCCGGCCGACCCGGACGAAGCCGACGACGTGCCGGAAGGGCGGTAGTGCTTTGCCGGAAAGCCGCCGCAGCTGCAACCTTCGCAACCGTGACGTGAAGAACGACAGGGCTTGCCGCTCCCCGCCCGCACGACAGCCCGGAATGCGGCCATTGCACTGAAAAATTGATCCCTTGAAAGAGGTGTTGGTTCACCTGCGCGGCGTATGGTGTCCTACGATGAAAGGATTCCAATCCATCGCAGGCCGCCGCCGTGTGTACCAACTATCGCGCGCCGGACGAAGATCCGGGCATCAGCGAACTGAAGATCGGCATCGGCGACCTGTTCCGCCGCGATCCGTGGGAGCCGGACGTGTATCCGGATTACGCGGCGCCGATCGCGTGCGCGCAGGGCGACGGCCTTGCGGTGGTCAAGGCCGTGTTCGGCTTCTGGCCGAAATTCATGCAGCCTGAGCGGGTCGACGAAAACGGCAGGAAAAAGAAGAAGCTCGACACGATGAACGCGCGCGCCGAGACGGTCGGCACGTCGCGCCTGTACGCGAAGGCGTGGCGCGACGGGCAGCGCTGCCTGATTCCGGCGCGCTGGATCTGCGAGCCGTGCTACGAGACGGGCCGCAACGTGTGGCACCGGATCGGCCTTGCGGACTGGGATACCTGCTGCGTCGCCGGCATCTGGCGACGCTACGAAGGCGACGACGGCCGGGCGCTGATCGGCATGTCGATGCTGACGGTCAACGCCGACGGCCATCCGGTGTTCGCGCGGATGCACCGGCCCGGCGACGAGAAGCGGGGCGTCGTGATCCTGCGGGCCGACGACTACGACGAATGGCTGCATACGACGAACGTCGAGGCCGCACGCCTGATGCTGCAGTTGCTGCCCGGCGACGAACTGGTGGCCGAACCGAATCCGAAATAGTGGCACGGGCCGGTGTCCGGCGGAGTAGGCGCCGGCTTTCTGACGGCTTTCATTCGGCGGACCCCTAAACATCGGACAGTCGCCATCTTTGTACGCCGAATTATTCAGACAAATACCAGCTTCGCTCGGTCTCGGGTAACTACCAATATCATCAAAGTTGTATATACAAGATCATCCGCAGGCAATATCGGCACGGGCTGTGCTGATTGCGCGCCAGGGTGCTGACCGTGCGTGCCTGGCGCATGCCGGCGATCCACGGCGTTCCACTCCGACGAGCCATCAAAGGCGGCTCGGCACGCGCCCCGTATCGATGGATACCTTTGTGATCCTAAGCAATTTGGAGATTTCTTCGTGTCAACGAATTCAAGCGGAAAAGCCGGCGGCAGCCTGATCGAGGTTCGCTCGATCGATTTCATTCCCGACTCGGAGCGTCACGGCGGGCTGTTCAGCCAGTTCACGCTGTGGCTGTCCGCCAACATGCAGATCACGGCGATCGTGACCGGCGCATTGGCGGTCGTGCTCGGCGGTGACGTGTTCTGGTCGCTGATCGCGTTGCTGCTCGGGCAGCTGATCGGCGGCGCGGTGATGGCGCTGCACGGCGCGCAGGGGCCGCAGCTCGGCCTGCCGCAGATGATCTCGAGCCGCGTGCAGTTCGGCGTGTACGGCGCGATGATCCCGATCGTGCTCGTGTGCCTGATGTACGTGGGCTTTTCCGCGAGCGGCTCGGTGCTGGCCGGGCAGGCCGTCGCGCAGTTGCTGAAGGTCGACGATGCGACGGGCATCCTGCTGTTCGCCGCCGTGATCGTCGTGCTGACCGTGTTCGGCTACCGCGCGATCCATGCGGTGGGCCGCATCGCGAGCGTGATCGGCATCGCCGCGTTCGTCTACATGTTCACGCAGCTGTTCGCGAACCACGACATCGGCGCGCTGCTCGCGAACCGGCACTTCTCGCTCGCGAGCTTCCTGCTGTCGATGTCGCTGTCCGCGTCGTGGCAGATCGCGTTCGGCCCGTACGTCGCCGACTATTCGCGTTACCTGCCGCGCTCGACGTCGTCGGTCCGCACGTTCCTCGCGGTCGGTCTCGGCTCGGTGATCGGCGCGCAGGCGGCAATGGTGTTCGGCGTGTTCGCCGCGGCGCTGGCAGGCAGCCAGTTCGCGCATCACGAGGTTGCCTATATCGTCGGGCTCGGCTCGACGGGCGCGGTTGCGGCGCTGCTGTACTTCAGCATCGCGTTCGGCAAGGTCACCGTCACGGCGCTCAACGCGTACGGCAGCTTCATGTCGATGGCGACGATCGTCAGCGGCTTTCGCGGCAAGGGCGCGGTGTCGTCGAAGAGCCGTCTGGTGTACATCTTCGGGATGATCTTCATCTCGACGATGGTGGCGCTCGCCGGCCGCCATTCGTTCCTGAAGGAGTTCACCGCGTTCATCCTGTTCCTGCTCGCGTTCTTCACGCCGTGGAGCGCGATCAACCTCGTCGACTACTACTGCTTCACGAAATCGCGCTACGACGTGCCGGCGCTGTCCGACCCGGACGGCCGTTACGGCCGCTGGAACGGCATGGCGATCGGGATCTACGTGGTCGGCGTGCTCGTGCAGCTGCCGTTCATGTCGACGCACCTGTACACGGGGCCGCTGGTCGACGCGCTGGGCGGTACCGACATCTCGTGGATCCTCGGCCTCGTCGTCCCGGCCATCCTGTATTACATCGGCGCACGCGCGTCGCGCCGCAGCATTCCCGAACGGCTGATCCTGCCGTTCGAGCACGGCGAACTCAAGAACTGACGACGCGGGCTCCGCGGCGCACGCGGAGCCGTCGAGTCCCCGACCGGCCGCACCGGACGACGGTGCGCCACGCGTCGGCTGCCGGGCGTCGCAAGGCGCCACGCCTCAGCCCGATTTCCCTTTCCATCTGACCGCAGGACGACACGTTGCTGTCGTCCCGCGGCAGTGCTTTCCATTGAAATGAATAGCATGACTAAATTAAAGACAAATCGCATGCCGTCGTCGCGACTGACGTTCGCACGCGTGGGCCTCCATTGCGCATGCGCGGCCGCAGCGCTTGCCGGCTCGGGCGCCGCACGCGCGCAGGACAGCGTCACGCTGTACGGCGTGATCGACGAGTTCGCGCAGTACGTGAACACCGGCAACGGCTACACGGCGGCGATCGGCTCGGGCGGCCAGTGGGGCAGCCGCTTCGGCGTGAAGGGGGGCGAGGACATCGGCGGCGGACAGAAGATCGAGTTCGCGCTGGAAAACGGCTTCAACCCGAACGACGGGTCGTTCGCGGATGCCGGGCGCATGTTCAACCGCCAGGCATGGGTCGGCATCGCGGGGCAGTGGGGCAAGGTGCGTGCGGGCCGGCAGAACTCGCCGCTGTTCAACGACCAGGGCGGGCAGGATGCGTTCGGCGGGGTCACGCAGGCGTCGGGCATGGACAACCTGACCGTGTTCGCGTTCCGCACGAGCAACACCGTTTCGTACCAGAGCCCCGAGATCGCCGGATTCCAGGCGGGCGTGTATTTCGGCTTCGGCGACGCGGGCGGCGTGCGCTCGGCCGGGTCGAGCCAGCAGTTCGACGTGACTTACGAGCACGGGCCGTTCGCGGCATTCGTCGCGGGCCAGTGGCTGAAGAACCCGACGGCCACCACGACGGACCGCACGATCATGGCGGGCGCGTCGTACGCGATCGGCAAGGCGACCGTCTACGGCGGGTTCTCGGCAGTGAAGTGGGACGATATCGGCATCGATTCCCGCGTCTACGGGCTGTCGGTCAAATACCAGATCAATCCGGCGAACTACGTCGCGCTCGGCTACGCGTACCTGCACGACCAGACGTCGCAGGGCGACAACGCGGACCAGTTCGGGCTGATGTACGAGTACGACCTGTCGAAGCGCACGAGCTTCTACGGCGCGCTGTCGTACCTGCGCAACCGCAATCAGGCCGGCTATACGCTTGCCGGTGCGGCGAACCCCGGTTTGCCGCTGGCCTATCCGGGCGCGAATGCGCGCGGCGTGCAGCTCGGCATCGTGCATCGCTTCTGATCTCGTTGCGACTCCGGGCGCATGCGTCCGGAGTTGCGTCGCAGATCACGGTCGCGCACGTCGCGCGACCAGGCTACTTCCCCAACCGCTCCGCGAGCGAATAGCGCTGCATGCAGCGCTCCATCGCGTCGAGAAACGCCTGCTCGGCCGCATTCATCTTGCGGTCGCGATGCCATAGCAGGAACACGTCGACGTCGACGAGCCCGTCGTCCGGCGGCAGGCGCCACAGCCGCTGCTGCGCGATGTCGTCGCGCACGATGTGCTCGGGCAGGCAACCGATCCCGTACCCGGCGAAAATCAGCCGCCGGACTTCCTCGAGGCTCGGCGACGACGCAACGATGCGTCCGGTAAATCCCTTCTGGTCACGGAACACGGTCAGCGGCGACAGGCTGTCGCCGATCTGGTCGCTCGTAAACGACACGAAGTTCTCCACGAGCAGGTCGTCCATCCGCAGTTGCGTCTGCCCGAACAGCCGGTGATGGCGGCCGCAATAGATTGCATAGCGCTGGCGCAGGAAGCAGCGCATCTCGAGCTTGTCGTGCGGCGTGCGGCACAGGCCGAGGCCGGCTGTCGCGGTCTTCTGCAGCAGCGACGACAGGATGTCCGACGAGCGCATCACCTCGATCTGCAGGTCGATGCGCGGATAAGCGCGATGGAACTCGGCGAGGAATTCGTCGTAGACGGGCGATTCGATGCGGCTCACGGTCAGCAGGCGGATCGAGCCCGTGAGGTCGGCCGTGCGGTCGTCGAGCTCGGTCTCGAGGCGCGAGATGCCGCCATAGATGTCGCTCGCGATCCGGTAGACCGCTTCGCCCGCCGGCGTCGGCGCGAAATGCGGGCCGCGGCGCTCGATCAGCCGGCGCTCGAGCGCGTCCTCGAGACGGCGCAGCGCCTGGCTCACCGCCGGCTGCGTCACGTGCAGGCGGGCCGCCGCGCGGCTCACGCTGCGCTCCTGCATGATCACGAGGTAGGTGCGCAGCAGGTTCCAGTCGAGGCGGTCGTTCAGGAAGGGGGCGAGGTCGGCGCGCATCGTGTCTCCGGGCGGAACGTCGGTCGAGGTATTAGTTGAATTTATACGGCGAATAATAACTTGAAATTTGACTAATGATCGGCGCTCGCCGATAAAGGAGGGGGCGCCGCATCGTGCGGCGCAAGGCCGCGCAGACGGCCGATCGTCACGATCGCGCATCGCTTCGCGGGACAGTGGTGGCCGCTCGCGGTGTTCTACACGTGTCTCGCCGGCATTTCGTTCTGCTGCATCGTCGCGCTCGATGCGCGCCGCGAAGCGCGCAGCACGGCGGCCGTAGCGGTCGGCTCGCACTGAGCCGCATCCCGTCAATTCATCCGGAGTACGCATGAAGGACCTGTTGGCAATCGATGGCGCGCGCCTGTGGCAAAGCCTGGCGGACATCGCACGGATCGGCGCGACGCCGCGCGGCGGCGTGCGCCGCCTCGCGCTCACCGACGACGATCGACGCGGCCGCGACCAGTTCGCACAGTGGTGCCGGGATGCCGGCATGACGGTCAGCGTCGACGAGATCGGCAACCTGTTCGCGCGGCGCGACGGCACGCACGCGCACGCGGCGCCGGTGCTGATCGGCAGCCATCTCGACACGCAGCCGGAAGGCGGCCGTTTCGACGGCGTGTACGGCGTGCTGGCCGCGCTCGAACTCGTGTGCACGCTGAACGACGCGGGCATCGCGACGGAAAAGCCGATCGAGATCGTGTCGTGGACCAACGAGGAAGGCGCGCGTTTCGCGCCGGCGATGCTCGGCTCGGCGGTGTTTACGGGTGCGCTGCCGCTTGCGGACGCGCTCGCGAAACAGGACGCCGACGGCGTGACGCTCGGCGATGCGCTGGCCGCGTGCGGCTATCGCGGCGCGCGGCGCACGGGCGGCGCCGTCGACGCTTACTTCGAGGCGCACATCGAACAGGGGCCCGTGCTCGAGGCGAACGGCACGACGATCGGCGTCGTCACTGGCGGGCAGGCGATCCGCTGGCTCGACGTGACGGTGACGGGCGTGGCCGCGCATGCGGGCACGACGCCGATGCCGTACCGCAAGGACGCGTATTTCGCGAGCGCGCAGATGGCGCTCGAACTCGAGCGCATCGTCGCGGCGTACGCACCGCGCGGGCTCGCGACGATCGGCCAGGTCGGCATCCGCAACGCGTCGCGCAACACGATCGCGGGCGACGTGACGTTCACGGTCGATCTGCGCCATCACGACGACCGCGAAGTCGACGCGATGGAGCGCGACCTGCGCGACGCATTCGCGCGCATTGCCGGCGCGCGCGGCGTGCGGGTTGCGGTCGACGCATGCTGGCGCAGCCCCGCGACGCCGTTCGATGCCGGCTGCGTCGGCCTTGTCGAGCAGGCGGCCGCCGCGTTCGGCTATGCGCACGAGCGGATCGTCAGCGGCGCGGGCCACGACGCGATCCTGCTCGCGCGCCATTGCCCGACCGCGATGGTGTTCATCCCGTGCGTCGACGGGCTGTCGCACAACGAAGCCGAGGACGCGCTGCCCGACGACGTGACGTGCGGCACGAACGTATTGCTCCATGCGGTGCTCGCGCGTGCCGGCGTTGCGGCGACGGCCGACGCGGCGCAGACCGCACACACCACATAACGCATCGAACGACCGAGGACGACACATGAAAACCTACTTCCACCCCGAACAGCTGCTGCATCATCCGCGTACCTACCTGTCGCGCGGCCAGATGCGCGCGCCGCAGGAGGTGCCCGAGCGCGCCGCGCGTCTCGTCGCGGCGGCCCGCTCGCTCGACTTCGACGTGCGCGAACCGGCCGACCACGGCACGGCGCCGATCGCGGCCGTGCACGACATGAACTACCTGCGCTTTCTCGAGGAGGCGCACCGCGACTGGAAACGGATGCCCGACGACTGGGGCGACGAAGTGATGTCGAACATCTACGTGCGCGATCCGAATCCGCTGCGTGGCGTGCTCGCGAAGGCGGCACGCTATCTGGCCGACGGGAGCTGTCCGGTCGGCGCGAATACGTGGCGGGCTGCGTACTGGTCGGCGCAAAGCGCGCTCGCAGCCGCGACGGACGTCAACGGCGGCGAGCGCGCCGCGTATGCGCTGTGCCGCCCGCCCGGTCACCATGCGCGGCGCGACGCGGCGGGCGGCTTCTGCTACCTGAACAATGCGGCGATCGCCGCGCAGGCGCTGCGCGGCCGGCATCGGCGGGTCGCGATCCTCGATACCGACATGCACCACGGCCAGGGCGTGCAGGAAATCTTCTACGGCCGCGACGACGTGCTGTACGTGTCGATCCACGGCGATCCGACCAACTTCTATCCGGCCGTCGCGGGTTTCGAGGAAGAGACGGGCGCCGGCGCGGGCGACGGCTTCAACCTCAACCTGCCGATGCCGCACGGCGCGCCGGAAGCGGCGTTCTTCGAGCGGCTCGACGACGCGCTGCACGCACTCGCGCGGTTCCAGCCCGATGCGCTCGTGCTCGCACTCGGCTTCGACATCTACAAGGACGATCCGCAATCGCAGGTCGCGGTCACGACCGACGGATTCGGCCGGCTCGGCGACGCGATCGGCGCGCTCGGGCTGCCGACGGTGATCGTGCAGGAGGGCGGGTATCACCTCGAGAGTCTCGACGCGAATGCGCGCGCGTTCTTCGGCGGGTTCGGCAGCGTGCGTTGACTGATCCGAAGTTGAACGCAGGCCGAAGCGCGTTCCAGGATGTGCGCGGACAAAAAAGCCTCGGTCACAGGAGGACCGTGACCGAGGCGCGAATGCACCCGCTCTTTGGCACGAGGGTTGGATGCGCGCGCAGTATATTTCGAGTCGTTACGGTTTCAAACGGCGTTAAAGGGCCGTTTTTGGCGTCTATTTAAATCGACTGGTCGCGCCGGCGGGATGACCCTGTCATCGTAAGGTGAACGAAGGCAAGCCTGCCGCCCGCCTGCCGCGGGTGGGGCGGGCGGCACGCTGGCGCCGACTGGGGGCGGGCACCGAACGCCCGGCAAGCCGCTGCGCGTCAGCCCGTGCGGGGCGGCTCCGTGCCGAGCGCCTGCTCGACGAACGCGACGAACGCGCGCGCCTTCGACGTCACGAGCCGGCCGGACGGGAACACGGCCCACAGGTCGACGGCCGGCAGCCGCCAGTCGGCCAGCACGGCCTCGACCGTGCCGTCGGCCAGCTCCGGCGCGAACATCCATTCGGACGCGACCGCGACGCCCATGTGATTCAGCACGGCGGTCCGCATGCCTTCCGCGGCGCTGACGCGCAGCCTGCCCGACACCGCGACCGAGACCGTGCTGCCGTTGCGCTCGAACGACCACGCGTCGCCGCCGCCGCGCACCGAATAGACGATCGCCTGGTGCCGGCTCAGATCGGCGGGCGACCGCGGCCGGCCGGCGGCGTCGAAATACGCAGGCGTGCCGACGACGCGGCGCGGGCTTTGCGCGATGCGGCGCGCGGTCATCGTCGCGCTGTCGTCGAGCGCGCCCATCCGCAGCGCGACGTCGATGCCCTCCTCGAGCAGGTCGATGTTGCGGTCGTCGAGCAGCACGTCGACGTCGAGCGCGGGGTGTTGCGCCATGAAGGCCTTCAGTGCGGGAAGGACGTGCAGCCGCGCGAATGTGACCGCTGCCGATACGCGCAGACGTCCCGACAGGCTCGCCGACGCATCCCGCACCGACTGTTCGGCCTCGAGCGCTTCGTCGATCGCGCGTTTGGCGTGCTCGTAGAAGCGCTGGCCCGCGTCGGTCGTCGTGATGCCGCGGGTCGTGCGCAGCAGCAGGCGCGTGCCCAGCCACGCCTCGAGCTGTGCGATCGACTTCGATACCGCGGGCTGGCCGAGGTCGAGCCGTTTCGCCGCCGCCGAGAACGATCCGGCTTCCACCACGCTCACGTAGGTTTCCATTGTTGCCAGCCGATCCATCGATGCGCCTCGCTTTCGGTGCTGTGCTGGCGCGTATTATCGCGCCGGATCGCGTGACATCGTGGCCGGCGCCGGTCGGACCGACGTCGGCCCGCTACTGGCGCGGCGCTCAACGCGAAGCATGGCGTACGGCGTCGGCCGGGCAGCGGCCGATCGCCATGGAATCGCTTGCGTTTCGTTCGTGAAACGTTTTTGAAAGCTTGCGGCGTTCGCGGGACGCGTCGTCGTGGCGCGCACTCGATGTCAGGTTTGTCAGGAACGCCCGCCGGGACGGGGGAGATCGTGGGTGATTCCGTGTGTTCCGACGCGGCGGAGTCCCGCCGGATGGCGTGCTTTCGCGCTACGAGCGGCCCGTTTGTGGCCGTTTGTTTCAGGCAGGAAACCGATCGGCCGCACGCCGCTGCGCTGCACCCGGCGGGCGCGGTGGATCAGGCGCGTCGATGCTGGCCCCCGGGCCAATGGCACGAAATCTGCTACGAACAAGTTGGGTGAAACGGTCTTGAGCAACGCATGCGGTGGCGTATGCGGATTTCGCGCGTCTGCGTCTGTATCCGGCAGCGCTTGCGACTGCAGGCGCTCTCGAAACCGGGACCCGCGCGGCTTGGCGTGGCGGTGCCGCACTTGCGGCTGCCGCGATCGAACAGAACGAATCCATCATTCGGGGCAGGTTCGGCGGTGACGCAATGTCGGGGGTGGCGTCGCCTCGCCGTCGGGAGAACGAGAATGAGGGAGTTGGTCGTTGCGCTATTGTGGCTAGGCCCGCTGTCGGTGCTGCTCTACGTGTCGGGGGTGGATCTCCGGTATGTCGTGCAGGAGATCCCCGATTTGCTGCGGCATCTGATGATGATGTTCCTCAGTTGACGGCGCCGGCCGTCGTCACACCGTCGTGCGTCCGCACGCATCACGGATGGCCGGCTGTGCGCAGCGCGGCGAGAAACTGCCGCACGACCGGCGCGGCAGCGTTGCCGTCGTACACGAACTCGACGTCGAAACGGTCGGCCAGCGCATCGAGCGCGGCGAGCCGCACCGTGGGCGGACAGGACGGCGCCGCGCTTTCCGGCACGAACGCGCAGCCCATGCCGGCCGCGACGAGCCCGATCAGCGTCGGGATGTCGCTGCCGACCTGGGCGATGCGCGGCGTGAAACCGGCGCGCCGGCATTGTTCGGTCAGGAATCGATGGTGCGCGGCGGAGCGCTGCGGATCGAACCAGACGAACGGTTCGTTCGCGAGCGCGGCGAGCGAACGGGGGGCGTGCACGCGGCTGCCCGGCGCCGCGGGCATCGCGAGCACGAACCGGTCGCGCAGCAGCCGCACGCCCGACAGGTGCGGCGCTTCATCCTGGCGCCACGCCATGATGCCGCCGTCGAGCTGGCCGCGCGCCATGGCCGCCGCCTGCTCGGCCGACAGCAGCGGCGCGATCGACGGCTTCACGTGCGGACAGGCATCCCGGAACGCCTTGAGGACGTTCGACACGACGGGAAGCGGCAGGTAGTTCGGCAGCACGCCGAGACGCAGCTCGCCGAGTTCGCCCGCCGCGCTGCGCAGTGCGCGTTCGCGGCTGTCGCGCAGGTCCGCAAGCAGGCGCGTCGCATCCCGCAGGAAGCTCGCGCCGGCTGCCGTGAGTTCGACCCCGGTTGCGCGGCGGATCAGCAGCGGGGTGCCGATTGCGTCCTCGAGTTCGCGGATCTGCCGGGACAGCGCGGGCTGGACGATCCCGACCGCTCGCGCGCCCGCCATCACGCTGCCCGCCTCGGCAACCGCCACGAAGTAACGCAGATGACGCAATTCGACCTGACGCATGCGGGGCCATTCCTGTCCAGTGGATATACCTGACAAGCATAGCAGCCGGCATCCGATGGTATTGGAAGGCATGACGGGCGCGGCGTACGATGAATGCCTTCATTGCCGGCCCGCGCGAGCCGCGGGCGGTCGTCCAATCCTTCACGCTTCGTCCCATGCCGCTCCACATCCAGACTCCCTATATCCGCTCGCCGGCCGTCTCCCGCCGGCTCGGCAAAGACGTGCTGCTCAAGCTCGAGGCGATGCAGCCGTCCGGTTCGTTCAAGTTGCGCGGTGTCGGCGCGGTGTGCGAAGCGCGGCGCGCGGCCGGCGCGCGTCGCTTCGTGTCGTCGTCGGGCGGCAACGCGGGCATCGCGGTCGCGTGGTGCGGACGCGAACTTGGCGTGCCGGTCGTCGTCGTCGTACCGGACAGCACGTCCGCGCGCGCCCGGGACCTGATCCGCGTCGAGGGCGCCGAACTGGTCGTGCACGGCGCGTCGTGGGCTGAAGCGAATGCGTACGCGCAGTCGATCGCCGGTCCGGATGACGCGTTCGTGCATCCGTTCGACGATCCGGTGCTGTGGCACGGGCACGCGACGATGATCGACGAAATGGCGGCGGCCGGGCCGAAGCCCGGCGCGATCGTGGTAGCGGTCGGCGGCGGCGGCCTGTTGTGCGGCGTGCTGGAAGGCCTCGTGCGCAACGGCTGGGCCGACGTGCCGGTCGTCGCGGTGGAGACGGCGGGCGCGGACAGTTACGCGCGTTCGGTCGCGCAGGGGCGGCCCGTCGTGTTGCCGGAGATCACGAGCGTTGCCACGTCGCTCGGCGCGAAGCGTCCGTGCGATGCGGCCGTCGAGTGGGCGACGCGGCATGCGATCCACACCGTCGTCGTGTCCGACGCGGCGGCGGTGGCGGCATCGCTGCGGTTTCTCGACGAGCACCGGATCGTCGTGGAGCCCGCGTGCGGCGCCGCGCTGGCCGCGCTCGACGAGCCGGTGCCGGCGCTGGCTGCCGCGTCGAGCATCGCGGTGATCGTCTGCGGTGGCGTGACGACGACGGTTGCGAATCTGCTGGCGCTGCACGACCGGCTTCGATGAAGGCGGGCGCTTCGTTCGAAGTGGCGTATGCGCCGTGAGACGGAGAGAGGTTGCAGCCCGACGCGGGAGGCCCGGTGTTCCGTGTCATTGCGCAAATGGCGCTCGGCCGGGGCCGTCATACCGGTGTGGTCGTGAGCGGCGTGGTCGTTACCGGTGCGGTCGTTGCCGGTGCGGTCGCCGATCCGCTGGCGGGCGCAGGCGCGGCGGCTGACACGGGTGCGGCGGCAGGGACGTCCGTCGGCCCCGAAACGGGGGCGGACGCAGGTGCGGCCGCGGAGGCCGGTGCCGGCGCGGTGGTCGGTGCGGCCGCCGGAGCCGGAACGGGAGCGGACGCAGGCGCCGCTGCCGAAGCGGGTGCGGCGGCGGCCGGCGTTGCCGGTGCGTGAGCGGGGGGCGCCGTGGTCGACGGTGTCGTGGCATGCACAGCCGACGACGCTGCCGCCGGCGCGGCCGTCGACACCGAACCCGACGCCGGCGTGGAGGCGGTGGCCGCAACCGGCGCCGATGCCGCAACCGGGATCGCGGCAGCGCCCGATGCCGGTGCCGGCACGACGGCGGCCCGCGCCGACGGCACCGCGACAGCGGACGCCGCGGACACCGGCGCGGCCGCGGCTGCGGCCGGTACCGGCGGCGCGGGCGGCGTCGGCACGATCGGCGTCGTCATCTTCATCGGCTCGCCCTGCGGCGTCGGCGCGGGCTCGGGCAGCGGCGTGACGGGTTCCTTCTCCGCGGCCTTCACGGTCGCGCGGTCGCGGTGGGTCGGATCGATCTTCAGGAAGTGGTCGACGAGGTTGAAGAAGCGCTCGTAGAACACGCCGGCCGGAATCGTCTCGCTCGCGGTCTTGACGAGCGCGTCGTCGCTCGAGCCGATCGGTAGCGACAGCGAACCGAACACGCTGAGCCCGACGCTCGCGGACGTGTTCGACTTCTTCAGCGTGTAGCGATCCTGCACCGCGTTCACGTACGCGATGCTCGACGTGCCGTCCGCGTTCGCGTCCGCGCACACGACGTGGAATTCGATCACCACGTGCATGTCGTTGTTCGGCTGGAAGTTCTTGCTGCCGTCAACCGTATCGGAACGCGACGACGACGCGACGTAGCCCTGGCTCAGCAGCGCGCGGCGCGCGGCTTCGCAGGTTGCGTCGGATTTTGCATGGAACGAGCGGGCGTACGGGCTGCTCGTCGCGTCGAACTGTTCCTGCTGGTAGATCGGCTTGGGCGGCGACGAGCACGCCGCCAGCACGGTCATGGCCGCGAGCGCGCACGAAACGGAAAACAGGCGAAATCGGTTGTGCATGGCGTCTTTCAAAAGGCACGGCCTGCTGCCGCGCCGTCGCTGCGCGCATGGCGCGAGGGTCGGATCGATGCCGCCGCGCACGGGCGCGGCCGGCGGTGGGCGCGAGGCAAACTCGCAGGGCCGGGGCGCTATTATAGTTTCGTTTGATGGCGCGCTCGCTTCAGCCGCCGATATCGGCGTGGACTGGCGGGGACTGGCCCCGAGCGATCATGCGCCGCGGGCCACGGCAAGCAGTTGCGACGTCAGCGGATGATGTTCGCCGCGCCGCGAGCGGATCGCATGGATCTCCTCGGTCACGTCGGCGGCCCGCCCGAGCCGCCTCAGGCCCCGCAACAGCGACGCGTCGTTCGCCCCCAGCTCGCTCAACGGAAACACGCCGAGGCCGCGCGCCGCGAATACCGCCATCAGCGCGCTGTCCTCGAATTCGCCCGCGATGCGCGGCACGATCCGCTCCGACTCCAGCCAGCGGTCGAGGCGCGCGCGCAGCGCCGAATGCGCGGTCGGCAGCAGCAGCGGCAGCTCGGCGAGACTCTGCGGAAAGCGCTGCCGCGCCGCCTGCGTGACGAGCGCCGCGGGCCCGTACCAGTCGACCGGCGACGCGACGAGCCGCTCGCTCGTCACGCGCAGGTTCGCGTTGGACGGCGCGCCCTGGCCCGCAAGCACGAGATCGAGATGATGCAGCGCGAGTTCGGCGAGCAGCGCGTCGTGCTCACCTTCGTGGCACAGCAGCCTGAGCGCGGGCGTGCCGAGCACCGGCGCGAGGATCGCGTGGGCGGCCAGCTTCGAGATGCCGTCCGACAGGCCGACCGCGAGCCGCACCGTCGGCTGGCTCGCGGCCGCGCGCACCTCGTCGGGAATCAGCCGCCCGATCTCGAAGATTTCCTCCGCGCGCGCGTATGCGGCCTGGCCCGCGTCGGTCATCGCGACGCCACGCCCGGCCGGCTTCAGCAATTGGTGCCCGAGCGCCTTCTCCAGCTCACGCACCTGCGCGCTGATCGTCTGCACCGCCATGTCGAGCCGCTCGGCCGCGCGCGCGAAGCCGCCTTCCTTCACGACGACCCAGAAGTAGAACAGATGTCGGAAATTCAGCATCGATGCGTCTCTTCGGAAATGACTTCGGAAAAACCGAACTGAAAATCAGATTCTCGCTGATTTTTCCGAAACGTGGCGGCGGCGATCATCGGGCTTTCCACCTTACTTCCGGAACTTCATGGACTACCTGCTGACGCTTGCCGCCGATCCCGCCGTCTGGGCGGCGCTCCTGACGCTCGCCGTGATGGAAGTCGTGCTCGGCATCGACAACCTGATCTTCATCTCGATCCTCAGCAACAAGCTGCCCGAAGCGCAGCGCGCGCGCACGCAACGGCTCGGCATCGGCCTCGCGCTCGTGATGCGGCTCGCGCTGCTCGGCACCGTCGCGTGGATCGCGCGCCTGACCGAGCCCGTGTTCTCGCTGTTCGACCACGCGTTCTCGTGGCGCGACATGATCCTGCTGTCGGGCGGCCTGTTCCTCGTCTGGAAGGCGACCACCGAAATCCATCACCACGTGTCGCGCGACGGCGGCGGCGACGCCGCCGCGACGAACGGCGCGGGCAGCTTGACGGTGTGGGCGGCGGTCGGCCAGATCCTGATGCTCGACATCGTGTTCTCGATCGACAGCATCGTGACCGCGATCGGCATGACCGAGCACATCCCGATCATGTTCGTCGCGGTGATCGCCGCCGTGACCGTGATGCTGTTCGCCGCGCAGCCGCTCGCGCGCTTCATCGACCGCAACCCGACCGTCGTGATGCTCGCGCTGTCGTTCCTCGTCGTGATCGGCATGACGCTGATCGCCGAAGGCTTCGGCTCGCACGTGCCGAAGGGCTACATCTACGCGGCGATGGCGTTCTCGGCGTTCGTCGAGGGCATGAACATGCTGGCGCGGCGCGCGAAGGCGAAGCGCGTGGCCCATGCATCCGGCCGCTGAACGCGCAGCACGATTCCGGTTCCTCACCGGCGCCGGTCACACAAAGGAGACGCATCATGAAATGCCCGGTCTGCAAGACGCCCGACCTGCTGCTTGCCGAACGTCAGTCGATCGAGATCGACTATTGCCCCGAGTGCCGCGGCGTGTGGCTCGATCGCGGCGAGCTCGACAAGCTGATCGCGCGCAGCGCCGACGATACGCCGGCCCGCCGCCACGACGCGCCCGTGCAGCGCGACACGTCCGCGCATCGCGGCCACGACGCGCCCCTGCAGCGCGACACGCCGACGCATCGCGGCCACGACGATGCGTGGGGCCGCGACCGGCGGCCGCACGACGACGATCGCCGGCACGAGCCGCACCGCCGCAAGAAGTCGGTGTTCGACATCTTCGATTTCGATTGAACCGTGCGCCCCGTGCAAGCCCGCGCGTGGCGACGCACGTCAACGCGCCGCCGCGCGGTTCGATGCGACAATCGCCGCGATATCCACGGAGACGAAATGAATACAAACGCGGAGATAAACACGAACACGAACACGAACACGAACACGAACACGAACACGGATATCCGGCGTATCGCGATCGTCGGCGCCGGCGTGATCGGCGCGAGCTGGGCGGCTTTCTACCTGTCAAAGGGATTCGACGTCGTCGCGACCGACCCTGCGCCGCAGGCTGACGCGCGGCTGCGCGACGCGCTCGCGGCGTTTCTCGCCCCGCTTCTCGGCGACGAAGCCGCGGCGCTGACGCAGCGGCTTGCATTCGACGCCGATCTCGCGCGTGCGCTCGACGGCGTCGATTTCGTGCAGGAGAACGGCCCCGAGCGGCTCGACCTGAAGCGCGAGCTGTATCGCCGGATGGACGACATGCTGCCCGCGCGCGTGCCGATCGCATCGAGCTCGTCGGGCCTCCAGATGTCCGAAATCCAGACCGCCTGCGCGAAGCATCCGGAGCGCTGCCTGATCGCGCATCCGTTCAATCCGCCGCACCTGATTCCGCTCGTCGAGCTGGTCGGCGGCACGGCGACGGCCCCGGGCGTGATCGCGCGCGTGAAGGCGTTCTACGACGCGCTCGGCAAGGAGACGATCGTCCTGAACAAGGAGATGGCGGGGCACGTCGCGAACCGGCTCGCGGCGGCGCTGTTCCGCGAGGTGTATCACCTCGTCGGCGAAGGTGTCGTGAGCGTCGCCGACGCCGACAAGGCGGTCGCGTGGGGGCCTGGCTTGCGCTGGGCGCTGATGGGGCAGTGCCTGACCTATCACCTCGGCGGCGGCGCGGGCGGGATCGCGCATTTCCTCGAGCATCTGTCGGGCCCGATGACGAGCTGGTGGGACGATCTCGGCGCGCCGTCGTTCGATCCGGACGTCGACCGCAAGCTGATCGACGAACTCCGCGCGATCCAGGGCGAGCGGTCGATGCAGTCGCTCGCCGCCGAGCGCGACCGGCTGCTCGTCGAGCTGATCGACGCGCGGCGGCGCAGTTTCCTGCCCTGACGGCGCGCGTCGCCGTCGCCGTCTCTACAGGGTCTACGGGGTCTACAGGCTCACAGGCTCTACAGATCCGCCGCTGCCGCAATCAGCGTCGCCTCGAGCGCAAGCGTCGAGCGCGACGCTGCCGCGGGGCGATCGATCACGTACTCGAGCTCGCCGAGTTCCGGCAGCCCCGCGTCGAGCCGCGCGAGCCCGGCGGGGATCACGTAGCCCGCGAACGCGCTGATCCCGAGCCCCGCGCTGGCGGCCGCGCGCAGCACCGCGACGCTGCTGCTCACCACCGCGATCCGGTATGGCCGGCCGGCTGCCTCGAGCGATTCCAGCACCCGGCGCCGCGACACGCTCGGCTCCGGATGCAGCGCAAGCGGCAGCACGGCTTCATGGCCGGTGATCCGCGAATCGGGGCCGGTGCACCAGTAGAGCGGCTCGCGGCGGATCACGCGGCCGCGCCGGCTGCCCGCGATCCGTTTCGCGAACACGAGGTCGTGCCGCCCTTCGTCGAGCGCGTCGAACAGGTCGCCGGACAGGCCGGTCGCGATCGCCAGCTCGACTTCCGGGTTGCGCTGCACGAAGCTCGCGAGCGCGGCGGTCAGGTGGGCCGACGCGAAATCCTCCGACATCGCGATCCGCACCTTGCCCGACAGCGGCGGGCCGCACACTGACGTGACCGCTTCGTCCATCAGTTCGAGGATGCGCACCGCGTAGCGGAACAGCGCGTCGCCGTGCTGCGACAGGCGCACGTTGCGCGTGTCGCGCTCGAACAGCGGCCGGTCGAGCAGTTCCTCGAGGCGGCGGATGTGCTGGCTGACGGTGGACTGCGACAGGCTCACGCGCTCGGACGCGGCGGTGAAGCTGCCGGACTGGGCGACGGCGACGAAGCTGCGCAGCAGCTCGGGCGGTAACGGACGCATTGCTAAACCCACTGAATCGGTTTCGACAACTTCATAAATGGCCGGATTTTGCGGCGCTAGTATCGGATCACGCCTTGGTGCGGCTGCTGCAGGCAGTCTACGGCATCCGGGCGCGGACCCGAAACCGCATCATCCCATCGACCGCCCGAGAATGCGCTCGCACGACGAGCCGCCGGGAGAGACTGCACAGGAGACGACTCGTGATCATCTACGGAACCGCATTGCTCGCGTTCTGCCATCTGGCCGGACTGTTCCTCGGCGACCTGCTCGGCACCGCGATCGGCGTGAAGACCAACGTCGGCGGCGTCGGCATCGCGATGCTGCTGCTGATCGGCCTGCGCCTGACCCTGCACCGCCGCGGCTGGCTGCCGAAGGAGACCGAGGCGGGCGTCGGGTTCTGGGGCGCGATGTACATCCCGGTCGTGGTCGCGATGGCAGCGAACCAGAACGTGCTCGCCGCGCTGAAGGGCGGGCCGGTCGCGCTGCTCGCCGCGCTCGGCGCGGCCGTGCTCTGCGCCGGCTGCATCGCGGTGCTCGCGCGCACCGGCCGCGACGACACGGCGTTCGCCGGCGTGCCGCAATTCGACGAACAGTGACGGGAGGCCGCCATGCTGCAGATGCTCGAAAAGACGGTTGCCCATAACGGCCTCGTCGCGTCGTTCGCGTTGGTCGGCCTGATCACGTGGATCGCGTCGATCATGTCGCGCAAGCTGACGTTCGGCCGCGTGCACGGCTCCGCGATCGCGATCCTGATCGGCCTCGCGCTCGCGTACGTCGGCGGCGCGTTCACCGGCGGCGAGAAGGGGATTGCCGACGTGCCGCTGTTCGCTGGCGTCGGCCTGATGGGCGGCGCGATGCTGCGCGATTTCGCGATCGTCGCGACCGCGTTCGAAGTGCAGCCGGCCGAGGCGAAAAAAGCCGGGCTGGTCGGCGTGCTGTCGCTGCTGCTCGGTACCGTGCTGCCGTTCATCGTCGGCGCGTGCGTCGCGCGGGCGTTCGGCTATACCGACGCGGTCAGCATGACGACGATCGGCGCGGGCGCCGTCACCTACATCGTCGGGCCTGTCACCGGCGCCGCGATCGGCGCGAGCTCGGACGTGATCGCGCTCAGCATCGCGACGGGGCTCGTCAAGGCCATCATCGTGATGGTCGGCACGCCGCTCGCCGCCAATTTCATGGGGCTGAAGACGCCGCGTTCCGCGATGATCTTCGGCGGCCTCGCGGGCACCGTGAGCGGCGTCAGCGCGGGCCTCGCCGCGACCGATCGCCGGCTCGTGCCGTATGGCGCGCTCGTCGCGACGTTCCATACGGGCGTCGGCTGCCTGCTCGGGCCGTCGGTGCTGTTCTTCACGACGCGCGCGCTGGTCGGCGCATGAGCCGGATCATCGGTGCGGCGAACCGGCGAACCGGCGAACCGGCGAACCCGCGAACCCGCGAACCCGCGAACGCGCACGGCCGGGCGGCGACGGAACGTCCGGCGCGCTGGCGCGCACGAACTGCATCCATCGCGGCGACCTCTGAGTCGCATCGGACAACATCATCAATCGGCGGCGGCGCCCGGCTTAGAATGCCGCTGAACCATCGAAGCGGGAGAACTCTATGACGGGATGGAATCACGCGCGACTCGCGCGCGATGCACGCCTCGCGGCCGGCGCGCACCATGCGCAGGGCAAGCGGGTCGATGCGCGCGACGCCGTGGCATTGCTGGAAGCGGTGCTGCGGCCCGGCGACCGGGTCTGCCTCGAAGGCGACAACCAGAAGCAGGCGGACCTGCTTGCGGTGGCGCTCGCCGACGTCGACAGCGCGAAGGTGCACGACCTGCACATGGTGCAGTCGGGCGTCGTGCTGCCCGAGCACCTCGACGTGTTCGAGCGCGGCATCGCGAAGCGCCTCGATTTCGCATACTCGGGTCCGCAATCACAGCGCATCGCGAAGCTGCTGTTCGGCGGCAAGATCGCGCTCGGCGCGGTGCACACGTATCTCGAGCTGTTCGCGCGCTACTTCATCGACCTCACGCCGCACGTCGCGCTGATCGCGGCGGTCAGCGCCGATGCGGACGGCAACCTGTACACGGGCCCGAACACCGAGGACACGCCGACCGTCGTCGAGGCCACGGCGTTCAAGGACGGCATCGTGATCGCGCAGGTCGACCGCATCGTCGACAAGGTGCCGCGCGTCGACATCCCGGGCGACCGCGTGCATTTCGTCGTCGAGGCCGGCCGGCCGTTCTACGTCGAGCCGCTGTTCACGCGCGACCCGGCCGCGATCACCGAAACACAGATCCTGACCGCGATGCTCGCGTTGAAGGGGATCTACCAGCCGTACGGGATCAAGCGGCTGAACCACGGGATCGGCTTCAACACCGCGGCGATCGAGCTGCTGCTGCCGACCTACGGCGAGAAGCTCGGCCTGAAGGGCAAGGTCTGCACACACTGGGCGCTGAATCCGCATCCGACGCTGATTCCCGCGATCGAATCGGGCTGGGTCGAGCAGATCCACTGCTTCGGTTCCGAAGTCGGGATGGACGACTACATTCGCGCGCGCTCCGACGTGTGGTTCACGGGCCCCGACGGCTCGCTGCGCTCGAACCGCGCGTTCTGCCAGACGGCGGGCCTCTACGCGTGCGACATGTTCATCGGCTCGACGCTGCAGATCGACCTGTCCGGCCATTCGTCGACGGTAACGGCCGAACGGATCGCGGGCTTCGGCGGCGCGCCGAACATGGGCAGCGACGCGCGCGGCCGGCGTCATCCGAGCGAGCCGTGGCTGAAGGCCGGCGAGGAAGCCGACCCCGACACGCCGGCGGCGCTCAGGCGCGGCCGCAAGCTCGTCGTGCAGATCGGCGAGACCTTCGGCGACAAGAACGTGCCGATGTTCGTCGAGAAGCTCGATGCGCTTAAGCTTGCCGACAAGCTGCAGCTCGATCTCGCGCCGATCATGGTGTACGGCGACGACGTCACGCACATCGTCACCGAGGAAGGCATCGCGAACCTGCTGCTGTGCCGCGACCGGGACGAGCGCGAGCACGCGATCCGCGGCGTCGCCGGCTATACGGAAGTCGGCCGCGGCCGCGACCGGAAAATGGTCGAGCGGCTGCGCGAGCGCGGCGTGATCCGGCGCCCGGAGGATCTCGGCATCGATCCGCTCGACGCCGACCGCCGCTGGCTCGCCGCGCGCTCGATCAAGGATCTCGTGCACTGGTCGGGCGGGCTGTACGCGCCGCCGGCGCGGTTCCGCAACTGGTAAGGAACAGGGCAATGGAACAGTTGAACTATCGCTTCACCGCGCGTGCGCGCGCGAAGGGCGAGCTGGCCACGGCGCTCGTCGGTGTGGTCGCGTCCGGCAATCTCGAGGTGCTCGTCGAGCGGGTGCTGCCCGGCAACGAATGCGAGATCGACATCCGCACCGCGGCGGTCGGCTTCGGCGCGGTCTGGCAGGCGGTGCTCGCCGATTTCGTCGAGCGCCGCGCGCCGGGCGGCCTGAAGCTGTCCGTCAACGACGGCGGCGCGCGGCCCGACATGGTGTCGCTGCGGCTCGCGCAGGCCGTGCGCGCGATCGAAGGGGAGGCAGCATGACCAGCCCCCGCACGCACATTCATTCGCTGCCCGACGAACGGGCAGACGGCCCGGCCGGCGTGACCCGCGACGCGCCGGCGTTCGTCGCGAACGCGTCGAGCTGGTACGAGGCGTCCGCGCGGCAGCGCATCGACGGGCTGCTCGATGCCGGCAGCTTTACCGAATTCCTCGGGCCGGCCGAGCGCGTGACGAGCCCGCATCTGCCGCTGTTCGACCTGCCGCAGCAATTCGACGACGGGATGATCGTCGGGCGCGGCCTGCTCGACGGCAAGCCGGTGCTGGTCGCCGCGCAGGAAGGCCGCTTCATGGGCGGCGCGTTCGGCGAAGTGCATGGCGCGAAGCTCACGGGCCTGTTGCGCGCCGCGCGCGAGCTGGGTTCGGTGCCGGTGCTGATCCTGTTCGACACGGGAGGCGTGCGGCTGCAGGAAGCGAACGCGGGCGAGCTCGCGATCGCCGAGATCATGCGTGCGCTCGTCGATGCGCGCGCGGCCGGCGTGCCGGTGGTCGGCCTGATCGGCGGGCGCGCGGGCTGCTACGGCGGCGGTGGGTTGCTCGCCGCGTGCTGTTCGGCGCTCGCGGTGTCGGAGCAGGGGCGCATCAGCGTGTCCGGCCCCGAAGTGATCGAAACCAATCGCGGCGTCGAGGAATTCGACGCGAAGGACCGCGCGCTGATCTGGCGCACGATGGGCGGCAAGCACCGGCGGCTGATCGGCGGCGCGGACCGCTATGTCGCCGATACGCCGGACGCCTTCCGTGCAGCTGCGCTCGAGCTGATCGGTGCGGCGCCGGCGTTCGATGCGGCGATGCTGCGCGCCGAGCAGGCGCGGCTCGAAGCGCGTGTCGTGCGCTTCGGTGCGTGCGATGACGCGCGCGACGTGTGGCGCGCACTCGGCGCGAGCGCGCCGGAAGCGATTCCCGGCATGCCCGACGACACGTTCGCCGCGCTGGCCGACCAACTCCAGGAGCCCTCGCATGACGCTCGATGAAGTCCTCGCCTCGCTGTTCCCGCACGGCCACGCGATCGCGCGCAACGGCAGCCTGCTGTCCGGTCACGCGGAACTGGCCGGCACGCGCGTCGACGTGATCGGCGTAACCGACCGCCTGCCGTTCGGCATCGACGAGGCGCTGACGCTGGCGTCGCATGTGCTCGGCACGCTCGAGCGCGGCGGCGCGACGCCGATCCTCGTGCTGGTCGACAGCGACAGCCAGCGGATGAGCAAGCGCGACGAGTTGCTGGGCCTGAACGAAGGCCTGTCGCATCTCGCGAAGTGCCTGATGCACGCGGATCTCGCCGGCCACCGGACGATCGGCCTGCTGTACGGCCACACGGCCGCCGGCGCGTTCATCGCGACCGCGCTTGCGACGCGCGCGCTGCTCGCGGTGCCGGGCGCCGATCCGGAAGTGATGGACCTGCCGTCGATGTCGCGCGTGACCAAGCTGCCGCTCGACGTGCTGAAGGAGAAGGCGCGCTCGACGCCGGTGTTCGCGCCGGGGCTCGACAACCTCGTGAAGATGGGCGCGGTCGACGCGGTGCTCGATCCGGCCCGCGGGCTCGACGCGCAGGTCGCCGAGTGGCTCGACAAGCCGGTCGATCGCGTTGACCGGCGCGCGGCGCGCGGCCGTCCGGTCGCGGCCGACGTCGCGCAGCGCGTGTATGAGCTCGCGCGTGCCGTCCGCTGACGCGCCGCTGCGCCGCCACACCCTCGTCACGCTGACGGCGGCGGGGTGGGCGGCGCTGTTCGCGCGCGATGCGGCGCTCGCGGCCGACGCGCCGGCGCGCCGATGGGCGGAGCGCGGCTGGCCGCTCGTCGTGCGCCGCACGCTGCCAGGCGAAGCCGGCGTGCCGCTCGGAATGCCGCTGCCGCCGTCGGCCGGCAAGCGGCGCATCGCGTTGAACGTCGACGCCGATGCGCTCGCGTCCGTCGGCGCGCCGCCGGCGTTCGCCGCGGTGCTCGATGCCGCGCCGGCCGCGTGGCGGCAGCCGTTGCGCGAGCTGGATGCGCTCGGCGCGCGCTGCGGCGTCGCGGGCAGCGTGTTCGGCAGCCTCGCGTGGCAGGCGTTGACGGGAGAGCGTTACCTGACCGATTCATCCGATCTCGACGTGATGTTTGCCGTGCCGGCCCCCGCACATGCGGCGACGCTGCTCGACGGGCTCGCGGCGATCGACGCGCGTGCACCGATGCGTGTCGACGGCGAACTGCTGCGCGACGACGGCGCCGGCGCCAACTGGCGCGAGCTGCATGCGGGGTTGCCGGAGGTCGCCGTGAAAACGGCCGACGGCGTTGCGCTCGGCACGGCCGCAGCCTTCCTCGCCGGAGCCGGGCGATGAGCGCGCTCGCGATGCTGCGCACGCTGCCGGCGCCGCGATCGGATGCGGCGCAGCAATTGAATGCGACACGCATTGCCGCGCTCGCGGAGCAGAGCCTGCTGCTCGAGATCGACACCTATCCGAAGCCCGGCCTCGTCAGCCACGTCGACACGGGCAGTCACGCGGACATGGACGCGTCGACGTTCGCGCGCAGCGCCGCCGTGCTGCGGCCGTATTTCGCGGAGCTGGCCGACGCGGGCGCGCGCGATGCGGAAATGGCCGCGTTGCGCAAGATCGGGCTGCGCGCCGAGCACGCGATGCTTGCCGCGACGGGCGGCGTCAATACCCACCGCGGCGCGATCTTCGGGCTCGGGCTGCTGTGCGCGGCCGCGGGCCGGCGCGGCGTGCAGGGCGCGGTGGCGCCTGACCTGACGCTCGGCGCGTTCGTCGCGCGCCGCTGGGGCGCCGATATTCTCGGCGGGCCGCGGCTGCCCGGCAGCCACGGCGAGCGCGCGAGCCGCCGCTACGGCGTCGGCGGCGCGCGCGGCGAAGCGGCCGGCGGCTTCGCAACCGTCTATCGCGTCGGGCTGCCCGCGCTGCGGCGCGCGGCGCGCGACGTGCCGGGCGATGCCGAAGCGGCGCGCGTCGATGCGTGCTTCGCGCTGATCGCGGCGCTCGACGATACGAACCTGCTGCACCGAGGCGGGCAGGCTGGCCTCGATTACGCGCAGGCCGCCGCGCGCGCGTTCGTCGCGCGCGGCGGCGTGCGGGCACCCGGCTGGCGCAGCCGCGCGGCCGACGTGCATCGCGCGTTCGTCGCGCAGCGGCTGAGCCCTGGCGGCGCGGCCGACCTGCTCGCGATGAGCGTGTTCGTCGACGCGCTGGAACGGCAGGAGGCCGTGCGATGACGCTCGCGATCCTGTGTTCGGGGCAGGGCGGCCAGCGCGCCGACATGTTCCACCTGACGGACAGCGTGCCGGAAGCGGAAGCGCTTTTCGCGCATGCAGGCCGGCTGCTCGGCGAGGATCCGCGCACGTGGGTGCGGCACGCCGCGCCGGACGCGCTGCGCGAGAACCGCGCGGCGCAGATCCTGTGCACGCTGCAGGCCGTCGCGGCCGCGGCGCTGCTCGATCGCGCGTGGCCGCGCCGGCGCTGCGTCGCGGGCTACAGCGTCGGCGAAGTCGCGTCGTGGAGCGTGGCGGGCCTGATCGATCCGCACGACGCGCTCGAGCTTTGCGACGCGCGGGCCCGCGCGATGGATGCCGCGAGCGGTGGCGAAGAAGGGATGGCATTCGTGCGCGGCCTGTCGCGTGACCACCTGGGGCGGCTGTGCGCGGACCACGACGCGGCGATCGCGATTGCGAGCCCCGGCGACGCGTTCGTGATCGCTGGCCGGCGCGACGGCGTCGACGCCGTGGCCGCGGACGCCGCGCGGGACGGTGCCCAGCGGGTCGCGCCCGTGTGCGTGCGGATCGCGTCGCATACGGTCCGGCTCGCGTCGGCCGTGCCGGCGTTTCGTGCGTCGCTGCGCGCGGTGCGCGTGCGGCGGCCGTTGCCGGGTGCACGGCTGTTCTCGGGCATCGACGGCGCGTCGGTGCTCGACGTGGACGACGGCCTCGACAAGCTTGCGCGCCAGATTGCCGAGCCGGTCGAATGGTCGGCCTGTCTTGCGGGCTGTGTGGAGGCGGGCGCGACCGCGTTTCTCGAGCTCGGCCCCGGCAGCGCGCTCGCGGAGATGGCGCAGCGCGCGTATCCGGCGCTGCCGGCGCGCAGCCTCGCCGATTTCCGCTCGCTCGACGGCGCGACGAGCTGGCTCGAGCGCGTCGCGGCCGGCTGAGCGCGCCCGCGCCGGTGTGGCACGGCGTGCTTTAGGCGTGCTTCCGTCGCGGGCTGTTGCGCCGGCGCAGCAGCGGCGCAGCGCGTGCTTGCCACGCGAATTGGCGTCGCTACAATGGCGCCCGCCATGAGACCCGCCGCCTTCCCCGCTTCCACCGCTTTCCTCTTGACCGCGCTGTGCTGCGCGGCGACCGCCCACGCGGCCCGGATTCCGTCCGACGCCGCATCCGTCGGTGCGTATTTTTCGTATGACAACGCTGCGGCCGACGCAACCGTCGACCTGATCCAGCAGGCGCAGCGCCGTGTGCTGCTGGCCGGTTACGCGTATGTGCCGCCGGCGGTCGCCGGCGCGCTGCGCGATGCGCGCGCGCGCGGGGTCGAAGTGCGTGTCGTGCTGGTCCGGTCGGCGCGCGCGGGCAAGTACAGCGGCGCAGGCTATCTGAAATCCGCCGGCATCGACGTCGCGATCGACACGCGGCACGACGATCCTGCGCCGCGCTTCGTGATCGTCGACGACAGCGTCGCGCTGACGACGCTGACCGAAGGCGCTCCGACGCATGCCGAGACGGTGAACGTGTTTCATCGTGCGCCCGAACTCGCGCAATCCTATGCGCAGTCGTTCTGGCGCCTGTACCGGCAGGCGGGCGGGCTCTGACGCGGCTCCGGAAGCCGGGTGCGATGCGTGACGCGTGCCGACCGGTGGCCGATCGTATCCCACGGGCATCACCGGCAGAACGTACCTGCATCACGCACCATTCGCGCCGCTTGAAATGGCGGATCGCATGCACCATGCTCATTGACGTAATGTCGGCGTGAACGCGGCACAGGTGGCCGTCGCGCGTGCATGAGGCGACGCCGGCGAACGGAAGGGGGCGAGCGTGATGGATCGTTTCGTCGACCGCGCCGATGCGGGCCGCCAGCTCGCGGACGCGCTGCAGCAATACACGGGGCGTACCGACATCGTCGTGCTGGCGTTGCCACGCGGCGGCGTGCCGGTCGCGTTTCCGGTGGCGCGTGCGCTGCGCGCGCCGCTCGACGTGCTGGTCGTGCGCAAGCTCGGCGTGCCATACGACCCTGAACTCGCGATGGGCGCGATCGCGACCGGCGGCGCGATCTATCTGCAACGCTCCGTCATCGAGTCGATGAGCGTGACGGACGCGCAGCTCGCCGACGTGATCGCGCGCGAAACCGTCGAACTTCAGCGCCGCGAGGCGCAGTACCGCGGCGCGCGGCCGCCGGTGCCGGTCGAAGGGCGCACGGTGATCGTCGTCGACGACGGCATCGCGACGGGCGCGTCGATGCGCGTCGCGCTGCAGTCGCTGCGCGAGCGCCACCCGGCGCGCGTGGTGGCGGCGGCGCCCGTCGCGCCGGCCGGCGCGCAGCGCCGGTTCGACGATCTTGCCGACGCGTTCGTCGCGGTGTTGCACCCGCTGTCGTTTTTCGGGATCAGCCAGTTCTACCTGCATTTCGAGCAGACGAGCGACGACGAGGTGCACGTGCTGCTGGATGCGGCGCGCGGCGCGCAGGACGGACAAACGACCTCCGCTTGATCCCCGCTTGATGCCCGCCTGAGGCTTGTTCAATGCCGCGTCGAGCGGCCGGCCTCGGCCTGCGCGAAGACAGTCTCGAGCACCGGATGCACGTCGTCTTTCCAGCGCGCGCCGGTAAACAACCCGTAGTGATCGCAGCCTTCAACGTCGAGACGATGCCGTTCGCCCGGCGCGAGCGCGCCGCAGAGCGCATGCGCCGCGTGCGTCTGCCCGGCGCCTGTGACCGCATCGCGCGTGCCTTCGACGGTCAGCAGCGCGGTGCCGCCCAGCGCGTCCGGATCGACGGGCACACCCGCGACGCGCCACGTGCGGTTTGCAAGGCACGCGCGCTGGAACACGATGTCGACGGTGTCGAGGAAGTATTCGGCCGGCATGTCGAGAAGCGCCGTGTATTCGCGCAGCGCGCGCCGCGCTTGCGCGATGTCGTCCGCGTCGAGCCGCAGCGCTGCCTGCGCGTAGCAGTCGATCAGCGACAGATAGCGGTGCGGATAGACGATCGCGATCTCGGCCTGCTGCAGGTAGGTCGGAAACACGGCGCGGCCCCGTCCGGCGAAGCTGGCCGGCACCACGTCGATCAGATGGCGGCGGCACCAGTCGAGCGAATGGGACGCGGCCGCGACGCCGAGCGCGCTCGGGTTGAGCCGCGCATCGAGCGGGCCGCCGATCAGCGTCACGCTGGCGGGCGGCGCGAGGCCGCGCTGCGCGCGCAGCGCGAGCGCGCCGAGCGCGGGGAACGTCGCCTGGCAGACGGCGACGACGTGCAGCGGGCGGCCGTCGCGCGCGAGCAGGTCGATGAAGCCGTCGAGCATCGTCACGTATTCGTCGAGGCCGAAGCGGCCCGCGTCGGGCGGTACGTCGCGCGCGTTCGCCCAGTCGGTCACGCAGACGTCGCCGTCGGCGAGCAGCGTCTCGACGGTCTCCCGCATCATCACGGCCGCGTGGCCGGCGAGCGGCGCGCACAGCAGCACGATGCGTTCCGCATGCGGGCGCGAAAAGCGGCGCAGCCCGCAGAACGGCGTTTGGGCGATGCACTGCTCGGCGACTTCGTCGCTGCGGCCGTCGCGGACGAGCGGCCCGATCGCGAACGGCGGCGGCTCGGCGGTCGGGCCGAGCAGGGGCTCGAACAGGTCCGCATAGCACGCGGATGCGGCGTGCGGCAGCGTGGCTGCCGGCCACGCGTCGAGCGCGTACCGGGTCGTCGCGCGCCACGCGCGCAGCCATTGCCGCTGCTGTTCGACGAGGGCATACCACATGGCGGACCTTCGGAGGACGGTGGGGCGAATCTGCATTATGGTCATTGTTGGCGTGCGGCGGGGAGGCGTTTTTGACGCGGAAGGGGCGTGGCGGGAGATTTCCCCGGGCCGGCCCGCAACGTGCGTGCGCAAGCCCTCATTCGTATGAACAGACCCTTCTAGGCACGTCCGCCTGACGCTGCTACAGTCGTCGGTCCCATTCCCTCAAGCGGAGCGTATTGCGATGAAGCTGATCGGCATGCTGGATTCCCCGTTCGTGCGGCGGGCCGCCATCTCGGCGAAGCTGCTCGACCTGCCGTTCGAACACCAGTCGGTGTCGGTGTTCCGGCAATTCGACACGTTCAAGGCGGTCAACCCGGTCGTGAAGGCACCGACGCTCGTCACCGACGATGGGGCGACGCTGATCGATTCGTCCCTGATCGTCGACTACCTCGATCACCTCGTCGCGCCGGAGCGGCGCCTGTTGCCCGAAGCGCCGGACGCGCGGCTGCGCGCGCTCGTGCCGATCGGTTTCGCGCTGGCGGCGGCCGAGAAGACGGTGCAGGTCGTCTACGAGCACGGGCTGCGCCCGGCCGACAAGCTGCACCAGCCGTGGCTCGACCGCGTGCTCGGCCAGCTCGAGGCCGCGTATGGCGAACTGGAGCGGCACGTCGCGGGCGTGGACGGCTGGCTCGGCGGCGCGCGCGTGATGCAGGCCGACGTGACGGTCGCGGTCGCGTGGCGCTTCACGCAGTTCATGACGGCCGACTATCAGGCGCTGGCCCGCATCGATCCGGCCCGATATCCGGCGCTCGTTGCGCATTCCACACGTGCGGAGGCGCTGCCGGCCTTCGTCGAGACGCCGCTCGCGTAGCGCCTGCGCACGTCCGGGCGGGTTGCCGGACGCGCACCACGGCCCGGCCGCCCACCCGCGGGCCGTGCCCGGCACCGGCGGCGGACTGGCGTCGTCGCCTGAGCGCCCGCCGTCCTGGGTGCCGGCATCGCGATTATTTACTCCAGCCGACAAGTGACTTCGTTTTCGCGAGATTTATCCGGGCGCCCGCGATCCCTAGAATTCACTCCATCGAATACCGCATTGCCAGATGGAGTCGATGATGAAAGCCCTGATCGAATCGAGCCTGTTTCACCCGTCCGTCGTGTTGCCGCTTGCCGCGCTGACGCAGCTGATGGTCGAGCGCGATTTCAATCTCGGCCAGGTCGGCCTGATCGTCGCGGCGCGCGGCGCGCAGGCGGCGGTGTCGCGCTCGCGTGCGCTGCTCTTCTGCCGTCATTGCGAGGCGCAAGCATGAGCGCGGGGGTCCCGCAACGATGAAAAAAGCCCGGCCAGCGCAAGCCGGTCGGGCTGTCGGGCCGGGCGACCGGCCATTCGATGAAACCCCGGCACTGTCGGGGTTTTTTGTTTCCGCAGACGTTTGCCGGCGTCTATGCACGGGCACCTTTGCACGGCACCTATGCACGGCACCTATGCGCGGGCACCTATGCGTGGGCGCCTATGCACCGAACTTGTGCACGGCACTTAAGCACGGCACTTAAGCACGGCACTTAAGCACGCGCGGTGGACACCACGACGTACACGTCCGAATCATCTTCGTCGTCGCGCAGCCGGCGCGCGAGCTGATGTGCCTCGCGGCGCGTCGCGACGGCGGGAGGCGAGCCCGGCAACGGCTGGCGCGCGGTTTCGGCGAGCGCGACAACCGACACGATGCCGATCACGGCCGCGCCCATCATGTAGTACGCGGGCATCATCAGGTTGCCGGTCACGTCGACGAGCCAGGCGGTGACGAGCGGCGTCGTGCCGCCGAACAGCGACACCGACACGTTGAAGCCGATCGCGAGCGCGCCGTAGCGGATCTCGGTCGGGAACAGCGCCGGCAGCGCCGACGGCATCACGCCGGTGAAGCACGACAGCAGCACGCCGAGCATCAGCAGGCCGCCGAACACGGCCGCCGTGGTGCCGGCGTGGATCAGCATCATCGCCGGGATCGACAGCACCAGCAGGCCGACGCAGCCGGCGAGCATCACGGGCTTGCGGCCGACCTTGTCGGACAGGCGGCCGGCGGCGAGCGTCATCGGCATCATCAGGATCATCACGAGAAGCACCAGCACGAGGCTGTGCGATTCGTCGAAGTGCAGCGTCGACGACATGAAGCTCGGCAGGTACGACAGCACCATGTAGTCGGTCACGTTGAAGATCAGCACGAGGCCGACACACAGCAGCAGCGGGCGCCAGTTGGCGAACAGCGTCTCGCGGAAGCGTGCCTTCGGCACGGCCTTGTCCTGCGCTTCGCGGGCTTCGGCCTGGCGCTTGAACGCCGGGGTTTCCTCGAGCTTCATCCGGATATAGAGCCCGATCAGGCCGAGCGGGCCCGCGATCAGGAACGGCACGCGCCAGCCCCACGACAGCAGCGCTTCCTGCGACAGCGACGCGGTGAGCAGCGCGACGACGCCCGCGCCCAGCACGTAGCCGATCAGCGTGCCGAACTCGAGGAAGCTGCCCATGAAACCGCGGCGCTTGTCGGTCGAGAATTCGGCGATGAAGGTGGCGGCGCCGCCGTATTCACCGCCCGTCGAGAAGCCCTGCACGAGGCGGGCGACGAGCAGCAGCACGGGCGCCATGATGCCGATCGATGCATAGCTCGGGATCAGGCCGATCGCGAACGTGCCGACGGCCATCATGATCATCGTCGCGGCGAGCACGCGCTGGCGGCCGATGCGGTCGCCGAGCGGGCCGAACACCATGCCGCCGAGCGGGCGCACGAGGAACGCCGCGGCGAACGTGCCGAAGGTCGCGAGCAGTTGCGCGGACGGGCTGCTGGACGGGAAGAACACCTTGCCGAGCGTGACGGCGATGTAGCTGTAGACGCCGAAGTCGAACCATTCCATCGCATTGCCGATGGCCATCGCGCTGACGGCGCGCTTGAGGAGACTCTGGTCGACGACGGTGATGTCGTCGGCGACGAGCGGGGCGCCGTCGGACGGCGTGGAAGAGGCAGCGGTCGGGCTGACGTGTGTTGCGGTCAAGGTCTTGCACTCCTTTGACTGCGCCGGACGGTGGGCCGTCCGACACGGTTTGCCGGCAAGCGCGGTGTCGCACGCGGTGCGTCGGGGCAGGCCATTAAGCGCTTACTGCGAAAAAGGGGCTGCTTCGACGCGGGCCCGGCGGGCCGTCGCGACTTGGCGCTCATGAAGAAGGGGCCGCGTGATGCGTGCGGCAGCCGATGCGAACCGGGATCCGGTGCTCCGGCAGACGCCCCGGAAGGGCGGCGAAACGAGAAAAGCAGGCCCGACGGGCGCGCTTTCCTGTGGGTGCAATTTCGATCGAAGCAACGCCGCGCAGCGCGCGAACGGACTTCTCTCAAAATCGAAATGACAGAGATTGAATGTTGAAACAGGCGACATGTTAGCACGATGGCAGACGATCGTGCAAATTGTCGGGTGGATTGCCGGGAGGCGCCCGTGTGGCGGGGCTCGCTCGGGTATGATCGGCGGCGCGTAACGGAGGCGATTTGCGGCTGATTTGAGGTCGATATGGGGCTGTATCGGGGGCGTGCCTGCCGCGAAACGCAGGCTGAAAAGACGAGAATCCGGATGACCGAACTGATGAAGATCGCGGCGCTGTTCGCCGCCACCGCGCTGGCCGAAATCGTCGGCTGCTACCTGCCGTGGCTCGTGCTGAAGGCGGGGCGGCCGGTCTGGCTGCTGGTGCCCGCCGCGCTGTCGCTCGCGCTGTTCGCGTGGCTGCTGACGCTGCACCCGAGCGCGGCCGGGCGCACCTATGCGGCGTACGGCGGGATGTACATCGCGGTCGCGCTGGTGTGGCTGCGCGCGGTCGACGGTGTCGCGCTGACGCGCTGGGACGCCGCCGGCGCGGCGCTCGCGCTGGCCGGCATGGCTGTCATCGCGCTGCAGCCGCGCACGTGAGCGTTCGGCCGCAGCACGACGGGATCACGACGCGTCGCCCGCCGCGGCCGTCTGGCGCCACACGCACGTGCCCTTGACCGACTTGTCGAGCTCGTCGAGTTGCGCGTGGTGCGCGGCGAGCTCGTCGTCGCTCGCGGCCAGCACCGGCAGGTCGAGCGACGCGAGCGACACGCGCTGGCCGTTCGCGCCGCCACCGTCGGCCGAGTCGTCGTCGAGCATGTCGATCACGAGGCTGTCCTGGCCGCGCGTCATCGCGAGGTAGACCTCGGCGAGCAGCTCCGAGTCGAGCAGTGCGCCGTGCAGCGTCCGGTGCGCGTTGCTGATGCCGAAGCGGTCGCACAGTGCGTCGAGCGAATTGCGCTTGCCGGGGAACATCTGCTTCGCCTGCACGAGCGTGTCGATCACGCCCCCGCAATGCTCGGTGAAGGGCGGCAGGCCGAGCAGCGCGAATTCGGCGTCGAGGAAGCCGAGGTCGAACGGTGCATTGTGGATGATCAGCTCGGCGTCCTTGACGAAGTCGCGGATCTGGTCGGCGACCTCCGCGAACTTCGGCTTGTCGCTCAGGAACTCGGTCGTGAGGCCGTGCACGGCGAGTGCGCCCGGATCGCTGTCGCGCTCGGGGTTCACGTAGAAGTGCAGGTTGTTGCCGGTGAGCCGCCGGTTCAGCAGCTCGACGCAGCCGATTTCGATGAGGCGGTCGCCCGTGCGGGCGTTCAGGCCGGTGGTTTCGGTATCGAGAATGATCTGGCGCATGTCGGGAAAACAGGGGAAACGAAAGGGGTCAGGCCGCGAGCGATTCGACGCCACGGTTCGCGAGCGCGTCCGCGCGCTCGTTCTCCGGGTGGCCGGCGTGGCCCTTCACCCAGCGCCATTCGACTTCATGTTGCGCGACGAGCGCGTCGAGGCGCTTCCACAGGTCGGCATTCTTCACGGGCGTCTTCGATGCGGTGATCCAGCCCTTCTTCTTCCAGCCGTGAATCCACTCGCTGATGCCTTTCTGCACGTACTGCGAATCGGTGTGCACGATCACGCGGCACGGGCGCTTCAGCGCTTCGAGCGCGGCGATCACGCCCATCAGCTCCATGCGGTTGTTGGTCGTGTTCGGCTCGCCGCCGAACAGCTCCTTCTCGCGGTCGCCGTAGCGCATCAGCGCGCCCCAGCCGCCGGGGCCGGGATTGCCCTTGCAGGCGCCGTCGGTGTAGATGTCGATGGTGTCGGTTGTCATGAACGTTCTTGATGGGTGGTCGGGGAGGCCGCCGGCGCGAGGCCCGGCGCGAGCACGGGCTTCTTCATCCTGATCTGGCCGACGAGGCGCATGCCGCGCACGCGCTTGACGGCCGTCACCATGTAGACGGCGCCGAAGATCGGCCACCAGCGGTCGCCCGCGGCTTCCATGAAGCCGAAGCGGGCGAGCCATTTGTCGGAGACGAGCGGCGGCCGGTAGCAGCCGAAGCGGCCGCGCTCGAGATCGAAGCCGAGCAGCTTGATCCAGTCCTTCAGCCGGATGAACGCGATCTGGTCGCGCGCGGACGGCACGAACGGCCGGTTCGCCATTTTGCCGAACGATTGCCGCATCCCCCACAGGCTGAGGGAGTTGAAGCCGGTGATCACGAGCTGGCCTTCCGGCATCAGCACGCGTTCGGCCTCGCGCAACAGGCGGTGCGGGTCGGACGTGAATTCGAGCGTGTGCGGCATCACGATCAGATCGACGCTCTGCGATTCGAACGGCAGGTCGAGCAGATCGCACCACGTGGTGCTGCGACCGGCCGGCGCATGCTCCGGCGCGTGCGCTTCGCGCGCCCACGGATACTGGTAGGGCGCGCTCGCGCCGCTCGCCGGATCGAGCACGAGGCCGCGGTACGGCATGCGGTTCTCGCGCAATGCGTCGAGTTGCGGCAGGCCGAGCTGCAGCGCGTGGAACCCGAATACGTCCGACACGAAGCGGTCGAGTTGCGCCTGCTCCCAGCCCAGCACGTAGCGGCCGGGCGGCGATTCGGTCCAGGCTGGCCAGTCTATAATTTGTCGATCAGACATAGCAATGATTGCGCGCCCATGAACGAGCTGGAATACGTGCCGGTACCGGCATTCGAGGACAACTACATCTGGCTCGTGTCGGACGGCAGCGATGCGATCGCCGTCGATCCGGGCGAAGCCGCTCCGGTGCGCCGGATTCTCTCCGAAAGAGGCTGGCGGTTGACCGCTATTTTACTCACGCACCACCATGCCGACCATGTCGGCGGTGTCGCCGACCTCATCGCTGGCCAACCGGACGATGCGCCGCTCGCCGTCTACGGCCCGGCGGCCGAGGCGATCGGCGTCGTCACGCACCCGCTCGCGGGCGGTGACCGCGTGACGCTTCGCGCGCCCGCGCTGACGTTCGACGTGCTCGACGTGCCGGGCCACACGCGCGGCCACATCGCGTACTTCCAGGCGGCCGGTCAAGGCGCGGCCAGCCGAGGCACGGCCGGTCAAGGCGCGGCCGGTCAAGGCGCGGCCGCGCCGCACGTGTTCTGCGGCGACACGCTGTTCTCGTGCGGCTGCGGCCGCCTGTTCGAAGGCACGCCCGCGCAGATGCTCGCGTCGCTCGACGCGCTCGCGGCGCTGCCCGGCGACACGCGCGTGCACTGCGCGCACGAATACACGTTGTCGAACATCCGCTTCGCGCTCGCCTGCGAGCCCGGCAACGCGGCGCTCGCGGCCTGGCGCGACGAGGCGGCCGCGCGCCGCGCGCGCGGGGTGCCGACGCTGCCGACGACGATCGCGCACGAGCGCGCGGTCAATCCGTTCATGCGTTCCGACAGCGCCGCGATTCACGCGACGCTCGAAGCGCAGCTGCACGAATCGGTGCCGGATCGCCTTAAGGCATTCACGCTGATGCGCGAGTGGAAAAACCGGTTCCGATGACGTTTTTCGGGAGGACTCCAAAGCTCATCCAGAGTCTGTAAAAATTGCACCAAATATCAGATTTCACTGAGTTTTCGGTGTTTTTATTGACGTGAAGCACGCACTTCCGTAGTATCGCCAGCAATTTCCAGCCGTCGGAACCCGAGATTTTCATGCGATTTTTATTGAGTGCGATGTTGGTCCTGCTGCTCGCCGCATGTGCGAGCCAGGGGCCTGTCGCCAATTCCGCCGCCGATCCCCAGGCGGACGCCGCCACCTACCTCCGCAAATCCGCCACCGCCAAAGAAACCGTCGACGTCGACAAGCAGTCCGTCGGCGATCTGACCAGTGCCGACACCGATCTTTGGGCGCGCATCCGCCGCGGTTTCCAGATGCCCGACCTGCAGAGCGACCTCGTCGACATGCAGACCACGTGGTACACGCAGCGTCCCGATTACGTGCAGCGCATGACCGAGCGCTCGCAGAAGTATCTGTACCACATCGTCGAGGAACTCGAGGCGCGCCACATGCCGACCGAGCTCGCGCTGCTGCCGTTCATCGAATCGGCCTACAACCCGCAGGCGCTGTCGGTCGCGAAGGCCGCGGGCATGTGGCAGTTCATGCCGGGCACCGGCCGCACGTACAACCTGAAGCGGAACATGTGGCAGGACGAGCGGCGCGACGTGCTCGCGTCGACGAGCGCGGCGCTCGACTACCTGTCGCGCCTGCATGACATGTTCGGCGACTGGTATCTTGCGCTCGCCGCGTACAACTGGGGCGAGGGCAATGTGCAGCGCGCGATCGCGCGCAACCAGGCGGCCGGCCTGCCGACCGACTACCAGAGCCTGCGGATGCCGAACGAGACGCGCAACTACGTGCCGAAGCTGCAGGCGGTGAAGAACATCATCGCGAACCCGCAGCAGTTCGGCCTCGCGCTGCCGGACATCCCGAACCACCCGTATTTCGTGACGGTCACCACATCGCGCGACATCGACGTGACGGTCGCCGCGAAGCTCGCGAACCTGCCGCTCGACGAATTCAGGTCACTGAACCCGTCGTTCTCGAAGCCGGTGATCCTCGGCGCGACCGAGCCGCAGATCCTGCTGCCGTTCGACAATGCGTCGGCATTCGAGAAGAGCCTGAAGTCGTACGACGGGCAGCTGTCGACGTGGACGACGTATACCGTCACCGAGCGCGCGCGCCCGGCGGCGATCGCCGAGAAGATCGGCGTCGATGCGGACACGCTGATGTCGGTGAACAAGATTCCGGCCGGCATGCGCCTGAAGCCCGGTTCGACGATCGTCGTGCCGCGCGGCAACGACGACGACGAGGACATCAGCGCGGACGTCGCGGAAAACGGCGTGCTGGCGATGGAGCCGGACGTGCCCGACACGCGCAAGATGCTGATCCGCGTGCGCCGCAAACAGGCGATGGCGGCGATCGCAGGCCGTTATGGCGTGTCGGTCGGTCAGCTGAAGGCATGGAACCGTACGCACCGCGATCTCGTGATGCCGGGCCAGACGCTCGTGCTGCACGTGCCGGTCGGCCGCGCGGTGCCCGCGGAACCTGGTCCGGAAAAGATCGCGACGTCGGTCGGCGGCGGGCATATCGAGCGTGCGAGCCTGTCGACGGGCGGCAAGGCGAAGCGCGGTGCCGCGAAGTCGGCAGCGAAAGCCAAGGGCGCACCGGCAAAGGCCGCGCCGAAGGCCGCCGCGACGCACAAGGGCAAGAAGAAGTAAGCGGGCCGCCCGGCGCGGCCACCCGCGCCACCCGGATGCTATATCATCTGATGAAAACGCCGTCACCGAGGTGACGGCGTTTTCGTTTCTGCGCGTTGTGCGGGCCGGATGGTATCGGAAGGAGGGGCAATGTCGCTGGTGCAGGTGAGGGTGCTCGGATTGTTCGCGATCGGGTATTTCGTGTCCTATGTGTTTCGCGGCGTCAATCTCGGCTTCGCGCCATTCGTCACGCACGAACTCGGGCTGTCGGCCGCCGATCTCGGCCTGCTCACCAGTCTCTATTTCCTCGGCTTCGCCGGCGCGCAGATTCCGGCCGGCGTGCTGCTCGACCATATCGGCTCGCGCCGTGTCGCGGCCGGCATGCTGCTGTTCGCCGCCGCGGGCGCCGCGGTGTTCGGCGCCGCGCACGGACTCGGCACGATGATGGCCGGCCGGCTGCTGATCGGCGTCGGCGTGTCCGTCTGTCTCGGTGCGGCGTTCAAGGCGCTCGCCGAGCATTTCCCGATCGGCCGGCTGCCGCTCGTCAACGGGCTCGTGATGGCGGTCGGCGGGCTCGGCGGCGTCGTGGTCGGTTCGCCGCTCAACTGGCTGCTCGGCTGGACGAGCTGGCGCGCGGTGTGCGGCGGGCTCGCGGTGATGACGCTCGCGGTCGCGGCCGCGATCTGGTTCGGCGCTCCCGACGTGAAGCAGGTCCGTCATCAGGGCGGCATCGTCAGCCAGTTCAAGGGCACCTGGCACATCCTGTCGAGCCGTGCGTTCTGGAAGATCGCATCGTTCTCTGTCGTCACGCAGGGCGTGTTCTATGCGATGCAGTCGCTGTGGGTCGGGCCGTACCTGCGCGACGTCGCCGGGCTCGACGCGTCGCACGCCGCGCGCCTCGTGTCGGTGCTCGGCTTCGCGATGATGGCCGGCTGCGTCGGCTTCGGCGCCGCGGCGCGTGCGCTGGAGCGGCGCGGCGTGTCCGTGTACGCGTTCTGCGGCGTCGGGATGGCGCTGTTCGTCGCGACGCAATTCGCGATCGTCGCGCGCGTGCCGCTGCCGGCGGCGGTTCTGTGGGCCGCGTACGGGATGTTCGGCGGGGTCGGCATCCTGACTTACGCGGTCATGGCCGGACACTTTCCGGTGCACCTGATCGGGCGCGCGAACACGACGCTCACGCTGGTCATCTTCCTGCTGATCTTCGCGTTCCAGATCGGCATCGGCGCAGTGCTGTCGCACTGGCCGGCGGTCGACGGCCGCTATCCGGCCGCCGCGCACCTGAGCGCCTGGGCCATGCTGCTCGCGCTGCAACTCGCCAGCGCGGTGTGGTACCTGTGGCCCGCGCGGGCGGCAGCCACTGGTCAAGCAAGCCGATAGAGGGGTACGCTGGAGCGTGGCGCAGTTCCGGAAATGGGGCCGCAATGTGTCCGAAGCGGGCTCGAAGCGGGTTCGACGCGGGCCCGAAGCGGGTTCGACGCGGGCCCGAAGCGGGCCCGAAGCGGGGCTGCAATCGGGCTGCAATGCGCGGCGGCCACCGCCGATTCGTCCGGCCGGTTCATCGCGGTCGACTGGGGCGGGCCACGTCGTCAATGGGACCGAGGCGGCTTCGTCGATCGGAAGACGCGGCCACCTTGGTGGAAACAACGGCCAGATCGATTGAAGATAGGGCCATTTTCAAGCTATAATTTGAAAGTTTGTGCTGATCAACCTCGCACCCTAGCGCCTACCTCACTCATCCCGTTCATCCGCCGCACGCCGCTTGCCGGGCGATGCCGCGAAGCCTCGTGCGCGCCGCGCCGGGTTCGCGCGTCGACAACGCAGGCCGTGTCCAGCTAGCGACCGCGCGCGCCTACGCAGCGCGGCGCTCGCGCGGCAGGGTAGACAGGTCGGCAGCAGGGTGTTCCCCAAGGAGCCTCCCGTGTTGCCGTCTTTTTCTCCCGCTTTGCTCGCACTTGCCGACGGCACGGTCTTTCGTGGTTATTCGATCGGGGCCGCTGGCCATACGATCGGCGAAGTCGTGTTCAACACCGCGATCACCGGCTATCAGGAAATCCTGACTGACCCGAGCTACGCGCGCCAGATCGTCACGCTCACCTATCCGCATATCGGCAACGTCGGCGTCAACGCCGAGGATGTCGAAGCCACGAAAGTCCATGCCGCCGGCCTGATCGTCCGCGATCTGCCCGCACTCGCGTCGAACTTCCGCATGGACCGCACGCTCGGCGATTACCTGCGCGACGAAGGCGTCGTCGCGATCGCCGGCATCGATACCCGCAAGCTGACCCGCATCCTGCGCGACAAGGGCGCGCAGAACGGCTGCATCCTCGCGGGCTCGGACGACGAGGCGAAGGCGATCGAGCTCGCGCGCTCGTTCCCGGGCCTCGCGGGCATGGATCTCGCGAAGGTCGTGTCGACCACGAAGCCGTTCGAATGGAAGCAGAGCGAATGGAAGCTCGGCAGCGGCTACGGGATGCAGGAAGCGCCGAAGTACCGCGTCGTCGCGTACGACTTCGGCGTCAAGTACAACATCCTGCGCATGCTCGCCGAGCGCGGCTGCCACGTGACGGTGCTGCCGGCGCAGGCGAGCGCGGCGGAAGCGCTCGCGCTGAATCCGGACGGCATCTTCCTGTCGAACGGCCCCGGCGATCCGGAGCCGTGCGACTACGCGATCGCGGCGGCAAAGGAGTTCATCGAGCGCGGCGTGCCGACTTTCGGCATCTGCCTCGGCCACCAGATCATGGGTCTGGCGGTCGGCGGCAAGACGCTCAAGATGAAGACGGGCCACCATGGCGCGAACCACCCGGTCAAGGATCTCGGCGACGGCCGCGTGGTGATCACGTCGCAGAACCATGGCTTCGCGGTCGACGCCGACTCGCTGCCGGCCAACGCGCGCGTGACGCACGTGTCGCTGTTCGACGGCACGCTGCAGGGCTTCGAACTGACCGACAAGCCGGCATTCTGCTTCCAGGGCCACCCGGAAGCGTCGCCCGGCCCGCACGATATCGGCTATCTGTTCGACCGCTTCACCGCGCTGATGGACGCGGCGAAGCAGCGCAGCGCTTAACTGACTGAAGCACGGGAGGCTCGCATCATGTTCGGTCATGCACTCGGCATCACGGATCTCTGGACCTACGTGTTCGGCGTGATCTTCATCATCCTGCTGCCGGGGCCGAATTCGATGTACGTGCTGTCGCTCGCGGCGCAGCGCGGCGTGAAGGCCGGCTATCGCGCGGCCTGCGGCGTGTTCGTCGGCGACACCGTGCTGATGGTGCTGTCCGCGGCCGGCGTCGCGTCGCTGCTGAAGGCGAATCCGCTGCTGTTCTCCGTCGTCAAGTACGGCGGTGCCGCGTATCTGCTCTACATCGGCACCGGCATGCTGCGCGGCGCGTGGCGCAAGCTGCGCGCGCCGGCCGGCGCGGCCGGCGCGGCTGTCGAAGCGCCGCGCGCGGTCGACGGCGACAAGCCGTTCCGCAAGGCGCTGGTCGTGAGCCTCCTGAATCCGAAGGCGATCCTGTTCTTCATCTCGTTTTTCATCCAGTTCGTCGACCCGGCGTTCCCGCATCCCGCGCTGCCGTTCTTCGTGCTCGGGGCGATCGCGCAGTGCGCGAGCTTCCTGTACCTGAGCACGCTGATCTTCGCGGGTGCACGGCTCGCCGAGCATTTCCGCCGCCGCCGCAAGCTCGCGGCAGGCGCGGCGAGCAGCGTGGGCGGCCTGTTCATCGGTTTTTCCGTGAAGCTCGCGCTCGCGACGATGGGCTGAGCGCAGCCGGCCGCCACACGACAACGATTACTTATTGAATTATCAAGCCATGCCAAAACGCACAGACATCAACAGCATCCTCATCATCGGCGCCGGCCCGATCATCATCGGCCAGGCGTGCGAGTTCGACTATTCGGGCGCGCAGGCGTGCAAGGCACTGCGTGAGGAAGGCTACAAGGTCATTCTCGTCAACAGCAACCCGGCGACGATCATGACCGACCCGAACACGGCCGACGTGACCTACATCGAGCCGATCACGTGGGAAGTCGTCGCACGCATCATCGAGAAGGAGCGCCCGGACGCGATCCTGCCGACGATGGGCGGCCAGACCGCGCTGAACTGCGCGCTCGACCTGCATCACCACGGCGTGCTCGAGAAGTTCGGCGTCGAGCTGATCGGCGCATCGCCGGAAGCGATCGACAAGGCGGAAGACCGCCAGAAGTTCAAGGACGCGATGACCAAGATCGGTCTCGGCTCAGCGAAGTCGGGCGTTGCGCATTCGATGGAAGAGGCGACCCAGGTGCACGCCGAGATCATGGCGGAGACGGGCGGCAGCGGCTACCCGGTCGTGATCCGTCCGTCGTTCACGCTCGGCGGCTCGGGCGGCGGCATCGCGTACAACCGCGAAGAGTTCGAAGAGATCTGCAGGCGCGGCCTCGATCTCTCTCCGACGCGCGAGCTGCTGATCGAGGAATCGCTGCTCGGCTGGAAGGAATACGAGATGGAAGTCGTGCGCGACCGCGCCGACAACTGCATCATCGTCTGCTCGATCGAGAACCTCGACCCGATGGGCGTGCACACCGGCGACTCGATCACGGTCGCGCCGGCGCAGACGCTCACCGACAAGGAATACCAGATCCTGCGTAACGCGTCGCTCGCGGTGCTGCGCGAGATCGGCGTCGACACGGGCGGCTCGAACGTGCAGTTCTCGATCAACCCGAAGGACGGCCGCATGGTCGTCATCGAGATGAACCCGCGCGTGTCGCGTTCGTCGGCGCTCGCATCGAAGGCGACCGGCTTCCCGATCGCGAAGGTCGCGGCAAAGCTGGCCGTCGGCTACACGCTCGACGAGCTGAAGAACGAAATCACCGGCGGCCAGACCCCGGCGTCGTTCGAGCCGACGATCGACTACGTCGTCACGAAGATCCCGCGCTTCGCGTTCGAGAAATTCCGTGAAGCCGATTCGCGCCTGACGACGCAGATGAAGTCGGTCGGCGAAGTGATGGCGATCGGCCGCACGTTCCAGGAATCGTTCCAGAAGGCGCTGCGCGGCCTCGAAGTCGGCGTGGATGGCCTCGACGAGAAGTCGACCGACCGCGACGAGATCGCGATCGAGATCCACGAGCCGGGCCCGGACCGCATCTGGTACGTCGGCGATGCATTCCGCATCGGCATGACGGCCGAGGAAATCTTCGCGGAAACGGCGATCGACCCGTGGTTCCTCGCGCAGATCGAGCAGATCATCCAGAAGGAAAAGGCGCTCGCGGGCCGCGCGGTTGCGTCGCTGTCGTTCGACGAGCTGCGCTACCTGAAGCAGAGCGGCTTTTCCGACCGCCGCCTCGCGAAGCTGCTCGGCGCGACGCCGGCCGACGTGCGCGCGCGCCGTCTCGAGCTGAACGTGCGCCCGGTCTACAAGCGCGTCGACACCTGCGCGGCCGAGTTCGCGACGAAGACGGCCTACATGTACTCGACCTACGAGGAAGAGTGCGAGGCGCAGCCGACCAACAACAAGAAGATCATGGTGCTGGGCGGCGGCCCGAACCGGATCGGCCAGGGCATCGAGTTCGACTACTGCTGCGTGCACGCGGCACTCGCGATGCGCGAGGACGGCTATGAAACGATCATGGTCAACTGCAACCCGGAAACGGTGTCGACCGACTACGACACGTCCGACCGCCTGTACTTCGAGCCGCTGACGCTCGAAGACGTGCTCGAGATCGTCGACAAGGAAAAGCCGGTCGGCGTGATCGTCCAGTACGGCGGCCAGACGCCGCTGAAGCTCGCGCTCGACCTCGAGGCGCACGGCGTGCCGATCGTCGGCACGTCGCCGGACATGATCGATGCGGCCGAAGACCGCGAACGCTTCCAGAAGCTGCTGCAGGACCTCGGCCTGCGCCAGCCGCCGAACCGCACCGCGCGTGCCGAAGACGAAGCGCTCGCGCTGGCGGCCGAAATCGGCTACCCGCTCGTCGTGCGTCCGTCGTACGTGCTCGGCGGCCGCGCAATGGAAATCGTCCACGAGCCGCGCGACCTCGAGCGCTACATGCGCGAGGCCGTGAAGGTGTCGAACGATTCGCCGGTGCTGCTCGACCGCTTCCTGAACGACGCGATCGAATGCGACGTCGACTGCATCTGCGACGGCGACGCCGTGTTCATCGGCGGCGTGATGGAGCACATCGAGCAGGCGGGCGTCCACTCGGGCGACTCGGCATGCTCGCTGCCGCCGTACTCGCTGTCGAAGGAAACCGTCGCCGAGCTGAAGCGCCAGACGGGCGCGATGGCGAAGGCGCTGAACGTGGTCGGCCTGATGAACGTGCAGTTCGCGATCCAGCAGGTGCCGCAGGCGGACGGTTCGAAGCAGGACATCATCTACGTGCTGGAAGTGAACCCGCGCGCATCGCGCACGGTGCCGTACGTGTCGAAGGCAACCAGCCTGCCGCTCGCGAAGATCGCGGCGCGCGCGATGGTCGGCCAGAAGCTCGCGCAGCAGGGCGTGACGAAGGAAGTCGAGCCGCCGTACTTCAGCGTGAAGGAAGCGGTGTTCCCGTTCGTGAAGTTCCCGACCGTCGACCCGGTGCTCGGGCCGGAGATGCGTTCGACCGGCGAAGTGATGGGTGTCGGCCAGACGTTCGGCGAGGCGCTGTTCAAGTCGCAGCTCGCGGCAGGTTCGCGCCTGCCGGAATCGGGCACGGTGCTGCTGACCGTGATGGATGCGGACAAGCCGAAGGCGGTCGAAGTCGCGCGCATGCTGCATGACCTCGGCTATCCGATCGTCGCGACCAAGGGCACGGCTGCCGCGATCGAAGCGGCCGGCGTGCCGGTGAAGGTCGTCAACAAGGTGAAGGAAGGTCGTCCGCACATCGTCGACATGATCAGGAACGGCGAGATCGCGCTCGTGTTCACGACGGTCGACGAGACGCGCCAGGCGATTGCCGACTCGCGTTCGATCCGCATGAGCGCGCAGGCGCACAAGGTCACGTACTACACGACGATGTCCGGCGCGCGCGCGGCGGTCGAAGGCTTGCGCTACCTGAAGGACCTGGAAGTCTATGATTTACAAGGTCTTCACGCTCGCCTAAACTAAGCAGTCAGTTACCTGTCGAAGCAATACGTGCCGCGATTAAGCGGCGTTCCCGGTCAGCCGGGAATGCGCTTAATCGCGGTGATTTTTTTTATAGCCGTTTTTAGCGATTGAGCCGTTTATGAGCACCATTCCGTTGACAAAGCGTGGCGCAGAACAACTGCGCGATGAATTGCAGCGTCTCAAGTCCGTCGAGCGGCCTGCCGTGATCAATGCGATTGCGGAGGCTCGCGCGCAGGGCGACCTGTCTGAAAACGCCGAATACGATGCCGCGAAGGAAAAGCAGGGTTTCATCGAGGGTCGTATCGCGGAACTCGAATCGAAGCTGTCGGCCGCGCAGATCATCGACCCGACCGCGGTGGACGCGGACGGCCGCGTGGTGTTCGCGGCAACGGTTGAACTGGAAGATCTCGAATCGGGCGACACCGTCAAGTACCAGATCGTCGGCGACGACGAAGCCGACATCGATCATGGCCTGATCTCGGTCAGCTCGCCGATCGCACGCGCGCTGATCGGCAAGTCCGAAGGCGACGTCGCGGCCGTGCAGGCGCCGAGCGGCGTGCGCGAGTACGAAATCATCTCGGTCAGCTACATCTGAAGCGGGGCGACACGATGCCGCATCGCGTGTTCCGCCTGCTGTCGGCCGTGTGGGTCGGCAGCCTGCTGACGATCGGGTATGCAGTCGCGCCCGTGCTGTTCAATACGCTCGAGCGGATGACGGCCGGCTCGGTCGCCGCGCAGCTGTTTCGCATCGAGGCGATTCTCGGTGCGGTGTGCGGCGTGCTGCTGCTCGCGCTGTCGAACCAGCAGGTGCGGCGCGGCGTCGACGAATACCGCCGCGTGCGCTGGATTCTCGCGGCGATGGTCGCTTGCGTGCTGATCGGGTATTTCGCGCTGCAGCCGTTCATGAATGCGCTGCGGGTGGCCGCGATGGATGCTGGCACCGATATCGCGAACTCGCCGTACGCGAAGCGCTTCGGCATGTTGCACGGCGTCTCGAGCCTGTTCTACCTGGTCGAGAGCGTGCTGGGACTGATGCTGATCTGGAGGCTGCCGGCGCGCGACGCGTGAGCGCCGCGCGGGCCGGCGGACACCGGGCGGCGCGGAGCGCCGGCCCGGCACATCGACGGCTTACTTGTCCTGGAACGGGCGCTTCGTGCTCGCCTGACGCTTTTTCGCGCGCTTGACGGTGCCGCCGGCGGTCACGCGCTCGTTGCCGCGCACCGTCACCTTCTGCGGCTTCGGACGGCGCACCGGGCTCGCGTTCGGCGACACCTTGACGACCTTGACGGTGCGCGGTGCGCGGCCTTTCTTGTCGTCGGCGGCTTCGGCCGCGCTCGGCAGCGTGCCGGCACGACGGCCGCGGGCCGGCGCCGGGGCAACTGCCTCGGGCTTCCAGATCACGAGCAGCTTGCCGATATGCTGGATCGGCGCGGCGCTCAGCCGGTCGCAGATCTCGTCGTAGATCGCGATGCGCGCGTCGCGCTCGTCGCCGAACACGCGGATCTTGATCAGCTGGTGCGCGTCGAGGTGCACCTTGATTTCCTTCAGCACGGCGTCGGTGAGCCCTTCGGCGCCGATCAGCACGACCGGCTTGAGCGCATGGGCCTGGGAGCGCAGCGCGGAGCGCTCGGCGGGAGAAAGCGAAAGGGCGGGCATGGAATGTCGAATTCAAAATAGGGGCGCGCAACACGGGCATATGCCGCATCAGCCGCGCGCCGAAACCACGTAAAATCGCGGCGTGGGCCTGATTGAGGCCGCAGCCGCGCGAAGAAGACGCGTATTATCCGCCAAAAGCGCGGCTTCACGAAGCAAATGGCAGTAATCTCTCTCTCGAATGGCAAAGAACCGCTTCAACCAGCACTGGCTGCATGACCACATCAACGACCCGTACGTCAAAATGGCGCAGCGGGAAGGCTATCGCGCGCGCGCCGCGTACAAGCTGAAGGAAATCGACGAGCAGGACAAGCTGATCCGTCCGGGCCAGGTGATCGTCGATCTCGGCGCGGCGCCAGGCAGCTGGAGCCAGTACGCGCGCAACAAGCTCGCGCAGGGCAAGAAGCGCGACATGGCGCGCGAGGGCGGGATCGACGGCACGATCGTCGCGCTCGACATGCTGCCGATGGAGCCGATCGCCGACGTGCACTTCATCCAGGGCGACTTCCGCGAGGACGAGGTGCTGCATCAACTGGAGGCCGTCCTCGAAGGGCGCGAGGTGGACCTTGTAATTTCCGACATGGCCCCCAACCTGTCGGGGGTCGCCTCCGCGGACGCGGCGCGCATCGAGCACGTGTGTGATCTCGCGCTCGATTTCGCGCAGAATCACCTGAAGCCGGAAGGCGCGCTGCTGGTGAAGTGCTTCCACGGCAGCGGCTACAGCCAGATTGTCGAGAAATTCAAACAGCAGTTCAAGACGGTCGCGCCGCGCAAGCCCAAGGCGTCCCGCGACAAATCGTCCGAGACGTTCATTTTGGGGCGGCACCTGAAGCATCCGCGCTGACGGACCAGGGACCGCAAACGGGCTCCGGCCCTTGCCAGGCAAGCCATTCGCTATCGCGGCGGTTGTCAATGCTTATGGCGGGGGTGGTCGGACTGGATTAGAATGCCTGAGGAGCGCCGCAAGGAAGATGTAGGCGCTCGTCTACGAGTGAAGGAGTGGTGCTTTGAACAACAACATGTTTTCGAAAGCAGCAGTGTGGCTGGTGATCGCACTGGTGCTGTTTACCGTGTTCAAGCAGTTCGACAAGCCCCGCGTCCAGGAAGGCGTGTCCTATTCGCAGTTCATGGACGACGCCAAGAACGGCAAGGTCAAGAATGTCGTCGTGCAGGGGCGCAACCTCACCGTCACTCCGGCCGATGGCCAGAAATACCAGATCGTGTCGCCCGGCGACATTTGGATGGTCGGCGACCTGATGAAGTATGGCGTGCAGGTCAGCGGCAAGGCCGACGACGAGCCGAACGCGCTGATGTCCGCGCTGTATTACCTCGGGCCGACGATCCTGATCATCGGTTTCTGGTTCTACATGATGCGGCAGATGCAGGGGGGCGGCAAAGGCGGCGCGTTCTCGTTCGGCAAATCGCGTGCGCGGCTGATCGACGAGAACACCAACGCGGTCAACTTCTCCGACGTCGCGGGCTGCGACGAAGCGAAGGAAGAAGTGTCCGAGCTCGTCGACTTCCTGCGCGATCCGCAGAAATTCCAGAAACTCGGCGGCCGCATTCCGCGCGGCGTGCTGCTGGTCGGGCCTCCGGGTACCGGCAAGACGCTGCTGGCTCGTGCGATCGCGGGTGAAGCGAAGGTGCCGTTCTTCAGCATCTCGGGTTCGGACTTCGTCGAAATGTTCGTCGGCGTCGGCGCGGCCCGCGTGCGCGACATGTTCGAGCAGGCGAAGAAGCATGCGCCGTGCATCGTGTTCATCGACGAAATCGACGCGGTCGGCCGTCATCGCGGCGCCGGCATGGGCGGCGGAAACGACGAGCGCGAACAGACGCTGAACCAGATGCTCGTCGAGATGGACGGCTTCGAGGCGAATTCGGGCGTGATCGTGATCGCCGCGACCAACCGTTCCGACGTGCTCGACAAGGCGCTGCTGCGTCCGGGCCGTTTCGACCGTCAGGTCTATGTCGGCCTGCCGGACATCCGCGGCCGCGAGCAGATCATGCGCGTCCACCTGCGCAAGGTGCCGATCGCGAACGACGTCGACGCGGCAGTGATCGCACGCGGCACGCCGGGCTTCTCGGGTGCGGATCTCGCGAACCTCGTCAACGAGGCCGCGCTGTTCGCCGCCCGCCGCGGCAAGCGGATCGTCGAGATGCAGGACTTCGAGGACGCGAAGGACAAGATCTTCATGGGTCCGGAGCGCAAGTCGGCGGTGATCCGCGAGGAAGCGAAGCGCGCGACGGCGTACCACGAGTCGGGCCATGCGGTGATCGCGAAGCTGCTGCCGAAGGCCGATCCGGTGCACAAGGTCACGATCATCCCGCGCGGCCGTGCGCTGGGCGTCACGTGGCAGCTGCCGGAGCATGACAACGAGACGTATTCGAAGGATTACCTGCTCGACCGCCTCGCGATCCTGTTCGGCGGCCGCGTGGCCGAGGAGCTGTTCCTGAACCTGATCAGCACCGGCGCATCGGACGACTTCAACAAGGCGACGCAGACGGCGCGCGCGATGGTTGCCCGGTTCGGCATGACCGACGCGCTCGGGCCGATGGTCTACGTCGACGACGAGAACGAAGCCAGCCCGTTCGGCCGCGGCTTCACGCGGACGATCTCGGAAGCGACGCAGCAGAAGGTCGATGCGGAAATCCGCCGCGTGCTCGACGAGCAGTACGGCCTCGCACGCCGCCTGCTCGAAGAGAACCGCGACAAGGTCGAAGCGATGACGGCCGCGCTGATGGAGTGGGAGACGATCGACGCCGATCAGATCAACGACATCATGGAAGGGCGTCCGCCGCGCTCGCCGAAGAGCTCGCCGACCATTGGCGGCGATCCGTCGTCGGGCGGCAGCGGCGCCGAGGTCAAGCCGGGCAGCGCCACGGCGCCCGCATCGCCGGCATAATTTTCGCAGTAGTGCCGTTCACGGGCTGGTGTGGCTTCACACCGGCCCGTTTTGCATTCCTTACACGCTGGTTGCTCGTGTCCGACTCCGTTTCTCCCGCATTCATTCCTGCGCCGCTCCAGTGCGGCCGCTTCACGCTGACGTTCGGGCGCCCGCTCGTGATGGGCATCCTGAACGCGACACCCGATTCATTTTCCGACGGCGGCCGCTTCCTGGCTCGCGACGATGCGCTGCGCCAGGCCGAGCGGATGCTCGCCGAAGGCGCCGACATCCTCGACATCGGCGGCGAATCGACCCGTCCGGGCGCGCCGCCGGTGCCGCTCGACGAAGAACTCGCGCGCGTGATTCCGCTGATCGACGCATTGCGGCCGTTGAACGTGCCGCTGTCGATCGATACATACAAGCCGGCCGTGATGCGCGCGGCGCTGGCCGCCGGCGCGGACCTGATCAACGACATCTGGGGCTTTCGCCAGCGCGGTGCGATCGAGGCCGTGCGCGACGGCAACAGCGGCCTCTGTGCGATGCACATGCTCGGCGAGCCGCAGACGATGCAGGTGCACGAGCCCGATTATCGCGACGTGGTCACCGACGTGCGGGACTTCCTCGCCGCGCGTGCACACGCGCTGACGGACGCGGGCATTGCGGCGGAACGGATCTGCGTCGATCCCGGCTTCGGGTTCGGCAAGGCCGTCGTCGAACACAACTATGCGCTGCTCGCGGCGTTGCCGGAGACGGCGCCCGTGCGGCCCGACGGTCGGCCATATCCGATTCTCGCGGGGATGTCGCGCAAATCGATGCTCGGCGCGGTGATCGGCGGCAAGCCGCCGACGGAGCGTGTCGCGGCGAGCGTCGCGGCCGCGCTGTGCGCGGTGGAGCGGGGCGCCGCGATCGTGCGCGTGCACGACGTCGCGCAGACTGTCGATGCACTGAAAATATGGGAGGCCGTGCGGGGGGCCGCGCGGCATCAATAAGTCAAAACTGGGAGGAAGAATCGTTATGGGACGTCGATATTTCGGCACGGACGGCATTCGCGGCACGGTCGGTGAAGCGCCGATCACGCCCGATTTCGTATTGCGGCTCGGCTACGCGGCGGGCAAGGTGCTGGCCGGCTCGGCCGACGTCGCAGCGGGAACGCGCCCGACGGTGCTGATCGGCAAGGACACGCGCGTGTCGGGCTACATGCTCGAGGCTGCGCTGGAGGCGGGCTTTTCGGCAGCGGGCGTCGACGTGATGCTGGCCGGCCCGATGCCGACGCCGGGCGTCGCGTACCTGACGCGCGCACTGCGCCTGTCGGCGGGTGTCGTGATCAGTGCGTCGCACAACCCGTATCACGACAACGGCATCAAGTTCTTCTCGGCGGACGGCAACAAGCTGCCGGACGAGACCGAAGCCGCGATCGAGGCGTGGCTCGCCAAGCCGCTCGAATGCGCCCCGTCCGACGGACTCGGCAAGGCGCGTCGTCTCGACGATGCGGCCGGCCGCTACATCGAGTTCTGCAAGAGCACGTTCCCGGCGGCATTCGACCTGCGCGGGATGAAGCTCGTCGTCGACTGCGCGCATGGCGCCGCTTACCAGGTCGCACCGCACGTGTTCCACGAGCTGGGCGCGGACGTGATTCCGATCGGCGTGGCGCCGAACGGCTTCAACATCAACGACGGCGTCGGCGCGACCGCGCCCGATGCGCTCGTGCGCGCGGTGCGCGCGAACCATGCCGATCTCGGGATCGCGCTCGACGGCGATGCGGACCGCCTGCAGGTCGTCGATGCGTCCGGGCGGCTGTTCAACGGCGACGAGCTGCTGTACGTCCTCGTCAAGGATCGAGTTGCAACTAACGGTCGAGTCGAAGGGGCGGTGGGAACGCTGATGACGAATCTCGCCGTTGAAGTCGCGCTGCAGCGCGAGGGCGTGCAGTTCGTCCGGGCGGCGGTCGGCGACCGCTACGTGCTGGAGCAGCTGCGCGAACGCGGCTGGCAACTGGGCGCGGAAGGGTCGGGCCACATCCTGTCGCTCGACCGGCACACGACCGGCGACGGCATCGTGTCGGCGCTGCTGGTACTGGCCGCGCTGAAGCGCAGCGGCCGCACGCTCGCGCAGATGCTGGAAGGCGTGACGCTGTTCCCGCAAAAGCTGATCAACGTGCGGATGAAGCCCGGCGCGGACTGGAAGGGCAACGCATCGATCCGCGCGGCGATCGACGACGCGGAAAAGGCGCTGGCCGGCAGCGGCCGCGTGCTGATTCGCGCGTCGGGCACGGAGCCCGTGCTGCGCGTGATGGTCGAGGCGCAGCAGGGCGCGGACGCGAACCGCCATGCCGAGGCGATCGCCGACGCGGTGCGCGCTGCGACGGCCTGATCCGGGCATGGGGTGGGGCGGCGTATCCCGTTGCCGCGCCGCCCAGGCTTGCTGCAACCGGGGAGCGGTCCCGGCGGGCGCCACGCGGCGCGCCGGCGCCGGCCCCGGCCCCGGCTCCGCATTGCCGCTTCGAGTATGCGCGGCGCCGCACGACGCGGAGATCGCTTCCGACCCCGCCAGACTGACCGCCGGCCCGCTGTTCCAGCGCCATAGCGGATGGCATCGCGCGCACGCCGATCAGGTACAATTTGCCCGCGCTTGCCGCAGCGGCGCTGTTTCCGCCTTTCCCTTCCCGGCAATTCTTGCCGACTCTGACCGTGCCAGCGCATTCCCGGCACGCGCATTCTCCCCTCCGCTGTTGCCTTTCAACCAGTCATGTTACTGTCACGCCAGTTTCATCGATTGTCACATTACCGTCATGAGGAGCCCCTAACCTTCGCGGTGCCGTAGTCATCCGCTCACACTCTGGAGGTCTCATGAAATTGATGCAAACCGCGATTGCTGGCCTGGCTGGCGCGCTTTTCGCCGTCGCTGCGCACGCCGCCGACATCACGGGCGCAGGCAGCACCTTCGCCATGCCGATGTATACGAAATGGGCTGCCGATTATCAGCAGGCCGGCGGCGCGAAGATCAACTACCAAGGCATCGGCTCGTCGGGTGGCATGAAGCAGATCATCGCGAAGACGGTCGATTTTGCCGGTTCGGACGCGCCGCTGAAGGACGACGAACTCGCGAAGGAAGGCCTGTTCCAGTTCCCGACGGTAGTCGGCGGCATCGTGCCGGTCGTCAACGTGCCGGGCGTGAAGGCCGGTGAACTGACGCTGTCGGGCCAGGTGCTCGGCGACATCTACCTCGGCAAGATCAAGAAGTGGAACGACCCGGCGATCGCCGCGCTGAACCCGAAGGTCAAGCTGCCGGATACCGACATCGCAGTCGTGCGCCGTGCTGACGGCTCGGGCACGAGCTTCATCTGGACGAACTACCTGTCGAAGGTCAACGGCGAGTGGAAGTCGAAGGTCGGCGAAGGCACGACGGTCAACTGGCCGACGGGCACGGGCGGCAAGGGCAACGACGGCGTCGCGGCATTCGTGCAGCGTCTGCCGGGCGCGATCGGCTACGTCGAGTGGGCGTACGCGAAGAAGAACGGCATGGTCTACACGGCCCTGAAGAACACGTCGGGCGCGGTCGTCGAACCGAAGACCGAAACGTTCAAGGCGGCAGCCGCGAGCGCGAACTGGTCGAAGTCGTTCTACCAGATCCTGACGGACGAGCCGGGCAAGGACGCATGGCCGGTCGTCGGCGCGACGTTCGTGCTGCTGCACGCGAAGCAGGACAAGCCGGCGCAGGGCGCGGAAACGCTGAAGTTCTTCGACTGGGCGTTCAAGAACGGCGAGAAGGCTGCTGACAGCCTCGACTACATCTCGCTGCCGCCGGCAGTCACGGCCGAGATCCGCAAGCAGTGGAAGGCGAAGGTGACGGACTCGGCAGGCAAGCCGATCGCCGAGTAAGCGTTGCAGCGGTTCGCTGTCCGGCCGAGCCGGCCGGGCAGCGTGTGCAGTAAGGCCGGGCGTTACGGCGCCCGGCGTTCAAAAACAGGCAACCATGTCTGATATCCCATACGTGTCTTCCCGGTCCTCCGAGGGCGCGCAGCAACGCGCGCCGAGCCGCACCGGGGACGTCCTGTTCGGCGGCCTCGCGCGGCTCGCCGCGATCGTGACGCTGCTGCTGCTCGGCGGCATCATCGTCTCGCTGATCATCTCGTCGATGCCGACCATCCAGAAGTTCGGCTTCGCCTTTCTGTGGCAATCCGAATGGGATCCCAATTCGGATGTCTACGGCGCACTCGTGCCGATCTACGGCACCATCGTGACGTCGCTCATCGCGCTGCTGATTGCCGTGCCCGTCAGCTTCGGCATTGCGCTGTTCCTCACCGAGCTGTCGCCCGTGTGGCTGCGTCGCCCGCTCGGCATTGCGATCGAGCTGCTCGCCGCGATTCCGTCGATCGTCTACGGGATGTGGGGCCTGCTCGTGTTCGCACCGATCTTCGCCACCTATTTCCAGAAGCCGATCGGCCGCCTGTTCGACGGCGTGCCGGTGCTCGGCGCGCTGTTCGCCGGCCCGCCGATCGGCATCGGCATTCTCGCCGCCGGCGTGATCCTCGCGATCATGATCATCCCGTACATCGCGTCGGTGATGCGCGATGTGTTCGAAGTCACGCCCGTGCTGCTGAAGGAATCGGCGTACGGGATCGGCTGCACGACGTGGGAAGTGATGTGGAAGATCGTGCTGCCCTATACGAAGACCGGCGTGATCGGCGGCGTGATGCTCGGCCTCGGCCGCGCGCTCGGCGAAACGATGGCGGTCACGTTCGTGATCGGCAACACGAACCTGCTGGACAACGTGTCGCTGTTCTCTCCGGGCAACAGCATCACGTCGGCGCTCGCAAACGAGTTCGCCGAGGCGTCGCCCGGCCTGCACACGTCGGCGCTGATGGAGCTGGGTCTGATCCTGTTCGTGATCACGTTCATCGTGCTGGCGATTTCCAAGCTGCTGCTGCTGCGTCTCGAAAAAGGTGAGGGTGCGAAATGAGCCAGCCCGTCATGAACTTCCCGGGCCCCGATGGCGCCGTCCTCGACGCGATGCGTGCGCGGCTGCAGCGCAAGCGCAAGATCACCAACGCGATCGCGCTCACCGCGTCGCTCGGCGCGATGGTGTTCGGCCTGATGTGGCTCGTGTGGATCCTCTACACGACGTTGCGCCTCGGCATCGGCGGGCTGTCGCTGCAACTGTTCACCGAATCGACTCCGCCGCCGAACACCGAGGGTGGCGGCCTTGCGAATGCGATCGTCGGCAGCCTGCTGCTGGTCGGCTTCGGCACGCTGGTCGGCACGCCGATCGGCGTCATGGCGGGCGTCTACCTCGCCGAGTACGGCAAGAAGAACCCGCTCGCGAGCACGATCCGCTTCATCAACGACATCCTGCTGTCGGCACCGTCGATCGTCGTGGGCCTGTTCGTCTACGCGCTCGTCGTCGCGAAGTCCGGCCGTTTCAGCGGCTGGGCGGGCGTCATCGCGCTCGCGCTGCTGCAGATTCCGATCGTGATCCGCACGACCGAGAACATGCTGAAGCTCGTGCCGAACGCACTGCGCGAAGCGGCGTTCGCGCTCGGCACGCCGAAATGGCGGATGGTGATCAAGATCACGCTGCGCGCGTCGCTCGGCGGGATCATGACCGGCGTGCTGCTCGCAGTCGCGCGGATCGCCGGTGAAACGGCGCCGCTGCTGTTCACCGCGCTGTCGAACCAGTTCTTCTCGTGGAACATGAGCCAGCCGATGGCGAACCTGCCCGTCACGATCTTCAAGTTCGCGATGAGCCCGTTCGCGGAATGGCAGTCGCTCGCTTGGGCGGGCGTGTTCCTGATTACGCTCGGAGTGCTCGGACTGAACATCCTGGCGCGCTCGATCTTTTCGAAACAGTAACGGCGGAGCAATCCGATGAATATGGCAGAAAGCCACCTGAATCCCATCGAACGCGTCGCTGCACCGGCCGGTACGCACGGCGCCGCGGACGGCCGTCCGCTCGAGCCGCTGAACGCGAAGATCGAGGTCAACAACCTCAACTTCTTCTACAACAAGTTCCATGCGCTGAAGAACATCAACATGCGCATTCCGGAAGGCAAGGTGACCGCGTTCATCGGCCCGTCGGGTTGCGGCAAGTCGACGCTGCTGCGCACGTTCAACAAGATGTATGCGCTCTATCCGGAGCAGCGCGCCGAAGGCGAGATCCTGATGGACGGCGAGAACCTGCTGACCACGAAGCGCGACATCTCGCTGTTGCGCGCGCGGGTCGGCATGGTGTTCCAGAAGCCGACGCCGTTCCCGATGTCGATCTACGACAACATCGCGTTCGGCGTGAAGATGTTCGAGAAGCTCACGCGCTCGGAAATGGACGACCGCGTCGAGTGGGCGCTGACGAAGGCCGCGCTGTGGACCGAAGTGAAGGACAAGCTCGGCCAGAGCGGCTACGGCCTGTCGGGCGGCCAGCAGCAGCGTCTGTGCATCGCGCGCGGCATCGCGATCCGTCCGGAAGTGCTGCTGCTCGACGAACCGTGCTCGGCGCTCGACCCGATTTCGACGGGCCGCATCGAGGAACTGATCGCGGAGCTGAAGAGCGACTACACGGTCGTGATCGTCACGCACAACATGCAGCAGGCGGCGCGCTGCTCGGATTACACGGCCTACATGTACCTGGGCGAACTGATCGAGTTCGGCGAAACCGAGAAGATCTTCATCAAGCCGGTACGCAAGGAAACGGAAGACTACATCACCGGCCGTTTCGGTTGATGACGGAGAACAACAGCCATGTCGGATAAACATTTGTCGAGTCAGTTCGACGCCGATCTCAATGCCGTGTCGTCGAAGGTGCTGGAGATGGGCGGGCTCGTCGAGGCGCAGATCATCGGCGCGATGCACGCGCTCAACGAATTCGACCGCAACGCGGCCGAAAAGGTGATCGCGAACGAAGAGATCCTGAACACGATGGAAGTCGACATCGACCAGGAATGCGGCAACATCATCGCGCTGCGCCAGCCTGCCGCGCGCGACCTGCGTCTTTTGATGTCGATTTCGAAAACGATTACGAACCTCGAGCGCGCCGGCGACGAGGCGGAGAAGATCGCGAAACGCGTGCGCCGCCTGGTCGACGAGCCGGCCGCGCGCGCGGTCAACATCGCCGAGATCAAGGTGTCCGGCGAGATGGCCGTGACGATCCTGCGCCGCGCGCTCGACGCGTTCGCGCGTCTCGACACGGTCGCCGCCGCGCAGATCGTCAAGGACGACAAGGAGATCGACCAGGAATTCCGCGCGTTCGTGCGCAAGCTCGTGTCGTACATGCAGGAAGATCCGCGCACGATCTCGGTCGGCCTCGAATACCTGTTCATCGCGAAGGCGATCGAACGGATCGGTGACCACGCGAAGAACATCGCCGAGTTCATCATCTACATCGTGAAGGGCACCGATGTGCGGCACCAGCCGCGCGACACGCTCGATCGCGAAGCCAACAGTTAAAGCGAACTTCGCTCCAAGGAACAGAGGTGCCGATGCCCAGCAACATTCTCGTCATCGAAGACGAACCCGCGATATCCGAGTTGATCTCGGTGAATCTCCAGCATGCCGGACACTGCCCGATCCGCGCGTACAACGCGGAGCAGGCGGCGAACCTGATCAGCGACGTGCTGCCCGATCTCGTGCTGCTCGACTGGATGCTGCCGGGCAAGTCCGGCATCGCGTTCGCGCGCGACCTGCGCAACAACGAGCGCACCAAGCACATCCCGATCATCATGCTGACCGCGCGCGGTGACGAGCAGGACAAGGTGCTCGGCCTCGAGATCGGCGCGGACGACTATGTGACGAAGCCGTTCTCGCCGAAGGAACTGATGGCACGCATCAAGGCCGTGCTGCGCCGCCGTGCGCCGCAGCTGACCGAGGACGTCGTGTCGATCAACGGGCTGCGTCTCGACCCGGCGACGCATCGGGTCGCCGCGCACGCGGAAGGCAGCGAGATCAAGCTCGATCTCGGCCCGACCGAGTTCCGCCTGCTGCACTTCTTCATGACGCATCCGGAGCGCGTGCACAGCCGAACGCAACTGCTCGACCAGGTATGGGGCGATCACGTGTTCGTCGAAGAACGCACCGTCGACGTGCATATCAAGCGCTTGCGCGCGGCCCTGAAGCCGGCCGGTTGCGACGCGATGATCGAAACGGTCCGCGGCAGCGGTTACCGGCTTGCGAAGCACGCATAATACGCGTCAGGTACTTAACGTACGTTGTGCAAGGGCGGCGCATCGCGCGCCGCAGCAGGCTTTTCAACTTTTCGGACGCTGAATCATGAACATCATCTGGGCGCGCTTCATCGTGTCGCTCGTGTTGCTCGTGCTGATCAGCGTACTGGTCGGCTTCATTGCCGGCCCGACCGCGGGGCTCGCGTTCGCGGTCGTGATGCTGGTCACCCAGGGCTTTTTCAGCACCTTCCACACGCAGCGCCTGTGGCGCCTGCTCGACGCGCCGGTGTATGGCGAAGTGCCGAGCGCGCCGGGCATCTGGGGCGAAATCTACTACCGGCTGCACAAGCTCGCGAAGCAATGGCACGCGCAGGTACGGCAGGTCGAGCAGCAGCATTCGCGCTTCATCCAGGCGATCCAGGCGTCGCCGAACGGCGTCGCGATGCTCGACGACCACGACCAGATCGAGTGGTGCAACGCGATTGCCGAAGTGCATTTCGGCCTCGACGCCAAGCGCGACCTGCGCCAGCACATCACCAACCTGGTCCGGCATCCGGATTTCGTCCGCTACCTGAATTCTCAGCACTACGACGAGATGCTCGTGATGCACGGGATGGGCGATGCGCGGCAGAACGTACTCGCCGTGCAGGTGTTCCCGTACGGCGAGAACCGCAAGCTGCTGCTGACGCAGGACATCACCGAGCTCGAGCGTACCGACGCGATGCGGCGCGACTTCGTCGCGAACGTGTCGCACGAGCTGAAGACGCCGCTCACCGTGCTGTCGGGTTTTCTCGAAACGATGCGCGAGCTGCCGCTCAACGAGGAAGACCGCGCGCGCTATCTCGACCTGATGGAGCAGCAGGCGTCGCGGATGCGCCATATCGTCACCGACCTGCTGGTGCTCGCGAAGCTCGAAGGCGAGAGCAAGCCGGCGGCCGATCACGCGATCGACATGCGCTCCGTGTTCGACCATCTGAAGGAAGACGCGCAATCGCTGTCGAACGGGCATCACGATATCGGGTTTTCGGTCGACGACACGCTTGCGGTTGCCGGCGCGCAGACGGAAGTCTTCAGCGCGTTCGCGAATCTCGTCACGAATGCGATCCGCTATACGCCGGAGGGCGGCAAGATTCTGGTGTCGTGGCGCCGCGAGGGTTCGCAGGCCGTGTTCTCGGTGACGGACAGCGGGTTCGGCATCCCGGCCGCCGATCTGCCGCGGCTGACCGAGCGCTTCTATCGCGTCGACCGCAGCCGTTCGCGCGATACGGGCGGCACGGGGCTCGGGCTCGCGATCGTCAAGCATGTGCTGCAGCGGCACGACGCGCATCTGTACATCCAGAGCGAGGAAGGGCGCGGCAGCACGTTCACCGCGCGCTTTCCCGCGTTGCGGACCGTCACCGTGAAGCCGGCGGCGTACGAAGCCTGATGAGATGGCAGGGGCGTGCGCCGGATGCCGGTGCGCGTCCGTCTGTGCACAAAAAAGCACAGCTCGATGAACTGTGCCCCGCGAAGTTGGACAGTTAAAAGCCAGGCGCCCAAGGGCTGAGTTCTGTATTGCACGGGACTCAGCCCTTTCAATTATGGCTGTGCTTTTTTCATGGTGGCGCGTCGCCGCGCGCCATGCATTACGGCGGCGTTATCGCGGCTTGGGGCGTCACGAACAGAACTTCGCGAGCAGCCCGAGCTGCGCGTTGCGCGTCGCCTTGCCCACGCGGCGGCGCCGGTAGTGGCCGTCGCTGTGCATCGACCACGACGACTGGTTGTCCGCGAGGAACACCGACAGGCCTTCCGCGATCACGCGGCGCTTCAGCTTGCGCTCGCGAATCGGGAATGCGACTTCGACGCGGCGGAACAGGTTGCGGTCCATCCAGTCCGCGCTCGACAGGTAGACGTCCTCGGCGCCGTTCGCATGGAAATAGTAGATCCGGTGATGCTCGAGGAAGCGGCCGACGATCGAGCGCACGGTGATGTTCTCCGACAGCCCCGGCACGCCCGGCTTCAGCGCGCAGACGCCGCGCACGATCAGGTCGACCTTCACGCCGGCCTGCGATGCTTCGTACAGCGCCGCGATCACCGACGGCTCGAGCAGCGCGTTCATCTTCGCGACGATGCGCGCGCGCTTGCCCGCACGCGCGTTGTCGGTCTCGGCGCGGATCGCGTCGATGATGCGCGGATGCAGCGTGAACGGCGACTGCCACAGCTCGTTCAGCGTCAGCTCGCCGCCGATGCCGGTGAGCTGCTGGAACACGTGATGCACGTCCTCGCAGATCTTCTGGTCGGCCGTCATCAGCCCGAAGTCCGTATAGAGGCGCGCGGTGCGCGGATGGTAGTTGCCGGTGCCGAGGTGCACGTAGCGGCGCAGCGACGCCTTGCCGGCTTGCACGACGCGCCGCACGATCAGCATCATCTTCGCGTGGCACTTGTGCCCGACGACGCCGTACACGACATGCGCGCCCACCGCTTCGAGCTGCGACGCCCAGTTGATGTTGGTTTCCTCGTCGAAGCGCGCGAGCAGCTCGACGACGACCGTCACTTCCTTGCCGTTGCGTGCCGCTTCCATCAGCGCGTCCATCAGCGGCGAATCGGTGCCCGTGCGATAGATCGTCTGCTTGATCGCGACGACGCTCGGGTCCTTCGCCGCCTGCTGCAGCAATTCGAGCACAGGCTGGAAGCTTTCGTACGGGTGATGCAGCAGGATGTCGCCATCGTCGATCGCATCGAACAACGTCGCCGCATTCGCGATCGCCGGCGGAATCGATGCGGTGAACGGCGCGAACTTCAGGTCCGGCCGGTCGACGAGATCGGGGATCTGCATCAGCCGCACGAGGTTCACCGAACCGATCACGCGATAGCAATCCTTCTCGTCGAGCCCGCTTTCCTCGAGCAGGCGCCGAACGATGTGCGCCGGCGTGTCGGCGGACACTTCGAGGCGCACCGCATTGCCGAGGTGGCGCGCGGGCAGTTCGCCCTGCAGCGCGACGCGCAGGTTGGTGATTTCGTCTTCGTCGACGAACAGTTCGCTGTTGCGCGTGATGCGGAACTGGTTGCAGCTCTTCACGGTGAGCTGCGGAAACAGCTCGCCGACGAAGCGCTGCATGAACGAGCTCAGCAGCACGAAGCCGTGCTCGAAGCCGGACAGCGCATGCGGCATGCGCACCACGCGCGGCAGCGCGCGCGGCGCCTGCACGATGCCCATCACGGCCTGGCGGCCGAATGCGTCGCGGCCCTCGAGCTCGACGACGAAGTTCAGGCTCTTGTTCAGCACGCGCGGGAACGGGTGCGCGGGATCGAGGCCGATCGGCGTCAGCACCGGCAGCAGTTCGTCGAAGAAGTAGCGCCGAGCCCATTCGGTCTGCTCGTCGTTCCACGTGTCGCTGCTGTGGAAGTAGATGCCTTCGTGCTCGAGCGCCGGCAGCACCGTGTCGTGCAGCATCGTGTATTGACGATGCACGAGACGCTGCGCGCGCTCGACGACGAGATCGTAAGCGTGCTGTAACGACATGCCGTCCGGCGTCAGCGCGCCGGGATTGTCGCGGATCTGCTCCTGCAGGCCGGCCATCCGGACTTCGAAAAACTCGTCGAGGTTGCTGCTCGTGATGCAGATGAAGCGCAGGCGCTCGAGCAGCGGCACATGCGGGTCGGCCGCTTGTGCGAGGACGCGCTCGTTGAATCCCAGGATGCCGAGTTCACGATTGAGAAGCGGGTAACGAACGGACATCGGCAGAGAAGGGGGCTGGTCGGGCAAGGACTCGAAAGGACGCTCGGAAACTCTCACGGTGCGATGACGTGCAAATGACAATAATCGTTATGGTCCGGCAAATTCTACGCTGGAAACCTTTCGTCTCATAAATGTTTCGCCTATATACAATTCTGCTGTCTGCATGCCCGGCGAACGTGACACCGGCAAGCGTTCCACGCTTAAAATGTCGCCTTTGAATGACTGCCGCGCGGCTGCAGACTGCCGCGCGTGACCGCGCACGGAGCCCCCTTCTGATGGTTACAACCCCCCACTTGCTGGCTGCCGTGGATCTCGGCTCGAACAGCTTCCGGCTTATCGTCGGACGCATCGAGGAGACGCCTGCGGGCAGCCAGATCTATCCTGTCGACGCGCTGCGCGAGCCGGTGCGGCTGGCCGCGGGCCTGTCGCGCGACAAGATGCTCGATCGCGCGTCGCAGGAGCGTGGCTGGGAGGCGCTCAAGCGGTTCGGCGAACGGCTGCGCGATTTCCATCCGGATCACGTGCGCGCGGTGGCGACCAACACGCTGCGTGTCGCGAAAAACGCGGGCGAATTCCTCGGCGAGGCGGAGGCGGCGCTCGGGTTTCCGATCGAAGTGATCGCGGGTCGCGAAGAGGCCCGCCTGATCTATGCGGGTGCCGCGCACTCGGTGCCGGCGAGCGCGGGCAAGCGGCTCGTCGTCGACATCGGCGGCGGCTCGACCGAATTCATCATCGGCTCGCACTACACGCCGCTCGTCATGGAAAGCCTGTACATCGGCTGCGTGAGCCACAGCCGCGCATTCTTCCCGGCCGGCAACGTCGACGAATACACGATGCGGCAGGCCGAACTCGCCGCGAAGCGCGAGATCCAGATCATCTCGAGCGACTACAAGAAGGCGGGCTGGGACCAGGCGATCGGTTCGTCGGGCACCGCGCGCGCGCTCGCGGAGCTCGTCGAGGCGAACGGCTTCAACGATCCCGGCATTTCGCACGGGATTTCCCGCGGCGGCCTCGAGCGGCTGAAGCGTGCGCTGATCAAGTCCGAGAACGTCAACCGGCTGAAGCTCGTCGCGCTGAAGCCCGACCGCATACCGGTGCTGGCGGGCGGCCTTGCGATCATGCTCGCGGTGTTCGAGGAGCTCGGCATCGATTATGTCGACACGACCGACGGCGCGCTGCGTCTCGGCGTGCTGTACGACCTGCTCGGCCGGGCGCAGCACGAGGACATGCGGGCGGTGACCGTCGAGGGCTTCTCGCGCCGCTATGGCGTCGATCGTGCGCAGGCCGAACGGATCGCCGGATTGGCGGTGCGGTTCTACGACCAGCTCGAGGAGCCCGACGAAGAACGCCGCATCGAAAGCAGGATGTTCCTCGGCTGGGCCGCAGCGTTGCACGAGATCGGCCTGTCGATTTCGCACAGCGCGTATCACAAGCATTCCGCGTACATCGCGAGCAATGCGGACATGCCGGGTTTCTCGCGTACCGACCAGGCGCGGCTTGCTGCGCTCGTGCTCGGCCACGCGGGCAAGCTCGGCAAGCTGTCGCAGGCGCGCGAGGTCGAGTGGCCGCTGCTGTTCTGTCTGCGCCTGGCCGCGCTGCTGTGCCGGCGCCGTACCGATGCGGGGCTGCCGGACATCTCGGTTTCGCAGATGAAAAAGGGCGGGTATGAAGTGCGCCTGCCGAGCGCATGGGTCGAGCAGAATCCGCTGACCGATTACAGCCTCAGCCAGGAGGCGGCGGAATGGGAGAAGGTCGGTATTCCGTATCGAGTCGTCTATACGGGGGCATGAGCGAGGACACGATGGCAGGGCCGGTCAGGCGCGACCGGCGTCCGGCCCGCCTGCGTCGAACCGGTCAGTCCGACGCGCAGACGATCGCGGTGAGAAACGGGAACGCCTGCTTGACGGTCGCGTCGCTGCCAGCCTTGCGCACGGCCGCCTCGACGGCGCTCTTCGTGCCCTTCACCACGACGCCGTAAGCCCAATCGCCGATCGGCGTGCCGCTGCCCTGGCGGAAAATCGGGTCGTTCGCCTGAAAGCCGAGCACGACGTAGACGCCGAAACCGTAGGCCGTCAGCGGGTGTTCGGTGTGGAATGCATTGACCGAATTCGCTTCGACGTGCATCGGCTCTGACTGAATGTCGCCGGCGGCGAGCAACGGCGCCACGAACGCGTGGCCGTTCGAATGGCAGTCGAGCGCCGCATCGAGCGACTTGGCGGACGCGATGCCCGGTGCCGCCAGTGCCAGCAGCGCGCTGAAGAGGGCGGACAGAAGAAGGTTCTTCATGCGGTGGTGATGGTCTTGTTGCCGGATATTATCGCGTGTTGCGCGGTATTTCGCGGTGGGGGAATGTTCGGTCCGGAGCCGAGGGGCTGCCGGTCACCGTATGTGAAATGACCCGGCGGAACCTGATTTTCCTTGCGCGTAGCGCCAGCATCGCTTCGCCCTACGCCTGCTGCAGTTCCTTCATCTGTCGCTCGTACTGTTCCTTCGCATCCGTTGGATTCCCCGGCAGCGCGCTTGCGTTTCGCCGTCGATCGTTCGATGGCGTCGTCCAGGCTTGTGCGCATCGTCGCTTCGTCCATTAATGAAGCGCGCAGCTCTTCACGGAGTCGTCACGCAATTTGATTCCCGCCTGGGTTAAAACCTTACGCCACTTCCGATTTCATGAAATGAATTGGAAAGATAAATGTTTGGTAAATCGAATATTAATAAAATCAACGGATGCCGGGCGCGCTTTCATGAAGATTTGTGTATCAATTTTTGTCAGACCATATTGTTGTTTTCACGATCAAGGTACATTCTGATGAATTGGCGACGCCGCTGGAATTGCGGCGATATAACCGGGGGCCGTTCCCGGGAGAGTGCGGGCCGCAGCAGGCTCGCAAAAAAAGAAGAAGATGAATAACGAATGAACATGACCGAAGTGGCTCAGGCGATTCGTGGCGGCCTGATCCAGCAAGACCGCCTGCTCAAGGCGAGCATCCCGTCGTTGCCTGAGAACGCGCTCGTGCCACGCCGGGCCGTGACCTGTTCCGAGCTCGGCCGTGACTTCAGTGTCACGCTCGACATGGTGTCCACGGCAGGCGATATTGAACTCAAGACGCTGATCGCCCAACCGATAACGCTCTGGATTCAGCAAGCGAACAAGTCCTATTTGCCGATCAACGGATACATTCACACGGCTCGCAGGCTTGGCGCTGACGGTAGTCTTTCAAGCTATCAATTGGCTTTCGCTTCATGGATGCATTTCCTCAAATTCCGCAGCGACATGCGGTATTGGCAGGACAAGAGCGTCGACGCCATCATTGCAGACGTATTCAATGCGCATCCGCAAGCGCGAGGGCAGTTCGAATTCGCGTTGCTGAAGCCATTGCCGCCGCGCTCGTACTGTCGCCAGAGTGAGACCGACTGGAATTTTGTCCATCGATTGATGGAGGAGGAGGGGCTGTTCGGCTTCTGGCGACACGACGAGGACGGGAAGTCGCACAGGCTCGTCGTGACCGACGACATTTACGCGCTCGATGAGATGTCGCCCAATCCGGTCGGCTTCTCCAGGGCAGGTGCGCGTAGCGAAACGGATGCATTTACGCAGTGGGTGGGTTCGCGGACATTGCAGAGTACCGTTCATACGACGCGCACGTTCGACTACAAGGCGCCAGCGCCCCTTGTCGATCCCAAAGGCACGACCTTACCGACGATGTCTGGTCAAGGGAATCTGCCGGAACAGGCTGAAGTCTACGAATACACCGGCGCCTATACGTTTTTGGACCACAACCGTGGTGAGCATCTGTCGAAGGTACACCTGGAGGAATGGGAGTCACGAGCGAAGCGATTCTTCGGCGTGGGCGGGGTTCGCCCTATCGACGCCGGCCGCCGCTTCGTGCTGACCGATCATCCGGAACATGACCGCGACCCGGCGAGTCAGCGTGAATTTGCGGCAATCAAGGTGCGGAGGTACATCGAGAACAACCTGCCAGTATCAAGCCAGGAAGCGATTTTTCCGCATAGCCTGCAGAACCAACTGGTGCAGGCAAGGTCGGGACACACGGGAGAAGTTGTCATCCATGAGGACGGCTCAGCCGGTTTTTATCTGGTCGAAGTCGAGGCGCAGCGCGTAACGGTCCCGTATCGGAGCCCGTTCGAGCACAAGAAGCCGGTGATGGAGCTGGAGACGGCCATCGTTGTCGGACCGCGGGGCGAAGACGTGTACACGGACGAGCTAAACCGGGTCAAGGTCATGTTCGTCTGGGACCGACAGAACTCGGGGGACGCGAATGCCTCATGCTGGGTGAGAGTCGCGCAGTCGGATACAGGTGGCGGCTATGGGAGCGTTCACGTTCCGAGAGTTGGTGAAGAAGTTCTGGTTGGTTACGTAGGCGGGGACTGTGACAGGCCTATCGTTCTCCACCGCGTCTACAACGGGAACGTCCGGCCGCAATGGCATAGCAACGGCATCCTGTCGGGCTATCGGTCGAAGGAATATGGCGGCAGCGGCTATAACCATCTCGTGATGGATGACTCGACCGGCCAGACCCGCGCGCAACTGTACTCGACGAGTGCGGACTCGCATCTGCACCTTGGGCACCTCGTGGACCATTCGGACAACACGCGAGGAAGCTATCTCGGGACGGGCTTCGACCTGAAGTCAACAGCGTATGGGGCGATCCGCGCAGGTCAGGGGCTGTATGTGTCGACGCACCAGGCGACGGCCGGGCAGCCGCTGGATGCGGGCGCGGCGACAGAGCAACTCGTCAATGCGTACGGGGTACTCGACGCGCAGTCGCAGGCGAGTGTGGCGAGCCAGGCGGAAAGCCTGCAACCCGGCAGCGACGCGCTTGCCGGATTCCGGGACGCGACCCGGCACAGTGTCACCGCCGCGTCGCATCGCGGACGGACGGCCGGCGGCGGAACCGGGAGCGCGAACAGCTTCGCGAAGCCGGTCATGCTGATGGCGAGTCCGGAGGGTATCGCGCTGTCGACGCAGCAATCTACGCAGATCACGGCGGACCAGCACGTCAATCTCGTCAGCGGGCAAAACACGCACGTCGCGACAGGCAAGTCGCTGGTTGCGAGCGTTGCGGAGAAACTCAGCCTGTTCGTGCAGAAGGCGGGGATGAAGCTGTTTGCGGCGAAGGGCAAGGTCGAGATTCAGGCGCAGGGCGATGCGATGGCGCTGGCGGCGCTGAAGGACATCTCGATTTCCACAAAGGACGGCAGGATCGTTCTGACGGCCCCGAAGGAAATCTGGATCGGCGCGGGCAATTCGTACATCAAGATATCGACCAACGGGATCGAGAACGGCACGCCTGGGCAGATCGTGGAGCGGTGCGCATCGTGGAGCAAACAGGGTGGCACGAGCGCCTCACCCCCGCAGCAGGCGTTCTTCGAAAGCCAGCAATCCTTGCAGTACAGCCAGCAACTGGTGCTCGACGAAGTGCTGCACAAGCCGGATGGCATTGCGCAGGCGGTTGGTTACCAGTTCGTTAGCGAGTCGGGGATGATTCTCGGCAGCGGCATGCTTGACGGCGACGGACAGACTCTGCGTGCCTTCACCGATACACCGCAGCAGCTCAAGGCGATTTTCGATCTGAACCAGGGCAAGTGGAAGACGCTGACGTATCAGGAGCCGTTCTATATGTCCGGCAACGAGGCTGACCATCCCGACGCAGGCGTGTTCGATTATGCGGACCATGCGGCTGCGAATGCGGTCGACGACGATACGGACGCAGACGACTCGGCGGATACCGAAAGCACCGTGGCATGAGCCACGCACAGGATTGGGAACTGGTGAGCAGTTGAAATCGGCGATGGCGGTCAATCGCTGCCGGACGAGATGAGGCAAAAGCAGATGAGAGCAGGAGTGCAGGTTAAGCGTTTGATACGCGTCGCGTTGAGCGCGATGCTGGTTCATATCACGGTTGCATCCGCGCAGGCGGTAGATATTCCGCTTGGCACACCAGACGGATTTAGTGCCGACGCCATCGATCCGATTGGCAATGACCGCTATTGCATAAGCGGGCATGTATACGACGACACTGGACCGAGCCGATCGGCAATGGTTGTGCTGATTGATGCCGGCAGCCGTCGGGTGATGTGGCGTACCGCCATTCCATATGGCTCAGGCTATGTCAGTAATTCGGCGGTCGCCTGCGGCAGCGACGGCCACTCGATTTACGCGGTGACCGAAGATCATACCCAGAGCAGCGAGTCCCTCAGCCAGACAAGTGTCGTAGTGAACCGTATTTCAGCGGCGGGTAAGCTCGAGAAACGACAACCGATTCACGCGGGCTTCGATGAATGGTTCTATATGCTCGATGTCGGCCCCACAGGCATCAATGTGGCGGGCGGCACGAGCGCGACTTTGCAGCGTGGCGGGCCGTTTGGCACATTCCTCGCTCACCTCGATGCCGGCCTCGGTCAGGCCACGCTGACGCAGCTGTCGAGCGGGGCATTCTGGACCGATGCGTCGGCCCGGTTCGATGGCCAGCATCTGCTGGTGGCGGGCAAGTTCCTGCCGAATGCCGGTGCGGGGCACGATGGATACGCGGTATCGCAGATCGATCTCGGCAGAAAACGATACGTGTGGTCTGCGTACCCGCTGCCCGGCAATGTCACGTCTGCAAGCGCGTTCTTGTCCCCCGACGGCAGCGTGTATGACGTCGCGGTGACGCCATCGGGCGTGTTGACGGTTGCGACGCTTGATCCCGCGGGTAAGGTGACGTCCACTTTCTCGACGAAGAACGGCACGCTCTGCGGTGTCAATACGGTATCTCTCAATAGCCGCGCCTTGAGCGTTATTGGTGACTCATGCAAAGGCAGTCACTCCGTGCTTCTGTCTGTCGATCTGGTCTCGCATGCGGTCAGCACAATGCATTCATTCGGCAACGAGCTGGACGCGACAGGGTTCGACGGCAGCAATTGGATCGGCGTGGCCAAGACCGACGAGCATGGCCCGGTATTTCAGCGGGGCGCGAATTAAGTCATGACAGACACCAAGAAATACACATACGACGATGAGCTGGAATTCATCAAGAATCTGTATTGCCCGGCCCGTCAGCTCGCTGACGAGACAGGCTGCTCGTGGCAATTGATTCTCGCTCAGGCGGCACAGGAAACGGGCTGGGGCGAACGCGTTCTGCATGGGACGAACAACGTCTTCAACATCAAGGCTGATTCGTCGTGGCACGGCGAGTCCCGCGTTTTTACGGTCCAGGAGCAGAGGGAAGACGGGAGCAAGTATTGGGTTACAGCGCCGTTCCGCGTCTATCCGTCCGTGCTGGAAAGCATGCGCGATCGCCAGAGATTTCTCGCATCGAATCCTCGCTATGCTGCGGCCGGTCTTTATAGCGATGGTGTAAAGGGCAATCTCGAAAAGGAAGCGAAGGCACTGCAGGCCGCTGGCTACGCCACGGACAAGAATTACGCCAAAAACATCATCGAAGTATCCGGGGGGCCTTCGATGAAGCGGGCCATTGCCAGGGCGCAGAAGATGGGCTGTAAAGGCTGCTTGCCGACGGTTAACGTCTACGTGCTCGACCAGGCCAAGGCTCATCTGACAAACACCAAGATCAAGGCAACCCAGGGCAGCAAAACGATCGATCTGGTCACGGACCAGAATGGACAGGTGCAGGTGCAGGCCGCGCTATCAGGTGGGCCGGTTTCATTACAGGCCTGGTCGGAGCACGACCACAAGTGGGTGCAGATCGAGCAGGCCGTGACGCCGACGACGCCCGCCACGGCCATTACTGTCATCGCGCCGACGATCGTTGTCCCGTCGGCGACCGAATTGCACAAGCCGCCGACCGCTCCGGCTCCGACTCCGACTCAGACTCAGACTCAGACTCAGACTCAGACTCAGACCGCAGCGAGCCATCCATGCGCCCCCGCTGCTGTTTCTGCCGTCCCCATTGCAGCCAGCGCTTCTCCGCATGCGGGTACGGAGACTTATATCGTCCAGAAAGGGGATACGCTCAGCAAGATCGCGAAGAAGTATGCGACGAGCTATCGCGTGCTGGCACGTTTGAACGGCATTGCATCGCCGTACTTCCTGTATCCGCACCAGGTTTTGACTGTGCCGAAGCCGCATGCACGGGCGGCTTCGGCACCAATTGCAGCGCCGGCTGCTGCTCCGGTAGCGGCAGGTGCATCTGCGGCGGCGGCGGCTCCGGTGGCGGCGGGTGCATCTGCAGCGGCTGCTCCTCCGGTACCGGCCGCTGCATTGCCCCCGGCTGCAGTGGCCAGCGGGCAAGCTGTTCATACGGCGCCGGCTGCGTCTGCAGCGAGCGCGCCTGCACACGCAAATACGCACTCGGAAAGCGGGACTGCCGGGTCCGTCAACGCGCCAAAGCCCGCGCCCGCGGTTCATGCTATCCGTTCTCGCGATGAGAGCGACCAGCCAAAAACCGAGGCGCTAACTGCTCACCATGCACCGTGGATGGCTCATGCGGAAGAGGAGCGCCGCGTCGGTGTGAAACGTAAGGGAGGGGAGGTTTCCACCGAGCATATTGAGGAGTACTTCGGTGCAACATCGCAGCCCAACGCCAATCCGAATTCCGCCGCGTATTGCGCGGCGTTTGTGAATTGGTGTCTGCAACGTGCCGGCTATGAAGGAACCAAGGGAAAGACGAATGCGATGGCAAGCAGTTTCTTGAAATGGGGGCAACCGACCAAGGGAAACAAGCCTGTGTATGGGGCTATTGCCGTCGTGCGCTTTGGAAAGAATGCGTATCACGTTACTTTTGTCAACGGAGCGCATCGATTTGATGCCCATCAGAATCTGCAATCCTTGGCAACGTTGGGCGGGAATCAGGGTAAAGCGCATGAGGTGAATAAAAGCCATCTGCCGCCATCCCTGGTGGTGGCTTATCGCTTGCCGATCGGCTATGAAGCAACCGATGATGACTATCATCTGGCGCTCGTGCCGGATGATGGAAGTACCTCGATGACGGCAGCATCTACCCGATAAATGCGCCGTTCAGCGGCACCGGATGTTGTGACGACCTGCGAGTCTTTCGCGCTGCCTCTCAGTGACTGTTTAGATCGTTCGATTCATTTCTTCCACGAATATTGTTGATGATGAAGTTATCCAAACTTGCCGCATGTGCAGTAACTTTCACTGTTGCCTTGGCCAATGTGGCGTATGCCCGTGATCTGGACAGGAGCGACCCTGACCGCGCGCACATACTGGCAGCCGTCCACCGGCTGAACGACAAGGAACCGGACCTGAAGGACTATCACTATGTTGTGGCTGACCTGGTGAAAGACCATGATGCCGCATTCGTGTGCGTGGCACTGGCCGATAAGGACGGTAACCTGGAGATGACGGATGACCAGGCCGAGATCATGATGTTCGCGCTGGAAAAGCGTGACGCGCAATGGGTAGCGACCGATCTCAGCGGCGTGGGATTCGCTGCCGGCGCGAAGCCCGTGCAGTCGGATTGCCTGGTGGGCGGTCATATCGTGAACACGCGTGCCGATATCAATGCCGCGTTGAAGGCGACAGGACATAAGCCATCTGCTATCCGCTGACCATGGTGATATGGCTGCCGGGAGTGTGCCTGATTGGTCCGTGATGAACGCATGCGGCAACTCGCCGAGGCTGTCGGTCCGGAATGTCTGGTGCAGTCCCGGTCGATTGCTGCAAGCCGCGGCAGCAAGGAGTAGCCTGGACCGCCGTTCCAGATTCCGCTGAATGAGCAATATTCGATGCAACGTTACCTGATACTCAGCGGCGACAAGACCACCGCGAACGGAACGGTGATTGCCACGCCAACGACGATCCAGTTCGAAGGTCGCGATATCGCCCACGAGGGCGACGAGGTCCAATGCCCCGCATGCAATACGATCGGCAAAATCAAATGCGCCGGGGCGCGTCAGGTGATGACCGCGCCCGATGGCCGACATGCGGCGTTGCACGACGATCTTTGCATCTGCCGGTGCGACCCGCCACCGACGCTCGTTGCTTCGCAGCGGGCCATGTCGATTGAAGTGTGACGGTCGATTCCCGATGCAACTGACGGCGACATACAGTCTGTACGACGACGAGTGATGATCGCCTCGCAGCGATTTGCTGCACCGAGTACTGTTTGCGTTTCATCGCCAACCTCCCGCTCGCATTGGGAAAATTGCTCCGAAACACTAACACTCGTTTCTGTCCAGGGTTTCTATAGCAGATCACTGACAACGACGTCCGGTGGAAAACCAACAGCCCTCAATTTCCGCCGGACACGTTTGCTTCATCTGGCACTTGATTGCTCGGCGATTTTTACTTTCTCGTCCGTAGGAAGTGCTGTTGAACGAACCGCGTTTCTGAATGGATCGACGATCTGTCGGTTCAGATATTCAAGTGCCGTCGACAATGCCACGACCAGGGGAAGCGCGAGCCAGAATAGCGTCCATCCGGGCGTGGACGTGGCAAGCAGAAGCTGGATGGCAAAAGCCGCCTGATAGTGAACCAGATAGATCGGGTACGACAGGCCGCCAATGTTTCGATCGATCCATCGGAAATGGCGCCCTTCCGTCGCGGACGCGATGAAGAAGAATGCCGTGGCGAATCCCGCCAGATTCAGGTAGTAAGGGAGTCCTGCCGCATCGAGCGGAAGGAAATGCAGCACGCAGATGAATCCGCCGTACAGGCATGTGGCGGCAACCGAGGTGTATGTAGCGACGCTCGCCCGATACGCGTTGACTGCGAAATAGAGGCAGATTCCGATGCCGTACGGGAGCGCGGCCGCAGGTATCGCATACAGCCGCTCGTTCACATCATGCGCCAGCGCAACATGAAACAACGCGCCGGCAAGCAGGCACAGCATGCCGGTCTTGATGTTGCGCGCCGCGCCCAATGCGAGCACCACGTACATCGCAAATTCGACGGCCAGCGCCCACGCCGGCGGTACGACATGCGAAACGCTCGGCTTGCCCGGCATGGGAAAGTCGGGACGCCAGTACCAGTTGACGGCGAGATCTGCCCATGCGCGAGTTGATCCGGGGATGAGGAAATTCCGGTGGTATGCCGCGGCCAGCGTGGGTTCAAGAGCGATCAGCAGAAGGGAGAGCGCAGCCGCAGCCCAATACATTGGATAGAGCCGCAGGAATCGGTTCGTGAAAAATCGAATGAATCCCCTGGGCCCGAATCCATAGTTGCGATGGAGCGTCGCGGTCATCAGGTAGCCGCTGATCACGAAGAACGTCGATACGGCGTAGGTCGCCGTGAGGTCAGTCCATCGCCCTAGATGGGCGGCCATGACGATCAGGGCCAGAAATGTGCGAAGTGCTCCGAGCATTTGGGTAACTATGCTTGATTGTTATCGGGCCGTGGGCGACTGGACGATCGGCTCGAGCACGACGAAAGTTTGCTTTGCCTTGATGCCGTAGAACTGATCATTCGGGTGCTCGCAGTCGGTCAGCATGCTCTGCCGGTTAGGGGCCGTCTGGTCGAAATCGAATTGAGCGACGAGCGGCGCGTGTTGAGTGGACGCCTCCGAGCGAAGCGCATTCACGAACTGGATGATCGTCCGCGGGTTCGGCTGCTTGCAAGTCGGATCTGGCTCTTGCAATACTACGATCTTCCCGGCATCTCGAGCAGTCTGGATCAGGTATCCGATGATCTTCGCGTAGTCGCTCGGTGACTCGTCGTAGACGCCGGACTGCGGCGCCTTCCAGTAGCAGAAGTCATTGAGCCCGAAATCCAGCAGGACGATCTGCGCCTTCGACTGAGCCAACTGCGTTTCCCAGTCCGGATGCTTTCCATAAGCTCCCGAAAGAAGCCGGAATGCCTCGGCTCCACCGACACCTTCATTCTTGAATCCGGCACTGTCACGGCATGCGCCGACAGCGTACTTTTTGGAGAAGGGGGGATTTTTGAATTTGGAGACGGTTTGCGGTGGTATGTTGCACCATCCGCAAACCGTTGAACTGCTTGGGTGTTTTTGGTCGGAGCGATAGGATTCGAACCTACGACCCTCTGATCCCAAATCAGATGCGCTACCAGGCTGCGCTACGCTCCGACAAGCCAAAGATTCTATCCTTTAATCACACAATCGGTCAATCGCCAGATGATCATCGCACGTCACGGCGCTCACGGACCGGTCACGAACAACGGAGACGATCATGATGAACCTGATCCTGTGGCGCCACGCCGAGGCAGAGGATTACGCGGCGAGCGACCTCGCGCGTCAGCTGACCGTGCGCGGGCGCAAGGACGCGCAGGCGATGGCGAAATGGCTGCGCAACCGGCTGGAAACGAACAGCGTGATACTCGCGAGTCCGGCGGCCCGCACCGTGCAGACCGTCGAAGCGCTGACCGACCAGTACCGCACCGTCGACGCGCTTGCCCCCGGCGCGGATGTCGACGACGTGCTGACTGCGGCCGGCTGGCCGGAAGGGATCGCGCCAACGGTCGTGATCGTCGGGCATCAGCCGACGCTCGGCAGCGTCGCCGCGCGGCTGATTGCCGACATCGACGACAGCTGGAGCGTGAAGAAAGGCGGGATCGTGTGGCTTGCGAGCCGCACGCGCAACGGCGACCGGCAGGCCGTACTGCGCGCGGCGCTGTCGCCCGATCTGGCCTGATTGGCATAGGTCAGACGTATCCAAAGGCTTTCTGCTAAAGTCAATTCGGCGACACGTCATTGAACGGACACGGTCATGCCACATAACGGTCACGGCCGGTTACTACATTGGCGGGCATGTCGCCTTATTCCTTACGACCAGGAAAGCCTAATGCGAGAACTGCCGACGCCTACGCTCCCCTTTGCCTCGCTTCCGCTCGATTCGGCACGACGCCACCTGCCGCGCGCCGCTGAAACCGTCACGTCGGAATTCCGTCTGCGCGCCGCATGGGCGCGCACCGAAGACGAACTGCGCGAGGCCCAGCGCCTGCGCTACAGCGTGTTCGCCGAAGAGATGGGGGCGCAGGTCAGCGGCCCCGCCGGTCTCGACGTGGATCCGTTCGATGCCTATTGCGACCACCTGCTGGTGCGCGATCTCGACACCCTGAAGGTGGTCGGCACGTATCGCGTGCTCCCGCCGCACCAGGCGGCCCGCGTCGGTCGTCTGTACGCGGAAGGCGAATTCGACCTGTCGCGCCTCACGCACCTGCGAGGCAAGATGGTCGAGGTCGGCCGCTCGTGCGTGCACAGCGACTACCGCAGCGGTGCCGTCATCATGGCGCTCTGGGGCGGCCTCGGCGCGTACATGATGCAGAACGGCTATGAAACGATGCTCGGCTGCGCGAGCGTGTCGATGGCCGATGGCGGCCACTATGCCGCCAACCTGTACCAGTCGCTGTCGGCAAGCGCGCTGACGGCGCCCGAATATCGCGCGTTCCCGCACACGGCATTGCCGGTCGACGAACTGCAGACCGGCACCGTCGTCGCGCCGCCGCCGCTCATCAAGGGCTACCTGCGTCTCGGCGCGAAGATCTGCGGCGCACCCGCGTGGGATCCCGATTTCAACTGCGCCGATTTCCTGACGCTGTTCCGCCTGTCCGACATCAACGCGCGCTACGCGCGGCATTTCCTCGGCTGAGTGCCGATCGGCATGCCAAGCGGGCCTGTAACGGGTCCGCAGCGGGCACGCAAGCAAACGCCGCTGCACGGTGACGACCCGCGCAGCGGCGCTTTTTCATCTGGTCATTCGCAACGGGTGAAATCCGCCCCCTATTAATTCGGGCGATGCGGCGCCACCCGCGTGCCACAAGCGGCACGCCGGAGGACGACCCGGGTTCGGCGCGGGTCGGAACGGGAAGGGCGGCGCGGCCGGCTTAGTGCCTGCGCCGCCAGTCGAGCAGGTGGTGCTCCGCCATCCAGTGATGGATCATGCCTTCGCCATCGTGCGAGCGCTTGTATTCGCGCGACTCGAAGTACGACAGCGCAACCAGCACCATCAAGCCGATGAACAGGCCAATCAGGCCGGCGATTTCCTCAGACGACATGGCAGCCTCCTTTCAACGGCACAGCGCCATCCAGTACATAGTAGGACATGCGCGGCACCACTTCGAAACCGGAAATCCGTTAGACTCGGCGCGACCCGTGCGCGCGACAGGCGCGCTGTCTTTTCCGGAGCCCGATTTGATGACCCGCTTCATGCTGGCCGTGCTGGCCGCATCGATTCTTGCCGGCTGCGCCGGCGATCCCCGTGAGACGCGCCGCGGCCACCCACCGCAGGACCCGGCCGACTATCACGGCGTGCCGACCGACATGACGCCGCCGTCGATGCTGGCCGAGCCGCCGGCCAGCGCACCCACCGCGCCCACCGCGCCCACCGCGCCCGTTACGCAGTAAGTCCGGCGGCCGTCAGGCGACCGGCGTCTGCGCCGTGTGTGCGACGGCGCCGATCCGTGCGGACAGGCCCGGCAGGTAGCGCGCGAGCGTCGCGCCGCGCGCGGCCATGAACAGCAGCAGAGCGAGCCAGAGGCCGTGGTTGCCGAGCGTGCCGACGAGCGCGAAGGTTGCCGCGACGAACACGGCGAGCGACGCCGCCATCGAGCGCATCAGCGACCGCGTCTGCGTCGCGCCGATGAATACGCCGTCGAGCAGGAATCCCCACACGGACACGACGGGCGAGATCGCCGCCCACGGCAGGTAGCGCACCGCAACGTCGCGGATCGCGGCCTGGTCGGTCAGCCGCGCGACGATCCAGCCGCCAGCCGCCCAGTACACGAGCGCGAACGCCAGCGCGCCGAGCGCCGACCAGAACAGCGTGATGCGCACCGCCTGCCGGAACGCGGCACGGTCGCGTGCGCCGGCGGCCGCGCCGACGAGCGCTTCGGCTGCATGCGCGAAGCCGTCGAGGCCGTACGCCATGAACGTCTGGAAGTTCAGCAGCAGCGCGTTTGCGGCGAGCGTCGCGTCGCCCTGTTTCGCGCCGAGGTGCGCGAACCAGCCGAACGCGGACAGCAGGCACAGCGTGCGCACGAAGATGTCGCGATTGAGCGCGATCAGACGCTTGAGCGCTGCGCGGTCGGCGAGCATGCGGGCCGCGAGCGGCGGCAAGCCGCGCGGCCGAAGTTGCCACAGCAGCCACGCGCCGAGCACGAAGCCGCACGCGTCGGCGGTGGCGGTCGCCACGCCGATGCCGGCGATTCCCCAGCCGAAGCCGTAGACGAACAGCAGCACCGCGCCGATGTTGACCGCGTTGATGAATACCTGGACGACGAGCGCGAGCCGAACGCGCTGCACGCCGAGCAGGTAGCCGAGCACGACGTAGTTCGCGAGCGCGAACGGAGCAGCCCAGATCCGTGCGTGGGCGTAGGCGAGCGCGGTCGCGCGCACTGCGTCGCTGCCGCCCAGCGCGGTCAGCGTGAACGAAAGCAGGGGCGTCTGCAGCGCCAGCACCGCGGCGCCGAGCGCGAACGCGGCAACCAGCGCGCGCAGCACGCTCAGCCGGATTCCGTCGTCGTCGCGCGCGCCGTGCGCCTGCGCGACGAGGCCCGTCGTGCCCATCCGCAGGAAGCCGAAGCCCCAGAACACGAAATTGAAGAACAGCCCGCCAAGTGCGACGCCGCCGAGATACTGCGCGCCGTCGAGATGGCCGGCGACGGCTGTGTCGACCGCGCCGAGAATCGGCTGGGTCAGGTTCGCGAGGACGATCGGGAAGGCGAGCGCCAGCACGCGCCGGTGCGACGCAGCGGCCGGCTGGTGCCCGGCCGCGGGCGATAAGGCGGAATCGGACATGGCGGGCGCGTCAGCCGCGTTCCTGCACGCAGACCCACGGCGATACGACTACTGCCCACAATTCCGGATTGCGCGCCGCGTAGTCCTGCGCGGTGTCGGCCTGCATGCGGGCGATATGGCCGGCGGCGAGCCAGCGGGTGACTTGTTCCTTGTCGTCGCCGGCGATCGCCTCGGCGACGCTCACCAGATCGAGGTCGCGCGCGACCGACAGCAGCTTGCCCTGCGCAAAGAAGCGCTCGAGATCGCACCAGTCGATCTTCGCGGTTTCACCGAGGAGTTTGGCGTAGAGCGGGCTGTGCGACGCGCCCGCGGGGGAGTGTTGATCGGAGGACATCGGATTCGTGTAGTGACTGCAACTGAGCGCCACTATAAACCATCCGGCCGCGCCGGCCGTGCTTCGGTCAAGCGTCGCGCAGCGCGCGCCGCACGATCTTGCCGGTCGCCGTCATCGGCAGGCTGTCGACGAACGCGATCGCGCGCGGATATTCATGTGCGGCGAGGCGCGTCTTCACATGATCCTGCAGCGCTCGCACGAGTGCACCGTCGCCGGCATAGCCGGGGTTCAGCACGACGAACGCCTTGACGATCTCGGTGCGGGTCGCGTCGGGCACGCCGACGACGGCGGCCATCCGCACCGCCGGATGCGTGAGCAGGCAGTCTTCGATCGGGCCGGGGCCGATCCGGTAGCCTGCGCTCGTGATCACGTCGTCGTCGCGGCCGACGAAACGCACGAAGCCGTCGGCATCGAGCACGCCCGTGTCGCCCGTCAGCAGGTAGTCGCCGGCAAACTTGTCGCGGGTCGCTTCCGGGTTGCGCCAGTATTCGATGAACATCACCGGGTCGGGCCGGCGCACCGCGATGTGGCCTTCGACGCCGGGCGGCAGCGGCGTGCCCTGCGCATCGACGATTGCAACGTCATGGCCCGGCACGGCCTTGCCGATCGCACCCGGCTGCGGCGCGAACAGCGCCGCGCACGACGACAGCACCATGTTGCATTCGGTCTGCCCGTAGAACTCGTTGATCGTCACGCCGAGCGCGTCGCGGCCCCAGGACGTCAGTTCGCTGCCGAGCGATTCGCCGCCGCTCGCGACCGATTTCAGCGCAAGGGGGAAGCGTTCGCGCGGCCGCGGCACGGTGCGCATCAGCTTCAGCGCGGTCGGCGGCAGGAAAGTGTGCGTGACGCCGTGTCGGGCCATCAGGTCGAACGCCGCTTCGCCGTCGAATTTTTCGAAACGCCGTGCGAGCACCGGCACGCCGTGATGCCACGACGGCAGCAGCACGTCGAGCAGGCCGCCGATCCATGCCCAGTCGGCGGGTGTCCAGAACAGGCGTGCGTCGCGCGGGAAGCACTGCTGCGACATCTCGACGCCCGGCAGGTGGCCGGGCAGCACGCGGTGCGCATGCAGCGCGCCCTTCGGCTTGCCCGTCGTGCCTGACGTGTAGATGATCAGCGCCGGATCGTCGGCTGCCGTGTCGGCGGGGGCGAAATCGGCGGATTCGGCGGCGAGCGCCGCGTCGTAGCGCAGCACGCCCGGGGCGTCGGGCGCGTCGTCGCCGATGCAGTAGACCGTCTTCAGCGCCGGCAACTGGCCGCGCAGCGACGCGATCTTCGCGTAGCCGGCCGCGTCGGTGACAAGCGCCGCCGCTTCGCTGTTCGCGAGCCGGTATTCGAGCGCGTCGGCGCCGAACAGCGTGAAGAGGGGCACGGCAATTGCGCCGAGCTTGTACGCGGCGAGATGCGCGACGGCGGTTTCCGGACCCTGTGCGAGGAAGATGCCGATCCGGTCGCCGCGTCGCAAACCGGCGCGCGTGAAGCTGTTCGCGAGCTGATTAGAAGCATTTTTCAAATCGTCGAACGTCACGCGCGTGACGTCGCCTTGCGCGGTTTCGTGGATCAGCGAGAGCCGGCCGCTGCCGTCGGCCCACTTGTCGCAGGTGTCGACGGCGATGTTGTAGCGCGCCGGAACGGCCCAACGGAAGCGGGAGAGCAGCTCATCGTAGCGTTCGGCGTCAGGCAGCATCGGGCGTCTCCGGAGGGTGGGCGTGAATGCCGGACCGCGGGCTTACACGGCATGTTCATGCGGCGGGAATCACAATGTAATCGATCTTAGGGAAGATTCGGACTCGTCCGATAGGAGTGCTTCAATGCACGATTACAGAATGACGCATAAGATCACGACAAGTATCTGAAATGACCATGGATTTGCTTCTGATAGCTGCGGGGTTCAGCCTGCTCGGGATCGGTGCGCTCGTCGCGTTCGCACGTCACGTCGATCCGTTGTCCGGTCGTTTGACCGGCCGTCTGCGCAAGCGCTGACTGATTTCCCTTCGTCCACATTCACGACGGTGCGCGGTGCGTGCATGCACCGCGCACCGCGCACCGCTTGTCGCGCGTTGTCCGTCGCCTCGTTCCTGTCGCCGCTCAGCGGGCCGGCAGGTAGCGTGACGGATCGATCGAACGTCCGCCGTAGCGCAACTCGAAATGCAGCGCGACGCGGTCGTTGTCGCTGTCGCCCATCTCGGCGATCGTTTGCCCCTGCGTCACCTGCTGGCCTTCCTTCACGACCAGCGCGCGATTGTGCGCGTACGCGGTCAGGTAATCGGCGTTGTGCTTGAGGATGATGAGGTTGCCGTAGCCGCGCAGCCCGTTGCCCGCGTAGACGACGACGCCCGGCGCGGCAGCGACCACCGGCGTGCCTGCGGAATTCGCGATGTCGATGCCCTTGGATTTCGAGCCGTCGAAGCTGCGAACCACGCTGCCGGGCGCAGGCCAGATCAGCGCAATGCTGGACGGCGGCTTCACCGCCGATTCGACCGGTGCCGAAGGCGCCGGGCGGCTGCGGCCGGCACTGCCGGTGCCGACGCTCGACGTCGCCGTGCCCGGCGGCGGCTCGACGCGCAGCACCTGGCCGACTTCGATCGCGTTGGGGTTCGAGATCTGGTTCCAGCGCACGATGTTCTGCACCGACTGGCGGTTGTCGCGCGCGATCTTGGAGAGCGTGTCGCCGCGCTCGACTCGGTAAAACCCGGGGCCGACGGGTGCGGCGCCGCACGCGGCGAGCAGGGCGGCGACCGATGCCGCGATGAATCGCTTCGTTGTTGTTCCGAACATTGAACCTCGCAAAGCCCTGCCGCGCGTTGCGCGGCAGGTGACACAAAACATCAGATTTTAACGGGTTCGACCCGCAGGCCGCAGATTGGCCGCGCCGCGTGTCCGCCCGGTGCGGCGCGCGTCAGCCTGCGAGCGGGCTGACGCAGATGCGCAACGCCGCGGTTTCGGTCGCGCCCGGCGCCAGCATCCGCAGCCCCAGCCCGTTGTGGATCGCGTCGGGCAGGCCGAGCCACGGCTCGACGCAATAGAAGTCGGATTCCGGCTTTTCCGTCCAGGTCGTGACCGCATACCACGGGATCGAACCCGGCACGTCGAGTGAGATCTCGATCGTGCGGCGCCGACCGGGCATCACGATCCGCACCGGCGCCGGCGCCGCGCCGTCCAGGCAATGGAAGCGGTCGTGGATGCGCGCTTCGTCGAGCGTGTAGCGCGCCGCGCCGGGCTCCGGCGTGCTGATCGTGCCGTCGGCGAGCTGCTCGCAGCGGTGCGTCGGCGGCAGTTCGAGCGTCGTCTGCGCACGTTCCGCGTGCGGCAGCGCGAAATAGAAATGGTGGCCGGCGTAGTAGGGCAACGGCGTGGTGCCGCGATTGGTCGTCGTCAGCGTGACGTCGAGCGTGTGCGCGTCGGCGAGACGGTAGGTGGCTTCGAAGCGGAAATCGAACGGGTAGCTCGCGTGCAGCGCGTCGTTCGCGTCGAGCGTCATCGCGAGTGCCATGCCGTCGGCCGACGGCTGCGCCGCGAACGGCAGGTCGCGCGCAAAGCCATGCATCGGCAGGTCGCGGACCACGCCCGCCGAATCGCGCCAGCGGCCGAGCTCGCCGTCGGCGCGATGACGGCCGAGAAACGGGAACAGCAGCGGATTGCCGCCGCGCACGCGCGCGAGCTGGGTCCAGTCGGCGGAGTCCGGCCAGAAGATGACGGGCTCGCCGTCGATGTCCCACGACAGCAGACGTCCGCCGCATTGCGGGGCGACCCGGACGAGCGACGGGCCGGCGTGGAGTTCGTGAATCTCGTGTTGCTGGAAGATCGGCATGGCGATTCGGGAATGAACGGGTGGGCGGGGCGCCGCTGGCGCGGCGCGCCTTCATTATCGGGCCCCGGAACGGTCGGGGAAAACCCTTCTCGGGAAATCGCGAGTTTTGGCGAGGGGCAAGCGTCGGGATAATGCACTAAACCGGTCGTGTTGCCGGGTCATGACACTTCGAGGAGCGGACATGGATCTGGCAATGGCAATGGGAATCGCCCTGTTTGGAATGTTCACCGGCAGCACGGTGCTGTTTTTCTACCAGCTCGGCCGCTGACGGCAAAATCTGCCGAATCGGCAAGGCCCGCCATGTAAATGGCGGGCTTTTTGCTTTCTACGGCCTTACAGGTTGCAAGCGTTTGTGTGCATCGCCGCAATTTCCTGCCAAATGCCTTGGCGCGGTAATGTGCGCTGGGCATAATCGGGGCGCGCTTGCCGGCGGCCCGCCGCGTCGTCCGGCATTCCTTTCCGCTTTCATCTCCGTTTAGAGGACCGACGCGTGAGTCTCTGGTTTCTATTTTTCCTGAGCGTCCTGCAGGGCGTGACCGAACTCTTCCCCGTCAGCAGTCTCGGCCATACGTTGCTCGTGCCGGGGTTGCTCGGCATGCATATCGACAAGCACGCGCCGCAGCTGCTGCCATTCCTCGTCGCGCTGCACCTCGGTACCGCGCTGGCGCTGCTGTGGTATTTCCGTGCTCGATGGATCGCGCTGATCGGCGGTTTCTTCGCGTCGCTCGGTGGCCGCAAGAACGACGACGGGCACCTGATGTGGGCGCTCATCATCGGCACGATCCCGACGGGGATCGTCGGCCTGCTGCTCGAGAAGCGCATCGAGCGCGTGTTTCACGATCTGCGCATCGTCGCGATCGCGCTGATCGTCAACGGCTTGCTGCTGTGGATCGGCGATCGCATCCAGCGCAGCCGCGCGCACCAGGCGCCCGAGAAGCTGACGTTCAAGCAGGCGTTTTTCGTGGGGCTTGCGCAGGTGGGCGCGTTGATTCCCGGTTTTTCGCGCAGCGGCCTGACGATGATCGCCGGCAATGCGGCGGGGCTGACCGCGGAAAAGGCGGCGGAATTCTCGTTCCTGCTCGGTACGCCGATCATCTTCGCGGCGGGCGTGCTCGAGCTGCCGAAGCTGTTCCATGCGCGTGACCAGCTCGTCGACGCGATGCTCGGCGGCGTGCTGACTGCGATTGCGGCTTATTTGAGCGTGCGGTTCCTGATGCGCTATTTCGAAGGGCGCGGGCGGCTGGCGTCGTTCGGTCTGTATTGTGCGGTTGCAGGGGTGTTCTGCCTCGGCTGGTTCATGATCCATCCGCAGCCGGTGTGATGCCCGGCGCGCCGATTCTGGATGATTCGGCGCCGTGATCGGGTATAATTTCGGGCTCGGTTCACGCCGGGCCCGCTTTGTTTGTGTTGCTTGCGTGTCGTGTCTGCTCGCAATTTCGGCCCGCGTCAGGACCGTGTCTTTTCTCCTCGACCGCCCTTAGCTCAGTTGGATAGAGCAACGGCCTTCTAAGCCGTAGGTCACACGTTCGAATCGTGTAGGGCGGGCCAGCCAAATCAAAGAGCTACGACGCTTTTTCTTGTTCATGGCCGGCATCAAGACCGCGTTCGGGATGCCGCCTACCTACGTTAGCTTCGGAAAGCCGCGACCTCGGTCAACAGGTCGCCGTGCGACTGCGAATGGGGGCAACGATCGGTGGGCTGGTTTGCCTGCTGGTCGGCGATGCCCTCGGTGTCCCACTCGAATTGAAGTCGCACGAACAGCTTGCCGTGGGTGAACTGCTCAAATTTGACGAGGAGCATCGCGGGCTTTCAATGCTCCTCGCTCGACCATCAGAGATGCCGCCGACGAATCTGTTCCGATAAACCGCGACGCGGTAACACTACGCTCGTCAACTGCGCGGCTTTCAAGACGGCCTGTGCGCGGCTCTCGCCAACAGCTTCTTTGTCATCTTCTTCGTCGATTCCGTCTGGCAGGTCGCCTGAGCAGCCGGACGCATGGAACCGTCGCCCCATTCTTTGCGCGCAGACTTCTCGCAGGACGCATCGCGCGCCTTCTTCCATTTTGCAATCCTGGCTTCGAGCGCTGCCTTCTGCTCCGGATGCTCGCTCACCTGCTTGTCGACAACCTGCTGCAGCGCACGCTCAGCAATGATTCGGTCGCGCCATGCGCAGAAGTTCATGCTCGTCTGGTTCGAGTCACAGTCAGCGAGCAGCGCATTGACCTCGCTGGCCGGCAACCCGCTCCGTGCGGAGATTTCGTCGGCCGGGGACTGCTCGGCGAAGACGTTGGCTGACGCTACCAGGATCAGTACGAAAGCGATCTTTCTCATTGGCCACCCTGTTGGCGGCGGAACGGCGCAGTTTCGAGGCGTCGACGATTCATGAGCCCATTCGAGCGCACGGGAGCCAAGCGCCGACCGTTAGCGTCGCGCGGGTGGATGTAGACGCGCTGGTTCATGTGGGAGACCACACCGCTGATCGTTGTAGTAGGCCATGACCGCATGCTCGCGGACGCGCAGCGCGGTCCAGCCGGCCTGGCTCAAGCGCATGTTTTCGTTTGCCATCTGTCGCCCTCTCAAAGCGTTGTTCTTGTCCCACGACGGCCGCGTGGACGTCGCACTTTATCATCTGACGGATAACACCAAAATCGAACCGTGCCGGACAAGCTTCCGTGCCGGAGCAGGGCGCGCGCGCTGCCGGGCGATGTGATGGACACTTCATCGTTGTTCCTCGAGCAACGATGCATTCGAAAGAACGGGCTTACCAGTACATTGTTCTATTCGTACACTCCCCCTCAAGGTAGCAGGCGGATTCGCCGTCGCACCTCGATCAATAATCAGGAATCCATTGTCATGAAACCTCTGATCATCGCCGCCGCGCTTGCCGCGGCTCTTGCGGCACCGGTCGAATCGTTCGCGCAGTCCAGCCCGCCGGCCAGCGCCCGCCAGCTCCGCGCGGAACTCGCGGCGCTCGAGAAGGCCGGCTACGACCCCAACGACATGTTCCACTACCCCGAGAACTTGCACGCAGCCGAAGCCAAACTCGCTGCACAAGCCGCGAAGCCGGGCTATGGTAGCGACACCGGTGCAACCGTCGAGTCGGGGCACCACGACTGAGCGATTCATGCGATGGACGACGCGTGATGCCGTGCACGCGTCGCGCCGCGGCGCGGCGACCCGAAGCATCCGCCGGCTACGCATTTTTCGGTGGACTTTTCGGAAGAGTGGCCAAGCCGGTCCACGTGACCTAAGCTGGAGCGATCCCCAGTAACGATCACGCCTGGACTCGCAATCGGGCAATGGCGGGGCGATGCACATCTCAGATCTGACCTCGCTTCAAGCGCGTGAAGTTTGTGCCGCGCGAGCGATCATGCCCGGCGCCGGGGGCGCGTGTTTCATGACGGAGGCTGGTATGTCGGAACGCATCGTTGTCGACGAAAGCGGCTATCTGTGTTTCTGCGAAGCATACGAAGAACCGCTGGGCGTCTGGCATGCGCTGGTCAGGTTCGAACGCAAGAGCGACCACACGGCGATGAAGGCGCACATCCCGGGCATGACTCACAAGATCGATGAGAAATTTGCGACCCATCATGAAGCGATGGAGAACGCGAAAGCCTATGCGAGGTTTCGGGCGTCGAAAGGCGATACCGGTCTGTAGGCATCGCCGATTCGCGTCCACACCCGGCGTGTCACGGCCTCGGGTCGAGGCCGCGCCGACGCTGATCCTTTCATTGCCCGGCGCCGCAACCCCATCCGTCACCTTGCGCACCGGCAACGTCATCACGAACCGCGCCCCGCCAAGCGGCGAATCCTCGAGCCGCACGTTGCCGCCATGCACAAGCGCCAGCGCGCCGTCGTTTCCTCCCTTTGCGACAAGCGTCACCGTGCTCGCCGCATAACGCGCGCCGTTGCGGATCAGGTTCGGCAGCGCGCGCGACGAGCTTCGGATCGCAGACATGCGTGCCGGCGGCCGACGCGCTGTCACGACAATCGAACACAATTGCGCACAGTTTCGCGTCGGTTCACTTGCGCCTTCGGCGCACGGCGGCCAGTGCGTAGCAGGATATCGCTCGCCACATCGGGCGCGTCCTGGATTACTGTAAGATTCGATTTTCCTTACGCGCGAGCCGGGCCGTGATCGCTCGCGCGACCACCGGAAACGGAGACACCCTTGAAAGACCTGACATCGATTATCGTCGCGATGGTTGCATGCGCATCGATCGCAGGATGTGCCAACCCCGGCCGGAACACGACAGGGACCGCAATGCCGAGCGCCGGAACTTCCGAAGCAGCCACCTCCTGCAACGCCGATGCGGCCACTGACGACGCACTGATCGGCAAGTCCGAAGCGCAAGCGGCCGCGATGCTCGGCGGATGCGCGTGGCGTGTCGGCGAACGCGACGGCCAGTCGTTGCCGGGAACGATGGATTACCGCGAAGACCGCCGAAACCTGGGCGTCAAGGCAGGCAAGGTGATCTGGGTGCGTCGCGGTTGATCGTCGTGCGCGGTACTTTCGAAAATCGCTGATGGACGATCTGCTGTCATTCTACGAACGGGAACTGGCCTTGCTGCGTCATCGGGCGCGCGAGTTTGCCGACCGATACCCGAAGGCCGCGGCCCGCATGCGGCTCACGAGCGGGGCGGACGGCGGCAGCGACGATCCCCATGTCGAGCGGCTGTTCGAATCGTTCGCATTGTTGAGCGCGCGCGCGTCGTGCGCCATCGACGACGACTACCCGGAATTCACGAAGGCGCTGGTCGAGGCGCTGTATCCGCATTATCTGCGTTCGTTTCCGTCGTGTTCGATTGCCTGCTTCGACGTCGACGCGAGCCGCGCCGCGCAGATGTCGGCGGCGGTCGTCGTTCCGCGAGGCACCGAACTGTACAGCCGGCCGGTGAAGGGCGCCAAGATGTTCTTCCGGACCGCGTATGACGTGACACTGTCGCCGCTGCAACTGACGGACGTGCGCTTTCATGGCGTCGCGCAGGCGCCTCGATCGCTGCGCCTATCGCCCGATGCGAGCGCGCAGATTGCGCTGACATTCACGATCCGGTCGCCGCATGCGTCGATCGCCGAACTGAAGCAGGACAGCGTGCGGCTTTACGTCTGCGGGGCGCCGCTCGTCAGCGGGGCGCTGCGCGATGCGCTGTCGATTCGCGCGCTGCAAGCGTTCGTCGAACCGGCGGACGGCGGCCGCTGGGTCGCGCTCGACCACGTGCCGTTCTCGGCCGTCGGCACGGCGCCGGAGCACAGCCTGATCCCGCGTCCCGCAACCGGGCATCCGGCCTATCCGTTGCTGATGGAATACTTCGCGTATCCGGAGAAGTTCGGTTTCTTCGACTGCGACCTGCGTCAGGCGGGCCGTGTGGGCGGGCGGCAATTTACGCTGCATCTGCTGCTGAAGGACGTCGCGGCCGATTCCGCCGCGGCACGCGCGCTGGAAGGGCTGGACGCCACGCACGTGATGCTCGGCTGCACGCCGGTCGTCAACCTGTTCGAAGCCACCGGCAAGCTCGGCCGGCAACCGGACGCATCGTCGCCGGTGGCGCAAATGTATCCGCTCGTCGTCGACGAGCAGAACGCCTTTGCGTGCGAGATTCATTCGGTCGATGCGGTGACGCAGGTCGAGTCGGCGCCGGAGGGCGAGCGGACCGTCGCGATCCGGCCGTTGCATGCGCTGTACCACGGCGCAGAGCCGACGCACGCGGCGCTGTACTGGCGCACGCACCGGGACGCGCTGGCCGCGAAGAGCCCGCCCGGCCACGAGATGTCGCTCGGCTTCATCGACCGCGCGCTCGAGCCTGCTTCGCCGCCGCCGGTCCTGAACCTGTCGCTCACGTGTACCAATCGCGATCTGCCTGAGCAACTGTCGCACGGGGCGCCGGGCGGCGACCTGATGATGGAGGGGGGCACGCTGGCGAGACGCGTCAACCTGCTGCATCGACCCACGCGGCCGTTGCCGTTCCGCGACGAGCGCGGCGCGATGTGGCGGCTGGTCTCGCTGCTGTCGGTCAATTCGGTGCTGCTGTCAGGGGGAGCGGAATCCGTGCGGGACGTGCTGAGGCTTCACGATCGGGCGGGCTCGCCGGCGACCGTGCGGCAAATCGACGGCGTCGTCGATGTGTCGCACAAGACGGTGACGGCCTGGGTGGCCCGCAAGCCGTTCGCGAGCGTCATGCGTGGCCTGGAAATCCGCGTCGTCGTCGACGAAGATCAGTTCGCGGGCACCGGCATCAATACGTTCGCGCAGTTGATGGATGGCCTCCTCGGCCAATATGCGCCGCCGACTGCGTTTAGCCAGCTGGTGCTGGTGTCGAGCCGGGATGGCGGCGAACTGTGCCGCTGCGCGCGTCGGGCGGGCAGCGGAATGCTGCTTTGAGCGGCGCGGCGCCAGGCTCGGCCGGGGTGTCCCGTCACGCTGCCGCGGCAAGCGGCTGCGACGTGGCCGGCGCGGTAGCGGCCGGGGCGACCGGCATCACGCCACGCGCGACCGGGTCGCTGGTCGACACTGCCAGGATGGCCTGCTGTTCGTCGCTTGCGCGATCGCCGGCGATTGCGAGCACGCTCAAGGCGAGCGCCGCGCCGCTTTCACCGTTGGCGAGGCCGAGGTGCCGGCAGCGTGCGGCGGCATCGTCGGGCCAAGCCCGCGCGGTTGCGCCGACGATTTCCGTGCGCCGGCTGCTTCGCTGATCGGCGTCGCTGACGAGCCCGCCGGCGGGCACGCCGATGCAGGCTGTCGACAGGCGCGCGCGGGCTGCATCGAGCAGGTGTTCGAGCGTGCCCGGTTTCGCATTGCCGGGATGATCCGCGGAGGTCGCACGATGCGCTGCGGCGAGGCGGTGTATCTGCGGCGCCGGCATCGCGCGCGCGGTGTCGGGATGTCCGAGCAGCAGCGCGCAGGCGCCTTCCCCGGGCGTGCGCCCGTTCGGGCAGTTCTGACCGTAGAGCCGGCCGCCGCGGTCCAGTGCATCGATCGACTCCTGGCTCGACAGCGAGTCGCAAGCGAGCACGACATGGCTGTCGGCCGATGGCTGCAGGTGCACGGATTGAATCAGTTCATCGACGACGGCCCACGCCTGCACGGGATTGGCGACAGTGCGCGTCTGCACGCGCTCGATGCCGGGCGCCAGACGCTCGCGGGCGATGTGCGCGTCGAGCCACGCGGCAAGCGTCGCCGCGACCGGCTGCCAGCGCTCGGGCAGCAGCAGGTGCAGCTTGAGCCGTTCGGCGCCCGGGGAGGTGTCCGCCAGCGCCGCATGGCGTTCGAGGAGTTCGTCGAGCGCGTCAGCGGTGAGCATGAGTCCGCGCCAATGTTCGTCTTTCAGCGTGTCGCGAATGCCGGGCGGCAACAGGTCCTTGTCGAAGCGGTCGAGCGAGACGGTATCGACACGGGCGGCAAACACGCTCGTGCCATCGGTCCGCTGCAGGTCCGGATGCAGGCCGACGACACGTTCGTCGCGCGCGGCCGCCTCGACTTCGGCTGTCGTCGTGCCGGTCGGCAGCCGCACGCTGCTGTCGAGCAGCGCGATCGTCCACGGTCGCGACGCATCGCCTTGCGCCGGTGCCGGCGCCGCGGGCCCGGACGAAGGCGACGTGCCGGCGGCCTGCGGTCGTACCGGAACGCGTGACGCGCGTGCCCGGTCGAGCGCCCGGCGTCCCCACGCGATGGCCGCGGCGAGCGCGGCCGGCAGGGCAATGCCGAACAGCATCAGTTCGGTGCCGGTCGGCGGGTGATAGCTCGCCTTCCACCACGCGAATACCGCGCCCCATACCAGTGCGAACACCGCGGCCACGAACGCCGTCTTGCGCAACAGCTTGACCATTCCCGTCGGATCCCCGCGTCAGGTGCCGTCGCTGCCGGTCGTCGTGCTCGCGATCAGGGTCGCGCCGCAGGCGGTCTTGTAGCCGTCGCGGGCCACGCCTTCGCCTTGCACGATCATCGTGTCGTCGCCGTCGACGATGCGGTTCGGGCCATGAATCGGACACGTGACCTTGTCGTTGCGGCGCGCGATGCCGCGGCCGTCAACCGACGACGCGGTCGCGGCACTGGTGACGGTGCCGCCGTGAGTGTGCCTGTCGCCGAGAACGATGAACGGTTTTGTCATGTGTGTGGGGTTCCTTGCCGGACGCCCTGCTGGCGTGAATCGGGCTGGCGGCCGGCGCCAGCATGCGGGCTCGATTCTACTGGATGAAAGCAATCAGAAAAGGTGTGAGTGCACATATCGGCAAATATTGCCTTTCAGGGAATATTTGCCGATTTACATTAAATGTTGATTATTGGCTTGCGTGGAGCGTATTTGATTACCAGTTGTCGATTAATTGGCGCTATGTGATTGAAATCGGCAGCATGTTTCTAGTGGCGACACATGCCATCGTAAATTACAATAGAAAGCTTAAAATACGGGCGCATCGGCCGGCGTGATGCGCGCGCGAGCCGGGACGGCCACGCGCGCCGGTCGCCTGCAGGTTTCGGTCGTGCCGTCGGCAGTTGGTGTGTCGTCCCGTTTTCGTCACGATGAAACGAATTTAAAAACGGTTGGATCCTGAGAGAGCGGGACTCGCATGAGCATCATCGCGGAATTCGCGTCGTTTTTCGGCGCCTTCAATCGCCTGTATTCGCTGGAGGGCGCGGAGCAGCTGTCGTCGTTGCAGATCGAACGCTGGGCAGGCCGTGAAGCGCTTTCCGGGAATTTTCAATGGGACGTTCACGCGCTCGCGACGGATCCCGGGCTGGATCTCGAGGCCATGCTCGGGCAGCGCGCGGCGATCCGGACGACGCTGTCGGACGGCACGGCCGTGCTGCGCAGCGGGCTCGTCGCGGAGGCGGCGTGCGTGGGTTATGACGGGGGCCTCGCGCGGTACGTCCTGCAACTGGTGCCCTGGCTGGCCGCGCTGACGCACGCGCGCGACGAGCGCACTTTCATGAACCGGAATATCGCGGAGGTGCTCGACGCGGTGTTCGCGCCGTACGGCGCGATCGCGCGCTGGCGCTTCACGGCGGATGCGAGCCGGCGCATCGATGCGCTGGGCGCCTGCGCATATCGCGTGCAGTACCGTACCTACACCCACTTCGATTTCGTCTGTCACCTGCTCGCCGATGCAGGGCTCGGCTTCTGTTTCGTCGAGGATGCCGATGCGCCGGCCGGCCATACGATGCTGATATTCGACGATAGCACGCAACTGCCCGAGGACGACACGTCCGCGCGGCTGGGGGGCGTGCCGCGGCGGCTGAGCGGCATGGCGACGGAAGCCGACGACATGATCGTGGGCATCGGGCAGTCGCTGTCGCTGACCGCGGACCGCATCACGCTGATCAGCAGCGACTATCGCAGCAACCAGTCGACGACGGCCGGCGCGACCGTCGGCAGACCGAACGGCGCGCGCGAGCTGTACGACGACGTCGGGCCGGAGGCATTCGACAGCCTGCGCGACGCGGAGGCTGTCGCGCGGCGGCATGCCGATGCAGTCGTTTCCCAGGCGCGTTTCTGGACGGGCTACAGCACGTTGCGTACCGCGCGGGCCGGACGCGCGCTGCGGATTGCCGACGCCGCGTGGCCGGTGTCGCGCGGCGGCGCGCAGCCGCCGGACGCGCTTCTCGTGACCGGCGTCGAGCATGCCGGAGTCAACAATCTGCCGGCGGCCGTGATCGAGGCCGTCGAACGCACGCTCGGCCCATTGCCGCTGACGGCGCTCGATCCGCGCGTGCTGAGGCTGGCGAAGGCGGGCGGCTACGCGAACCGGTTCTCCGCAGCGGCGCGCGTGCAGGCGTGGCGGCCGACACTCGACGACGGCACCGGGCAGCGGCTCAATCCGTCGCCTACGGCGCTCGGTGCGCAAACCGCCATCGTGGTCGGCCCGCGGGGCGAGTCGCAACCGGGCGCGACGGGGCCGGTGCATACCGACGCGCAAGGCCGGTTGCGCGTGCGCTTCCACTGGCAGGCGGACGACGACACCGGCACGTATCCGACGCGCGCGATCCAGCGGCTTGCGAGCGAAGGGCACGGCCTGCAACAGACGCCGCGCATCGGCCAAGAGGTGCTCGTGCAGTTCCACAACGGCCTGATTCACCGGCCGATCGTGCTCGGCGGGCTGTTCAACGGCCGTGGCGAGGGCGGCGAATCGCCATCGCCGGGCGGCGCGGCCGGACAGCCGCTCGACGAGTCGGTGTACACGCAGGCGGCGGACCACGCGGCGAGCGCGCAAGGCAATGCCGCGGGCGGCCATGGCCCCGCGTGGCACGGCGCGGGCGGCGGCGCGAATCGCCACCATCACGCCGGCGCGCTGTCGGGCTTCAAGAGCCAGGGATTCGACGGACAAGGCCACAACCAGCTGGTCGCGGACGACAGTGACGGCATGGGTCGCATGCAGATGGCGACGACGCAGGCGGCGACGCAGCTCAACATCGGCCATTTGCGCCACCAGGCCGACAACTATCTCGGGAGTTTCCGCGGCCAGGGCGTCGAGTTGCGCACCGATGCATACGGCGCGGTGCGCGCCGCGCGCGGCCTGCTGATTTCGAGCTATGCGCCGGCGGGCACGGCCCAGCCGGCAGGCGACGTATCGGCGCTGCAGTCGCTGCTCGCGCAACAGGCGGACCTCGCACGGCGCTTCGGCAAGACCGCCGATACGCACCGGACGCTGCCGTTCGCTGCAGAGCGCGGCGTGGACGCGGCCGGGCAGTCGGCGCTGAACGGCCAGGCCGCGCCGCTCGATGCGCTCGCGCAGAGCTTCGGCACGACGGTCGGCGCGCGCGGCTACGAGCAGGCGGCGGCCGATGCGTCGCGCCGTGCGGCCGGCAACGCGCTGCCGCATAGCGGCGACGCGGTGCTCGGAATCGACGCAAAGGGCAGTCACGGGCTGATCGCCGGACAGGCGTTGCAATGGGCGGCAGGCGAAACGCTGACCGTCGGCAGCGGCCACGACGCGAGCGTCGCGGTCGGGCAGCTGCTGCGTATTCACAGCGGGCAGGCGATCGGCTGGCTGGCCGGCGCGAGCCACGCGAGCGGCGTCGGCATGAGCGTGATCGCGGGCAAGGACGGCCTGACGCTGCAGGCCCAGCGCGACGTGCTCGGCCTGCGCGCGCGGGACGACCTGAAAGTCGCGTCGGCGAGCGCCGATGTCGAGATCGCGGCGAAGCAGGCCGTGCATCTTGCGGTCAGTGGTGGCGCGCACGTGACGATCGAAGGTGGCAACGTCACGTTCGGATGTCCGGGCAAGTTCGTCGTGTACGCGGGGCAGCACGCATTCGTCGGCCCCGATCAGCTCGATATGCCGCTGCCGCAGTTTCCCGAGAAAGCCGGCGGCGCCGAATGCCTGCCGCACGCGATGCAGCCGGGCGGCACGCCGGCCGGCAAGGCGATCTGAGGGAGCCTTCTCCTGCCGACCGGGCGCGCCGATTGCCGCGATGCCGGTGAACCGAATTGATACCAACCAGCCGACGCGAAGCGGATTCGCGCACGATTGCCGAGAAACGACATGGATCTTGTTGCCGCATTGACAGGTTACGGACAAGCGACCCGCCATATCCAGATCGATACCGCGATGCCCGGCGCATTCGTGGTCGAGCGCTTTCACGGTCGTGAAGGCATCAACGAATCTTTCCGGTTCGAGATCGACGTGCTGTCGAACGAGCCGTTCCTCGATCTGACGCCGCTGATCGGCAGCGCTGCGCGGCTGCGCGTCGCGACAGGCGCCGGCGAACGATGCTGGAACGGCTATGTCACGCAGGCGGCCTACGCGGATAGCGACGGCGAGATCACGCGCTACCGGCTCACGCTGGAATCGTGGCTCGCGCTGCTGAAGTTGCGCCGCAACTGCCTGTACTTCGTCGATCTCGACACCGAAGGCCTCTGCGCCCGCGTGTTCGGCGACTATCCGGAAGCCCGCTGGCGCTTCGGGCTGACGGAGGCGGGGCGTACGTTCGCGCTGCGCGGCCAGTATCGCGAAACCGACCTGGACTTCGTGCTGCGGCAATTGTCGGAGGCCGGCCTGTCGTTTCGCATCGAGCACGCGCAGGACGGGCACGACGACCCGTCCGGCGATCATGCGGTGGTCGTGTTCGACCGCCGTGCCGCGCTGCCGAACGGCAGCACGATCCCGTTCAACCTGCAGGACGTCGGCGATCCGGATGGTGTGATCACGCAGTTTTCGGAGCGCCATCAGCTCGTGCCGGACCGGGTGGTCGCGACGAGCTGGAAGGCGAGCGAGCTGCATGCACTCGCGGGGCAGGCGGAGCAGCCGGCCGATGCCGACGCGCCCGTGCTGCCGGTGCGGGAAATCTACGACGGTCAGCGGGCCGGCCGCTTCGACACGAGCGGGGACGCGCAGCATTACGCGGAGCAGCGTCTCGACGCGCTGCAACTGCCGAAACGGATCCACTATGGCGCGGGTTCGTCGCGCACGCTCGAGGTCGGCAAGATCCATGCGCTGACCGGATACCGCGACCGCACCGTCATGTTCGTCCCGCTGTCGATCGAGCACGAGGCGGTCAACAACCTGGGCGCGCAGATCGGGCAGTTGCTGGAATGTGGCGAACTCGACAAGGGGCTGTACCGCAACCGCTTCGTCGCGGTGCCGGAAGGGGCCGCGATCGTGCCGCCGTTCCGTGACCGTCCGATCGTCCATGGCGTGCAGACGGCGATCGTCGTCGGCGAGCCGGGCAGCCGCGTCAGCAGCACGCGCGATCACCAGGTGCGCATCCAGTTTCCGTGGATGCGCGGCGTTGCGCCGCTGCCGGGCGGGCTGACCGATACGGCGAGCCGATCCAACCCGGCGGGCCACGCGCCCGGCGATCACCGTGCCGGTGTGCCGGTGCGCATCGCCGAGCAGGCGGCCGGCCCGAACTTCGGGCATGCGTTCATGCCGCGCGTGGGCGCCGAGGTCGTGGTCGGTTTCGAATCGGGGAACATCGACATGCCGGTCGTGCTCGGCCAGGTGTATGGCGGACGGGTGCGGCCGCCGTTCGCGGCGGGCGAAGGCAGCGACGCGAACCATCCGGGCACGCTGACCGGCCTGCAGACGCAAACGCTCGACGGGCAACCTGGCAGCCGCTGGGTGATGGACGATGCGGCCGGCCAGCTGCGCCACGAGTTGAGCAACGCGACCGCGAGCAGCCGTCTCGCGCAAGGCTATCTGATCGACCAGCAGGGCACGATGCGCGGTGCGTACCGCGGCGAAGGCTTCGAGCTGTCGACGCAGGGATGGGGCGTCGTGCGGGCCGGCGAAGGCGTGCTCGTGTCGAGCACCGCGCGACATCTCGGTGCATCGACGCAGATGGATGTCGCCGAGCGCGTCGAGCAGCTCAAGGACGCGATCAAGGTCGCGCACGAACTCGATGCGGCGGCAACGGGCGCGCAGGCAGTCGGCCTGACCGCGAACACGGCGCAGGCCGATTTCCTGAAGGCGATCGATCCGGCGCAGGACGGCAAGTACACGGGGGCCGTGAACGGCCAGAGCGCGACCAAGCCGAACGGAACGCAGCGCGATGGCGGCGATCCGGTCGAGCGGTTCGCGACGCCCGCAGTGCTGATGGAATCGCCCGAGAACATTGCGATCACGACGCCGGACAGCGCGGTGTCGTATGCGGCGCAGCATGTGCACGTGACGTCGCACGGCGATGCGCACGTGGGCGCGGGCGCGACGGTGGCCGCCGCGGCGGGCGATGCGGTGAGCCTGTACAGCGTCGCGGGCGGGCTCAAGGCGATTGCCGGCGACGGGCCCGTGAGCGTCGAGGCGCATGCGTCGACGATGGAGATTCTCGCGGACCAGACGGTGCGCATCACGTCGACCGACGAGCGCGTCGACGTGCTCGCGCAGGACGCGATCGTGCTGCAGCAGGGGCCGAACCGGATCACGCTGAAGGGCGGCGACATTGTTGTCGAGACGCCGGGGCAGTTCATGGTGAAGTCGGGCGGGCATCCGTTCCCGGGGCCGCGGGCGGCGAGTGTGAAGCTGCCGGCGTTGCCGGTGTTGCCGCAGGGGGATCCGTGCGATTTTCTGGTGCGGGCGCTGGCGAGCAGTCCGGCGGGGGGCGGGGCGTCTGCCTCGGCAGGCGCGGCGGCCGTGTCGGCGGGTGCTGAAGCGGCAGCCGGCGACGTGGCGCCGGGCGTCGGCGTGTCGTCGCATGTGGCGAGGGCGCCTGTCAAGGCCCCAAGCCAGTTCGCGGCATCGGCGTCGACACCGGCCGCATCCGATTCGCCGGCCGGTCCGCTGCCTTCGGGCACGGCTGCCGGCCAGCAACAACACGCGTCCGGGAAGAGCGGTGGCGAGCACGGCGCGCCATGCAGCCTTCACGTGCCGGCCGTGAAGGAGCTTGACTACGTCGTCGATATGGGTTGCGTCGACTATTACGAGACCGACGCGAACGGCAAGCCGGTCCTCGACGATCACAAGGAAATGCACCTCAATGCGTTGTCCGGCAGTACCGGAAAGTACGACATCGAATATTCTCCGGCGACGTCCACGTTGACGGCGACGGTTCGCGTCAAGATTCACCTCAAGGATCAACACGATGTCAAATATGGCGCGGACGTACGGGACAAGGCAACGGGCAAGATGATTTCCATTCCATATGACAGTACGGCAACGCTTCCGCCGGGAGTCGTCCGGAGAATCGTCGATCGGCCGGGGGGATTGGCCGATGCATCGGGTTTCAAGAAACGGATCGAGGCTTGCCTGAATCAGCACAATTACTACATGCAGCCGAAGCAATGCCCTCTCGGCAATGCGTGTACGTGCAAGGTCAAATTGAAAGCGGAAGTGGAGTTCGTCGATGACGGACGATTCCACGCCAGCGTGAATCTGTTTCCCAAGGAGGCCAGGGCGGATTCCGAGAACTGGGGCGAGGTATCGGTCGAGTGGGACGAAGACGCAGACGCATACGTCACGCTGGATGCGCCGAACGTCATGGCACACGAAACCGGGCACTTGTTCGGCTGGCCGGACGAGTACTTCGAGAACAGCGGTGCTGTGTACGGGAAATACATCAACTCGCACAAGCTCGTTGATGTGAAGATGAAGCAGCTCGTAGACAACTGGCAGCGGACGACTCCGACGAACCTGATGGGAGAGGGGGCCGTCAAGACGGTGTCGGAGGTGCCGCGATTCTATTTTTACGGATTTCGGGATTGGTTTAAAAGGAAAACCCGGATCGAATGGGAGGTGCGGGAATGACGCGGCGCGCCTCGTTCGTTCTGGTATCGATGCTTCTATTCGGGGTGACGGAAATGGCGTTTGGCGAGAATAACTCGGACTACTTCGAGATCAGGAGCAGCGCGGGGCAGTTGAGGCCCACACCGCCTATGGTCTTCGTGATCGAGAACGGGCGCGTTGCATATTATTCGCGCGGACGAGACCTCGATATCACGCCGCAATCGCGGTACATGGGTATCGGCAAATACACGGCGGAACTGGACGAACGATATCGACCCGCGATCGATGAGATCAAGCGTGTTCTGGCCAATCATGAAATTCCGTCGGTGCGAGCGGCCAATGTCGGCTCCGTGCTCAAATACGCGTTCGATCTGAACGGGCAACACTACGAGGGATCCCACCAGTATCGGGTCGCCGACGAGTTCAATTACAAGCTTCCCGTCTTTTATGAACTTGCGCAGGATCTGCTTGCGCACGGCAAAGCGGAAATCAATCTGCATCCGGATTTCGCAGTACGTCCTGTGGCGGGCGGCCTGATGGTCGATCTCGTCTTCAGGAACGACGGGACGCAGGAAGTGACGATCGATGGTCCGGAGAAGTGGTCCCCCGAGCTCCGAGGTCTGGCATTGCAATATGTCCAGATCGGCGCACTCGGTGAATCGGGTGTCGCCTTCAAGGTCAGATTGATCGACAGGTATCTGAATGATGCGTCGCGTCGCTATGCGCAGACGATCGGGATCCAGCCCGGCCAGGCCGCCAAAGTCGAATTTGTCGTGCCCTATGCCGCGCTGACCTTCGGTGCAAACTCATCGGCCCAACGAATCCAGTCGGGCAAGTACCGGATGTCGGGGACCGTGAGTGTCGATATCCGTTCGCCATCCGAAATGAAGGGCAGGATATTTACGCCGATGGATAAGCTTCCTGCGGTCGAATTGACGGAGCCATGACGTGAACTCTACGCCGCCGCATGCGCGCACATTGACAACACCGAGCGTCGCGCCAACCAGACGAACACACCATGTCGATCCAATCTGACCTCATCCACGCATTCCTCGGCGGCTGGTCGCAGCACGACCGGTTCCTGTGGCTGACCACGCCGCTCGGCGCGGACAAGCTCGTCGCCGAGAGCCTGCAGGGGTGGGAGGCGCTCGATCAGGGCGGCTTCCGCTTCGAGCTCACCGCGCTGACGCGGAACCCCGACCTGCCGCTCGCGCGGCTGATCGGCGCGCCGATCCTCGTCGAGTGGCAGGCGGCGGAGGGCGGCGACACCCGTCGCCCGTTCCACGGCCACGTCGTCGCCGCGGAGCTGATCGGCTTCAACGGCGGCCTCGCACGCGTGCGGCTCGTCGTCGAGCCGTGGCTGACGCTGCTGCGCCAGCGCGTCGACAGCTACAACTTCCAGAATGCGAGCGTCATCGAGATCAGCGAACAGATCTTCGCGCACTACGCGTGCGGCGCGATTGCGCCGGCATGGCGCTGGGCGCTCGCCGATCCGGCGAAATACGCGCAACGCAGCCTCACCGCGCAGGCGGGCGAATCCGATTTCGCATTCCTCGAACGGCTGTGGGCGGAAGAAGGGATCTTCTACTGGTTCGAGCACGAGGGCGACGCGCATTCGACGACCCTCGGCAAGCACACGCTCGTGCTCGCCGATTCAAACCAGCGCTTTGCACCCGACCAGCCCGAGATCGTCGGCTTTCACCAGACGAGCGACGGCGATCCGCAAGGCTGCGTCCAGCACTGGATGAATGCGCGGCGCTGGCGTATCGGTAGCGTCGCGCGCGCGAGCTGGGATCATCGCAGCCTGTCGACGCGTCCGACTGGCGCACGCGCGTCCGGCGCCGTCGTGCCGGGCGAGGATCGAGACGTCGCAGGCCCCTATGCGTTCCAGACCGCCGCGCTGGGCGACCGGCGCGCGCAGCAGCAGCTCGATGCGCAACGCGTGGCCGCGCAGCAGAGCGAAGGCCGCGGCACGCGCCGCGATTTGCGCCCCGGGCTGCGGTTCGCGATCGCCCATCATCCGGTGCTGCGCGCGTCCGATGCATTCGTCTGCCTGCACGTGCGGCACGAGGCACGAGCGAACGTCGGCGCCGACGTGCGCGGCGCGCTTGAACAGCGTCTCGGCAGCGTTCCCGCGATGCGGGTTGTGGACCATGACGCGCACGGCGCGGCAAGCGCGCTGCATGCTGCACTCGGCGCGGCCACGCATCACGGCGGTTCGCTGGCAGACGGCGATGCCGTCTACCGGAACCGCTTCGCCGCGTTGCCGGTCGATCAGACTTATCGTCCGCTCGCGCAGCACGGACACGGTGCGCGCGTGCACCCGGTCGCGGTGACGCCGGGCGCGCAGACGGCCATCGTCGTCGGCGCGGGCGATCCGATCCATACCGATCGCGATCACCGGATCCGGATTCAGCATCACGCGCAGCGTGGGCAGAACGCGGCCAGCCGCGAGGCACACCCGCGCGCCGCGAATGCGCCGGCCGATCGCGGCGCGGGCACGTGGACGCGGATGCTGACGCCGATCGGCGGCGACAACTGGGGTGGGGTGAGCGTGCCCCGCGTCGGCCAGGAGGTGTGGACGGAGTGGCTGGAAGGCCAGCCCGACCGGCCGGTCGCGGTGGCGGCACTCTATAACGGGCGGGGCAAGGCGAACGCGCAGCACAACGCGCTGGCGGGCGGCCCGAGCAGCAGCACGGGCAATGCGGCGGCGTGGTTCGCCGGCAACGACCACGCGGCCGTGCTGACGGGCTTCAAGACGCAGGACCTGAGCGTCAGCCAGCACGGCACGGGCGGCTATCGGCAGTTCATGCTCGACGACACGGCGGGCCAACCGGGCGCGCGGCTGTACACGACGGATCGCGACAGCGGCCTGATGCTCGGGCATCTCAAGCAGGTGCAGGACAACCGGCGTCTCGCCGACCGCGGCTACGGCGCCGAGCTGTCGACCCAGGCGGCCGGCGCACTGCGCGGCGGCGCGGGGCTCCTCGTCAGCACGGCGCCGGGCGTGAACCAGATGGACGCGAGCGCGGCGAATCAGGTGCTCGCGCAGAATCGCGGCCTGCTGCGAAGTCTCGCGGATTCGGCCCGCCACCAGCGCGCGGAGCCCGGCGGCAGCGCGCCGTACGGCACGGCGGAGGCGGGCGGCGCGCTGCCGGCCGCCGCAGCAGGCGGGCCATCGCAACTGGCGGCGATCGAAGGCCTGCAGCAGACCGAGGCGTCGATCGGCGCAACGCGCGAAGGCAGCGGTGGGGGCGATGCGGCGGGCGGCGGCAGCGGCAGCGCGGTCGCATGGCGGCAACCGCATCTCGTCGTGCACGGTGCCGCCGGCATAGCCGCTCTGACGGCGCAGAGCCACGTCTGGGCGTCGGGCGCCGAGACGGTGCTGAGCGCGGGGCGGGATGTACAGATCGCGACGCAGGGCAAGACGAGCGTCGTGGCGAAGGAGGGCATTGCGCTCTATACGCACGGTGTGTCGGGCAGCGATCGCCCGGTGGCCGGACAAGGTATCGCGCTGCATGCAGCGACGGGTGCCGTCACGGTGCAGGCGCAGAACGCCGGCACGCTCGATGCGAACGCGCAGCGCGCGGTGACGGTGTCGAGCGCGCAGGCCAGCGTGGCGGTGCAGACGCCGAAGCGCCTGCTGCTGACGGCCGCCAGCGCGTTCCTGAAAATGGAAGGAAACGACATCGTGATCGGCGCGCCGGGCAAGGCGACGTTCCATGCCGCGCAGCATACGCTGACCGGCCCGCGTTCCGCGAACGTCCAGCTTCCGTCGATGAACAAGCCCGCGTGCGTCGAGTGCATGCGGAATCTCGCGCATCGCCACGAGGCGATCGCTACCCGTGGATGATCGCAATGACGTCGTTGATGCACGATTGGGACAGGGTTGCGCAGCAGGAGCATGCGGCGTTTTCCGGCACGCACCGCTACCTGCTGGTCGACGCGTCGCAGCTGCCGATCAATGCATTGGCCTGGCGCGAACTGATCGCGGACGGAAGCGTGCGCAACCTGCTTGCCGATCAACCCGAAGCGAGCCATCCGGAAGTGTGCGCGCTGCTGTGCGAATACACGGCCCCGCCTGTGGCCGCGCTGCTGGCGCGCCATCTCGCGCGACGGCCGTTCGCGTTTCTCGCGCTGGTCAGCGTGTATCCGCCGGATGTGCTGGCGCAGAAGCTCAACGTGAGGACGAAGGTGAAGCTGCCCGACGATCGGGACGGATTGCTGCGGTTCTACGACGCGGCAGTGTTTCAGACGCTGGCGGGCGCATTGTCGGAAGCGCGCTACCAGGCGCTGTTGTCGCCGTGCGTGTCGTGGACCTACGTGCGCCGTGACGGCAGCGTCGGCGTCGCGCAGCATCCGCGCCGGCACGAACGCATCTTCTATCCGCGCGTCGATACGCAGGAGCTCGAAGCGTTGCGGCACGGAAGTCGGCCGGACGCCATCGTCGCCGAGCTGACGCGCAACGGACGGATTCCGGTCGACGCCGATCCGTTCGCGACCTACGCGAACATTCGAAGCGTGGTCGCGCTGCTCGATGCGCACGGGCTGCAGGACGACGGGCTGGCTTACCGGATCGGCGCGATCCTGGCGATGTATCCGGGCACTTCGCCCGACGATGCGGCGGTCGCCGATTGCATCGCCGCCCATCGCGACGACCCCGACGCATTGTGCGACGCCGTGCACGACCACGTGTTCGGGCGTCACGTTGATGCGTCGCCGCCTGCGGCGGAACCGGAGGCGCAACGATGATCGCGCGGACGCCTTTTTCGTTCCGCGGCCGCGCAGGGCGGATGCAATGGTGGTGCGTGACGGCAGCGCTGCTGGGCGCCGGCTCGGTCGTTGATGCGATCGCCGCTTGGCCGGCGCTGCAGCGTTCGCCGGCGGCTGTCGACGTCGCGGGCTGGGCGTTCGCGGTCGTCATGGTCTGGATGCTCGCGGCGGTTTCGGCCCGGCGCTGGCATGACATCGGGAGGTCGGGATGGTGGACGCTCGTCCACGCGATTCCCGTCGTCGGCGCATTCATCGCGATCGCGGCGAATGGGTTCGTCGCGGGCGAGGCCGGCCGGAATCGCTACGATTCGCCGTCGCCGGGGCAGCAGGACAAGGGGGCAAGTCTGTGAGGGTATCGATGAAATTCAGTCAGGGAGTGCGCGTATTGGCGCTGGCGGGGCTCGGTGTGCTGGCGGCGTGCGGCAGGCACGGCGGCGCGGAAGCAGCGGCGGATCCGCATGCCGTATGCGTCACGGGATACAACGAGTACGACCGCAAGCTCCACGAGTTCTGGCTCGATAACGAGCACAAGTCGGGGTGCTTCGGCAATCCGTCGGCACGGGAGGCAGGCGAAGCGTTCGGCGGCGGCGGCGGATTCGCTTGCGGCTGCACGGTGACGCCGGGCCAGAAGGTGAAACTGTTCTGGGAATTCGCGCAGCCGCTGGCCGAGATCCAGCGCGGCGTGCCGCCGGAACGCAAGACGATCGACGTGACGATACCGCAGCCGGAGTCGCCCACGTCGCGCTACCTGCGCGTGTATTTCCGCAAGAACGGTACCGCCGAGTTGCAATGGGTGGACGACATGAACGCGCCCGAGCTGAAACCGACGCAGGAGAAGTGAGCGCGATGGCCGAAATCAACCTGAAGAAGGATGCCGCATCCGCCGAGATGGATCGCGTGAAGGCGGAAGCCGAGCAGATGTGTCCGGCCTGCGAGCATATGTTGTGGGTCAGCTTCTATTTCGACGGCTTCGGCTTCGGCGAAAAGGACGGGCCGCGGACCAACATCCTGAAACTGTTCAACGCCGCGTATGACAAGAAGAACAAGAACATGCGGCGCTTCTACTATCCGGGCCTCGGCGCCAACTTCGATCCCGAATCCGGGGTGCTGGGCGCGGTCCTGAAGGACAAGGCGACCGACACGCTGGGCGAGAAGTTCAAGGACAAGGCGAAGGAGATGACCGTCGGCAAAGCCAAGGAGGAAGCGCTGAAGCGGGCGGGCGACGCGTGGACGAAAAGTGGCGAGATCAGGAATCCGACGCTGGGCAACCGCGTGGGCGACACGTTCGACACGTTGCTCGGGCAGGCGAAGGGCGGCGTGAGCGACGCGAAGAAGCGGATCGAGCGCGCGATCGCCCGGCCGTCGTCGGAAAAGAACCGCGCGCTGCGATACCTGCGCCGCGAATGGCGAGGCTTCTGGCGCGATGTCGTTCGGTATCCGTACCGGATACCGAAGACCATCGTCAAGGAAATCGGCAAGGAAACGCTCGGCGCCGGCGTGGAGTCGTTCCGTTTGACACGCGATACCAGACTCGGCGCCGCGCTGTTCAACACGGGCGTGGATACGCGGCTGAAAGCGGCGGAAGAAGACTTCAAGGCGGCGGTCGCGGGCGCGAAGAAAGCGGGCACGCTGAACAGGATCCATATCGCGATCTTCGGCTACGACATGGGCGGTGGTCTGGCGCTCGCGTTTGCCAAGCGCCTGCTCGAGGAAACCTGCAAAGGCGGGAAATACGACGGCGTGCCGATCAAGATCAAGTTCATGGGGCTGTTCGACTGCGTGACGAACCGCTTCGACGACAACCTGCTGACGGGTTACATCCCGCTGAGCAATGCCGTGTCGTCGGATCTGATCCTGTCGCCGGACATCGAGAAGTGCGTGCATTACGCGGCCGCGCACGAATTGCGCGTCTACAAGCCGCTGACGATGCTCGGCGCCGATCCGGCCGATGGGCGCGGGCGCCGCCAGGAGCGCCTGTTTCCCGGTTCGCAGGTGGATGTGGGCGGCGGCGCGATCGACGGGGAAGACGGCATTTCCGACAAGCTCGCGCGCGTGCCGCTCGAGATGATGTATTACCGTGCGTACGGCGCCGGCATCCCGATGCCAAGCCTCAACGCGCTCGCCAACGAGGACGGCGCGCTTTATCAGCAGATCGTTGCGCCGCCCGACGTCGAGCGTTTCCATCTCGACTATCGCCTGGCCGTCAAGAAACTCGTGACGACGACGCGGGAGATTCCCAACCTGTCGGGCCTCGGCCTCGGCAAGGGGATCGGCAACGGCATCGGTTACGGCAACCGGCCCGGCATGCCCGGCATGCAGAAGCCGTCGGGCGGCCCGCTGGATTTTCTCAATCCCAAGGCTGCGTCCGATCCGATGGACGGATGCCGTCCGCAGGACGCGGCGCCGCCGCGTCCGATCGTGGTCACCGACCTGCCGAAGGACATCCAGGGTGAGTTGAAGGGACACATGGTCGTGTACATCCAGTGGCTGCGCATGTGGTACGACCAGCCGCGGAACAAGACGGCCGCAGACCAGCGCAAAGCGGGCTGGCTCGGCGGCGCGGCGGATCCGCTGGCATACGGTCGCTACGACAAGCTGATGCGCGAGATCGACTATCTGAAGCAGCACGGCACGCGGCCGATGCCGGGCTTCGACCAGAAGCAGGCGTTGAAGCAACTCGGCGGCGACGTGCCGGCGTCGATGTTCAACCTCGATCCGCAGGCGCAGGCGCTGTTCTGGCTGTGGAACAATCCGGGCGCACGCTTGCCGCAAGTCGAGGCCATGTATCCGATATTCGTCAAGCACATGCACGACAGCATGGCCGAGAGCGATATCGAAGCCGTATACAGCCACCTCGTCGCGATCAAGAACTACATGAACACGCGCGCGATGCAGAAAATCGCGACGGCGCCGGACAAGACGTTTCTCGATCGTGTCGCCGATGCGTACCATTCGCTGTTTCCGTCCGGCAGCGCAACGTCCGGCGCTGCGGCGGCAGTCCGCTAGCATCCGGCACGCCGGCGAGGTTCGCCGCTGCGCGGGCTTGACGATGCGCGAGCGCGTCGCGCGATCGATGCACGCGGAAGGGGCGGAACGTGCGCGAGCGGATTACTTCGAGATATACCAGAGCGCGTCCGTGCTGACGCGCGACGGTGACGACGTCGCGGCCGGCGGCTGAGCCGGCGCGGCGGGCGGCGGGGCAGCGGACGTCACAGCCGTCGGCAGCGTGGCGGCTGCGTTTGCCGTCGATGCGGATGCCGACGTCGACGGCGTATTCAGATACCACAGTGCATCGGTCGATGCCGCGCGTTTTGCCTGAGTGTCGGCGGGCTTCGTCGGCGATGCGGGCGCGGCGGCCGTTGCCGTCGTGGCCGCCGCCGCTGGCCGCTGCGCCGTCGCGCCGGCCTGGGCGTTCGCGCCGGCGAGGTCGCGCTGCGCGCGTGCCTCGAACGGCCCGAGCTGGAAGATTAACGTTTGCGCGGGACGCGTCAGCACGGCATACGGAAACTGCAGCTCCCACGACATCAGCACGCGGCCGGCGGGCGTTTCGGTGAAGATCGCCGGCACGTGCTTCATGTCGCTGAACTGCACGTAGATCCGGGAGCCGTCGTCGAATACCTGGGTCGGCTTCGCCTGGTCCGCACCTGTGACCGTCCACCCGAAGTTGTATGCGCCGGCAGGACCGGCAGGCCCGCCGGGCGGCGGCGCGGCCATCGCCACGGTGCGCGGGCGCGTGACTTGCGGCGTCGCAACGTTCAGGGCGGCGAACGGGTTGTACGCCTGTTGCGGCGGCGTGAAAGAGGGCGGAAGGATAGGCATGGGAGTATCCGGCGAATCCGGCATGGTCCGGATCGCATCATAGACCTTGCGCGCATACGCGAGGCGCTTGTCGGGCGATGCGGAGTTATACGCGCCGATCGCGTTCCAGTTGGGGCCGAGCTGGCGGATGTTTTGCGACAGGATCCATGCGCCCACATACGCGTTCGTGCACGGATCGAACAGGCTTTGCTGCGTGATGCCCTCGCGCGCGAGCGTCGGCAGCCACGTGCTGTTGATCTGCATGAGCCCGATGTCGATCGTACCGTTCGTGTTGGTGTTGACGGCGTTCGGATTCATCCCCGATTCGACCTGCGCGATTCCGCGCATCAGGCTGACGCTCACATGCTGGAACGCGGCCGCGTCGTCGAGGCAGTCGGCGCGCGCGATGCCATGGAGCGCGAACGACATCGCAATCGTCGAGGCGAGGGTCAGCGTGGAGCGGCTGATCGAACGGGCGGTCTGACACGGCATGGCAGGATGGGGCGGAATCCGGCCGCCCGGTGCAAGGAATTTACGCAGACGCGAAGTGTGCCATAGCGCGCATGCAAATGGCTCGTGTCGAACTTTCCTTTGCATTTGCGCGCCGCGCAGCCGGCCGATGTGCATCAGAAGCGGTGACGCAGGCCGAGGTTGACCATCGTCTGCGAGCTCGTGCCCGCGTAGCCGTACGAACCGATCGACGCCGGTGCGGCCATCGCGCCGCCGTTGCAGTCGCCGGGCGATTGGTGCCAAGGGGATGAATGGCGTGGCGAATACACGCGAAGCCAGCAGGTGGATTCGATCCGTCGATGCGTATTGGGTGCGAGAATGCGGGCGCTTGCCCCGTCATGCAACCGTCTGCGGGCGCACGCCGGCCCCTGCGCATCGCTTCGAGAGAATCTGAATGGACAGTCACATCGCTGCGGTGGAGCTGAAGAAAGCCTACCGCCTCCTCAATCACGGCCCGACCGTGCTCGTGTCGGCGCGTCACGGCGGCACCGACAACGTGATGGCCGCCGCGTGGGCCTGTGCGCTCGACTTCATGCCGCCGAAGCTGACGGTCGTGCTCGACAAGAGCGCGAAGACCCGCGAACTCGTCGAGCGCAGCGGCATGTTCGTGATCCAGGTTCCGACTGCCGCACAGTTGACGCTCACGCATGCGGTCGGCAGCCACAGCCTCGCCGACCGGCCTGAGAAGCTGCGCGAGGCCGGTGTCACGCTGTTCGGCATCGACGGCCACGACCTGCCGTTCGTCGCTGGCTGCTCGGGCTGGCTCGCGTGCAGGCTGATTCCGGAGCCGCACAACCAGCAGACCTACGACCTGTTCATCGGCGAGGTCGTCGGCGCATGGTCCGACACGCGCGTGTTCAACGACGGCCACTGGCATTTCGAAGGGGCCGATCCGGCATTGCGCAGCCTGCACTACATCGCAGGCGGCAATTTCTATGCGATAGGCGAGCCGTTGTCGGTCGACGCCGGCAAGACCGACGCGCAATGACGCAGCGCGCCGGCGCGGGTCACGGAATCAACAGCTCGCGGCGTCCGTCCGGATGCTCGATGCGTTCGCCCGACATGCGCAGGCGCTGATCCGCGCGGTAATCGTAGACCGCGCGCGACGCGGCGAGCTGCGCGAAATCGAGTTCGACCGTATGACGAGATTCGCTGTTGGCGGCTTCGAACAGCAGGTGTCCGAACGGATCGGCGGCGAGGCTGCCGCCGGCGAACACGACGTCGTGCACGCTGTCGCCGACGCGGTTGGCGACGACCGCGAACACCTGGTTCTCCATCGCGCGCGCGGCGACGGACGTGCGATGTACGTGGCGGTACGGCTCCATGTTGCCGTCGGTCACGAGGATCAGCTCGGCGCCGAGCTCGGCGAGCGCGCGCCCGCTTTCCGGGAATTCGCTGTCGTAGCAGATCAGCAGGCCGATACGCACGCCGCGCCATGCGACGGTCGCGTAGCGGTCGCCGGGCAGCACGACGCCATGCTCGCTGACCCACAGATGAGTCTTGCGATAGCGCAGCGCGATGCCATCCGGCGTGACGAACACCGTCGTGTTGTAGAAGCGGCCGCCGTCGTTTTCGATCAGGCCGACGACCACCGCGACGTCGCGCGCCCGCGCGGCGGCCACGACTGCGCTGACGCTCGGGCCGTCGAGCGGCTCGGCCACGGCGGCAAGGTTGCCGGGATCGAGGAAGCCGGTGAGCTGCGCCTCGGGAAACATCACGATGTCGGTGCCGGGCGCGCAGGTGGCAATGGCGTCGAGCGTGCGCTCGAGGTTGTAGCGCGTGTCGCCGTCGCGACCTGCGAGCTGGTTGATGTCGACTTTCAGTTTCATGGGCGGGATACGGGTAGATGAGCCGGCCGGAACAGGCGCAGGGGACGGATTGCAAACAGGCCCTAGTATGCGCTGACCGGCGGGAATTCCCATCCCGCCGATGCGTTAACCCGTTGGGGGTATTGATCGGCCGTCGGCCGCGCGTGGCTGTCAGCCCGGAAAGAGCCGGATACGCGGCTGGCGCGAATCGTGTCCCCGGGCGCGGCGGTGGCCGAACCTGCCGGCGAACGTCGAACGGCGAACGTCGAACGGTGACGGCACGCGGCTCACCATGCGCGTCACGCGTCGATCTGCGCGTTCAGGAACAGCGAAAACAGCTCCGACTGCGAGTTGATGTTCAGTTTTCCGTAGATGTTCCGGCGATGGACCTTGACCGTTTCCGCGGAGATCGCCAGCTTGCCGGCCACTTCCTTGTTGGAGCGGCCGCTGAGGATCAGCCGCACGACGTCGAGCTCGCGCGCGGTGAGCGGCGTGCCGAGCCGTTCCATCGCCTGTTCGAAGCCGCCCCGGGCGCCGGACGCGCGCCCCGGCGCGTGCTCGGCCGGCGCGCGTTCGAACGTGAGGCGCTGGCGCATCAGCGCGGACACCCATGGGCGCATCAGGTCGAGCAGCGCGACGTGCTCGGGGCTGAAGCGCCGCTTGCTGCCGAGCGACATGCACAGCGTGCGCGTGTCGTCGAGCCGGACGTTGTACTGGACTTCGTCTTCGACGACGTTGTGCGTGAAGTACAGCGTGTAGTAGTCGGTGTCGCGAAAGCACTCGGGCGCGACGTCGGAGAGCCGGAACAGCCCGCTTTGCGGCGCTTCGCGGTTCGCAATGTAGAACGGGTCCAGCAGGTACAGCCCCTGCACGTAGTCGCGAAAGAGCGGGTCGGGCCCGCCGCCTTCGTACGGGCATTCGGCGAATACTTGCGGGCGGTCGTCGCTGAACAGCAGCACGACCCAGCTGTCGACCGGCACGTACTCGTCGATTTGCCGGGTCAGTGCGAGCCAGAAGCCCGGCTGGTCGAGCGACTCGACGAGCCGGCCAATCGATCGGTGCCATGCGACGTCCTGCAGCGTGAGGTTCATGCGGATTGCCGTGTCGGGTATGCGTGTTTGCGGGTTGGGCGGAATTGAAGCTCGAGATCGTACCGCCGCCCGGCCGGGCTGGCGAGGCGCGCCGCTACCGGCGGAGCATGAAGGCCGGTTGTCCCCCGGGATAGCGACTAATATTCAAGACATCGGCGAGCAGCCGCGCACGGTACGGCGCGGTGCGGCGCGCCGCGGCGCCTTCGTCGCGGATGCCCGAGAACGCCGGAAGGAGGGGCGGGAAATGCGGCGAATCTACGTGCTGTTGCCCAATGCGAAGAGCGCGACGCACATCATCAACGAATTATTGCTCAGACGAGTCGAATGGCGGCACGTCCACGTGCTGGCGGCGCCGGGCATCCAGACCGAAGACCTGCCGCAAGCGACGCTCACGCAGCGCAGCGACCTGCTGCCGGCGCTGGCGCGCGGCACCGCGGTCGGCTGGTTCACGGGGATGGTGGTCGGGCTGCTCGCGCTCGTGTTCCATCCCGAGGGGCTCAAGATCGCGGCGGGCGCCGTCGTGGCGATCACGCTGGTCAGTGCCGGATTCGGCGCATGGACCGCGACGATGATCGGCGTCAACGTGCCGAACACGCGGCTCAAGCGCTTCGAACAGGCGGTCGAGAAGGGCGAGCTGCTGATGATGGTGGACGTGAAGACCGATCGCGTCGACGAAATCGAGGCGCTGATCAAGAAGCACCATCCGGAAGCGGACGTCGAAGGGCACGATCCGACGATTCCGGCGTTTCCTTGAGCGCAGCGGCGCTGCGCATGACGGGCCTCCGAAAGCGCAGCGCCGGGTTTCGAGCCGATCCCGCCGGCGTCGCGATATCCGCCGGCCCGTCCGGCGCGTGACGGCACGCGCCGGTTGCGGCGTTGCGTCAGTCAACCATGAATGGCTGCAGGAATCGGTTCGGGGACGGAACGCTAGCACCAGACGACGTGGTCATAGGAAACCGTACGCCGATAGACCTCGCGTCCCTGCCACGTGGTGTATTCCATGTAGGCGCTGGCCAGCACCACAATCCAGTTGTTGAGCCTCATCGCTACCGCTCCGGTCGATGCGTTGCACGCTATGCCGGTTCAACCGGCGCGAGATCGGCCCGTAGCAAACGGGGAGCGATGCGCCGCGATGCAACATCAACCGACCTGTCCAACGAGCATATCGATGCAACCGGCGGAGCAATGCAAACGATTGTCAATTCAAAGCGGTGCGCGGAACGCAGCCCTGTCCCCCCGAGATCGATTGGCCAAGCATGACAATCGGGCGGGCTTGCGGCGCCGACGTGACTCGCCTGATTTCCTCGGACCATTTCATTCCCTGAGAGCGGCCTCGATGCCCATCGCCTCCGGCATCGGCGTGTCGCGTGCCGCGAGCTTCGATCCGTCATGCAGCGCCGATCCTGCGACCGAAATCAGCGCCGCGCGCATCACACGTACAGATACCGAACGAGGTGAAAGAACACCGGCGCCGCGAAACAGATCGAATCGACGCGATCGAGCATCCCGCCGTGGCCCGCGATCATCGAGCCCCAGTCCTTCGTGCCGAGCGAGCGCTTGACGGCCGACAGCACGAGCCCGCCGACGAAGCCCGCGATCACGATCGCAAGCGAGATCCCGAACGCCGCGCCGAAGCTGAACGGCGTCACGCGATACAGCGACGCGCCGCACAGCGTCGCAAGCAGGCCGCCGCCGACGAAGCCTTCGACCGTCTTCGACGGCGACAGGCGCGGCGCGATCTTGCGGCGTCCGAACAGTTTGCCGACCACGTACTGCAGCACGTCGCTGATCTGCACGACGACGAGGAAGAAGAACAGCAGCAGCGCGTTTTGCCCCGCGTAGTGCGGAATGTCGAGGATCAGCACCGCGGGCGCGTGGCTCAGCCCGTACACGCACACCATCAGCGCCCAGTTGATCTTCGCGTTGCGGCTCAGGAATTCGCGCGTGTCCTGCGTGAGCGCCGACACGAGCGACATCGCGAAGAACAGGTGCACGGGCACGAAGATCGAATACATCCCGTACCAGTTGATCCCGAGCAGCAGGTATTGCACCGGAATCGCAACGAAGAACGCGATGAAGAGCGTCGTGTGGTCGCTCGCGGTGGTCGGCGTGAGCGTGATGAACTCGCGCAGCGTCAGGTACGACAGCACCGCGAACACGAGATAGGTGACGTTGTTGCCGAGGCCGATCGCGATCACCATCACCGCGATCATCGCCCACCATGCGCGGATGCGCTGGTTCAGGTTGACGATCGTCGCGCTGGTGCCGCCACTGCGTGCGCCGAGGATCGCGCCGATCACGGTCGCGACGGTCAGCAGCGCCGTGACGCCCCCGACCAGTTCCCAGAAAAGAGTTCGCATGTCGATATCCGGATGAGGAGGGAGGCGCCGCGCTCAGCCTGCCGGGCGGTGCGGCGCGAGCGCGACGATCGCGTCGCGCATGCGGGCGAGGAACGACGCCTTGTCTTCCTGCTCGCCGCGCGCCTCGTTCGCGCCGAAGTGCACCTTGCAGATCAGCGGCACCGGCCAGATCGCACCTTTCGGCATGATGCGCTGCAGGTTCTCGAGATAGACGGGCGCGAGCGCGACGTTCGGGAATTCGCTCGCGAGATGGAAGAGCCCGCTCTTGAACGGCTGCGGCAGCGCGTCCGCGCCGCGCGTGCCTTCAGGGAAGATGATGATCGAGTGGCCTTCCTTGAGCGCGTCGCGCACGGGGTCAAGCGGGTGGCCGCCCCGCGGATGGCCGCCCCGCGGGTCGCCGCCGCTTTCGCGGTGCCGGTCGATCAGCACGACGTTCAGCAGCTTCTGCGCGATGTGGCGCTTCGCGTTGCTGCTGTCCCAGTAGTCGCGCGCGGCGACGGGCCGTACCACCGCGCGCACGTTGCGCGGCAGCGCGGCGAGGATCGCAAGCGTGTCGATGTGGCTCGTATGGTTCGAGAAATAGATCTTTTGCGTCGGGGACGGCGGCGCCTGATGCCAGACCGGATACGCGCCCGCGACGAGCCGCACGATCGTCAGCAGGAAATCGCGCTGCCACACATGCAGGATGTTCATCGGCGGCACGCCTCCTGTTCGCATGCCCGCTGTGCCGCGCGTGCGCAGCGGACGGGGTCCCGGAATGCCGGCGCGGCATGCTGCGCGTCGGACGGCCAATGGTTAGAATTTTTCAAATTCGTGAATGCCTGTCGCTGGTCCGCGATAATCGGCCGAATAATCGGCGGGTTTCGCGATGACCGGTGTGAATTGCCGCTATTGCACGAGCGCACGAATAACAATTCGAAAAGATTCCTTATTGCATTCGGGCCAGCGGATTATCGCGAGTTTCCGGGTAAAACGCCAGATTGCCGCGCGGCGCCCGCCCGGCGGGCATTCAGTGGCACGCTTGACGCTTCCATGCCGCTCGGCGACGATGATGGCCGTTCAATGACAACCCGCATTCCGCCGGCGGGGCACGGCCCGCGGAAACGCACCAGCCATTCGTGCGAATAAAACGATGAGCCTCTACGCACTCAAACCCAAATTCCAGGACCGCCTGCGCCCGTTAGCCAATTTGCTCGCCGAGCGCGGCGTCACCGCGAACCAGGTCACGTTGTTCGCGGCCGGCGGCTCGATCGTCGTCGGCGCGCTCGCCGGGCTCGGTGTGTTTGCAAGGGCGCTGTTCCTTTTGATTCCGCTGTGGCTGTTCGCCCGGATGGCGCTCAACGCGATCGACGGGATGCTCGCGCGCGAGCACGGGCAGAAGAGCACGCTCGGCGCGTACCTGAACGAGCTCGGCGACGTCGTGTCGGACATCGCGCTCGTGCTGCCGTTTCTCGCGGTGCCGGCGTTCACGCAGGCGGACGTCTGGCTGTTCGCGCTGTTCGCGGTCATCGTCGAATGCGCGGGGCTGATCGGGCCGCTCGTCGGTGCAAGCCGCCGCTACGACGGCCCGTTCGGCAAGAGCGACCGGGCGCTCGCGCTCGGCGCGTTCGCGCTGTGGATCGGCGTCGGGATGCCGACGGGGAGCGTCGCCGCATGGCTGTGGCGGCTGCTGATCGTGCTGTCGATGGTGACCGTGGCACGCCGCGTGCAGGCCGGCATCCGCGAAGCGGGCGGCTGACACCCGCGGCGCCGGAGGGCGGCGCCGAATGCATGCCCGAATGCATTCAAATAACGAAACAATAACGAACCGAGAGAAATCACATGAGCGCACGCAACGTCCGCGAGGCGGACTTCATCACCCACGACGGCGAGACGCTCTTCTATCGCCACTGGCCCGCTACCGGCGCACGCTGCCGCGGCGCGATCGTGCTGCTGCATCGCGGCCACGAGCATTCGGCGCGCGTCGCGCACCTCGTCGACGAGCTCGACCTGCCCGAATTCGCGTTCTTCGCGTGGGACGCGCGCGGCCACGGCCGTTCGCCCGGCGCACGCGGCTACAGCCCGAGCGCGGCCGCGTCGGTGCGCGACCTGCAGACCTTCGTCGAACACATCCGCGACACGCACGGCATCGCGATCGAGGACATGGCCGTCGTCGGCCAGAGCGTCGGCGCGGTGCTCGCGGCGGCCTGGGCGCACGACTACGCGCCGCCGATCCGCTGCCTCGTTGTCGCGTCGCCGGCGTTCCACATCAAGCTGTACGTGCCGTTCGCGCGGCCCGGCCTGCGGCTGATGCACAAGCTGCGCGGGCTGTTCTACGTGAACAGCTACGTGAAGCCGAAGTTCCTCACGCACGACCCCGAGCGCATCGCGAGCTACGCGGCCGATCCGCTGATCACGCGGCCGATCGCGGTCAACATGCTGCTCGACCTGCACGACACCGCGAAGCGGATCGTCGCCGACGCGGCGGCGATCACCGTGCCGACGCAACTGCTGATCTCCGGCGCCGACTGGGTCGTCCATCGCGGCCCGCAGGACCGCTTCTACGAACGGCTCGGCGCGGCGCGCAAGGAGCGCATCGTGCTGCCGGGCTTCTATCACGACACGCTCGGCGAGCGCGACCGCGCGCAGGCGCTCGCGCCGCTGCGCGCGTTCGTGCTGCGCGAATTCGACGCGCGCAGCCCCCGCGTGTCACTCGCGGACGCCGACCGCCGCGGCGCGTTCCACGACGAATACGCGGCACTCCAGCGGCCCCCGGCGAATCCGCTCGCACGCGCGTACTGGGCGATCACGCGGGCGGGGCTGAAGGCGGGCGGCGCGCTGTCCGACGGGATCGCGCTCGGGCTGAAGCTCGGCTTCGATTCGGGGTCGACGCTCGATTACGTGTACCGCAATCACGCGCAGGGGCGCTTCGGCGTCGGCAGGCTGATCGACCGCACGTATCTCGACTCGCCGGGCTGGGTCGGCATCCGCCAGCGCAAGGTGCATCTGCAGGAACTGATCGGTGCGGCGATCGCAAGGCTGCGCGGCGCGAGCGCGCCGGTGCGGATCGTCGACATCGCGGCCGGGCACGGCCGCTACGTGCTCGACGCGATCGCGTCGGCGGCCGAGCGCGACGGCGCCGCGCCCGACGACATCACGCTGCGCGACTACAGCCCGCCGAACGTCGAAGCGGGGCGCGTGCTGATCGCGCAGCGCGGCCTCGAGCCGATCGCGCGCTTCGAGCGCGGCGACGCGTTCGATGAGGCATCCCTCGCGACGCTCGAGCCGCAGCCGACGCTCGCGATCGTGTCGGGCCTCTACGAGCTGTTCGGCGAGAATGCGCTGATCGAGCGCTCGCTGCGCGGGCTCGCGCAGGCAGTGCCGCCGGGCGGCTATCTCGTCTACACGGGGCAGCCGTGGCACCCGCAGCTCGAGTTCATCGCACGCGCGCTGAACAACCACCGCGGCGACGCGACCTGGGTGATGCGGCGCCGCTCGCAGGCCGAGATGGACGAACTCGTCGCGCGCGCGGGGTTCCGCAAGCTCGACCAGCGGATCGACGAGATGGGCATCTTTTCGGTCAGCCTAGCGCAGCGGGTCGATCCGCAGGTCGATCAGCGGGCCGACGCGTGATGAGCGAGCTCGGCGGCGATGCGCGCGGCCTGGCCGCGCAGGCGGCAGCCGGCACGCGCGACGCGTCGTTCGCGCTGCGCGTCGGCTGGCTCGCCGTGATGGGCGCGGTGTTCTTCTCGACTTACGGCTTCGCGAACTGGCTCGCCGCGCGGCGGCCGTCGGTGCCGACCTTCGCGTTCGGCTGGGAGCACGCGATTCCGTTCGTGCCGTGGACGATCATGCCGTACTGGTCGATCGACCTGCTGTACGCGCTGTCGTTCCTCTTCTGGACGCGCCGCGCCGACCTGCTCGATCACGTGAAGCGCCTGCTGACCGTGCAGCTGATATCCGTCGCGTGCTTCATCGCGTGGCCGCTGCGCTTCGGCTTCGAGCGGCCCGACGCGGGCGGCATGGCCGGCGCACTGTTCACGCTGCTGATGGGCTTCGACAAGCCGTTCAACCAGGCGCCGTCGCTGCATATCGGGCTGCTCGTCGTGCTATGGGCCGTCTATGCGAGGCATCTGCGCAGCCCGTTTGCGCGCGCCGTGCTGCATCTGTGGTTCGCGGCGATCGGTGTGTCCGTGCTGACCACCTACCAGCATCACGTGATCGACGTGCCGACCGGCGCGGCGGTCGGCTGTCTCGCGTTGTTCCTGTTCCCGTTGCGCGATGCCGCCGGCCGGCTGCCGGGCGCGGAGGCGGCGCCGTCCGCGGCAAGCCGCGCGCTGGCGCGCCGCTATGCGCTCGGCGCGGGCGTCGTCGCGCTGGTCGCGCTCGCTTGCGTGCCGCGCGCGGCCGGCTGGGCGCTCGCGGCGGGGTGGGCCGCGCTGGCGCTCGCGTGCGTCGCGTGGATCTACCGGCGCGGCGCGCCGGGCGCGTTCCTGAAGGGCGCCGACGGCCGGTTCCCGCCGTTCGTGCAGTGGCTGCTTGCGCCGACGATCGCCGGCGCATTCGTCAACTCGCGCGCATGGACGTTCCGCCATCCGGCGCCCGCGCGGATCGACGAGCGCGTGTCGATCGGCCGCGCGCCGACGACGCGCGAACTGCGCCGGCACGGCTTCACCGGCCTCGTCGACCTGACCGCCGAAATGCCGCGCTGGGCCGCCGCCGATGCGTCGCTCGCGTATGCGGCCGTGCCGCAGCTCGATCTCGTCGTGCCGACCGCGCGGCAGTTGCAGCACGCGGTCACAGCGCTCGAGCGGCTGCACGGCGAGGGCCGCGACGTGCTCGTCTGCTGCGCGCTCGGCTACGGCCGCAGCGTGCTGTGCGCGGCCGCGTGGCTTGCGATGCGGCGCGGACTGCACGATGCGCGCGACGCGCTCGCGGCGGTGCGGGCGGCCCGGCCGCGCGCGGTGTGGTCGGAACAGGGCGTCGCGGTGCTGCAGGACTGGATCGACCGCCGTGCGGCGGCGGGGCACGCGTGATGTGCGACCCGTCCGCTCCGTTCCGGATTGCCGCGGCCCGCGGCGCGCTCGATGCCGGCGTCTGGGCGATCGCAGCGGCCTTTGCCGCGGCGCTCGCCGGCGGGTGGGTTGCCGCCGGGTGGGCTGCGGCGCCGCTTGCGCGCGTGCTGCTCGCGACCGTCAGCACGGCGTCGGGCATCGGCGCGTTGTGGTACGCGGTGCGGATCGCGATCGACCGGCGGCTGTTCGCGGCGCTCGCGCGCACGGCGGCGCCGGACAGCGCCGGCGATGCGCTGGCCGCGCTCGACCGCGCGCTTGCCGACCTCGGCTGGATCGACGATACGAAGGCGGGGCGCTCGCTCGATGCGCGCGTGCGCGGCGCGGTCGGGCTGTGCCGGACGGCGATGTTGATCGCGGTTGCGCAGTGGCTCGTCGTCGGGGCCGCGATCGCGATGTCGGGGTTCTAGGGGTTTATCGGTGCAAAGGCGGGCGAGGCGCTCGCTTTGCGTCTGCGTGTCGGCCCGGTCGAGCCGGTTCGGCAGGATTACGCCGAATTCGTCGCCGCCGCGCCGGCTGCACCCGTCAGGCGCGGCACCTGCTCGGCGACGTAGGCCATCACGCTGCCGAGGTCGAGCCCGAACTTGGCGATCTCGGATTGCGCGGCAATGATGCTCAGCTGCGTATCCGGGGTAGGGGGCGATGGCGATGGATTGATTCAAGTCAATGCTTCCGCATCGAAAGTGCGAAGAACGGCGCCGGAATGCGCTAGCATACGCGCCGCCCAAGCGGACGCGCGCCTGGCGGCCTGCAACGGGCCGCCGCCGACGGACTGTCTGTCGGGCCGGTGCCCGGGATTTTCCGCACCGGCAGAATGCCGTCCGGCATTGTGCCGTTCGGCGATTTCAGTGGCAGTGGCGCAATTCGTACCTCCTGCGCGCGTGACGCAGCATTTCTGACCGAGGTTGAGGCTTTTTTGCCTCGTTGTTTCGAATTGGGGTACGTTTTCATCTATTTTTGAGATAGTGTGACGAATCATCGGATTCGCGCGCGTGCTGGTGTCAGGCAGGCCGCGAAACGGCGCGGGGGCGCCGTCGTGACCGGTCACGCCGTTTCGATCAAGACCATCAAAATTCGTACCAAGGGGAAGCATTGGGGATGTGCATTCGCCTGACCGGCTGCGCTGCGCGCGTCGCCGTCGACATCGTCGGCAAGCCGACGAAACGGAGCCGTGCATGAAGCCGGCCGTTTCGTTGTTCGTCTCGATCACGGCGGCGGCCGGCGCGTTCTACGCCGCTTGCCTGCCGGCTGCCACGCCGGCTGCCACGCCGGCGGCATCCGCCGCTGCGCCGGTGCCGGTCTCGGCGCCGGACGCTGCCGCCATCGCCGCGACTGCGGTTGCCGTGTCGCCCGTGGCGGCGCCCGGCGGGCTGTCCGCGACCGGACCCGCGGCCACCGTGCGCATGCCGTTCGCGACGCTCGGCGCGTTCGAGCCGCTGCGCCTGCGCGGCGCCGACGACGCGCGCACGATCAACGCCGGCGTGCGGCTCGACCGCGTGGTCACCGGCGCGCGGCTGCGGCTGACCTACGCGTATTCGCCGTCGCTCGTGTTCCCGATGTCGCACCTGAAGGTCTCGGTCAACGGCGAAGTGGTCGCGACCGTGCCGTTCGACCCGCCGCGCGCGGGCCGGATGGTCACGCAGGATATCCCGATCGATCCGCGTTACTTCTCCGACTTCAACCTGATCGGGCTGCGCCTGATTGCGCACTACACGCTCGACCATTGCGAGGATCCGACGAATTCGGCGCTGTGGGCCGACGTGAGCCCGACGAGCGAGCTGATCCTCGACGAGACGCCGGTGCGCCTGCCGAACGATCTCGCGCTGCTGCCCGCGCCGTTCTTCGATCGTCGCGACAACGGGCGCGTGCGCCTGCCGTTCGTGCTGCCGGCGGTGCCCGACACGGCGACGCTGCGCAGCGCGGGCGTGCTCGCGTCGTGGTTCGGCGCGCTCGCCGATTATCGTCACGCGCGCTTCCCGGTGTCGTCGACGCTGCCGGCGAACGACAACGCGGTGCTGGTCGGCCCGGCCGCAACGTTGCCGCCGGGCCTTGCGCTGCCGTCCGTCAACGGCCCGCTGCTCGCGGTCGCGGACAACCCGGCCGCACCCGACCGGAAGCTGCTCGTCGTCACCGGCCGTACCGCGGCGGAAGTCGACGATGCGGTCGCGACGCTGGTGCTCGGCCGCGTGGCGCTGTCCGGGCCGTCGGCGACGGTCGCGCACGTCGACCTCGGCGCGCCGCGCAAGCCGTACGACGCGCCGCGCTGGCTGCCGGTCGATCGCCCGATCGCGTTCCGCGAACTGGTGGCGGATCCGCGCGAACTCGAAGTGCGCGGCACGTCGCCGGACGCGATCCGTCTGAACCTGCGCGTGCCGGCCGACCTGCATTCGTGGAACGGCGCGGGCGTGCCGATCACGCTGCGCTACCGCTACACGGCACCGACCGTGCAGGACAATTCGACGCTCGCGGTCGAGATCAACGAGCAGCTCGTGAAGTCGTACCGGCTCGGCCCGGCCCACGCCGAGGACGCGCGCGGCCGCATGCAGCTGCCGCTGCTGTCGGTGCCCGAAGGCCGCGTGACGAGCGACGTCGACATCCCCGCGTTCCGCGTCGGCAGCGGCAACCAGCTGCAGTTCCGCTTCACGCTCGATTCGCAGAAGACGGGGCTCTGCTCGAGCACCGCGACGGAGCCGCAGCGCGCGGCGATCGACCCCGATTCGACGATCGACTTCTCGCACTTCGTCCACTACGCGCAGTTGCCGAACCTCGCGTATTTCGCGAACAGCGGCTTCCCGTTCACGCGCTTCGCGGACCTGTCGCAGACGGCGGTCGTGATCGCGGACAAGCCGTCGCCGCAGGAGCTCGAGGCGTACCTGACGATGCTCGGCCACATGGGCGGATGGACCGGCTTCCCGGCGTTGCGCGTGCAGGTCGCGCGCTCCGGCGGCGTCGCCGCGCTCACCGACAAGGATCTGCTCGTGATCGACGGCGCGCCGTCGTTCCCGCTGATCGAGCGTTGGCGCGCGGCGCTGCCGCTGTCGCTCGGCGAGGCAGGCGGCGGGCGCGGCACGCGTGTCGCGTTCACGGTGAAGGAGCGCTGGCGCAATGGCGTCGGGATGGCCGAAGGCGGCGCGCACATCGAGCAGGCCGGCTCGCTCGCGGCGCTGCTCGGCTTCGAGCTGCCGGGCAGCCGCGGCCGCAGCGTGGTCGCGATGACGGCGACCGATGCGCCGCACCTGAACGATCTCCTCGACGTGTTCGAGAACGCCGGGCTCGTGTCGCAGCTGCAGGGCGACCTCGCGCTGGTGCGGCCGGGCACGGTCGACAGCATGCGTGTCGGCGAACCCTATGTGGTCGGTTTCGTGCCGTGGTACGCGCGGGTCTGGACGCACGCGGCGCGGCATCCGGTCGCGCTCGGCGTGATCGGCGTCGTCGCCGGGCTGCTGCTCGCGCTCGGCGCGTTCAGCGTGCTGCAAAGGATTGCCGCGCGGCGACGGGGGATGTGACGGATGGCGCATGCAAGGGCTACGCGACGGGCAGGCGGGCCGGCGCGCCGCGCCGCCATGGCGCTCGCGCTGACGCTGTCGGCGTCGGCGGCGCTCGCGGCCGGCGGCGCGCCGGCCGCTGCCCCGGCCACACGTGACGCGGGCGCAGCCTGCGCGGCCAGAGCGGCCGCCTGGCCGCGCTGGGACGCATTCAAGCGCGACTTCGTGTCGGCCGACGGCCGCGTGATCGACGTCGGCTCGGCCGATGCGCGCACGGTGTCGGAGGGGCAGGCATACGGACTCTTCTTCGCGCTCGTCGCGAACGACCGGCCCGCGTTCGACAGGATGCTCGCGTGGACCGAGAGCCATCTCGCGCAGGGCGACCTGAGCGCGCACCTGCCCGCGTGGCTGTGGGGCCGCGCGGCGGACGGCGCGTGGCGGGTGCTCGATGCGAACGCCGCATCGGACGCCGATCTGTGGATCGCGTATGCGCTCGTCGAAGCGGGCCGCCTGTGGCGCGAGCGCAGCTATACGGCGCGCGGCGCGCTGCTCGCGAAGCGCGTGCTCGACGACGAGACGGCCATGGTGCCGGGGCTCGGCGTCACGCTGCTGCCGGGGCCGGTCGGCTTCCGGCTCGGGAACGAACTGTGGCGCGTCAATCCGAGCTATTCGCCGCCGCAGGTGATCCGCGGGCTCGGCGCGCGGTTGCCGGACGACCGCCGCTGGGCGGCGCTCGCGGCGAGCACCGGACGTGTGCTGCTCGACACCGCGCCGAAGGGCTTCTCGCCCGACTGGGCGCTGTACCGCGCGGGCGCGGGCTTCGCGCCCGATCCGTCGACGCACGCGGAGAGCGCGTACAACGCGATCCGCGTGTACCTGTGGGCCGGCATGCTCGATCCGGCGGATCCGCTCGCCGCGCCGCTGCTCGCGCGCTTCGCGCCGTTTGCCGATCACATCGCCGCGCACGGCGCGCCGCCGGAGAAGGTCGACACGACGACGGGCGTCGCCGGGCCGAACGACGGCAACGGCGGCTTTTCGGCGGCAGCCGTGCCGTTCCTCGACGCGCGCGGCCAGCATGCGCTCGCGGATGCGCAGGCAGCGCGCGTCGATACGCTCGCGCGCCAGTCGCCGCCCGGCTACTACACGAGCGTGCTGACGCTGTTCGGCTTCGGCTGGCGCGACGGGCGCTACCGGTTTGCCGCGGACGGCACGCTCGACGTGCACTGGCAGGAGCAGCCATGCGCCGCCCGCTGATGCGCACCGCGCCGCACGTGGCCGGGCTCGCATGGCTCGCGTCGTCGGTCTGCGCGGCGGCGCCGGCGTCCGGGCCCCCGCAGAAACCGTCCGCGCAGAAAACGGCCGCGCCGGTGCCGGCCACAGGCGTGCCCGCCGTGCTTTCATCGACAGCACCTTCACCGGCAGCGTCGCCGCTGGCCGCACCCATGCCAGCCACGCGCGATCTGACCGACGCGCAGCGTCTGCTCGCCACCGCGCGCATGTGGGGGCTCAAGCATCGCGACGACCTCGCGCGCGACGCGCTCCGCAAGGGGCTGTTGATCGCGCCCGGCGATCCCGCGCTGCTGGCCGAACAGGTGCGCGTGCTGCTGCGTCTCGGCGATGCGAAGGGCGCGCAGGCCGCGCTCGCGCGCCTGAAGGCGCAGGCGCCCGGCGCGCCCGACACGCGGCGCGCGGACGATGAATACCGGGTCGCGACGAGCGGGCGCGAAGAGATGGCGCAGATTCGCCTGCTCGCGCGCAGCGGCCAGCCGGACGAGGCGGCCCGGCGAATTGTCGCGCTGTTTCCGAACGGCGCGCCGTCGGGCGCGCTCGGCGCCGAGTACTACCAGATCGTCGCGAATGCGCCCGGCGGGCGCGAGCCGGCGATGCTGGCGCTGCGCCGCGCGGTCGCGGCCGATCCGGACGATGCCGACGCGGCGCTGGCGCTCGCGCGGCTCCTGAACCAGCGCAGCGAGTCGCGCCCGGAAGCGAACCGGCTCGCGTGGGCGCTCGCGCGGCGCACGGACGTCGACCGCGCGGCGGCGATGGACGCGTGGCGGCGCGTGCTGCAGGCGGCCGGCACGGATCCGGCCTACTTCGACGCGATGCATGCGTACCTCGAGCTCGTGCCGGACGACACCGAGTTCCAGGACAAGATCGCCGTGATGGTCCGCAAGCGCGACGCGCAGCGCAGGCTCGAACACGACCCGAACTACCTCGCGCAGCAGCGCGGCCTGCAGGCGCTCGCGCGCGGCGATCTCGCGGCGGCCGACCCGCTGCTGACGCAGGCCGCCCGCGCGCGAGCTAGCGACGCCGACGCGGTCGGCGGGCTCGGCCTGCTGCGGCTGCGCGAAGGCCGGCACGACGACGCGCGCGCGCTGTTCGTCCGCGCGGCGGCGCTCGCGCCCGACAATCGCGACAAGTGGGACAGCCTCGCGCGCACCGCGCAGTTCTGGGGCACGCTCGCGCAGGGCCGCGCGGCGGCCGCCGCGGGGCTGCCGAAGGACGCCGAACGCGCGGCGCGCGCCGCGCTTGCGATGCAGCCGGACAGTCCGGACGCAAAGCTGCTGCTCGCCGACGCGCTGCTCGCGCAACGCGACTGGCCGCACGCGGAGCCGCTGTTGCGCGGACTGCTGGCCGCCCGTACGCCGAGCTTGTCCGCGGTGCGCGGCACGATGATGCTCTACGAGAACACCGGCCGTGCGGACCAGGTCGGCCCGCTGCTCGATGCGCTGCAGGGCCGCGTTGCCGGTCGCGACGACCGGCGCGCGCTCGACGGCCTGCGCGCCGACCTGCTCGCGCAGCAGGCGCGCGCGCTCGCCGACAAGGGCGAGCGCGGGCCGGCCGCGCAGCGCTACGAAGCCGCGGTGCGCGCGGCGCCCGATGCGCAGTGGACCCGTTTCGCGCTCGCGCGGCTGTACCGCGACATGGGGCTGCCGCAACTGGGCCGCACGGTGATGGACGAAGGGATCGCGCAGGCCGACACGCCTGATATGCGTTATGCAACCGCGCTGTACCGCAATTCGATCGACGATATCGCGGGCGCGCAGGCTGCGCTCGCGCCGGTCGACGATGCACTCCGTTCGGACGGGATGCGCGGGCTCGCCCGCAAGCTCGATGCGGAGCGCGCGCTCGCCGACGCGCGCGGCGCGCTCGGGCGCGGCGACCGCGCGGCGTTCGCGGCGGCGCTCACGCACGCGCAGGCGTTTGCGCCGGACGATCCCGACCTGCTCGCCGCGGTCGGCGCGCAATGGATCGACGCGGGCGAGCCCGAGCGCGGCCTCGCGCCGTTGCGCGACTGGATCGCCACGCACCCGCGCGACGCCGATGCCGACGTGCGGCTGCGTTATGGCGACCTGCTCGGCAGCGCGGGGCGCGACGATGAACTCGTCGCATGGCTCGACGCGATCCGCCGCGGGCCGCCGCTGACTGCCACGCAGGCCGCGCGGCTCGACGACCAGTCGCTGCGGCGGATCCTGCGCAACGCCGACGATGCGATCGCGCAGCAGGACTACCCCCGCGCGCGCCGGCTGCTCGACGGCGCGAGCCCGGCGGCCAGGGCCGACGAGCGCTACGCGCTCGAAGTGGCCGATCTCGAACGCGCGCAGGGCCACTACGGCGCGGCGCGCGACGCGCTCGCGCCGGTCGTCGCGCGCACGCCGGACGACGCGGACGCGCAGCTCGCGCTCGCGCGGATCGACGAGGACAGCGGCGACCGCGCCGGTGCGCTGGCGCGCGTGCAGGCCGTGCTCGCGCGCACGCCGGCCGACGACGTCGACACGCAGCTGTCGGCGGTGCGCCGCCTGACCGCGCTGCGCCGCGCCGACGATGCCGCGCAGGTCACCGACAGGCTGCAGGCGGCCTGGCCGACGCGGCCGGACGTCACGGTCGCGGCGGGGCGCGTCGCCGAGGCGCAGGGCCGTTACGACGATGCGGCGTCGCTGTACCGCCTGTCGCTGTCGCAGGAGCGCGCGACCAGCGTGACGCCGCGGCGCGACGGACGCACGCCCGCCCAGGCCGCGTTCGCCGATCTCGAGCAGCGGCGCGACCCCGAGATCGAAATCGGCTGGCTGCCCGCCTACAAGTCGGGCGACGAAGGCGTGTCCGCGTATCGCGCGCAGCAGGTGCCGATCTACATGCAGATGCCGGTCCGCTACGACGGGCATGCGTTCCTGCAGATCGATACCGTGCATCTCGATGCCGGCACGCTCGACACGAGCGATCCGAATTCTTATGCGCTCAAGACGTTCGGAACCTACCCGGCGCTCAAGGCGCTGAGTGGGCTGCTCGCTCCGTTCAAGTTGAATCAGCCGGTCGATTCGCTGATTGCGAATCCGCCGAACTCGCTGCACCAGTCGGCCACGGGTGTCGCGCTCGGCGCCGGCTACCGCTCCGACGCATGGCGCATCGACCTTGGCACGTCGCCGCTCGGCTTCCCGGTGCATTACCTCGTCGGCGGCGTGCGCTACCGCTTCGACGCGGGGCCCGCGAGCTTCTCGCTGAACGCGTCGCGCCGTCCGGAGACGAGCAGCGAACTGTCGTACGCGGGGCTGCGCGATCCGTGGACGGGCGCGGTCTGGGGCGGTGTGCGTCGCGACGGCGTCGACCTGCGTGCATCGGTCGACGTGGGCCGCGCGAACCTGTTCGCGGAACTCGGCGGGGGCGTGCTGACCGGCCGCAACGTCGAGCGCAACGCCGAGGTGACGCTGCGCACGGGCTTCACGTTGCCGGTCTACGAGCGCGCGACGATGCGCGTGAGCACGGGGCTCGTCGGCAATGCATGGCATTACGCGCAGAACCTGCGCTACTACACGTACGGGCAGGGCGGCTACTACAGTCCGCAGCGTTACCTGTCGCTCGGCGTGCCGATCGAATGGGCGGGGCGGCACGACGCACTGTCGTGGGACCTGACCGTCACGGGCGGCATTTCGAACAGCTACGAAAAGGATTCGCTGTATTTCCCGACGTTCTCGGACCAGCGGGCGGCACAGGAACTCGCCGGTTTCGTCTACGCGGGCAGCTCGACGCGCGGCGTCGCGTTCTCGTACGGCGTGAACGGCGCCGTCGAATACCGCGTGAATCCGCACCTGAGCGTCGGCGCGCAACTGAAGATCGACCGTTCGCACGACTACGCGCCGAGTTCGGCGCTGGTGTACCTGCGCTACGCGTTCGACGCGCGCGCACCGCAGACCGGCCTCGTCACGCCGACGCCGGTGCGGCTGTATTCGGATTACTAGGCGTGACAAGGGATGCACTAGCGTGAACACCGACTTCGAAGCCACTCGTCCCGTGCTCGGCGCCGCCGGCATGCTCGGCCGCCTGCGCGCGCTGCTGCGCATGGGCCCGGCCGACGGCAGCGTGTCGACGCTGAGCCGGCTCGCGATCGACGGCCTGCCTGACGAATGGACGCAGCTCGAGCCGGGCGGCCTGTATGCGGTCTACGCGGCCGCGCGCACGACCGCGTGCGACGCGCTCGTGTGGGAGAGCGCGCGCCAGGCGCGCACGCGCGACGTGACGGTCGTGCTCGCCCGCGAGCCCGCGAGCGTCGCCGCGCAACTCGGCGAGCGCGGGTTCGCCGGCGCCGCGATCGCGTCCGGCTGGCCGCGCAACCTGAACGTGCTCGCGATGCCGCCGGCTGACGCGGCCGCCGATCCGCATCCGGACGCGGCGCACCGCGCGGAGCCGGGCCCGTTCGCGCGCCTGATGGGCGGGTTCCGCGCGATGAAGCGCTTCGGCTTTCGCGCGCGCGCGCTGTATTTCGTCGAAGGCGCGGAGCGCTGGTTCAGCTGGGACGATCCAGCCGCGCTCGCGGAAGAAGGGCGCGCGTTCGCCGACTGGTGCCGGATGCACCGGATCGCGGTCGTGCTGCTGATGGATCCGGACGACGCGCACGCGGGCGCCGACGACGTGCAGACCGACGATCCGCCGCTCGTGCGCGACACGCGCCGCACGCGCCGCAGCGGCTTTCACAGCGTGTGCGCGGGCGTCGCGCAGCTGCAGCGCACGCACGGCGAGCTGCTGTGGGTTGTCGACTTCTGGCGCTCGGGCGACACGCTCGCCGCGGGCGAGGTGCGGCCGCTGCGCTTCGCGCCGAGCGGCCGCCTGTCGGCGATCTTCGATGCCGATGCGGTCGTCGCGCCGCGCCAGATGAAGCTCGCGAGCGACGAAGACCGGGTGGTCGTCAGCCGCGCGGTGGTCGAGCGCGAGCAGTGGGTGCCGCCCGACTGGGAGATCGTCGACGACAACGCGGAGGTCGTCGCCGCGTGCGCGAAGGCGCAGGCCGCGACCGCCGTGCTCGCGTTCCGCACGCGTACGCAGCTCGAGGCGCTGTGCGCGGACGTGCACACGCTGCGGCGGCAATGCGGCGGCGCGCTGAAGATCGCGATCGTCGAGCGCGGCGAGGTGCTGCGCCATCAGTTCGAGATGCTGGTGCTGAGCCTCGGCGCGAACAGCGTGGTCGGGCGCGACCTGCCGTTCTCGCGGATGCAGGCCGCCGTGCGTTCGCTGCACGGGCAGCTCCATGCGCGGCCGGTCGCCGCCGACTACCGGGCGGCGCTCGCCGCCGCGCTCGGCGACACCGTGCTCGGCTACCTGCCGGTCGGCGCATTCTGCCTGCGGATCCGCGCGGTGCTCGATCGCGGCGCGGTGCTCGCGCTGCCGCACACGCTCGTGAAGATAACGCTGTTGCCGGGCGTCGCGCACGTCGACGCGCTGCGCCACTGCCAGCCGCGCCGCGCGGGCGACGTCGTGACGGCCGACGCGGAGCACCTGTACGTGTTCCTGTTCGCGTGCGAGCCGGCCGATGCGGACGAGGCGCTCAAGCGGATCTTCGACGTGCCGGTCGAGACGGTGTCCGACCGGGTCGTGCTGCTCGCGCATGGCAGCATCGACGCGGAGCTGAACGTGCTGAAGACGGAAAACCGGCGCGCGCCGATCGCCGACTACAGCGATCTGTTCGTCGCGATGCATCCGGCGGCCGATGCGCCGGCGGTGCAGGCGGCAAAAGCGGCAAAAGCGGCAACGCTGCCGGCCGGCGCCGCACCCGCGCAGCCCGCGAGCGAAGCGGGAACGCCGCCGGGAACGGTGGCTGCGGTGGCTGCAGCAGCCACGACGGCCGATCCTGTGCTGCCGGCAACGCCTGATGTCGCCGGCCCACGCGCCGTGCCCGACCTGTTCGCCGCGCCGCGTGCGCGCGGCGCCACCCGCAGCGCGATGCCGCTGCGCAAGCCGGAGGCCTCATGATCGCCGACATCGTCATCGGATTCGTCGTCGGCATCGCGATCGCGGTGCCGGTCTGGATCGTCGCGCAGCACCTCGGCCTCGGCCGCAGCTTCCACGCGCCGCGGCGGATCGACCGCCACGACGCGGTGCCGTGCGAGATCGTGCCGGTCGCGTTGCGCGGGCGGCTGTTGCCGGGCGCTGCGGATGCCGTGGACGCCGGCCGCGAGGGCACGCGATGAAGACGATCGCCATCACGTCGACGACGGGCGGCGCGGGCCGCACGACGCTTGCCGCCGCGCTCGCCGTGCTGCTCGCGCGCCGCGGCCGGCCGGCCGTGGCCGTCGAATTCGATCCGCAGAACCTGCTGGGCGCATCGCTCGGCCTCGACACGCTGCCGCCGTTCGGTCTCGCGCAGACGCTGCTCGGCGGCCCCGAACCGTGGCACGCGCAGACGTGGCGCAATGCCGACGGCGTGCTGTTCGTCCCGTACGGGGATGTCGATGCGGCGCAGGCGGCCGCCTGCGAAGCGCGGCTCGCGGCCGATCCCGGCTGGCTGCCGCGCGCGCTCGGCGAGATCGCGCTGCCGGCCGGCGGCGTCGCGCTGATCGACACCGCCCGCTACCCGTCGCTGCATGCGGCGCACGCGATCCGCTGCGCGGACCTGACGCTCGTCGTCACGCCGCCCGAGCCGGCCGCATGCGCGACCGTCAGCGCGCGGCTCGGCGCGCTGCGGGCCGGCGGCGGCGCGCTGCAGATCGTCGTCAACCGGCTGAACCCGGCCCGGGACCTGCAGCGCGATGCGCTCGCGATGCTGCGCGAGGTCGCGGGCCCGGCGGTGATCCTCGACCAGCGGATTCACATCGACGCCGCGGTGCCCGAGTCGCTCGCGCGCGGCAGCTGGATCTTCGACGATGCGCCGTACTCGCAGGTGTCGCACGACCTGCACGGCGTCGCGAACTGGGTCGACGCATGGCTCGATGCGGCGATGGCGGGGCGCGCAGGAGGGAGGCGATGAAGCCCGGCGGGTTCGGAGCCGGCGGGACGGCAGCCCGGTTCGCCGCCTGGTTTGCCGCCTGGTTCGCGGCCGGATTCGGCGCCGCGCTGCGCGCAGCAGGCCGCCGCGCGACCGGCTGGCTCGCAAGCGGGCTCGGGCTGCCTGCGGAACGCACGCGGCTCGACTGGGTCGTGCGTCTCTTCTTCCACGTGCCGCCGCCTGGCCGGCCCGACTCCGTGCGTCGTCATGCGCGCGCGCTGTTCCTGCGGCTTGCGGCGGAGTGGGGCGTGCTGCAGCCGCTCAGCCCGCGCGAATGGCTGTGGCGCGCGTTCGTGCGCGCGCCGCGTCAAGCGGACGGCCGCCCTGCGCGCGATCCGCTCGCCTGGTTCGACAAGACGGTCGTGCCCGCGTATGTGTTCGTGCGCGCGATCGGGCGGCACTGCAACGCGGCGCTCGCGCGGCTGCCGTGGGACCGCTGGGGCGGCTGGGTCGACGCTCGCGCGAACCGGGTCGGCCGGCATCGCTGGCTCGCGCCGCTGCTGTTCGCGGCCGGCGCGCTGCTGTGGGCCGTCGCCGGCATGTCGCCGCTGATGCCCGGCGCGCAGTTCGCGTTCTTCGTGGCCGTCGCGGTGCTCGCGCTCGCGCTGCGCCGGCTGCCGGGCCACCTGCCGACGCTCGCGCTCGGCTCGCTCGCGCTGCTCGCGACCGTGCGCTACGTGTGGTGGCGCACGACGCAGACGCTCGACTTCCGCAGCCCGGTCGAGGCGTTCGCCGGCTACCTGCTGTATGCGGCGGAGGCATACACCTGGCTGATCCTGCTGCTCGGCTTCGTGCAGACCGCCTGGCCGCTCGACCGGCCGGTCGTGCCGCTGCCCGACGATCCGGACGCGTGGCCGACGGTCGACGTGTACATCCCGACCTACAACGAGCCGCTGTCGGTCGTGAAGCCGACCGTGTTCGCCGCGCAGAGCATCGACTGGCCGAGCGCGAAGCTGCGCGTGTACCTGCTCGACGACGGCAAGCGGCCCGAGTTCGAGGCGTTCGCGCGCGAGGCCGGCATCGACTACCTGACGCGCGACGACAACCGGCACGCGAAGGCCGGCAACATCAACCGCGCGCTGCCGAAGACGCACGGCGAATACATCGCGATCTTCGATTGCGATCACGTGCCGAACCGCTCGTTCCTGCAGACGACGATGGGCGTGTTCCTGCGCGACCCGAAATGCGCGCTCGTGCAGACGCCGCATCATTTCTTCTCGCCCGATCCGTTCGAGCGCAACCTCGGCACGTTCCGCGAGATCCCGAACGAGGGCAACCTGTTCTACGGCCTCGTGCAGTCGGGCAACGACCTGTGGAACGCGACGTTCTTCTGCGGCTCGTGCGCGATCCTGAAGCGCAGCGCGCTCGAGGAGGTGGGCGGCGTCGCGGTCGAGACGGTGACCGAGGATGCGCATACGGCGCTCAAGCTGCATCGTCGCGGCTACACGTCCGCGTACCTGCCGACCGTGCAGGCGGCGGGCCTCGCGACCGAGAGCCTCGCGGGCCACGTGAAGCAGCGCACGCGCTGGGCGCGCGGGATGGCGCAGATCTTCCGGATCGACAACCCGTTCCTCGGGCGCGGGCTCGGCTTCGTGCAGCGGATCTGCTACGGCAACGCGATGCTGCACTTCTTCTACGGGATTCCGCGGCTGATCTTCCTGACGATCCCGCTCGCGTACCTGTTCTTCCACCTGTACTTCATCAACGCGGCGTCGGTCGCGCTCGCGAGCTACGTCGTGCCGTACCTCGTGCTCGCGAATATCGCGAACTCGCGGATGCAGGGGCGCTACCGCCATTCGTTCTGGGCGGAAGTCTACGAATCGGTGCTTGCGTGGTACATCGCGCTGCCGACGACGGTCGCGTTCTTCAGCCCGAAGCACGGCAAGTTCAACGTGACCGACAAGGGCGGCAAGATCGAGGAAGGCTACGTCGACTGGTCGACGTCGAAACCGTACCTCGTGCTGTTCGCGGTGAACGTGCTTGCGATCGTGGCCGGCATCTGGCGGCTGATCGTGGACCAGGGCGACGAGGCGTCGACGATCCTGATCACGATAGGCTGGACGGTCTACAACCTCGCGATGCTTGGCGCTGCGCTCGCGGTCGCGCGCGAGGCGAAGCAGGTGCGCGTCACGCACCGGATTGCGATGCGCGTGCCGGCAACGCTGCTGCTCGCCGACGGCACGACGGCCGCCTGCTTCACGAGCGACTATTCGGCAGGCGGTCTCGGACTCGAGGCCGTGCCGGGGCTGAAGGTCGCGGTTGGCGACACGCTGACCGTGTGCGTGACGCGCGGCGACCGGCCGTTCCCGTTCCCGGTGCGCGTGTGCCGCGTGACGCCGACGCACATCGGCGTGAGCTTCGATGCGCTGACGCTCGAGCAGGAGCGGCAGCTCGTGCAGTGCACGTTCGGCCGCGCGGACGCGTGGCTCGACTGGCACGAAGGCGCGCGAACCGACACGCCGTTGCGGGGGCTGAAGGAAGTGTTGCAGGTGGGCGTCGACGGTTACGTGCGCCTGTTGAAAGGGGTGTCGCGCAGCGCGCAGGCGATGCTGGCGCTCGACCGGGCGCGCGACTGAGGCAGGATGCTTTGGCAGGAGGCTGAGGCAGGACGCTGAGGCGGGAGGCTGAGGCAGGACGCTGAGGCGGGAGGCTGAGGCAGGACGCTGAGGCGGGAGGCTGAGGCAGGACGCTGAGGCAGGACGCTGAGGCAGGACGCTGAGGCAAGACGCTGAGGCAAGACGCTGAGGCAGGACGCTGAGGCAAGACGCTGAGGCAAGACGCTGAGGCAAGACGCTAAGGCAAGGCTGAGGCAAGACGCTGAGGCAGGAAAACCGAGGCAGGAAGTTGACGTAGGAAGCCGAGGCGGGGCCGACGCAGAAGCCGCCGCTCATGACGGAGTAGTTTCGATGACGTTCTGGAATCTGTATTTCATCCTGAAGTTCGCGCTGTTCGCGACCGGCCATCTGGCGCCGCTGTGGCTCGCGAACCTCGCATTCGCGGTGGCGCTCGCGGCCAGCGCGCCGATCCGGCGGCGCGCGTGGCGGATCGTCCGCCAGATCGCCGCGATCGCGATCGCCGTGCCGCTCCTTGCGCACGAGCTGCACGCACCACCGCTCGCGCGGCTTGCCGAGGCGCTGCGCGAGATGAGCACGTTCCGCTTCGATTACTGGATCGAGATCCTGCCGCGCCTGTTGCCGCCGGTGCTGCTGCTGATCGTCGCCGGTGCGCTGATCGTGTACTTCGTCGTGAACCGCTGGCTGCGCGTCGCGACGTTCGTGCTGGCCGCGCTTGTCGTGATGCCGCTCTGGGAGGCGGGCACCGGGATGGTCGCGCGCGCCGGCGCGAATGCGCAGGCGCAGGCGCAGCTTGCGGGCGCGGCGCGCGCCGGCCAGCCGGAGGATCACAATGCCGCGCTCGCCGCGTTCCGCGCGCAGGAATCGCAGCGGCAGGTTGCGTTCGGCCATCTCGGCAGCGATCCGGCGACGCAGTTCGACGTGATCGTGCTGCACGTGTGTTCGCTCGCGTGGGACGACCTCGATGCAGCGAACGTGCGCAACCATCCGATGCTCAGCCACTTCGACTACCTGTTCACGAACTTCAGCTCGGCGGCGAGCTACAGCGGCCCGGCGGCGCTGCGCGTGCTGCGCGCGAGCTGCGGCCAGGAAGCGCACGCGGATCTGTACAAGCCGGCGCCGCAGCAGTGCTACCTGTTCTCGCAGCTCGCGCGCGCGGGCTACACCGCGCAGTCGCTGCTGAACCACGACGGCCACTTCGACAACTTCCTGCAGATCGTGCATGAGAACATGGGCGTGCCCGATGCTCCGCTGGTGTCGAACGCGGCCGCGCCGGTCGCGATGCACGCGTTCGACGGCTCGGAAATCAAGGAGGACTACGCGACGCTCGCGAACTGGTACACGCAGCGCGCATCGATTCCGGGGCCGGTCGCGTTGTACTACAACACGATCAGCATGCACGACGGCAACCGCGTGGTCGGCAGTGCGCTGACGAGCATCGACTCGTATCCGCAGCGCGCGACGAAGCTGATGAACGATTTCGACCGGCTCGCGGACCTGATCGCGTCGTCGGGCCGGCGCGCGGTGATCGTGTTCGTGCCGGAGCACGGCGCGGCGCTGCGCGGCGACAAGAACCAGGTGGCCGGGCTGCGCGAGATCCCGACGCCGCGCGTCGTGCACGTGCCGGTCGGCGTGCGGCTCGTCGGCTTCCAGGGCAACCACGGCACGACGACGGTGATCGACCAGCCGTCGAGCTTCCTCGCGCTGTCGCAGCTGATGTCGAACCTCGTGTCGAACAGTCCGTTCAAGCCGGGCGTGACGCTCGCGCAGTACGCGGCGGACCTGCCGCGCACGCGGATGGTCGGCGAGAACGAGGGCACCGTGACGATGCAGACGGCCGCGGGCTATGCGGTCAAGACTCCGGACGGCGTATGGATCGACCAAAAGTGAATCTTCCCGGCGGCGACGACGCGCGCCTGTCGCAGCCAAACGACGTGATCGGCCTCGCGCGCCATCTGCCGGCGCTCGATCCCGAGCGCTACGTCGACGAGCAGGCACGCCGCGCGTATGTCGAGTCGCTCGAGCGCTGGCCGGTGCTCGCGAAGCTGATGGGACTGCGGAGGTAGGGGCATCCGGCGCGGCGCGTATTCCGGCCGCCATCCGCGTCGTCTGCGCAGGCGATGCAGGCAACGCAGACAACGCAGGCGACACAGGCAACGCAGGCAACGCAGGCAACGCAGGCAACGCAGACAACGCAGACGCCACAGACGCCACAGGCGCCACAGGCGCGTGCCGCGCATGCAGGCGATGCGCCGCGGATTGCACGAACGTGGCGCGAAATGAAAAAGGGCGGCCGAGGCCGCCCGGGTCGCATGAGACCGGCAGGACCGGCCCGGCCGGCGTTGCGCCGGCCGGCCGTCCCGTTACAGGTTCGGCGACAGCTGGAGCGCGTTGGTCAGGTCGCCCATCGGCTGCGCGCCGTTCTGCTTGAGCGCGTCGTCGCGCTGCTGGAGGCCGGCGAGGCGCGGCAGCGAGAAGCGGCGCGTGATGAAGCGCAGGATCGAGCCCGTGTCGTACTGCGTGTGGTCGACGAAGCCCTTCTTCGCGAACGGCGACACGATCAGCGCCGGGATGCGCGTGCCCGGGCCCCAGCGGTCGCCGGTCGGCGGCGCGGCGTGATCCCAGAAGCCGCCGTTCTCGTCGTACGTGACGACCACGACCATGTTCTTCCACTGCGGGCTCGCCTGCAGGTGCGCGATGACGTCGGCGATGTGCTGGTCGCCCGACGTGACGTCCGTGTAGCCCGGGTGCTCGTTCAGGTTGCCCTGCGGCTTGTAGAACGTCACCGCCGGCAGCGTGCCCGCATCGATCGCCTGGATGAACGCGGCACCGTTCGCGCCGCCGTCGAGCAGGTGCTGCGCGCGGCTCGCGGTGCCCGGCGCCTGGTTCGCGAAGTAGTTGAACGGCTGGTGGTGCGGCTGGAAGTTCGGCGTCGACAGGTCGGCGCCGTAGATCACGTTCGACGTGCCGCTCTGGCTGGCCTGCAGCGCCTGGCCCCACGCGCCGCCGTACCACGCCCACGACACGTTCGCATTGGTCAGCAGGTCGCCGATGTTGGTTGCCGTCTGCGGCGGCATCGTCGAGCCGTTGGCCGGGTCGGCGAGCAGCGGGTTGCCGCCCGTCGCCGCCTTGTTGCCGCTCGGCTGGTACGGCGGCTGCATCGTGTTGACCGCGTAGAAGTCGGGCGTGAGCGCGCCGTCGTTGACGAACTTCGGCGGGCCGCTCAGCGCGGATGCCGGCGAGTTCGCGGCAACCGCCAGCGACTTGCCGTCTGCGTTCAGGACGGCGATCTTGCCGGCTGCCGGGCTTGTGTTCGCGTTCGCGTAGAACGGCGCGCACGCGCAGATCAGGTACTGGTGGTTCAGGAACGAGCCGCCGAACGCACCCATGAAGAAGTTGTCGGCGAGCACGTACTGCTGCGCGATCTTCCACAGCGGCAGCTTCGACGGATCCGGCGTGTAGTGGCCCATCGTCAGGCCGCCCGCATCGGTCCACGCGGCGTACATGTCGTTCTTGCCGCCGTTGATCTGCATCTGGTCCTGGTAGAAGCGGTGCACGATGTCGCGCGTCGCGATGCTCATCGACTGGTTGAAGCCTTTCGGATCGTCGATCGCGAACGGCGTGTTCGGCAGGTTTGCCGTCATTGCTTCGGTCACGGCCGGCGTGATGCCGGTTGCGGTGAGGCCGCCCCAGACCTTCGGCAGCGTCGCCATCGTCGAGCCGTCGCGATCCTTCTGGACCGAGTTCGCCGCCGTCATGTTCTGCAGGCCGTTCGCGCCGGGGAAATTGCCGTACAGGTTGTCGAAACTGCGGTTTTCCGCGTAGATCACGACGACGTTCTTGACGGCCGACAGGCCCTGCTGCGTGACGTCGTCGCCGCCGCAGGCAGTCAGGCTGAGCGCGGCCGCGAGGGCGATCGGCGTGTAGCGAATCCAGGCGTGCTTCTTCATGCGTCGTTCTCTCTCTTTGTTGTCGCGTGTGGGAACCAGGTTGTGGACGAGCCGGCGCGGCAGACTCGAATGTCGACCGATGTGCGCCGGTCGGTTGCGCATTATCTGGACCCCGTTTGACAGGCAAGTGTAGGCACGCTTTCAATTGACTGTCGGTTGTTCGTCACGCAATGGTCACGGAACTGACATAAGCTCCGGCCGATTTCCCACCGCTACAAGAAGAACGACGATGCACTGCAGACCGACATCCCTCGCGTTCGCGCGATCGTTGATCCATGCCGCGGCAACGCTGGCGCTGGCCGCCGGCCTCGCGGCGCTTGCCGGCTGCGATGATGCGCGGCCCGGCGCGCCGGCGCAGATCGTGCCGGCCGCACAGGCTGCCCAGGCCGCGCCGGCGGTTGCGCCAGCGAGCCAGCCGCAGACGCGCGCGCAGGTGTTCGAGGGCGTGAAGCAGATGACGGCGCTCGGCAAGCAGCTGTTCTTCGATCCGTCGCTGTCGGGGTCCGGCAAGCTCGCGTGCGCGTCGTGCCACAGCCCCGAGCATGCGTTCGGGCCGCCGAACGCGCTGTCGGTGCAGCTCGGCGGCAACGACATGCATCGCCCGGGGTTCCGCGCGGTGCCGTCGCTGAAGTACCTGCGCGGCATCCCGCCGTTCAGCGAGCACTTTCACGATTCGCCCGACGAGGGCGACGAAAGCGTCGATGCGGGTCCGACGGGCGGGTTGACGTGGGACGGCCGCGTCGACACGCGCGACGCGCAGGCGCGCATTCCGCTCACGTCGCCGTTCGAGATGAGCAGCTCGCCGGCACGGGTCGCGAAAGCGGTCCGCGCGGCGTCGTATGCGGACGCGTTCCGCAAAGCGTTCGGCGAGAAGGTGCTCGCGGACGACCAGGCGACCTTCGACGCAGTGCTGCGCGCGCTCGACGCGTTCCAGCAGCAGCCGGCGCTGTTCGATCCGTACACGAGCAAGTACGACGCGTATCTGTCCGGCAAGGCGCAGCTCACGCCGGCCGAACTGCGCGGGCTGAAGCTGTTCAACGACGAAACGAAGGGCAACTGCGCGAGCTGTCACCTGAGCCAGCGCACGCTCGAAGGCGGACCGCCGCAGTTCAGCGACTTCGGGCTGATCGCGATCGGCGTGCCGCGCAACCGCGCGTTGCCCGTCAACCGCGACCCGCGCTTCTACGATCTCGGCGCATGCGGCCCCGAGCGCACCGACCTCAAGGGGCGCGGCGAATTCTGCGGGCTGTTCCGCACGCCGTCGCTGCGCAACGTCGCGCTGCGCAAGACGTTCTTCCACAACGGCGTGTACCACTCGCTCGAGGACGTGATGCGGTTCTATGTCGAACGCGACATCCATCCGGAGAAGTTCTATCCGGTCGTGCACGGCAAGGTGCAGAAATTCGACGACCTGCCGAAGCGCTACTGGAGCAATGTCAACAACGAGCCGCCGTTCGACCGCAAGGCGGGGGATGCGCCGGCGCTGAACGAAGCGGAGATCAAGGACGTGATCGCGTTCCTGAACACGCTGACTGACGGATATCAGCCCGCGTCGACGCAGGCGGCCCGCTGATCGGGGCAGCATGCGGCGCACGCATGCTATCCTCGCTCGCTGACGGGCGGGGCGCGACCTCGGTGCAATACGGTTCGCGCCGCGCCATTCGATCGATCAGCCAAGGAGAACAACATGTCGATGCGTGCATCCCTTTCGTTCATCGCGCGTGCACTGGCCGGTGTAGCGTGTGTCGCCGCTGCGCTGCCCGCGCACGCGCAGAACAACCTGAACTTCCTGAACGACACGCCGATCAGCTACTTCAGCAAGGCCGACACCGCGTCGCTGTCGAAGGCCGTGCAGAAGGCCCGCGACGAAGGCAAGGACGGCGAGACCACGACGTGGCAGAACAGCGGAGGCCGCACGCAGCTCGACGCGAAGCTCACGCCCTCGACGTCGGAGCAGGACGGCAAGACCTGCCGCGAGATCGCGACCGAGATCTCGGCGAAGGGCCAGACGATGACGCTCAAGCCCGTCTACTGCAAGACCGCCGCGGGCAAGTGGCAACTGCAGAAGCGCTGAGCGCCGGAGGCCGGGCGCCGATGAGATCGCGCAGCGCGCCGCGCACGGTGTCGTGCGGCGTCGTGATCCTCGACGGGGCAGGGCGTGTGTTCCTCGCGCATGCGACGGACACGACGCACTGGGATATCCCGAAGGGGCAGGGCGAGCCGGGCGAATCGCCTCAGCAGGCGGCGCTGCGCGAACTGCTCGAGGAAACCGGCGTCACGCTCGCGCCCGCGCGGCTCGTCGATCTCGGCCGCTTCGCGTACCGGCACGACAAGGATCTGCACCTGTTCGCGGTGCGGGTCGCCGACGACGAAGTGGACCCCGCGCGCTGCGTGTGCACGTCGCTGTTTCCGAGCCGCAGGGACGGTTCGCTGATCCCCGAGATGGATGCGTACCGCTGGACCGTGCCCGCAGACGTCGATGCGTACGCGAGCCGCAGTCTCGCGCGGCTGTTCCGCACGACGCAGCTGCTCGCGGACCTGCATCGGCGCCTGCCGCCCGCATGATCGACGCGGCAGGCAGACTCGCGGCAGGCAGGCAATAAGCAGGCAGGCAATAAGCAGGCAGGCAATAAGCAGACAGGCAATAAGCAGGCAACAAAAAACCGGCTCGAGAGCCGGTTTTTTTCATTGCGCGTCGCGCGAGCGCGGCTCGATGCCGCGCAGCACGGGCCGGACGCGCGGTCAGGCCGGTTTGCCCCAGCTGTCGCGCAGCCCGACGATCCGGTTGAACACGGGCTTGCCCGGCTTCGAATCGACGCGGTCCGCGACGAAATAGCCGTGCCGTTCGAACTGCAGGCGGGTTTCCGGCGCGACGTCGCCGGCGCCCGGCTCGACATACGCGTGCACGATCTTCTTCGAATCGGGGTTCAGCGCATCGAGGAAGTTCGCGCCGCCCGCGTCCGGATGCGGCTCCTTGAACAGGCGATCGTAGATCCGCACTTCGGCCGCTTGCGCGTGCTTCGCGCTGACCCAGTGGATGTTGCCCTTCACCTTGTAGTTGTTCGCGCCTTCGGTGCCCGACTTGCTGTCCGGGAAGTAGTTGCAGTGGACGGCCGTCACGTTGCCGTCCGCATCCTTGTCGAAGCCCGTGCACTCGATCACGTAGCCGTAGCGCAGGCGCACCTTGTTGCCCGGGAACAGGCGGAAAAAGCCCTTCGGCGGGTTCTCGACGAAGTCGTCGCGCTCGATCCACAGCTCGCGCGAGATCGGGAACGTGCGCACGCCGCGCTCCGGATGGTGCGGGTGCACGGGCGCCGTGCACGCTTCTTCCAGGTCTTCCGGGTAGTTGTCGATCACGAGCTTCAGCGGGTCGAGCACACCGACCGTGCGCGCCGCCTTGTCGTCGAGGTCGTCGCGCAGCGCGCCTTCGAACACGCTCATGTCGATCCACGAATCGACCTTCGTCACGCCGATCCGCTCGCAGAACAGCTGGATGCTTTCCGGCGTGAAGCCGCGACGGCGCACGCCGACGATCGTCGGCATCCGCGGGTCGTCCCAGCCGTCGACGTGGCCTTCGGTGACGAGCTGCAGCAGCTTGCGCTTGCTGGTGATCGCGTACGTGAGGTTCAGCCGCGAGAATTCGATCTGTTGCGGCAGCGGGCGCGTGAACTCGCCCGCGTCGGCCAGTTCGTTGAGCACCCAGTCGTACAGCGGACGGTGATCCTCGAACTCGAGCGTGCACAGCGAATGCGTGATGCCTTCGAGCGCATCCGAGATGCAGTGCGTGTAGTCGTACATCGGGTACACGCACCACGCGTCGCCGGTGCGGTAGTGGTGCGCGAAGCGGATCCGGTAGATGACCGGGTCGCGCATGTTCATGTTCGGCGAAGCCATGTCGATCTTCGCGCGCAGCACGTGCTCGCCTTCCTGGAACTCGCCGGCCTTCATCCGGCGGAACAGGTCGAGGTTCTCGTCCGGCGTGCGCTCGCGATACGGCGACGGCTTGCCGCCTTCGGTCAGCGAGCCGCGGTTCGCGCGCATTTCCTCGGCGCTCTGGCTGTCGACGTACGCCTTGCCGCGCTTGATCAGCAGCTCGGCGAATTCGTAGAGCTTGTCGTAGTAGTCGCTCGCGAAGTATTGGTGGTCGACCGCGTCCTTGCGCCAGTCGAAGCCGAGCCAGCGCACCGCGTCGACGATCGAGTCGACGTACTCGATGCTTTCCTTTTCCGGGTTCGTGTCGTCGAAGCGCAGGTGGCACACGCCGCCGTAGTCGCGCGCGACGCTGAAGTTCAGGCAGATGCTCTTCGCGTGACCGATGTGCAGATAGCCGTTCGGCTCGGGCGGGAAGCGCGTTTCGACGCGGCCGCTCCATTTGCCGGTGCGGTTGTCGTCGTCGATGATGTTGCGGATGAAATTGGAAGCCGCGGGGGCGTCGTTGCGTTCGGTGCTCATGCGGATGGAGTCAGGTTGGGTCGGCGCGTGTCGCGCCGGTTTAATCCTGCAATTCTACCTGAGCGGGGTCCGGCCCGCGCGGCTTGAGAAGAGAGGCCGCGCTCGCCGGGTGTCGAACGCAATATCTCGACATTGTGTCTGCTGTAACACGACGTAAATCGGATTGCCCGGGTCGTTCGATGCTTTTTATGATGAGACACCCTTTTTTCAATGCCGCCGTGCGCGATTCGTGCGGCGGGAGGACCTGAACAATCATGACGAAGACGACCACCTTTCTCGTTCGCACCGCGGTAATCGTCGCGGCCCTGTCGCAGCTCGGCGCATGCGCGATGACGCATACGCAGCGCAATGCCGGTATCGGCGCGGCCGCGGGCGGCGCGCTCGGCTACCTGGTCACGGGCGGCCCGATCGGCACGGTTGCCGGCGCCGCGGCGGGCGGCATCGTCGGCGCGAACGTGCGCTGAACGAAGGCGGCGGATTCCGCCGCCTTCGCACATCCTTCCGATGGTTTGAGTGTCGACAGGCAATATCAGGGAGGAACGGATGTGCGACACTCCGTCGACCCATCACAACAACATTTCGACCGTCGACGGACCTCCGCATGACTCGACCCCTCGCACCCGTCGCGCCCGTCGTATAAGTGCTGCCGGGCTACGGCAATTCCGGCCCGCAGCGGCATGCACGCCGCTGTCCGCCCGCCGTCGGCCCGCTCCTCAGATCGCCTGCTTCGCCTTCAGCGCCGAAATCTGCGCATCGTCGTAGCCGAGCAGCTCGCGCAGCACGTCGCCGGTCTGCGCGCCGAGCAGCGGCGGGGCCGAGCGCGCTTCGGGCGGCGTCTCGCTCATCCGGATCGGATTGCGCACGAGCTTCACGTCCGCGCCGCACGGATGCGGCAGTTCCACCTTCATGCCGCGCGCGACCACCTGCTCGTTGTCGAACACCTCATCGAGCTCGTTGATCGGCCCGCACGGCACGCCGGCCGCTTCCAGCGCGTCGATCCACGCATCCTTGCCGCGCGTTTTCACCATCTCCGCGAGGATCGGCACCAGCGTGTCGCGGTGGCGCACGCGCGCGGGGTTCGTCGCGAAGCGTTCGTCGTCGGCGAGCTCGGGGCGCCCGCCGGCCTCGACGAACTTGCGGAACTGCCCGTCGTTGCCGACCGCGACGATGATCCAGCCGTCGGTCGTCTGGAACGTCTGGTACGGGACGATGTTCGGATGCGCGTTGCCCCAGCGCACGGGCGACTGGCCGCTCGCGAGGAAGTTGGTGTTCATGTTCGCGAGCAGCGCGACCTGCACGTCGAGCAGCGCCATGTCGATGTGCTGGCCGACGCCGGTGCGGTCGCGATGTGCGAGCGCGGCGAGCACGGCGATCGTCGAGTAGAGGCCCGTCGCAAGATCGGCGATCGCGACGCCGGCCTTCTGCGGGCCACCGCCCGGCTGGCCGTCGCGCTCGCCCGTGATGCTCATGAAGCCGCCGATGCCCTGGATGATGAAGTCGTAGCCCGCGCGGTGCGCGTACGGGCCGGTCTGGCCGAAGCCCGTGACCGAGCAGTAGACGAGGTCGGGTTTCACTGCGCGCAGCGATTCATAGTCGAGCCCGTATTTCTTCAGCTGGCCGACCTTGTAGTTCTCGAGCACGACGTCGCTCTGCGCGGCGAGCTCGCGGATGATCCGCTGGCCTTCAGGTGTGGCGATGTCGACGGTGACCGAGCGCTTGTTGCGGTTCGCGGCGAGATAGTAGGCGGCTTCGGCGGTGTCCGCGCCGCTCGCGTCCTTCAGGTACGGCGGCCCCCAGTGGCGCGTGTCGTCGCCGGCGCCCGGGCGCTCGACCTTGATCACGTCGGCGCCGAAGTCGGCAAGCGTCTGCGCGCACCACGGGCCCGCGAGCACGCGGGTCAGGTCCAGCACGCGGATATGGCTCAGGGCACCCATCGTCGATTCGTCTCCTTTTATGGCTAGCCTTGCCGCGCAAGGCGAAATGGCATTGCGTGCATCTTAAGGCGAATCGTTCGCGCGAGTGGCCCAGCCGGGCCGGCCGAACGGCCGAGCCAAGGGCCTGTTCCCGCATCCAGAAATTCCTTCTGGCGGCCAGCGCAGGCCCGTTATCAGCGCGAACAGGTCCTGGCCCCCACCGACCGGCAGCTAGCGGAACGCGTGCGCCGTGCGCGTGCCGGGCCCGGCCGGCCGCGCCGGCCGCGGGTGCAGATCTATCCCGTATAATCGATCGTTTCCGACAATTGCCGCCGTATGCCCGCCAGGGCCGCCGGCGTTTGAAGCCGTCTTAGCCAGACATCCCCGCACGCCATGAAAGCTGCCGAAATCCGCGAGAAATTCCTCAAATTCTTCGAATCGAAGGGCCATACGATCGTCCGCTCGTCGAGCCTCGTGCCCGGTAACGACCCCACGCTGATGTTCACGAACTCGGGCATGGTCCAGTTCAAGGACGTCTTTCTCGGCACGGATCAGCGCCCGTATTCGCGCGCGACGACCGCGCAGCGCAGCGTGCGCGCGGGCGGCAAGCACAACGACCTCGAGAACGTCGGCTACACGGCGCGCCACCACACGTTCTTCGAGATGCTCGGCAACTTCTCGTTCGGCGACTACTTCAAGCACGACGCGATCACGTTCGCGTGGGAGCTGCTGACCACGGTCTACCAGCTGCCGAAGGAAAAGCTGTGGGTCACCGTCTACCAGGAAGACGACGAAGCGTACGACATCTGGGCGAAGGAAGTCGGCGTGCCGACCGAGCGGATCATCCGGATCGGCGACAACAAGGGCGCGCGCTATGCGTCGGACAACTTCTGGACGATGGGCGATACGGGCCCGTGCGGTCCGTGCACGGAAATCTTCTACGACCACGGCCCGGACGTGTGGGGCGGCCCGCCGGGATCGCCTGAAGAAGACGGCGACCGCTACATCGAGATCTGGAACCTCGTGTTCATGCAGTTCAACCGCGACGCGCAGGGCAACATGACGCGCCTGCCGAAGCAGTCGGTCGACACCGGCATGGGCCTCGAGCGTCTTGCCGCGGTGCTGCAGCACGTGCACAGCAACTACGAGATCGACCTGTTCCAGAACCTGATCAAGGCCGCCGCGCGCGTGACCGAGATCAGCGACCTCACCAACAACTCGCTGAAGGTGATCGCCGATCACATCCGCGCGTGCTCGTTCCTGATCGTCGACGGCGTGATCCCGGGCAACGAAGGCCGCGGCTACGTGCTGCGCCGGATCGTGCGCCGCGCGATCCGGCACGGCTACAAGCTCGGCCGCAAGGGCTCGTTCTTCCACAAGCTGGTGGCCGACCTCGTCGCCGAGATGGGCGTCGCGTATCCGGAGCTGAAGGAAGCCGAACAGCGCGTGACCGACGTGCTGCGCCAGGAAGAAGAGCGCTTCTTCGAGACGATCGAGCACGGGATGTCGATCCTCGAGGCTGCGCTGGCCGACGTCGAGGCGAAGGGCGGCAAGGTGCTCGACGGCGAACTCGCGTTCAAGCTGCACGATACCTACGGCTTCCCGCTCGACCTCACGGCCGACGTGTGCCGCGAGCGCGGCATGACGGTCGACGAGCCGGCGTTCGACGATGCGATGGCGCGCCAGCGCGAACAGGCGCGTGCGGCCGGCAAGTTCAAGGCCACGCAGGGCCTCGAATACACGGGCGCGAAGACCACCTTCCACGGCTACGAAGAAATCGCGTTCGACGACGCGAAGGTCGTCGCGCTGTACGTCGACGGTTCGTCGGTCAACGAAGTGAAGGCCGGCCAGGATGCGGTGGTCGTGCTCGACCACACGCCGTTCTACGCGGAATCGGGCGGCCAGGTCGGCGACCAGGGCGTGCTCGCGAATGCGTCGACGCGCTTCGCGGTGGCCGATACGCTGAAGGTGCAGGCCGACGTGATCGGCCACCACGGTTCGCTCGAACAGGGCACGCTGAAGGTCGGCGACGTGCTGCGCGCGGAGATCGACGCGCACCGTCGCGCGCGCACGCAGCGCAACCACTCGGCCACCCACCTGATGCACAAGGCGCTGCGCGAAGTGCTCGGCGCGCACGTGCAGCAGAAGGGTTCGTTGGTCGACGCGGACAAGACCCGCTTCGACTTCGCGCACAACGCGCCGCTGACCGACGACGAGATCCGCCGCGTCGAGAAGATCGTCAACGACGAAATCCTCGCGAACGCGCCGGGCATCGTGCGCGTGATGCCGTACGACGAAGCGGTGAAGGGCGGCGCGATGGCGCTGTTCGGTGAGAAGTACGGCGATGAAGTGCGCGTGCTCGATCTCGGCTTCTCGCGCGAACTGTGCGGCGGCACGCACGTGAGCCGCACGGGCGACATCGGCTTGTTCAAGATCGTGGTGGAAGGCGGCGTCGCGGCAGGTATCCGCCGCGTCGAGGCGATCACCGGCGACAACGCGGTGCGCTACGTGCAGGACCTCGACGCGCGCGTGAACGAAGCGGCCGCGGCACTGAAGGCGCAGCCGTCGGAACTGACGCAGCGCATCGCGCAGGTGCAGGACCAGGTGAAGTCGCTCGAGAAGGAACTGGGCGCGCTGAAGTCGAAGCTCGCGTCGAGCCAGGGCGACGAGCTTGCGCAGCAGGCCGTTGAAATCGGCGGCGTGCACGTGCTGGCCGCGACGCTCGAAGGCGCGGACGCGAAGACGCTGCGCGAGACGGTCGACAAGCTGAAGGACAAGCTGAAGAGCGCGGCGATCGTGCTGGCGGCCGTCGAAGGCGGCAAGGTCAGCCTGATCGCGGGCGTTACGGCCGATGCGAGCAAGAAGGTCAAGGCCGGCGAGCTCGTGAACTTCGTCGCGCAGCAGGTCGGCGGCAAGGGCGGCGGCCGTCCGGACATGGCGCAGGCGGGCGGCACCGAGCCGGCGAACCTGCCGGCGGCGCTCGCGGGCGTCAAGGGCTGGGTCGAAGAGCGGCTCTGATGTCGCTTGCGGCGCCCGTCAGGGCGCTGCAAGGGTTGGATGAAGACGGCCCGACCGGCAATTGCCGGTCGGGCCGTTTTGCATCAAGGTCCTTCTTCCGTCACGCGGGGGCCGGCGCCGGCCGTTGCGGCGCGACGGCCGTCCGGGTGTCTTCCGAGCGCGCGGCCGCGACGAGCGCGTCTTGCAGCGCGCCGAGCGCAGCCGACGCATAACCTTGCCGCCACGCGAGCAGCGTGTCGATCCCTTCGAATTCGGGAATCGCATGCGCGGTGACGTGGTCGGTCTCGGGCTGCAGATCGAGCACCGACCGCGGCGCGACCGCGACGCCCGCGCCGGCCGCGACGCACGCGACGATCGCATGGTACGAGCCGAGTTCGAGCACGCGCGCCGGCTTCATCCCGTGCACTGCATACCATTGCTCGACGTACTTGCGGTACGTGCAGCCGCGCTCGAACGCGATCAGCGTCGGCAGGATCACGTCGCGCGGCGTGCGTACCGGCGGATGACCGCGCGGCGTCAGCAGCAGCAGGTCCTCCCGAAACACGGGCACCGACTCGAACGTATCGGGCACCACGTCCGGCGCGGGCGGGCGCGCGAACAACGCGGCGTCGATCTCGAATTCGCGCACTTTCTCGATCAGCCAGCCCGTCGTGCCCGTCACGAGTTCGAGCGACACGTCGGGCCACGCATGGTGATAACGCGCGAGCACGGTCGGCAGACGGCTCGCTGCCGTGCTCTCCATCGTGCCGAGCCGCAGGCGCCCGCGCGGCGTGTCCTCGCGCACCGCGTCGCGCGCCTCGTCGGCGAGCGCGAGCAGGCGCTCCGCATACGGCAGCAACGTGTGCCCGGCCGGGGTCAGCACGAGCCGGCGGCCGTCGCGCACGAACAGCGCGGTGCCGAGTTCCTCCTCGAGCTGCTTGATGCGCGTCGTGACGTTCGACTGCACTCGATTGAGCTTCGCCGCCGCGCGCGTCACGCCGTTCTCGCGCACGACGGCCCGGAAAATCGCCAGCGCCGCCAGATCCATGATTCTCTCCGTGCGATGGATGGATTCTGAATTATTCATTTTTCGAGAACGCTTGGTCAAGCTACGATCAAGGCATTCCGATTTCCATTTTGGCCGGGCCAGCCCGCGCCGGCCTGCACCGCGCCCATGTCACGCCCCGATTCCCCGCTTGCCGCCGCTTCTGCTCTTCCGTCCCTCGATACCGACCGGCGTGCCCGCACCGCCGCGCTCGCCTGCATGATCGGCCTCGCGGTCGCGCTCGGCGTCGGCCGATTCGCGTTCACGCCGCTGCTGCCGCTGATGCTCGGAGACGGCTCGATCGGCCTAGAGGCGGGCGGCTGGCTCGCGTCCGCGAACTACGCGGGTTATTTCGTCGGCGCGCTCAGCTGCGCCGCGCTGCGGTTCACGCCGGCCGCCATGGTCCGCTTCGGGCTCGCGACGACCGTGCTGCTGACCGCCGCGATGGGTGTCAGCCACCTGCTGCCGGTGTGGCTCGCTGTGCGGTTCGTGGCAGGCGCCGTCAGCGCGTGGACGTTCGTGTTCGCGTCGCAATGGGGATTGCGGCGGCTCGCGGAACTGCACGCGCCGGAATGGGGCGGCGTGATCTATGCGGGGCCCGGCGTCGGCATCGTGTTGACGGGGCTGATCGGCAGTGCGCTGGCCGGCCATCGGGCGGCGCCGGGCTGGTTCGGCTTCGCGGCGCTGGCGGCAGTGTCGTCGGCCGCGATCTGGCGCGTGTTCGTCGCGGATACGCCGGCTGCGCCGCATGCCGCCAGCGCCAGCGCCAACGCCAGCGCCAATACGCACGGCGAAGCAGCTTCCGGGCCGCGCGCGCACACGGCCGACGCGATCTGGCTCGTCGTGCTGTACGGGCTGCCCGGCTTCGGCTACATCATCACTGCGACCTTCCTGCCGGTGATCGCGCGCGCCGTGCTGCCGTCCGGTTCGCCGTGGCCGGACCTGTTCTGGCCGATGTTCGGCGCGGCGGTGATCGTCGGCGCGCTGGCCGCCGCGCGGCTGCCTTCGCACTGGGACAACCGCCTGCTGCTCGCGCTCGGCTGCGCGACGCAGGCGCTCGGCATCGCGGCCGGGATCGCCTGGCCCAATGCGGCGGGATTCTCGCTCGGCAGCGCATTGCTCGGCCTGCCGTTCACCGCAATCACGCTATTCGCGATGCGCGAGGCGCGACGCCTGCACGGCGAGCGCGCGGCGGGTTTGATGGGCTATGCGACCGCGTCGTACGGCGTCGGGCAGATCCTTGGGCCGCTCATCGCGGCGCCGCTGGTTGCGCGGTATGGATCGTTCACGCCGGTATTGTGGCTCGCGGCCGCGGCGCTGCTGGCCGGCGCGGCGGGCTTCGCGGCAATCGCAGTCGCGCGCCGGAATCGAACAGGATAATTGCGTAGGATTGCGATGTTTCTGTTTGCGTGGGTTGGTACGCGTCTCTAGTTGAACGAAAAATGCTGCGCAAATTTCGTACGTGATCTACATACATAAGGGTTATCCCTCTGTAGTATGCGCCGGATCAATTGACTGCCGGCGAGTGTCCGGCAGTTCGACTTCGGATGCTGTGACGCATGTGGGTAGATCCAATCAGAATCGTCGTCCGTTGCCGTGACGACATTGGCTGTTTCCCTGTTGCCGGTCCTCGCGCGGCCGGTAGTTGTGCCGAGGCTGTCGAAGCCCGCGGCATTCGACGTGCGGCTGCGGGAGTCGGCCGCGCGATGTGCGTGTCGCTGTTGTGGGGAGCGGGCGCCGCGAGCCTGCCCGGGCATGCATACGCGCAGACGCCGAACGCCGGAGCCGCGATGCGCGACATCGAAACGTCCCGGCCGAACCTGCCGCCGGAGGCCGCGCCCGATCTTGAGATCGTCCGGTCCGGCAGCGCCGCGCAGCCGCCCCCCGAAACCGGGCCTCGCGTTTTCGTTCGCACGTTCGAGATCGGCGGCAATACCGTTTTCGACAGCGCGACGCTGCAGGCGCTCATTGCCGATCTGGCCGGCGAGACGCTGGGTTTCGCCGACCTGCAGCGCGCGGCCGAGCGGATCACCGCCTACTATCGCGAGCGTGGCTATGTGCTCGCGCGAGCATATCTGCCGAAGCAAGAAATCGATGACGGCGTCGTGCGCATCGAAGTCGCCGAAGGTCGTTATGGCCGTATCGAAATCCAGAACCATTCCCGCGTGTTCGACGCCGTGCTGCGTCAGCCGCTCGCCGCACTGCGCGCGGGCGACGTTGTCCACGGCTCCAGTCTCGAGCGCAGCCTGTTGCTGCTCGACGATCTGGCCGGCGTCGGCGCGCGCGGCACATTGCGTCCCGGCGAGGCGCCCGGAACGACCGATCTCGTCGTCGATGCCGATCGCGGGCCGCCCGCATCCGGATCACTCGAATTCGACAACTTCGGCGACGTGTCGACAGGGCGGTACCGCGTCGGCGGCAGCGTCGATGTCAATGCGCCGCTGCGGCTCGGCGATCGTCTGAGCTTGCGCGGGCTCGTCAGCAACGAACGGCAACGTTATTACCGCGCCGGCTATCAGGTGCCGGTCGGGCCTGCGTCGACGCGGGTCGGCGTCGCGTATTCGTCGTTGCGTTACCGGCTCGCCGGGAGCTTTTCCGATCTCGAGGCGAGTGGCCGCGCCAGCGTGCAGACCGTCTACGTCGCGCAGCCGATCGTGCGTGCGCGCAATCTCGGCCTCACCGCGCAGGTTCAATACGAGAACAAGAACCTGCATGACGAATACGGCGCCTTTTCGCTCCGCAACGACAAGAACGTCGGCCTGTGGACCTTCGGGCTCAGCGGGAACAGCCGGGACGGCTGGATGGGCGGCGGACGCAACGGTTTCGCGGTGATGTTCGGCGTGGGGCGCTTGCGCAGCAACGATGCGTTCGAAGCGAACCCGCTGACGAATGTGATCGGCAGCTTCACGAAGCTGAACCTGAACGTGCAGCGCCTTCAAGCGTTGGGCAGCCGGTTCCAGCTATATGCGCAGATCAGCGCACAGCTTGCATCGCGCAATCTCGACTCGTCCGAGAAATTCAGCCTGGGGGGGGCGTACGGTGTACGCGCATATGCGCTTGGCGCAGGCAGCGGCGATCAGGGCTGGCAGGCCAGCGCGGAACTGCGTTATCTCGCCGCGCCGGGTTGGCAGGTCAGCATGTTCGTCGATGCGGGCGGCGTGCAGCTCAACCGCCATCCGTGGACACGCGAACGGAACAAGCAACACATGCAGTCGGCAGGAGTCGGTGTGAGCTGGTACGGCACGAAGCGCCAGGCGACACTGACGGCCGCATTGCCGCTCGGCGGGGGAGGCGGTTCGCCGACTCGCGCGCCGAGCGTATGGGTTCAGGCCGCTCAGTATTTCTGAGTGCGCGTGATCGTCGCCCGTCATGTGCGGGCGTTCAAATACAAGATGAATAGGATTCAAGATTAATGAAGCCTGCTTGCCGGAATGGAACGAAGTACAGGGCGGCTGGTGCACGGTCGGAGAAACTGCGAGTCGCCGCGGTAAATCGGGCGGCGGCAAGCGGCTGATATCGGGCATGTCGGCTCCGGATTGGATCGGAGTCGACGAGCACGGCACGGATCGTGTCGTCATCCACGAAGCGGGCGACGGAGGATTTCATTCCGATCCCGTTGAGTGGTTCATATAGTTGTACAAAATGATTCGATAATGCGAATCGATCGTGAGGAAGTGAAAACTATGAACAAGGCCTATTCACTGGTATGGAACGAAGCGCAGGGCGGCTGGTGCGCGGTCGGGGAAACGGCGCGTCGCCGAGGTAAATCGGGCGGCGGCAAGCGTTTGATCGCGGCGGCCGGGGTGTCGCTGCTCGGGTTGGCGGTGTCGAACGCTTATGCGCTGCCGACGGGCGGCGAGATTGCCTCGGGGAAGGCGGACATCGCGACGTCGGCGGACGGCAAGTCGATGTCGATCAACCAGCACACGGACAAGCTGATCACGAACTGGCAGGATTTCAGCGTGAGCGGCGGCGAGCGGGTGTCGTTCCAGCAGCCGACGCACCAGTCGATCGCGCTGAACCGGGTGATCGGAACGAACGGCAGCCAGATCCACGGTCAGATTGACGCGAACGGGAGGGTGTTCGTGGTGAACCCGAACGGCGTGGTGTTCGGCGCGGGCGCACAGGTGAACGTGGGCGGGCTGGTGGCATCGACGAAGAACGTGTCGGACGCGGACTTCCTGGCGGGCACGTATCGTTTCTCGGGCGCATCGGCTCAGTCGGTGGAGAACGCGGGGACGATCACGGCGGCGGAACGCGGCAGCGTGGCGCTGCTGGGCGCGCGGGTGTCGAACACGGGCGTGATTCGGGCGCAAGCGGGCCGAGTGGCGCTGGGCGCGGGGAATGCGTTCAACGTGAACTTCGACGGCGACGGTCTGCTGACCCTGCAGGTTGAAGGCGGCGCGATGGACGCGCAGGCGCATAACGGCGGGTTGCTGACGGCGGACGACGGCGAGGTGCTGATTACGGCGCGCGCGGCGGGGAACCTGCTGAACGCGGTGGTGAACAACAGCGGGACGATCGAAGCGCAGGGGCTGAACGCACAGGACGGGAAGATCGTGCTGGACGGCGCTCAGGTGCAGGTTGGCGGGAAGTTGAACGCGGCGGGCGGGTCGGTGACGACGCGCGGCGAGCAGGTGGCGGTGTCGACCGATGCGCAGGTGGATACGCGCAGCGCATCGGGTCGCTCGGGCACGTGGACGATCGAGGCAGCCAACGCGAACGTCAACGATGCTGACGGCGCGATGGGTGCGGCGACGCTGTCGCGCACGCTGGGCACGACGAATGTTGCACTGACCAACACGTCGGGCGACCTGACGGTGGGCGACGCGGTGAACTGGACGAGCGATCACGCGCTGACGCTGACGTCGCAGAAGGGCAGCGTCGACATGAAGCAGTCGGTGGCGGCGAGCGGCGCGAACGCAGGCGTGACGGTGAACGCGGCGGATGGCATTCGCCTCGCCAGCAAGCTGGCATTGACGGGTGAAAACGCGCGCCTCGCACTGAACTCGGGCAGCGGCCATACGCTGACGAATGACAGTGCCGCGGTCACGCTGTCGGGCCGGAACGCGTCGTTCTCGGCGAACGGCGACGCATACCAGGTGATCCACGATCTGGCGGGTCTGCGCAACGTGGACGGGAACCTGAACGGTCGCTACGTGCTGGGTAACGCGATCGACGGCAAGGGCGCGCAATTCCGCAGCATCGGAGGCAGCAGGCAGTCTTTCGAAGGCGTGTTCGACGGTCTGGGCAATACCGTCGGCAACCTGTCGGTTTCGAACCCCGGCTCGTCGGTGGTCGGATTGTTCGCGGTCAACCACGGCCGAATCGCGAACCTCGGGCTGCAGAGAATCACGACGAAGGTATCCGTGCCGGCCGGCTACTCGCCCGTCAGCGTCGGTGCCTTGGCCGGCTACAACACGGGCGATATTTCGAACGTGAACGCGAAGGACGTCGTGGTGAGCGGCAGCGGCCGCGCGATCGTCGGCGGCCTGGTGGGCAGCAACCTGAGCGGCACGATCGATCGCGCGTCGGTTTCGGGTCGTGTCGAAGGCGGCAAGGATGCGATGCAGGTCGGCGGTCTGGTGGGCGAAAACGTCACCTTCATCTGGCCGGATCGCGGCCAGGCGACCATCAGCAACAGCCGCGCCGATGTCCACGTCGTCAGCCAGTCGACCGGCGGCACCGGCGGCGTGGTCGGTCTCAACCGGGGCGTCATCTCGACGTCGACGGCTGCGGGCAGCATCAGCGCCCAGGCCAGCGGCGCACGCGTCGGCGGGCTCGTCGGCGTCAACGAATCGGGCGTCGTCAAGGCGTCGTCGGCGAGCGCGAACGTGCGGGCCAATCATTCGGCCACGGCAGGCGGTCTCGTCGGCCATAACGGCGCGTCGATCGAAGCATCCGATGCAAGCGGCAGCGTGACCGTGGGCAATAACGGCTTTGCCGGCGGCCTGGTTGGGGACAACCTCGGCAAGGTCGACGCGTCGACGGCGAGCGGCAATGTCGTTGCAGGCGTGTCGGGCGCGGTCGGCGGGCTTGCCGGCACCAACCGCGGGACGATCCTGGCCTCGACGGCGAACGGCGGCGTCAAGGCTGGCAGCGCTGCGGCGGCAGGCGGGCTCGCCGGGCACAACGCGGGCATCGTGGATGCATCGACGGCAAACGGCAGCGTCGACGCAGACACCGGCAGCGTGCTGGGCGGGCTGGTCGGCAACAACGCGAGCACGGGCGAGGTGGTCGCGTCGCACGCGCATGGCAAAGTGGGCGGGCGCGACGGTACGAAGGCCGGCGGCCTGGTCGGCGTCAACGTCGGCCGCGTGGAGTCGTCCGATGCATCGGGCCGGGTGACGACCGGCGCAGCGAGCATCGCGGGCGGTCTCGTCGGTGAAAACCATGACACCGTGGTTGCATCCACGGCGACCGGCAACGTTTCGGCCGGCTCGAACGGCGTCGCGGGCGGGCTCGTCGGCCACAATGCGGGCAACGTGGCGGACTCCGGCGCGAACGGGGCCGTTACCGTTGCGGGGGCGGGCAAGGCCGGCGGCCTGGTCGGGCTGAATCGCGGCAGCGTGTCGTCGTCGCGTGCGTCGGGTGACGCCGTCGCGGGCTTCGAAGGCCGCGTCGGCGGCCTGGTCGGCGAAAACGCGATGGGCGCGTCGATCCAGGCGTCCAGTGCCAGCGGTTCGGCCACGGGTGGCGATCATGGTGCGGTCGGCGGTCTGGTCGGCGAAAACGACGGCATCATCGCGTCGTCGTCAGCGTCGGGCACGGTGTCCGGCGGGCGCAACGCCTGGCTGGGCGGTGTGGCGGGCGGCAACTTCGGCACCGTCGAGCGCTCGTCGGCAAGCGGCCGCATCGCCTACACGGCCGGCTACGGCCACTTGTATGGCGGCCTCGCCGGCATCAACTTCGGCTGGATGCGCGGCAACAGCGTGACCGGAAGCGCTGCGGCAGTCTCGCTCGCGGGCCGCAATTTCGGCCAAATCCGCGACTGACCGGACTCGTTTCGGGAGGCGGGTGCTCGTTCGCCGAGGACCCGCCTGTCGCCCGGAGCACTTCACGGCATGAAGGCTTCGGATCGGCACCGGGCCGGCGATGGCGCACGCATGCCATCGCCGGCGCGTGCCGGATCGAAGCTGGATCTTTCATCGGCTCTTCACGTTGATTCGTGAAGAGCCGCTTCTTTTGGTGATGCAGGGATTGACCGGCAAATCGTTGGAGGCAGCCGGCCTTTGCCGCAGTCAGTCGCCATCGCGCCGGGTACCGAGTGCATCTGCCGCTTCTCGCGTATCCGTGTCGAATACCATCGTCGGCCAGGTCTGCGCCAGCCTGCAGCAGGGCGGCCAGCCGCGTGCAAACTCGCTAGAATGAAACCTTTCCCGCGCCGAGCGGGCGTGCGGGCCGCCAGTGGGGCGCATCCCGGCGTCCGCCATGCCCCCATCGATGACTCTCGCCGACTACCGCTTCTGCCCGCGCTGCGCGCGCCCGCTGATCGAGCGTGCCGATCCTGCCGAGGAGGGCGGCCGCATCCGCCAGGCCTGTCCTGACGACACCTGCGGCTACGTCCACTGGAACAACCCGCTGCCCGTCGTCGCCGCGATCGTCGAGATCGACGGCAAGATCCTGCTGGCCCGCAACGCCGCGTGGCCGGAAGGGATGTTCGCGCTGATCACCGGGTTCCTCGAGCGCGGCGAGACGCCCGAGGACGGCATCGCGCGCGAACTGCGGGAGGAAACCGCGCTGACGGCCGAGCAGATCTCGCTCGTCGGCGTCTACGAATTCATCCGCAAGAACGAACTGATCATCGCGTACCACGTGCGCGCGTCGGGCACGGTCGCGCTGTCGCCGGAGCTGCTCGAATACCGGCTCGTCGATCCGCCGATGCTGCGCCCGTGGCGCGCCGGCACCGGCTATGCGCTCGCCGACTGGATGCGCGCGCGCGGCCTCGATTTCCAGTTCGTCGACCGGCCGGGGCAGTGACGGGGCCGGTCGCCCGCGCAGCCGCATGCGCCGTGCCGCGAGCGATCGCGATGCGGAAGCCGCCCGCGCGCAGGCAACACGCCGCCCGCCGTTTCGCCGCGCCGCACGGCTGCCGCGCTTTCCTTCCATCGACCTGACCGCCATCTCCACCGCCATGTCCGACAAGCCGCAGGCGCGTTCCCGCGACGCCTATCGCCACTTCCTGCCGATCACGACCCGCTGGATGGACAACGACGTCTACGGGCACGTGAACAACGTCGTCTACTACAGCTACTTCGACACGGTCGTGAACGAATACCTGATCCGCGCCGGCGTGCTCGACATCGAGCACGCGCGGACGATCGGGCTCGTCGTCGAGACGCAGTGCAACTACTTCGCGCCGCTCGTGTTCCCGCAGGCGGTCGACGCGGGGCTGCGCGTCGCGAAGCTCGGCACGTCGAGCGTGCGCTACGAGATCGGGCTGTTCGCGCAAGGCGACGCGGCACCGGCCGCGCAGGGCCATTTCGTGCACGTGTACGTCGACCGCGACACGCGCCGGCCCGTGCCGCTGCCCGACGCGTTGCGCGCGGCGCTCGATCCGCTCGCCGCCTGACGGCACGCGCGGTGCAGGCGTTCGCGATCCAGGCGTTCAACGGCCTCAGCTACGGCTTGCTGCTGTTCATGCTGTCGGCGGGCCTCACGCTGATCTTCAGCGTGCAGGGCGTGCTCAACTTCGCGCACGCGAGCTTCTACATGCTCGGCGCGTATGTCGGCTACAGCATCGCCGCGCGGCTCGGCTTCTGGCCGGCGCTCGTGCTCGCGCCGCTGCTGGTCGGCCTCGCGGGCGCGGCCTGCGAGCGCACGCTGCTGCGCCGCGTGCAGGCGCGCGGCCACGTGAGCGAGCTGCTGCTGACATTCGGTCTCGCGTACCTGATCGGCGAGGGCGCAAAGCTCGTCTGGGGCCTCGCGCCGCTGGCAGCGCCGGTGCCGCCGCTGTTCGACGGCGCGCCGGTGACGGTCGTCGGCCTCGCGCTGCCGCGCTACCGGCTGTTCATGATGACGATGTCCGCCGCGATGCTGATCGCGCTGGCCGGGCTGCTGCGCGCGTCGCGCATCGGCCTCGTCGTGCGCGCGGCGCTCACGCATCGTGCGGCCGTCGAGACGCTCGGCTACGACGTGCCGCGCCTGATGACGGGGCTGTTCGGCGCCGGCACCGCGCTCGCGGCGCTGGCCGGCGTGATCGGCGCGCCGCTCGCGGTGATCGAGCCCGCGCTCGCCGAGACGGTCGGTTCGATCGTGTTCGCGATTGTCGTGATCGGCGGGCTCGGCTCGCTCGGCGGTGCGTTCGCCGCATCGCTCGCGGTCGGCTTCGCGCAAACCTTCGCGGCCGCGAGCGACACGTCGCTGCGCGACGTCGCGCAGTGGGCCGGTGTCGCGCTGCCCGACAGCGTCGCCGCGGTGACGGTCGCGCAACTCGCGCCGCTCGTTCCTTACCTGCTGCTCGTCGCGGTGCTGGTCGTGCGTCCGCGCGGACTGTTCGGCGAGCGTGCCGATGCGTAGCCGCGCGCATCCGGAGGTCCTGCGCTGGGCGCTGTTCGCCGGCTGTCTCGTGCTGCCCGCGTGGCTGTGGCCGCACGGCGCGATGCTCGGCTATCTCGCGCAGACGGCCGCGCTCGTCGTGCTTGCCCTGTCGTACAACCTGCAGCTCGGCACGACCGGCCTGCTGTCGTTCGGTCATGCAGCGTTCGCGGGCCTCGGCGCGTTCGCGGCCGCGCACTGGTTCAACCGCTTCGGTGGCCCGCTGCCGCTGTTGCCGCTCGTCGGCGGCGCGGCGGGCGCCGCATTCGGCCTGCTGTTCGGCGTGCTCGCGACGCGCCGTGCGGGCACCGCGTTTGCGATGATCACGCTCGGCCTTGGCGAGTGCGTCGCGGCCGCCGCGTGGAGTGTGCCCGCGTGGTTCGGCGGCATCGGCGGCGTGCCGATCGACCGGGCGAGCGGCACGCCGTTCGGCGGCTGGCAGTTCGGCACGCCGGCGCATGCGTATGCGGTGATTGCCGTCTGGTGTTTCGTCTGCGCGTTCGCGATGCGCGCGCTGACGCGCACGCCGTTCGCACGACTCGCGAACGCGGTGCGCGACAACCCGGCGCGGGTTGCCGCGCTCGGCACCGATCCGCGCCGCGTGCGGCTCGCGATGGTCACGTGCGCGTCGTTCTTCGCGGGCGTCGCCGGCACGCTGACGCTGATCGACATCGAGCTCGCGACGCCCGACAGCGTCGCGATGTCCCGTTCGGCAACCGTGCTGATCGCCGCGGTGATCGGCGGCACGGGCTCGTTCTTCGGGCCGGCGGCGGGCGCGGCCGCGCTGACGGCGCTGAGCGTCGCGGTCGCGGGCGTATCGCGGGCGTGGGCGCTGTATCTGGGGCTGCTGTTCGTCGTCGTCGTGGTTGCCGCGCCGCGCGGGCTCGCGGGCATCGCGGCGGCACTCGGCGCGGCGCTGCGGCCCGGCGCGCCGGCGCCGGAGCGGCGGCGGATGCTGGCCGGTGTCGCCGCGTGGCTGTGCTGGGGCGTCGCAATCGTCGGTGCGGCGGAACTCGGCTACGCGTGGCGCTTCGCACAGGACGACGGCACATCGGCCGCGTTCCGCTCGTGGCGCGTCGATGCCGGCGCGCCGCTCGGCTGGGCGCTGGCCGGCGCGGCAGCCGTCGCCGGCCTGCTGTTGTGGCGCTGGCGACGCCGGATCGCAGGCGAATCGCACGGAGGCGCGCGATGAACGGCAACGCGGTTTTCTTGCACGGCGTCACACAGCGCTTCGGCGCGCAGACGGTGCTCGACGGCGTCGAGCTGTGCGTCGCGGCTGGCGAGCGCCATGCGCTGATCGGACCGAACGGCGCGGGCAAGTCGACGCTTTTCAACGTGATCGCGGGCGCCGTGCGGCCGACGCGCGGACGCGTCGTGCTGCACGGCGTCGAACTGCGCGGGCGCGGGCCCGTTGCCGCGAGCCGGCTCGGCATCGGCCGCAGCTTCCAGCAGACGAGCGCGTTCGCGCGCCTCAGCGTATTCGACAACCTGCGCTGCGCGGCGCTGCATGCGCCGGCCGAGCGGCGGCGCTGGTGGAACCGACTGCGCGAATCCGCGTCGGTCGACCGCGTCGCTGCGCAGGTGCTGCGCGATGTCGGCCTCGACGCGTGCCGCGACACGCCGGCCGCCGCGCTCGGCTATGCGGAGCAGCGCGCGCTCGATCTCGGCATCGCACTCGCGAGTGGCGCGCGCACGCTGCTGCTCGACGAGCCGACGGCCGGCATGAACCGCGCGCAGGCCGCGCGGATGATCGAGCTGATCCGTACGACGACGCGGGGCCGCACGGTGCTGATGATCGAGCACGACATGGATACGGTGTTCGGCTTTGCCGAGCGGATCACGGTGCTCGTACGGGGCGCGGTGGTCGCGACCGGCGCGCCGGATGCGATTCGCGCCGATCCGGCCGTGCGCGCGGCCTATCTCGGCGAGGGAGCCGCATGAGCACGCTGCTCGAGCTCCGTGGCCTGCGCGCGTGGTACGGGATGCAGCCCGTGCTCGACGGCGTCGACCTCGCGCTGGCGCCGGGCGAAACGCTCGCGCTGCTCGGACGCAACGGCTCGGGACGCTCGACGCTCGCGAAGGCGGTGATGGGGCTCGTGCGCACCGCCGGTTCGGTGCGGATCGCCGGCGTCGAATGCGCGGGCGCGCGGACCTTCGAGATCGCACGGCACGGTATAGCGTATGTCGCCGAGAGCCGCGACGTGTTTCCGTTGCTGAACGTGCGCGACAACCTGCTGCTCGGTTTGCGCGGGTCGAGCGGTGCGGCGGCGCGCGCCGCGCTCGACCGGCTGTTCGCGCGTTTTCCGCTGCTCGCCGCACGCGCGGACGTGAAGGCCGGCCATCTGTCCGGCGGCGAGCAGCAGGTGCTCGCACTGGTGCGGGCGCTCGCCGGCAAGCCGCGCGTGCTGATCGTCGACGAGCCTGCGGAAGGGCTCGCGCCGCTCGCGGTCGACGAGGTCGGCGCTTGTCTTGCAGGACTGCAGGCGGACGGCGTCGCGATCGTGCTGATCGAACAGCGGCTGTTACTCGCGCCGCGGCTGACGCGGCGGGCCGCGGTGATGGGGCGGGGACAGATCGTATACGACGGCGCGCTCGAAGGCGTGGGCGGGGAGGTGGCCGACGTGTGGTTGAGTGCGGGCTAAGTGCGGGCTAAGTGCGGGCTCAGGCGCGCGCTTGACGATTATTCGGCTGGTCCCGCAACTCAATTCGTCCCGAGCCGCTTTATCAACGCCGATGAAGCGCCTAGATTTCCATGATCGTCGGCTGCTTGCTGCGGCAGGACAGCCGGTCCGATTCATCATGCGATATCGAATTGAGGATGGAAATCATGAGCAAGCTTGCAGGCAAGGTAGCGGTCGTGACGGGCGGTTCGAAGGGTATCGGTGCGGCGATTGCAAAGGCGCTCGCCGCTGAAGGGGCGTCGGTCGTCGTCAACTATGCGAGCAGCAAGGCCGGCGCGGAAGCCGTCGTGAGCGCGATTGCCGAAGCCGGCGGCAACGCGATCGCCGTCGGCGGCGACGTGTCGAAGGCAGCCGATGCGCAGCGCATCGTCGAGACGGCCGTCGAAACGTATGGCCGCCTCGACATCCTCGTCAACAATTCAGGCGTGTACGAATTCGCGCCGATCGAAGCGATCACGGAGGAGCATTTCCGCAGGCAGTTCGACACGAACGTGCTGGGCGTGCTGCTGACGACGCAGGCCGCCGTGAAGCACCTCGGCGAAGGCGCGAGCATCATCAACATCAGCTCGGTGGTGACCACCATCACGCCGCCGGCCAGCGCGGTCTACAGCGGCACGAAGGGCGCCGTGGACGCGATCACCGGCGTGCTCGCGCGCGAACTCGGGCCGAGGCAGATCCGCGTGAACGCGATCAACCCGGGCGTGGTGGTCACCGAGGGCACGCACAGCGCGGGGGTCATCGGCTCCGAGCTCGAGTCGTCTTCGGTCAGCCAGACGCCGCTGGGCCGCGTGGGGCAGCCGGACGACATCGCGTCCATTGCCGTCTTTCTCGCATCGGACGACGCGCGCTGGATGACCGGCGAACTCGTCCGGGCCAGCGGCGGCATGCGTTGAGCGGGGAGGCGGGTCAGCCTGCCTCCGAATGCCCGCGCAGCAGCGCCGGGCGATTGTGCCGACGGGCGACGGCCCCGTCGGCGCCTACGCGATCCGCAGCAGGCCGGTTGCGCCGACATTCCAGTGGATGCTCTCTACGACCGGGCCGGGTCCTCCGCCGCAGCAGGCGAGTGCCGGGACCGTCAACTTCGCGCCATCCGATGAGTCCATCCCAGAATCCTCCCGCCACCGTCGAGCAATTCCTGCAGCGTCTGACGCAGGAATACGACGGGCTGAGCAATCGCCTCAAGGTGATCGCCCGTCACGTCGAGACGCAGCGGGACCAGCTTGGCCTCGAAGGCATCCAGTCGCTCGCCGAGCAGTGCGGCGTGCAGCCGTCCGCGGTGGTGCGCTTCGCGAAGCACTTCGGCTTCTCGGGTTTTTCCGAGATGCAGCGGCTGTTCCGCGACGGGCTCGCGCAGCAGATCGCGCCCGGTCGCGCATACAACCTGCGTCTGCGCGACGTGATCGAATCGGGCTCGTCGAGCCTGCAGCCCGAGCAGATCGTCGGCGAGTTCATCAAGGGCAGCATCGCCGGCATGCAGCAGCTTCACCAGACGCTGGATCCGAAAGCGTTCGCGCAGACCGTCGACATGCTCGCCGATACCCAGGCAATCTGGATTGCGGGCTCCCGGCGCGCGTTTCCGATTGCCGTGTCCCTGGATTACGCGCTGCAGCACACCGACAAGCGCGTCGGCCTGTTCAGCGTGCTGGGCAGCATGCAGCTCGGGCAGATCCGCTCGGTGCGGGCCGGCGACGTGCTGATCGCGATTTCGTTCATGCCGTACGCGGAAGAGACGGTGCAGGTCGCGCAGCAGGCCGCGCAGCGCGGCGCGCGCGTGATCGCGATCACCGACAGCCGCATGAGCCCGCTCGCGCGCGACGCCGAAGCGACGCTCGTCGTGCAGGACAGTGCGACGTTCGGGTTCCGCGCGCTGACGGCGACGATGGGCCTCGCGCAGAGCCTGTTCGTCGCACTGGCCTATCGGCTCGAGCTGTCCTATCTGCCGACGACGCCCGACGGTTCGCGCGATACCAAGGCGACGACCTGACGGTCCGCGCCGGGCGTCAGCGCTGAGGCAACGCAGACGCGGCGGGGCTGCGGTAAAATTGCCGCTTCCTCCAGCGCCGCGTGCGGCGCGTCTTTCGAAGGTCGACAGTCGATGCAGATTCACAAGGAAGTGGACGCGCGCGGGCTCAATTGCCCGCTGCCGATCCTGCGCGCGAAGAAAGCGCTTGCGGACATGGAAAGCGGGCAGATTCTCAAGGTGCTCGCGACCGATCCCGGCTCGCAGCGCGATTTCGCCGCATTCGCGAAACAGACGGGCAACGAGATCGTCGAATCGTCGACGCAGGACAAGACCTTCGTGTTCCTGATGCGCCGCCGCTGACGGCGAGTGCCTTGCGCCGTCCCGCGGCGCATCCCGGCGCGGCCGCCGCCCGGTTCCGCGCCGCCGCGCCTCTGACAATTCTTGAACCTCGCTTCGCCGCCGGCTGCGTATACTGACCCGGCCGGTCGTCCGCGCTCGACGCACGCACCGGCCACGGTACGTCGATTCGAGGCGGGCACGGGGGCCCTGCCTGACGCTGCCGTCGTACAACGGGGAAAGGACATGTCCTTCAGACCAGGGACCATTCGAAGTCCGTCCGCAGCGGAACGCACGGCGCTTGCGCGTACACGGGGGGTGAGCCCGGGGTTGAGCCGTATCGAGCTCGACCCGCAACGGGATCGTCACGCGCGCGCCGCGCTGGAAGCCTATGCCGATTCTGCCGCGGCGGACATGCCGTGGCTCGCCGAATGGCTGCGCGAAGCCGCACCGGACGGGGGGCCGGGCCTCACGCATTGCGGGGCCACCGTCGAACGCGTGTTCGACCTGGCTCATGCGTGGGCGGCGAATCAGCCAGACTATGCCGCCGCTGCGTGGGAACGGGTGCGCGGCCGGCTGCAGTGGGTGCTGCGGCAGGCTGCGCCGGCCGGCGATCTGAACGCGTGGGCCGGGCCCGCCGAATAGGCGTGCCGGCAGCGCTGCAAGAAGGATTATTCGAAGAAAGGACCGTAGTCCGCGCAAATCCTTGGCGAATTTCATACTACTATGATGAAATCGCCGATTCGTCCGCGCCCCGTTTTTGAGATATTTGCCGGAACCTCCGCATGAGCGTCGCGCGTGCGGGTGCGAGGGGCCGAACTGGACGACTGGATTTCGTTTTGCGGGGTGCTATGAGAATTGCTGTACTGGATGACGATCCGGCCCAGACGGACTTCGTCAGTCAAACGCTGACGGCCGCGGGCCATACGTGCTACGCCTTCAAGGAAGGCAAGGCGCTGAAGAAGCGTTTGCAGCGCGAAACGTTCGATCTGCTCGTGCTCGACTGGAACGTGCCCGACATGTCCGGCGAGGAAGTGCTGAAGTGGGTGCGCGCGAATCAGACCGAGCACAGCCTGCCGATCATCTTCATGACGAGCCGCGACGACGAAGCGGGGATCACGCAGATCCTCAATGCCGGCGCCGACGACTACGTCGTCAAGCCCGTGTCCGGTCCGATCCTGCGCGCGCGCATCGGCTCGCTGCTGCGCCGTGCATACCCGGTCAACGCCGAGGCGGCGGTGCGTGAATTCGACCAGTTCCGCTTCGACGTCAACCTGAAGCAGGCGTACGTCGGCGACAAGCCGGTGAGCCTCACGCAGAAGGAATTCGAGCTCGCGCTGCTGCTGTTCCAGCATCTCGACCGGCCGCTGTCGCGCGCGCACATTCTCGATCTCGTCTGGAAGCAGGCCACCGACATTCCGTCGCGCACGATGGATACGCACATCTCGATGCTGCGCACGAAGCTCGGCCTGCGGCCGGAGAACGGCTATCGCCTCGCACCGATCTACGGCTACGGCTACCGGCTCGAACGGGTCGGCCAGGGAGAACCGGAGTGACCATGTCGATCACGCAACGCGGATGGCGTGCGGCGGGGCTGCGGGCGGCGTGCGTGATCGCCGCCGCCTTCGCGGTCCAGCAGGCGGTCGCCGCGCCGCCGGCCGGCAACGCGGCGGGCAAGACGGTCATCTACACGACGCGCGGGGGCGACACGCTGTACGACGTCGCCGAGCGCTATCTTCAGGGCCCGGAAGACTGGCAGATTCTGCAGCAGCTGAACGGCGTGCCGGCGCCGAAGCACCTGCAGCCGGGCATCGCGCTGAAGCTTCCGGTCGCGCGGCTGCGCAAGGAGCGGCTGACCGCGCGCGTGGTGGCCGTGCAGGGGCCCGCCGAGCGTGCGTCGGGCGACGCTTTCGCGCCGCTTGCGGCCGACGCGACGCTGGCCGAAGGCGACCGTGTGCGCACCGGCGCGAACGGCTTCGTCACGCTCGAGCTGGCCGACGGCACGCACATGAGCCTGCCGCCCGACAGCCAGCTCGACCTGAAGACGCTGCGCCGCACCGTGCTGACGGGCACGCTCGACCGCCAGTTCGAGCTGACGCGCGGCTCGGTCGACAGCGAAGTCACGCATCTGAAGAAACGCGACGACCGCTTCCAGATCCGCTCGCCGTCGGTCGTGGCCGGCGTGCGCGGCACGCGCTTCCGCGTCAACTACGACGCCGCCGGCAACGCAACGACGCGCGTCGAGGTGCTCGACGGCGCGGTGGGCGTCGCGGGCAACCGGCGTCCGGCGGATACGACGCTCGTGCACGCGAACTACGGCAGCGTGGCGACGACGTCCGGCTCGGTCGGCGCGCCCGTGCCGCTGCTGCCGCCGCCGGCGCTCGAGCATCCCGACAAGGTGCAGGACGAGCCGGACGTCGCGTTCGATCTCGCGCCGCTTCCGCGCGCGCATGCGTACCGCGTGCAGCTCGCGCACGACGCCGGGCTGCTCGACCTGTTCAGCGAGACGCGCACCGACACGCCGCGCGCGGTGTTCCACGGCGTGCCGAACGGCAACCACTTCGTCCGGATCGCCGCGATCGACGACAACGGTCTCGAAGGCCTGCCGCGCACCTATGCATTCGAACGGCGCCAGATGGGCCTCGACGCGAGCGCCGGGCCCGGCGAGGGCGGCTACGTGTTCCGCTGGTCGCCGAACGGCGCGGGCGCGAGCGCGCGCTACCGGTTCGTGCTGTCGAAGTCGAAGGACCTGAGCGCACCGATCGTCGACCAGGTCGGCCTGCAGGCACGCACGATCAACGTCGCGCATCTGCCGCCCGGCGAGTACTTTTGGGCGGTGACCGTCGAGGAATTCGACGGCGGCAAGTTCTACCAGAAGACGAGTCCGGTCAGCGCGTTCACGCTGTCGCGCTGACCCGCGGCGCATGAAACCCGAATCCGTGTCCCCGCGGCGGCGGCTCGGCCGCCGCTTCCTGATCGAATGGATCGCGATCGGCTGTCTCGGGATCGCGGTGATCTTCGCGAGCGCGCTCGGCCGCGTGGCGGCCAGCGTCGACGGGCTGATCTACGATCGGCTCCTGATGCTGCGCAGCCTCCCGCTGTCGCCCGACATCGTCGTCGTCGACATCGACAACCCGAGCGTCCAGACGCTCGGCCGCTGGCCATGGCCGCGCAGCGTCCATGCGCGGCTGCTCGACACGCTAGCGCGCGCGCAGCCGGCCGCCGTCGTCTACGACGTGCTGTTCACGGAGCCGTCGCCGGACGACCGCACGTTCGCGGACGGGCTCGGCCGCGTGCCGACCTTCCTGCCGATCCTGCTGAGCCCGGAGCGCCCGGACGGCACACGCATCGTCGATCCGCCGGTGCCCGCGCTCGCGGCGCGTGCGGCGGGCCTCGGCCACATCAATCTCGAAGTCGACCCCGACGGCATCGTGCGCAGCGTCGCGCTGTTCGAAAGCGACGGCCGCGTGCGCTGGCCGCAGCTGACGGTGCCCGTGTTCGAGTCGATCGCGGCCGGCAAGCTGCATCCGGCGGGCGGCGCACCGGACGCGCGCGCGCGCGACGTCGCGCGCGACGCGAGCGGCGATGGCCGCTACCTGATCCCGTTCAACCGCAACACGCCGGCCTATCCGACGCTGTCGTTCGACGACGTGCTCGAAGGGCGCGTGAAGCCGGACGCGCTGCGCGGCAAGATCGTCGTCGTCGGCGTGACCGCGTCGGGCCTGTACGACCGGTTCGCGACACCCGTTTCCGGCGATTTCGGCCCGCTCGCGGGAGTCTACATCCACGCGAGCGTGCTCGACATGCTGACGACCGGCCGCGCGATCTCGCCGGTGTCGCGCGCGGGGCTGTTCGCCGTGTCGCTGCTGCCGCTCGCGGTGCTGCTCGCGGGCTTCCTGATGCTGTCGCCGTGGCGCGCGCTGCTGCTGACGCTGAGTCTCGCGGGGCTGTCCGTGATCGCGAGCGCGGCGCTGCTGTACGAAGCGCGGTTGTGGCTGTCGCCCGCGCCCGCGATCTTCGGGCTGATTGCCGTGTATCCGATCTGGAACTGGCGCCGGCTCGAGATGACGATGTCGTACCTGCGCCGCGAACTGCAGCGGCTCGCGGACGAGCCGCACCTGCTGCCGGAGGCGCCGCGCACGCGCAGCGTCGGCGGCGACGCGCTCGAACGGCAGATGGCGCTGATGGCGCAGGCGGCGCAGCGCGTGCAGGACATGAAGCGCTTCGTGTGGGACAGCCTCGACAGCATGCCCGAGCCGATCTTCGTCACCGACCTCGCCGGCACCGTGCTGATCGCGAACCATGCGGCGAAACGGTACGGGTCGCGGCTCGCGTTGCCGTTGCCGGAAGGGCGCCCGCTGCGCAGCGCGCTCGGCGAGCTGACGTTCGTCAAGACCGTCGAAGGCAATGCCGAGCACGACGCCGAGATCCGCCAGCACTGGCCGGCCGCGCTCGACCCGACGCTCGAGGCGGAACACGACGCGATGGCGCGCGGCATCGAGGTGCGCGATCGCGACGGCCTCGATCATCTGCTACGCTATGCGCCGTGCACGAACGCGCAGGGCCGCGCGACGGGCTGGATCGCCGGTCTCGTCGACGTGACGGAACTGCATGCGGCCGAGCGCCAGCGCGAGGAGGCGCTGCACCTGCTGTCGCACGACATGCGCTCGCCGCAATCGTCGATCCTCGCGCTCGTCGAGATCGAGCGGCAGCGCGCCGAATCCGATGCGATGCGCGGGCTGCTCGCGCGCATCGAGCGCTATGCGCACCGCGCGCTGTCGCTTGCCGACGAGTTCGTGCAGCTCGCGCGGGCGGAATCGCAGACATACCAGCTCGAGGCGACGAGTTTCGTCGACGTGCTGATCGATGCGTGCGACGAGGTGTGGCCGCAGGCGCAGGCGAAGCGCATCCGCATCGATACCGATGTCGGCGCCGAAATGAGCTGGGTGCGCGCGGACCGTTCGCTGATCACGCGCGCGTTCGTGAACCTGCTGAACAACGCGGTCAAGTACAGTCCGACCGATACGGTGATCACGTGTACGCTCGCAGTCGAGCACGCGTCGAAGCGGATGTTCTGTACGATTCGCGATCACGGGTACGGTATTTCGCCGGAGGACCAGCGGCATCTGTTCGAACGTTTCAAGCGGTTCCACGCCGGCGAGCGGCCCGAGATTTCCGGGTCGGGGCTCGGCATGGCATTCGTGAAGACGGTCGTCACGCGCCATGGCGGCAGCGTGGCGGTCGACAGCGAAGTGGGCGTCGGCACCGCGGTGACGGTGGCGCTGCCCGCGATCGACGAGCCGCCGGCCTGACAGGGCCGGGCGCGGCGGCAAGCATTTGGGGAATGTCATGAAAATCGAATGGACGGCGGCCGCGCTCGCGGCGGCGCTGTTGACGGGCTGTGCCGGCATGACGGCCGGCGTGAGCGCAGTCGGGCAGCCGGACGCGTTCGCGTCGGGCGCGCACGGCTACGGGTTTGCGCGCACCGACGCGCAGGCGGGCGATGCGGAATACCAGCGGATCGAGACGCTCGTGCACGACGAGCTCGCGCGCCGCGGGTTCGACGCGCAGCCGCTCAAGGATGCGCGCTACCGGCTGTCGATCGCCTATGCGACGCAGGCTGCCGCGGTCGCGGCCTCGGCCGAGCAGTGCGGCGGCGCGAGCAGCGCGTGCGTCGCGGTCGACGGGCCGGCGCCGTTCGGGCTGCCGTTCGCCGGCAAGGTCTATCGCCACGTGCTGACGCTGCGTTTCGTCGACGCGAAGTCGGGCGCCGATGTCTACCGCGTGTCGGCGGCACTGCGCGACCGCGAGCCGGGTACGCAGCAGGCGGCGCCGGCGCTCGTGAAGAGCGCGCTCGCGAAGCTGCCGTTCGAGGCGGGCGAGGGCTGGCTCGTGAAGACGAAAAAAGACGACGCGGGCGGGATGCCGGGCGTCGTCTCGGTGAAGCCGGCCGCCGCGCACTGAGCGCAGCGGCGCGGCCGGGGCCCGCGATGCCGCGGGCTCCGGCCGTCACGATTGCAATCAGGCAGCGGGCGCTTCGCCGCCGCGCGTACGCAGGTATTCCTCGAAATCCGCCGCGACTTCGGGGTGGCGCAGCGCGAATTCGACGGTGGCCTTCAGGTAGCCGAGCTTGCTGCCGCAGTCGTAGCGCGTACCGTTGTACTTGTAGGCCAGCACCTGCTCGTCGGCAAGCAACGCCTGGATCGCGTCCGTCAGCTGCAGCTCACCGCCCGCGCCGGGCTTCAGCGCGCGCAGGTGTTCGAAGATCCGCGGCTTCAGGATGTAGCGGCCGACCACGCCGAGGTTCGACGGCGCGACTTCGGGCGCCGGCTTCTCGATGATCGCCGACATCTTGATGATCGATTCTTCCCACTCCTTGCCGTCGACGATGCCGTACGACTTCGTCTCCGACGGCGGGATCTCTTCGACGCCGATCACCGAGCTGTGATAGTGGTCGAACACGTCGACCATCTGCTTCATCACGGGCGGGTTGCCGTCCAGCAGGTCGTCGGCGAGGATCACCGCGAACGGGTTGTCCGCGACGAGCTTCTCCGCGCACAGCACCGCGTGGCCGAGGCCGAGCGCTTCCGGCTGGCGCACGTAGAAGCAGTCGACGTGGCTCGGCTTGATGCTGCGCACCAGCTCGAGCAGCTTTTCCTTGCCGCGTGCCTCGAGCTCGGCCTCGACCTCGTACGACTTGTCGAAATGGTCCTCGATCGCGCGCTTGCTGCGACCGGTGACGAAGATCATTTCCGTGATGCCCGCGGCGATCGCTTCCTCGACTGCATACTGGATCAGAGGCTTGTCGACGACGGGCAGCATTTCCTTCGGGCTGGCCTTCGTCGCGGGCAGGAAGCGCGTGCCGAGGCCTGCAACCGGGAAGACTGCCTTGGTGACTTTCAACATGATCGAACCTTTGCTCCTCTAATCGACTCGTCTATCGGGACTATGGTCATTTGCGAATTATAGTGAACGCAAATGACCTTACGGTTTGTTACGCGGGCAACCGTTCGAGCTGCGCGCTGAGCTTCGCCAGCGTGCTCTGGAACTCGGCCAGCCGTTTCTGCTCCTGCTCGACCACCGCGGGCGGCGCTTTCGCGACGAACGCCTCGTTGCCGAGCTTCGCGTTGCACTTCACGATCTCGCCCGACAGTCGCGCGACTTCCTTAGACAGGCGCTCGCGTTCGGCCGCGACGTCGATTTCCACCTTCAGCACCAGCTTGTTCTGGCCGACGATCGCAATCGGCGCGCCGTGCGCTTGCCGGTCGAGCGCGGCTTCGTCGGCAAGGATCTGCACGTCGGACAGGCGGGCGAGGGCCTGCACGTACGGTGCGAACGCGCGCAGGCGCTGGGCTTCGCCCGCAGCGAGCAGCGGCACCTTCGTCGCCGGCGACAGGTTCATCTCGCCGCGCAGGTTGCGGCACGCGTCGATGATCGCCTTCAGGTCGGCCGCCCATTGTTCGGACGCCTCGTCGATCTTCGTCAGGTCGGCGACCGGGTACGCCTGCGTCATCAGCGACGCTTCGCCCTCGGCCAAGCCCCGCGGATAACGGCCTGCGAGCGGCGCGACCTTCTGCCACAGCGCTTCGGTAATGAACGGGATGACCGGGTGCGCGAGGCGCAGCACCGTTTCCAGCACGCGCAACAGCGTGCGGCGCGTGGCGCGCTGCTGCTCGGGCGTGCCGTTCTGGATCTGCACCTTCGCGAGCTCGAGGTACCAGTCGCAGTATTCGTCCCAGACGAACTTGTAGATGCTGCTTGCGATGTTGTCGAAGCGGTAATCGGCGAAACCCTTCGCGATGTCGGCCTCGGTGCGCTGCAACAGCGACACGATCCAGCGGTCGGCCGCCGAGAAGTCGAGGTAGCCGCCGGGGCCGCAGTCGCCCGCGCCGCATGCTTCCGGCTTGTCGAGCCCGCAGTCGTGGCCTTCGCAGTTCATCAGCACGAAGCGCGTCGCGTTCCACAGCTTGTTGCAGAAGTTGCGGTAGCCTTCGCAGCGCGCGAGGTCGAAGTTCACGTTGCGGCCGAGCGTCGCCATCGACGCCATCGTGAAGCGCAGCGCGTCGGTGCCGAATGCGGCGATGCCGTCCGGGAATTCCTTGCGGGTCTTCTTCTCGATCGTCGCGGCCTGCTTCGGGTTCATCAGGCCCGTCGTGCGCTTGGCCACCAGCGCTTCGAGGTCGATGCCGTCGACGATGTCGATCGGGTCGAGCGTGTTGCCCTTGCTCTTCGACATCTTCTGGCCTTCCGCGTCGCGCACGAGGCCGTGCACGTACACGGTGTGGAACGGCACCTTGCCCGTGAAGTGGGTCGTCATCATCACCATCCGGGCGACCCAGAAGAAGATGATGTCGAAGCCCGTGACGAGCACCGACGACGGCAGGAAGTGCTCAAGCTCCGGCGTTTCGTTCGGCCAGCCGAGCGACGAAAACGGCACGAGCGCCGACGAGAACCACGTGTCGAGCACGTCCTCGTCACGCTTGAGCGCGCCCGTGTAGCCCTTCGCGGCGGCCTGCGCGCGCGCGCCTTCCTCGTCGCGCGCGACGAACACCTCGCCGTTCTCGCCGTACCACGCGGGGATCTGGTGGCCCCACCACAGCTGGCGCGAGATGCACCAGTCCTGAATGTTCTCGAGCCACTGGTAGTAGGTGGTCGTCCAGTTTTCCGGCACGAACTTGATCTGGCCGTTGCGCACGACGTCGAGCGACACGTCGGTGATCGACTTGCCGGGGTTGAACGTGCCTTCCGGCGCGGGCTTCGTCATCGCGACGAACCACTGGTCGGTCAGCATCGGCTCGATCACGACGCCCGTGCGGTCGCCGCGCGGCACCATCAGCTTGTGCGGCTTCACGGATTCGAGGAAGCCCTGCGCGTCGAGATCGGCGACGATCGCCTTGCGTGCGTCGAAGCGGTCGAGGCCGCGGTATTGCGCGGGGCCGTTGTCGTTGATCTTCGCGTCGAGCGTCAGGATCTCGATCGGCGCGAGGTTGTGGCGCAGGCCGACCTGGTAGTCGTTGAAGTCGTGTGCGGGCGTGACCTTCACGACGCCCGTGCCGAACTCGAGGTCGACGTAATCGTCGGCGATCACCGGGATCTCGCGGTCGGTCAGCGGCAGCTTCACGAACTGGCCGATCAGGCGCTTGTAGCGCTCGTCTTCCGGATGGACCATCAGCGCGACGTCGCCGAGCATCGTTTCCGGACGCGTGGTCGCGACGGTCAGCGAGCCCGAGCCGTCGACGAGCGGGTAGCGGATGTGCCACAGGTGGCCGTTTTCCTCTTCGCTCGCGACCTCGAGATCCGACACGGCCGTCAGCAGCACCGGATCCCAGTTGACGAGACGCTTGCCGCGGTAGATCAGGCCCTGTTCATAGAGCGTGACGAACACGTCGCGCACGGCAGCCGACATCTTGTCGTCCATCGTGAAGTATTCGCGCGACCAGTCGGGCGACGCGCCGAGGCGGCGCACCTGGCCCGTGATCGTCGAACCCGATTGTTCCTTCCATTCCCACACGCGCTCGACGAACTGCTCGCGGCCGAGGTCGTGGCGCGACACGCCCTGTGCGTCGAGCTGGCGCTCGACGACGATCTGGGTTGCGATCCCCGCATGGTCGGTGCCCGGCACCCACAGCGTGTTCTCGCCAAGCATCCGGTGATAGCGGGTGAGGCCGTCCATGATCGTCTGGTTGAACGCGTGCCCCATGTGCAGCGTGCCGGTGACGTTCGGCGGCGGCAGCTGGATCGCGAAATCGGGGCGGCCCGGATCGAAGGCCGGGGCCGCATAGCCGCGTTTTTCCCACTCCGGCCCCCATTGGGATTCGATGGTGTGGGGCTCGAAACTCTTCGCCAGCGTGCTGTCGCTCATGGTGGAAATCTGCTGAAAAATATAAGTACGGTTATGCCGAATCTGACAATTATAAGTGTTCTTATATCGGCCAGTCACAGCGCGGCCGGTGCCGACGTGCCGTGCGGCCGTCGCGGCGGCGCATCGCGCGGATCGCAAGCGGGATTGCGCGCGGCAGTCCGATCATCGCGTGCGGCGGACTTATAATGGCGGGTCCGCTTTTCTCACGCACGTCCGCTGCCGCTCCATGCCCGATCTGCTCGCCAATCTGAACCCCGAACAATACGCCGCCGTCACGTTGCCGAACGAACCGGCGCTGATCCTAGCAGGGGCGGGCAGCGGCAAGACCCGCGTGCTGATCACGCGGATCGCGTGGCTGATCCAGCAGGGCTATGCGTCGCCCGTCACCGTGCTCGCCGTCACGTTCACGAACAAGGCCGCGCGCGAGATGATGGCGCGCCTGTCGGCGATGATGCCGATCGACACGCGCGGCATGTGGATCGGCACGTTCCACGGCCTGTGCAACCGGATGCTGCGCGCGCACTACCGCGACGCGGGCCTGCCGCAGACGTTCCAGATCCTCGACACGGCCGACCAGCTGTCCGCGATCAAGCGGCTGATGAAGGCCTCGAACATCGACGACGAGAAGTATCCGCCGAAAAACGTCCAGTATTTCATCAACAATGCGAAGGAGCAGGGGCTGCGGCCCGACAAGGTCGACGCGACCGACAGCTTCAACCGCAAGTTCGTTGAAATCTACCAGGCGTACGACCAGCAGTGCCAGCGCGAAGGCGTGGTCGATTTTCCGGAGCTGCTGCTGCGCTGCTACGAACTGCTCGCGTACAACCCGCCGCTGCGCGCGCATTACCAGGCACGCTTCAGGCACATCCTCGTCGACGAGTTTCAGGATACCAACAAGTTGCAGTACGCATGGCTGAAGCTGCTCGCCGGGGGCCAGAACGCGATCTTCGCGGTCGGCGACGACGATCAGTCGATCTATGCGTTCCGCGGCGCGAACGTCGGCAACATGCGCGACTTCGAGGACGAGTTTCGCGTGCGCAACCTGATCAAGCTCGAGCAGAACTACCGGTCGCACGGCAACATCCTCGACGCGGCGAACCAGCTGATCTCGAACAACGCGCACCGGCTCGGCAAGAACCTGCGTACCGACGCGGGCCACGGCGAGCCGGTGCGCGTGTACGAGGCGACGACGGATTCGCAGGAGGCCGGCTGGATCATCGAGGAGATCCGCTCGCTGATCAACACCGGGATGGCGCGCAGCGAGATCGCGATCCTGTACCGCAGCAACGCGCAGTCGCGCGCGATCGAGCACACGCTGATGACGGCGGGCATTCCGTATCGCGTGTATGGCGGGCTGCGCTTCTTCGAGCGGCAGGAGGTCAAGCACGCGCTTGCGTACCTGCGCCTGATCGACAACCCGAGCGACGACACCGCGTTCGCGCGCGTCGTGAACTTCCCGACGCGCGGCATCGGCGCGCGCTCGATCGAGCAGCTCGCCGACGCGGCGCGCCTGTACGGCTGCGCGATGGCCGCGGCGATTCCGTACGTGACGGGCAAGGCCGGCACGAGCCTCGGCGCGTTCGCGAACCTGATCGCGAAGATGCGTGCCGACACGCAGCAGATGAGCCTGCCCGAGACGGTCGAGTACGTCGTGCGCGCGAGCGGCCTCGCCGATTTCTACCAGGGCGAGCGCGAAGGCCAGGATCGCCTCGAGAACTTGCAGGAACTCGTCAACGCGGCAACGGCCTTCGTCAGCGAGGAAGGCTACGGCCTCGACACGCCGGCGCGCTCGATCCCGTTGCGCGCAGGCGCGATCGCCGCGCCGGAAATTGCGGCGGCGCCGGACGGCGCGGCGGCCGACGTGATCGACCCGGCCGCGCTCGGCGACCCGGCACAGAACCCCGATACGATGACGCCGCTCGCGGGCTTCCTGTCGCACGCATCGCTCGAGGCCGGCGACAACCAGGCGCAGGCCGGGCAGGACGCGGTGCAGCTGATGACGGTGCACGCGGCGAAGGGCCTCGAATTCTCGGCGGTGTTCATCACCGGGCTCGAGGAAGGGCTGTTCCCGCACGAGAACAGCGCGATGGAGGCCGACGGGCTCGAGGAAGAGCGGCGCCTGATGTACGTCGCGATCACGCGTGCCAAGGAGCGGCTCTACCTGTCGTTCGCGCAGAGCCGGCTGCTGCACGGGCAGACCCGCTACAACGTGCGCTCGCGCTTCTTCGACGAACTGCCGCAGCACGTGCTGAAGTGGCTGACGCCGAAGGTCGAGGCCGGCTCGCGCTGGGGCGGCCGCGCCGACAACGCGGGCTGGGGGCGTGACTGGTTCGCGCGGCCGGGCGGTTCACGCGAGCAGATCGTCGACGCGGCCGTATCGGCGCCGCTGCCCGCGTTCGCGAACCAGCAGCGCGCGGCCGACAGCGGTTTCCGGGTGGGGCAGCAGGTGTTCCACAACAAGTTCGGCGAAGGCACCGTCACCGCGCTCGAAGGCAACGGCGCGGATGCGAAAGCCCAGGTGAAATTCAAGCGGCACGGCGAGAAATGGCTCGCACTCGCGGTCGCAAAACTACAGGCGGTTGAATGAGCGCATACACGACTTCTGCATTGTCCACCCCGCCGCTCGGCATTCTCGCCGCGCTGCCCGAGGAACTCGGCGACCTGATCGCCGAGATGCGCGCAGAGGGCACGGTCGAGACAGTCACGTTCGGCCGCCGCGACTATCACGTCGGTTGCGTGCGCGGCGCGGCATGCGTCGTCACGCTCGCGCGGATCGGCAAGGTGGCGGCCGCCGCGACGGTCAGCGCGCTGATCCACGTGTTCGGGGTCGCGGGGATCGTCTTTACCGGCGTCGCCGGCGGTGTCGCGCATGCGGTGCGGGTTGGCGACGTCGTCGTCGCCGACACGCTGATGCAGCACGATCTCGATGCGTCGCCGCTCTTTCCGCGCTACGAGGTGCCGCTGCTCGGCATCACGCATTTCGAAGCCGATGCCGAGCTGAGCGACCGGCTGAAGGCCGCGTGCGCGCAGTTCATCGCAGAGGAGGGCGGCGTGCTCGCAGAACGCTTCCGGCTCGCCGGCGCGCAGTTGCGCAGCGGGCTCGTGATCAGCGGCGACCGCTTCGTGTCGAGCGAACGGGAAGTCGTCGCATTGCGCGACGCGCTGCCCGACGCGCTCGCGGTCGAGATGGAAGGCGCCGCGATCGCGCAGGTGTGCGTCGAGCACAACGTGCCGTTCGCGCTCGTGCGCACGATCTCCGATACCGCCGACGATCACGCGACCCAGTCGTTCTCGCACTTCCTGTCGGCGATCGCCGGCACCTATTCGACCGGCATCCTCAAGCGCTTCCTGGCGCTGCATGCGGAGACGGCGGCCTGAGGGCCGCCGTCGTTCACGCTTTCCGCGATACCCCGGCGCGCATCGACGCGCGCCGGCGGCTCCGCACGCCCGTCACGCCTTCTTCTTGCGCAGGCTTCCTTCGAGATCCGGCAGGAACACCGTCAGCACGCCGATGAGCGGCAGGAACGAGCACACCTTGTAGACGAACGCGATGCTCGTCGCATCGGCGAGCTGGCCGAGCACCGCGGCGCCGACGCCGCCGAGACCGAACGCGAAGCCGAAGAACAGCCCCGCGACCATGCCGACCTTGCCGGGCATCAGCTCCGTCGCATAGACGAGGATTGCCGCGAACGCCGACGCGAGCACGACGCCGATGATCACGGTCAGCACGGTGGTCCAGAACAGGTTCGCGTACGGCAGCAGCAGCGTGAACGGCGCGACGCCGAGGATCGACACCCAGATCACGTACTTGCGGCCGATGCGGTCGCCGACCGGCCCGCCGATCAGCGTGCCGGCGGCCACGGCCGCGAGGAACACGAACAGGTGGAACTGCGCGGCCTGCACCGACAGGTGGAACTTGTCGATCAGGTAGAACGTGAAATAGCTGTTGATGCTCGCCAGATAGAAATATTTCGAGAACACGAGCAGCACCAGCACGCCCATCGCGGCCATCACGCGTGCGCGCGGCAGCGTCGCGTGTGCCGCATGCGCGGCCTTCTTCTTCATCGACGGATGCTGTTTGTACCAGTGGCCGATCTGCACGAGCACGATGATCGCGACCAGCGCGGCCGCCGAGAACCACGCGATGCTGTGCTGGCCATGCGGAATGATCACGAGCGCGGCGAGCAGCGGCCCGAGCGCGGAACCCGCATTGCCGCCGACCTGGAACACCGACTGCGCGAGCCCGTGCTGGCCGCCCGACGCCATCCGCGCGACGCGCGACGACTCCGGATGGAACACCGACGACCCGCAGCCCACCAGCGCCGCGGCCACCAGCAGCACCGGAAAGCTCGGCGCGACCGACATCAGCAGCAGCCCCGACAGCGTGAAGCCCATCCCGACCGGCAGCGAATAAGGCTGCGGGCGCTTGTCGGTATAGAGGCCGACGATCGGCTGCAGCAGCGATGCGGTGATCTGGTAGGTGAGCGTGATCAGTCCGATCTGCGCGAACGACAGCGCGAACTGGCTCTTGAGCATCGGGTAGATTGCGAGGATCAACGACTGGATCATGTCGTTGAGCATGTGCGAGAAGCTGATTGCGCCGAGCACCGGGTAGGCGGTGCCGGATGCTGGCGAGGCGGGAGGAGCGGGCGGCTGGGCCGTGGCCGGCGTGGCTTGGCCGGCGGCACGCGTGTCGAGGCTGGTTTCCATGTGAGCTGAGCGAGTTGAGGTTGGGCGCGCTCTGGGAGAAACGGCGCGTTGGGAATCGTTGCGGCGTCAAAGAAGTTTAATGTGGCGTATCGCGAATGTCAGGCCAAGTTTTATCGCGAATCAGTCATCCGTCCCGCAAATCGAATTCCGAACGACTTTTTGGCCGGCTATAACGCTGGCGGCGCGCCGTCGTGCCGGATGCGCGTTTTACCTGACTCAAGGAATGCCGCCGGCCGCCGTTGAACCGACGCAATTACCGAAGCAATAACCAATGCAATAACCACTGCGATAAGCGACGCGATCACAAGACGAACGCGCCGATTCTTGCGCTGGCCACGCGCCGCGCCGCACGCGTGGGCGGCGGCAGCCAGTGTGATAACGCCGGAACCGACCTTTCCGGCGGCAAGGTCAATACGGGGACTATCGATGAAAGCAGCTTCACTGCGCCCGCAGCCGGGCGCTCCGGCCGCCATGACGAACGGCGGCGCCGCGCGCGCACGTCAACCCTGGAGCGTCAAGGCGACGCTGCGAGCCGCGTTCGCGCTGCTGCTGGCCGGCACGCTTGCGATCGGCGTGTTTTCGCTCGCGCAGATCAACCGGCTGAACGGTTCGATCGCATCGGTCTACGAGCAGGGGCACGTTGCGAGCCGCGCGGCGGAGGAGGTCCGGGCCGAGATGCTGCGCGCGAGCCGCGCGCAGAAGTCGCTGTTGACCGCCACGACAGCGAAGGAGCGCGACGAACTCGGCACGGAGATCGATGCGGGACTCGCGTCGATCGGCGGCGCGCTCGGCACGCTGCAGCGCTATGCGGATCCGGCCGATGCGGACGACTCGGCTCGGCTGCGCACGTTCGCGTCCGCCGTCGGCACGTGGAGCGGACATCTGCGCGATTTCGTCACGCTGGTGCGCGCCCAGCCGCTCGACCTGTCGCAGATGAACTGGCAGGTCGGCACGCAGGACGTGTCGCTGCTCGTCGAGACCGGCAAGCTCGAAAAGCTCGTCGCGGATCTCGTAAAGACGCGCGGCGCGAAATCGAAGGCGACGCTCGATGCGTCCGCAACGATCTTCTCGTCGTCGGTCGCGATGATCGCCGCGATGACCGTCGCGCTGTTCGTGCTCGCGTTCGTGATCGCCGAGCGCGTCGTGCGCCGGCTCGTCGCGCAGCTCGGCGGGGAGCCCGCGTACGCGAAGGCGATCGCGGCGGACATCGCGAGCGGCGACCTGACCCGGCCGATCGCGCTCGGCCGGCACGATCGCGACAGCATGGTCCGCGCGCTGTCCGACATGCAGGCGGGGCTCGCGGCGACCGTCGGCGAGATCGCGGTGAGCGCCGAGGCGATCGCGGCCGCGTCCGGCGAGATCTCGATGGGCAACCTCGACCTGTCGCAACGCACCGAGCAGCAGGCGGTCGCGCTCGAGCGGACCGCGGCCAGCATGGAGCAGCTGACATCGACCGTGCGCCAGAACGCCGAGAACGCACGGCAGGCGAGCGCGCTCGCGGCGAATGCGTCGGCGGTGGCGGAGGCGGGCGGCGAGGTCGTCGGCCGGGTCGTCGCGACAATGAGCGAGATCGACGACAGCGCGAAGAGCATCCGCGACATCATCGGCGTGATCGAGGGCATCGCATTCCAGACCAACATCCTCGCGCTGAATGCGGCCGTCGAGGCGGCGCGTGCCGGCGAGCAGGGACGCGGCTTCTCGGTCGTAGCTGGCGAGGTGCGCTCGCTCGCGCAGCGCGCGGCGACCGCCGCAAAGGAGATCCGGTCGCTGATCGGCGCATCGGTCGAACGGGTCGCGAACGGTGCGGCGCTCGCGCACGACGCCGGCCGCACGATGGGCGACGTGGTGCGCGCGGTGAATCGCGTGACCGACATCATGGGCGAAATCTCGGCCGCGTCGAGCGAGCAGAGCGCGGGCATCGACGAGATCGGCCGCGCAGTCACGCAGATGGACGACGGCACCCAGCAGAATGCGGCGCTCGTCGAGCAGGCGGCGGCCGCGGCGCGCGCGCTCGACGAACAGGCGCAGTCCCTCAAGGCACTGGTCGGGCGCTTCCGGTACGCCGCGGCATGACGGGGGAGCGGGGGCGCACACGCGCAGGCGCTTGACCGCGCGACGGCGTGTTGCGGTAGCGCCGGCGCTGCGGTGCCCGGCGCCCCGGCACCAACGCCCGCGACAGCGGTGCGACCCGCCGCATGCATGATCTTGTCGATCAGGGACAAAACCAGCAGCCACGGCGCCTGCGATCCCATACAATGCGCGTCCGATTTGACGGGGGCAGTGATTGCGTGGGGGCCGCACATCGCGATGCTTGCGGGTGACGGCAGGCGAGCCGATCGACACAAGAATGATCGTTTATCTGGCGGGATATCTTTGCATGCTCGCGGCGGCGCTGGCCGGGCTGCGCGCGCGCGTCGCAAGCTGGCGCTGGCTTGCGGTCGGCATCGCGCCGGCCGCGGCGATTGCCTTGCTGCGCGGGAGCACGGGCACCGACACGGTGGCGTATCTCGACATCATCGAAGGGATCTGGAGCGGCAACGTCGTCAAGGTGCCGCGCACGCTCGAGCCGGGGTTCGTCTGGCTCGTGCGCGCGCTCGAATGGGGTGGGCACGACCCGCGCATCACCGTCGCGATCATCACGCTGCTGATCGTGGTCGCATGTGTCGTCGCGTTCGGGCGGACCGACGAGGACGCGCTCGTGTTCGCGACGCTGATCTTCCCGTTGTTTTTCTACGACATGGCGATGAACGGCCTGCGCTACGGCCTCGCGTTCTGTCTCGCCAAGATCGCATCGGATGCATGGGACCGGCGCCGGCGCGGCGCGTCGATCGCACTCGCTGTTGCGGGCGTCGGCATGCACGTGTCGGCGGTGTTGCTGGTCGTGCTGCTGCAGATCCGGCGGATGCGCGCGCTGCGCTACGTGGGGCTCGCCGTGGCGATCGCCGTGGTGGTGGCGGCGACGCATCTGCAGGCGCTGCTCGCGAAGTTCGGCGTCTATGCTGCGTTCACGCCGCCCGCGCAGATGTCGGGCGCCGCGCCGCTCGCGCTTGCGCTGTTGGCGCTGGCAATGGGCGGCGGCCTGCTCGGGCGCGTGCCGCGCACGCTGGTTTTCCTGTTCGTGTGCGAAATCGCCAGCTTCCTGCTGTCGCGGATCAGTTACGCGGGCCTGCGTTTCCAGTGGCTCGTGCTGTTCGCGATGGGCTGCCAGTTCGTGCCGCTGCTGCGCGTGCCGAACGTGAACCGGCGCTGGGTGACCATTGCGCTCGTCGTGCTCGGCGCGATCGGCTTCGCGCTGCGGCTGCGCAACATGCTGGGGGAGTACGGGATCGGCCCGTCGCCGTTCCTGCCTTACCGGTTCTTCTGGAGCTGACGCGGCCGCGCATGGCCTTTCGGCTTACGATTTCTTCTGCTTGTTGTCCGTATCGATGATGACCGTGCACGTCGTGCCGGCCGACAGCAGCACGCCGTCCGGCACCTCGTCGATCTTGATCCGCACCGGCACGCGCTGAGCGAGGCGCACCCAGTTGAAGGTCGGGTTCACGTCGGCGACGAGATCGCGGCTTTGCGGGTTGTCGCGGTCAAAGATGCCGCGCGAGATGCTCTCGACGTGGCCCTTCAGCACGCCGCCGCTCATCAGCCGCATTTCGGCCGGCGCACCGAGCTTCACGCGCGGCAGCTTGGTTTCCTCGAAATAGCCGTACACCCAGAACGAATGGCTGTCGACGATCGCGAGCTTGGCCTGGCCGGCGGTCGCGTAGTTGCCCTTGAACGTCTGCAGGTTCGTGATGTAGCCGTCGACCGGCGCAACGACGCGCGTGCGCTCGAGATTGAGCTTCGCGGCGTCAAGCGCGGCGATCGCCTGCTGGTACTGCGCATCGGCGCTCGACGCGGTGTGCTCGGCGTTCTCGCGGTTTTCCTTCGACACGACGAGCGCATCGAGATCCGCGCGGCGGGCCGCGTCGTCGCGCCGCATCTGCAGTTCCGCGCGGCGGGCGGCGACGGCGGCTTGCGCCTGTTCAACCGCGATCTGGTAATGCGACGGGTCGATCTGCATGATCAGGTCGCCTTTCTTCACGAGCTGGTTGTCGTGCACGGGTAGTTCGACGATCGCGCCCGATACGTCCGGCGCGACGTTGACGATCTCGGCGCGCACCCGCCCGTCGCGGGTCCACGGATCGTCCATGTAGTGCACCCATAACGAGCGCCCGATCAGAATCGCGACGATGAGGATGACGGCTGTCGCGACGAAGCCGAAGAGTTTTCGCAGGATCATGATTTTTTCACTATCAACGATAAACGGCGAGGCTGAGTCCGCCGCAGATGCAGACGAGGAGGCAGGCCCGGAACAGCGACGGGTGCCAGACGAGACGGTAGAGCCCGGTGTAGGCGAGCAGGCGGTCGACGGCCCAGGTCCCCAGCGCGCCGACGACGAACATCAGCACGACCGTGGGCATGTAGGCATCGAGAATGGCGATTTCACGCGGCATCATGACGGGGTTCCTTGTTGGGGGCGCGCGGGGCGGTTGCGGTTCAGTGCCGCGAGCGGCGATTCCTGGTCGAGCAGCGCGGTGCGCACGAAGTGCAGATGGCTCAGGATCCGCTGCAGCCGGTGGCGTTCGTCGCGGGGCGGTGCGAACGCGACGAGCGCCTGCTGGGTCGCGTCGATCGCAGCGGCGGTCGCGGCGAGCGTTGCGTCGAAACGGGCCGCGGACGGTTTCGCGAACAGCGCGGACAGCGCGCTGCGCATCGTGTCGATCGCGCGGCGCCACGGCATCGACGGTGCATGGCGCGGGTCGGACGGCAGCGCAGCCAGCTCGTCGCGCAGGTCGATCGCCGCGTTGCCCGTTTCGAGCACGGCAAACATCCAGCGCAGCGCGTCGCGCTGCACGTCCGGCTGGTCGGCGGAAAGCGTATGCGCCTGGTACATCAGGTCGCGCGCGCCGCTCTCGAAGCGCGTGCGCAGGCCGGCGAGCCGTGCGTGGCAGGCCGCGACGGCCTGGTGGCGCAGATCGGCGAACAGGCGCTTCTTGAGCCACGGCGCGCTCGGCGGGAACAGCACCGCGAACGCGATCGCCGACACCAGCATCGACAGCACGAGCGCGAGCGCATCGTTCATGAAGCTGCTCGGATCGTAATGGATCAGGTTTTCCGGGCCCGCGAGCGTGCAGAAGAAGATGCAGTAGCCGACGCCGTAGCCGGCCGTCTTCGGCTTCATCGTCAGGTACAGCCCGAGCGCGAGGAACGGCGCGAGGCCGACGCACAGCATCACGAAGCCGTCGATGCGCGGATAGACGCCGAACATCGTGATCAGCCCCATGAACGACGCGAGCACGGTGCCCATTGCCATCTGGTACGCCATCGTGGTCGGCCGCGGCGTCGACGACGCGAGCGCGCAGACGGCCGCCGCGTTCAGCACCATCGTCACGCCGTTCGGCCAGGCGCTCTCGATCCAGAACCAGCCGAGCACGAGCATCACGATGGCCGTGCGGATGCCGGCGATCAGCGCGGCGGTCGGGTTCGTGCGCGGCTCGTAGCGTTCGATCCAGCGTTCGCGCTCGTGCGTCGCCGTCGCGAGCGACGCGTAGGTGGCCGCATACGCGTGCAGGTCAGTGATGAAGCGGTACAGCAGTTCGGCGGCGGTGTCGAAGTCGAGCAGCGGGAAGTCCGGCTGCGTCTCGAGCGCGGCCCGCGTCGCGCGGATGCGGCGCGGCAGCGCGTCGCGCCACGCGAGCAGCTGTTCGGCCGCATGGGCCGCGTCGGCCGACGTGCGCACCGGCTCGCCGCCGCGCGTGAGCAGCGGCGCGATCTCGCGGAAATACGGCTCGATCGCATTGATCGCGGCGGTCGCGCCGGCCGCGTGCAGCCGGTTCATCAGCTGGTGCAGCGCATGGAAGCGGCTCGACGCGCTCATGAACTCGCTGTTCAGGCGCGCGAGGCGGCCGCTTCTCATCCGCGTGTCGGGGTTCTCGAACACGGCCATGCTGCGTGCGGCCTCGAAGCCGACCACGTCGGCGACGAAGCGGGCATGCACGCTTTCGATGTGCGCGCGGTCGAGCTGGCCGGACAGCGCGGACGCGACATAGTCGACGAACGCGCCGAAGCGCCGGCGGACCGTCGTGCGCATCAGCTCGCCGGTGTACTGCGGAAACACGAGCGCGCTGACGACGCCGGCCGACAGGATGCCGACCACGATCTCGGCGACGCGGGTCATCGCGGTCATGAACGCGCCGTCCGGGTGCTGCGACGCGGGCAGGCCGATCATCGCGGCCGTGTAGCCGGCGAGCAGGAAGCCGTAGCTGCGGAAGTTGCGGTTGCGTGCGGCGCCCGCCGTGCACATCGCGACCCACAAGGCAACGGCCAGCAGGAACAGCGTCGGCTGCTGCGGAAACAGGCCGACGAATGCGAGCGTTGCGACGAGTCCGAAGAAGGTGCCCATGAGCCGGTAGAAGCTCTTCGCGAGCACGGCGCCGCTTTGCGGCTGCATCACGATGAACACCGTCGTCATCGCGGTCTTCGGCGCGGGCAGGTCGAGCCGCATCGACACGCCCAGCGCGATGAACGCCGCGAGCAGCGCCTTGACGAGATAGAGCCACGCGACGCCGTCGGTGCGGGCCCAGTCGCCGACGGCGGCGAGCCAGGCCGACAGCGGGCGGCCGGCGGGCGTGGTGGCGGAGGAGGCTGACATGGCGAAGGCTCCGCGTTATCGGGCCGCCGGGGCGCTGGCCGCAGCGGCCACTGCACCGACCGCTGCACCGGCCACGAGTTGTGCGGACGGCGCGGCGGCCGAACGGGCGGCGCCTGTTGCCTGCGTGCCCGACGCGGCAGCGCCGGCGTGCGCCTTGGCGCCCGAAGCTTGCGCACCCGGCACGTCTTCACCCGTCTCGACGCCACCGCCGAGCGCCGCCATCAGCTGCGCATGCGCGGCAAGGCGTTCCGCATCGATCCGGGCGGCCGTTTCCTGCGCACGCAGCAGCTGCTGCTGCGCGACCAGCACGTTCACGTAATCGGTCAGCCCGCGCCGGAAGCCCTCGCGCGACAGCTGATAGCTGCGGTCGTTCGCGGCCACCGAGCGCGCGGCATCCTTCTTCTGCGTGTCGAGCGAGCGGATCCGCACGACCTGGTCGGCGATGTCCTTCAGCGCGCCGACGATCGTCTGGTTGTAGTGCTCGACCGCCTGGTCGTAGCCGGCCGATGCCGCGCCGAGCTGCGCGCGCAGGCGGCCGCCTTCGAAGATCGGCAGCGACAGCGCGGGGCCGGCAGTCCAGCCGCCGTTCATCGCACGCAGGAAGTTGGCGAACGGCGCGGTCACGCCGAAGCCGCCGACGGTCGCGAGCAGGTCGATGTTCGGGTAGAACTCGGCCTTCGCGACATCGATGCCGCGCGCCTGCGCGTCGACCGTCCAGCGCGCCGCGACGACGTCCGGACGACGGCCGAGCAGGTCGGCCGGCATCGCGGACGGCAGGCCGGCCGGCGCATCGAGTGCGAGCTTCGGCCGCGTGATCGAATCGCCGGCGCCCGGGCCCTTGCCGGCGAGCGCGGCGAGCTGGTGGTGGGCGAGCTGGATCGCTTCCTCGTACGAATCGATCTGGCGCTCGTAGTCGGGCAGCGACGATTCCGCCTGGCTGACCTCGAGCTGCGTGCCGATGCCGGCCTGCAGCCGCTTGCGTGCGAGATCGGCGACCGCGCGCTGGCGCTCGAACGTCTCGTGCGCGAGGTCGAGCAGCGCATAGTTCATCGACAGGCCGATGTACGCACGCACGACGTTGACCTCGAGCTCGAGCCGCGCGGCGCGGGCGTCGGCCGCGGTCGCATGCGCGACGTCGAGCGCCCGCTCGGTCGCGTTCTTGTCCTTGCCCCACAGGTCGAGGTGATATGACAGGCTGAGCGTGCCGGTGTTGTTCCAGGTGTCGGCGTTGGCGAGCGGCCCCGGGCCGTAGAACACGTTGTCCGGCCAGTGCTCGCGCATCAGCGACAGGTTGCCGCTGATCTGCGGCAGTTCGGCCGAACGGGCGACGCGGGCCATTGCCTGCGCTTCGCGCACGCGTGCCTGGGCGGCCGCCAGCGACGGGTTGCCGGCCTGCGCGGCGGCGATCCACGCATCGAGCTGCGGGTCATGATAGGCGCGCCACCAGTCGGCGGCGGGCCAGCCGGCGTCGCGATCGGCCGCGCGGATCGCCGCGCCGGCGTCGAGCGACGCCGGATCCGTCTGCGTGGACTGCGGCTTGTTGTCGCCCATGCTCGCGCATCCGGCCATTATTAATGAGACTGCAAGAACCGCGAGTGCGAGCGTCCCTTTTATTGCCGCAGACTGCACGATTTTCTCCCTTTCGGATATAGATGAGCCGAATGGGATTATATTTTTCAGCGATTTCTGAATAAATGGACAACGGTGCAAGGCATTTTTACAGTAGCTGAGACAATATTTGTGCGCCCCTGTGCAACAATCCTCCCGGATTCAAACGGGTAATGGCATGGATACGTTACAGAACATGCGGGTGTTCGTCCGCGTGGTCGACGCGGGGAGTTTCACCGCGGCCGCCCAGCAGATGAACTCGACGACCGCCTATGCGTCGCGCGCCGTCTCGGACCTGGAGGCGCACCTGCGCACCCGGCTGCTGAACCGGACCACGCGCCGGATCGCGCTGACCGAGGCCGGCGAGCGTTATCTGCAGCGCTGCGAGCAGATCCTCGCGTACGTCGACCAGGCAGAAGCGGAGGCGGGCGACGCGCACGCGCGCCCGTCGGGCAAGCTGAAGGTGCATTGCTTCACGAGCCTCGGCCAGCACTACACGGTGCCGGCCGTGTCGCGTTATCGCGAGCGCTATCCGGACGTGCACGTCGATCTGACGCTCGCTCAGCGGATGCCCGACCTGCTCGACGAAGGCTACGACGTCGCGATCGTCGTCGGCCGCGATCTGCCGGATTCGGGGCTCGTGTCGCAGCGGCTCGGCGAAAGCTACAGCGTCGTCTGCGCGTCGCCCCGGTACCTCGAGCAGCACGGCGTGCCGCAACGGCCGCAGGACCTCGCGCAGCACGTCTGTCTCGGCATGGTCGCGCCCGGTTTTCACTACGACGAATGGACGCTGTCGGGGCCGCATGGCGACGAGCGCGTCGCACTGTCCGGGCCGCCGTTCCGCGTGAATGTCGCCGAGGCGCTCGCGGTGGCCGTGCGGGAAGGGATGGGGATCGGCGTGCTGCCGCTGTACTCGGCGATCGCCGGGCTGCGCAACGGCAACTTCGTGCGCGTGATGCCCGAATACCGGTCGCACGTGATGAGCATCTACGCGCTGTATCCGTCGCGGCAGTACCTCGACGCGAAGATCCGCACGTGGGTCGATTTCCTGCGCGACGAGCTGCCGGCGACGCTCGAAGCCGACGAGGCCGCGCTCGAGCGGTACACGCGCGCGACATGATGTCGCGACCTTACGCAATCTAACGAGATTTGTCGTTCGCGCAACACTTTTTTACCTTCATCCGGCGGACAGTTTGATACTGTCTGAACCAGAGTGATCTGCAATACGGAGAAGCAATGGATACGCACCTGATGATCGGCCTTGGAATCCTGTTCGGCGTGATCGGCGCCGTCGCGTCGCGCGACCTGCTGCGCGCGATGAAGGCGCGGATGCAGCCGGCGCCGGTCCGGGTGCGCTCGGCGTCGGAAGCCGCCCGCCGCCTCGGGCGCTGAAGCGCCGGATCGGATTACCCGTTCATTTCTGCCGCTGGGCGGGGGCCGTCCCGCGGATGGCCGCCCCACGGATGGCCGTCCCGCGGATGGCCGCCCCGCCCAGCGTCACGACCTTGTCCCACGCGAACGCGGTGTTTTCCCGCGCGCGGGTGCGCCGGTGTATGTAGCCGCGCGGATTGCAGACGACGCGCGTGCCGTCCTCCGTCACGTAATCGAATGACGTGTGCGTGTGCCCGTGCACCCAGAGTGCGACCGGCGGGCGCACGAGTCCCGCCAGATCGCAGACGAACCCTGCCGACACCGGATCCTGCGCGTAACGTTCGGCGAGCGAGCGCCGGTGCGGCGCATGGTGGGTGACGACGATCGTCGTCCCGGCAAACGGCGTCGCGAGCTGCGCTTCGAGCCACGCGCGCGAGCGGCGGTGCAGCGCAAGCGCGTCGGCCGGCGTGAAATCCCGTTCCGGCGCATCCTCGCCCGCATGCAGCGCCGCGTCGTGCGGCCACGTCACCTGGATCAGACCCTTGAAGTCGAGCATTACGCTCGACGCCGCGTCGATCGCGTGAGCGATGCTGGCGTCGTCGCTGCCGAACAGCGCGAAATCGGTCCAGAGCGTCGTGCCGAGCACCCGGAAGCGCCCGGCCGGATCGACGTACACGTCGTTGTTCAGGTAATGCACGTTGTCGAGCGCGCGCGCCGCGTCGCGCATCGCCGCTTCGAGCGCGCCGAACTCGCCGTCGTAGTACTCGTGATTGCCCGGCACGTAGATCACGGGCACATCCGGGTCGAACGTCTCGGCCGCCCAGCGCAGGCCTTCCGCGTGGTTGTGGATGTCGCCCGCCAGCACGACGAGATCCGCGCCGGCGTGCGGGATGACGTCGGGGACATTGCCTTCGAGATGCAGGTCGGACAGCACGCGGACTTTCACGAATGTCGCTCCGGGACGGGTATCTTCAGCGTAGCACTTTGCCGGGGTTCATCAGGCCGTGCGGATCGAGCGCGGCCTTCAGTGCGCGCATCAGCCCGATCTCGACCGGCGACTTGTAGCGCTGCGCATCGTCGATCTTCAACTGGCCGATGCCGTGTTCCGCGCTGATCGTGCCGTGGTGACGGTGCACGTTGTCGTAGACGACGTGGTTGATCGGCGCCTGGTATTCGGCGAGGAACGCTTTCGGGTCGCCGCCTTCGGGCGTCTGCACGTTGTAGTGGAGGTTGCCGTCGCCGAGATGGCCGAACGTCACCATCCGCGCGCCCGGCGCCGCCTGCTGGATCGCCGCGTCGGTCTCGTCGATGAAGCGCGCGATCGACGAGATCGGCACCGCGATGTCGTGCTTGATATTGAGCCCTTCGTCGGCCTGCGCGAGCGGGATGTGCTCGCGCAGGTCCCAGAACGCGCGCGATTGCGCGAGGTTCTCCGCGACCACCGCATCGACGACGATGCCGGCCTCGAAAGCCTCTTCCATCATCCTCTCGAACAGCGCACGCGCATGTGCTTCGCTTTCGTTGTCCGACAGTTCGAGCAGCACTGTCTGCGGATGCGTCTGCTCGAACGGATAGCGCAACTGCGGATAGTGCTTGCCGACGAGCTGCATGCAGAAATCCGACATCAGCTCGAAGCCGGTCAGAAGCGGCCCGGCCGCGCGCTGCGCGAGCGCAAGGAAATCGAGCGCCGCATGCGGCGAGTCGAGCGCGGCGAGCGCCGTGACCTGCGCGGCCGGCAGCGGATGCAGTTTCATCACGGCCGCGGTGATGATGCCGAGCGTGCCCTCGGCGCCGATGAAGACGTCGCGCAGGTCGTAGCCGGTGTTGTCCTTGCGCAGCCCGCGCAGGCCGTCCCAGATCTCGCCCTGCGGCGTCACGACCTCGAGCCCGAGGCACAGCTCGCGCGCGTTGCCGTAGCGCAGCACCGCGGTGCCGCCCGCGTTGGTCGCGAGATTGCCGCCGATCGTGCAGCTGCCCTCGGCCGCGAGGCTCAGCGCGAACAGCCGGCCGGCGTCGCGCGCGCGCGCCTGCACGTCGGCGAGGATCACGCCGGCTTCGACGGTGATCGTGTTGTTGTGCGGATCGAGCGCGCGCACGCGATTGAGGCGGGCGAGGTTCAGCACGGCCTGGCTGCCGCTCGCGTCAGGCGTCGCACCGCCGGCGAGGCCCGTATTGCCGCCTTGCGGCACGAGCGCGACGCCGTGCGCGTTCGCCAGCTTCACGAGCGCCGCGACGTCGGCGGTGTTCGACGGCTTCAGCACCGCGCAGGCGGCGCCCTTGTAGCGGCGGCGCCAGTCGGTCAGGAACGGTTCGGTGTCGTGCGGATCGGTCAGCACGTAATCGGCGCCGATCGCGTCGCGGCAGGCGGAGACGAAAGCTTCGGAAGAATTCATGGCGTTCGGTCGCTAAAGGGTCAGGGCGTTCAGGGCGCGGCGCGTGGCTTTTTCGCCGCGCGTTTGAATGGCGCGACGTACGCAAGCGCCGCCGCGAAGAAGCCGACGGCGAGCGCGGTCTCGCACCAGCCGAGCGTCGCGGACAGCCCGCGATCCGACATGCCGCGCACGACGCCTTCGGCGAAATAGGCGAGGATCAGCATGCTCGCCCATTGCATCGTGTAGATGTTACGCCGCCACACGCCCGGCAGCGCGAGCGCAAGCGGCACGGCCTTCAGCATCAGCGCGGACCCGCCGGGGCGCAGCGGCGCGAGCCACAGCTCCCACGCGAGCGACAGCGCGATCAGCGCGACGAGGCATGCGGCGGCGGCCTGCGCGCAGCGCGGCCAGGCGGCGACGGCGGGGTCGCGGGCAGCGGCGGGCCGATTCATGCGACGGCGGTGGCGAGGGCGAGGGCGGCAGCCGTGCGGGCCAGCCGCGCGCCAAGCGCGGCGGCGAGCGCCTTCTCGTCGGCGGACAGCCCGGCGGGCGCGGCGCGCTCATGCCGCGACACGTGCGACGCGCCATACGGCGTGCCGCCCGTCTGCGTCGTGGTGAGCGCGGATTCGGTGTACGGGATGCCGACGATCATCATCCCGTGATGGAGCAGTGGCAGCATCATCGACAGCAGCGTCGATTCCTGGCCGCCATGCAGGCTGCCGGTGGACGTGAACACGCACGCGGGCTTGCCGGTCAGCGCGCCCGACAGCCATTGCGGCGTCGTGCCGTCGAGGAAATACTTGAGTGGTGCGGCCATGTTGCCGAAGCGGGTCGGCGAGCCGAGCGCGAGGCCCGCGCATTCTTCGAGATCGCGCAGTTCGGCGTACGGCGGGCCGTCATCCGGGATGTCGGGCGCGCTCGCCTCGCAGACGGTGGAAACGGGTGGCACGGTACGGATGCGTGCCTGCATGCCCGGCACGCTGTCGACGCCGTTCGCGATCGCGAGCGCGAGGTCGCGCGTTGCGCCGTGACGGCTGTAGTAAAGGACGAGAATGTCTTTCATAGGCTGAGGGGCTGTCGTCGAAGCGGCACTTGCGACGCCTCGCGAACAGCCCCTGCTGGATCGAGCGGCTATTATAGGGGCTGAAGCCGTTGCGCCGTGCGGCGCGCCGCATGCAGAAGGAGGAAGCCGTTTGCCGAAGTTGAGCGTCGATCTCGACACCATCAAGCGCCTCGCGCGCTTTGCCGCGAAACGCAGCGCCGAGGACCGTATCCCGCAAGTGGCAGGCAGCCTCACGTTTACGACGCTGCTGGCGCTCGTGCCGCTCGTGACGGTCGCGTTCGCGCTGTTTACCGCGTTCCCGATGTTCGCGTCGTTCCAGCTGTCGCTGCAGGGCTTCCTTGCCGATCACCTGATGCCGGCGCAGTTCAACACGCAGATCTTCAATTACCTGAACCAGTTCGCGTCGAAGGCGAAGGGGCTCACGACGGCCGGCCTGATCGTGCTCGTCGTCACGTCCGTGATGACGATCATGACGATCGAGTCTGCATTCAACCTGATCTGGCGCGTGCGCAAGCCGCGGCCGTTCGCGCAGCGCGTGCTCGCGTACTGGGCGCTCATCACGCTCGGCCCGCTGCTGTTCGGCGTCAGCCTGTCGATCTCGTCATACCTGTTTACGCAGTCGCTTGCGTTCACGGGCGCGTCGTCGACGCCGCCCGTCGTCCAGTGGCTGCTCGCGTTCGCGTCGCTGCCGCTGACGGCGCTCGCGTTCGCGCTCTTCTACGTGTATCTGCCGAACTGCACGGTCGCGTGGCGCGACGCGCTGGCCGGCGGCTTGTTCGCGGCCATCGCGTTCGAACTCGCGAAGCGCGGCTTCGGCTACTACGTGCGGCGGATTCCGACCTACACGGCCGTGTACGGTGCGTTCGCCGCGCTGCCGATGTTCCTGCTGTGGATGTACGTGAGCTGGTTCATTACGCTGCTGGGCGCGATGCTGACATCGGCATTGCCGGCGATCCGCGTCGGCCAGTTCCACCGCGTCCATTACCCGGGCAGCGACTTGCTCGACGCGCTGGAGCTGCTCGCGCGGCTCGCCGAGGCGCGCGCAGCCGGCAAGCCGGGCTATTCGGCAATTCGGCTGGGGGCGATGCTGCGCTGCGACATGGAAACCGCGCAGCGGCTGCTGGAAGCGATGGAGGACCGCGAATGGGTCGCGCGGCTGGACGGCGGCGACGGTGCGCAGCGCTACGTGCTGCTCGCGAATCCCGAGCAGCTGACGCTCGCGCAGCTGTTCGACATGCTCGTGATCGACCGCACCGAGCTGACCTACCAGCTGCAAAGGCGACGCACCCACGTCGAAGGCGCGGCGCTGCTCGCGGTGCTGTCGAGCGAGCGCTTCGACGTGTCGCTCGCGTCGCTGATCGCCGCGCACCGTCACGCGGGGGCGCATCCGGCCGCCGCGGCGGCCGGGCCCGCGGCGGCGCCGGACGCGGCGCAGCCGCCTGCGAGGCCGCACCGCACGGCGTAAGGCCGCGCGCATTCGCGCACGGCACGCCGCGGCGCAGGCCGGGGTCAGAGCGGGATCTTGCCGGTGCAGATGTCCTTGAACATCACCCAGTCGCCCATCAGGCTGTAGATCGGGTGTCGGAAGGTGGCCGGGCGGTTCTTCTCGAAGAAGAAGTGTCCGACCCAGGCGAACGTGTAACCGCAGACGACGGCGGCCGGCAGCCACGGCCAGTCGCCGGTGGCGATCGCCATCGCGACGCAGCCGATCACGCCGAGCGAGCCGATGAAGTGCAGCCGCCGCGACGTCGGGTTCTGATGTTCGTTCAGGTAGTACGGGTAGAAATCAGCGAAGCTGGCGAAATGCTCCGTATGCGTATGCGCCATGGCCGTCTCCTCGGGCCGCTGTCCATGGGGTCATTGTGCGGCGAGCGCCGGGTGTCCGCAAGCGGACCGGCCGGAGCGCCCGCTCGACGTCCGCCGCCAGCCGCGCCGGCCGCCGCTTTCCTTTTGACAGGCTTTCCGATAGGATCGAAAGCCGGTTTTGCATATATGCATGAGGGGACTACGATGCGCGTCAGCGACATTCTGAAAGTAAAGGGCAACACGCTGTTTACGGTGACGCCCGATAAGCCGCTGCGCGAAGCGGTCGATACGATGGCCGAACACGACATCGGCTCGCTCGTCGTGATGGAGTACGGCGATCTCGTCGGCATGCTGACCTTCCGCGAGATCATCCTGCGCCTGCGCGAGAACGGCGGCGCGATCGGCGACGTGCAGGTGCGCAAGGTGATGGACGAGCCGCTCACGTGCACGCCGGAAACGGACGTCAACGAGGTGCGCCGCATGATGCTCGAGCGTCACGCGCGCTACATGCCGGTGCTCGACAAGAAGGTGCTGATGGGCGTCATTTCGTTCTACGACGTCGCGAAGACGGTCGTCGAGGCGCAGAGCTTCGAGAACCGGATGCTGAAGGCCTATATCCGCGACTGGCCGGAACCGGAAGCCGAAGCCCACAAGCCGGTCGCGGGCTGAGCGCCGCGCCCGGCGTCCGGCGGCGCGGGCCATGCGGCGGAGCTTCCGGGGGCCGCTTTTCCGATGACCATACCAACAACACCGGGCCCGCGCAGCTTCGCCTGGACGAAGCGCGCGCATTCGACATGAGCGATCACACGACAGTCTCGTCCGAGCGCAGCGGCGAACGGCGCGCGCACGTTTCCCAGTTCGACCTGCTGCGCGAGCGCCGTTTCGCGCCGTTCTTCACCACCCAGTTCCTGGGTGCGCTGAACGACAACGTCTTCAAGATCGGCTTCACGTCGCTCGTCACGTATCACACCGCGCGGTTTTCCGGCGTCGACGCGAAGACTGCCGCGTTCCTGATCTCCGCGATCTTCATCCTGCCGTTCGTGCTGTTCTCGGCGACGTCCGGCCAGATCGCCGACAAGTACGACAAGGCGCGGCTCACGCGCTTCGTGAAGACCTTCGAGATCATGCTGATGCTGATCGGCGCCGCAGGCTTTGTCCTGCACAGCGCGGCGCTGCTGTACCTGTGCACGTTCATGATGGGGATGCACTCGACGCTGTTCGGGCCGGTCAAGTATTCGTACCTGCCGCAGCACCTGGCCGAACACGAGCTGGTCGGCGGCAACGGCCTCGTCGAGATGGGCACGTTCATCGCGATCCTGATCGGCACGATCATCGGCGGCGCGGCGGCGGGGCTTGCCGGCAGCGGCGAGACCGTGCTCGCCGTGAGCGTCGTCGCGATCGCGCTCGCGGGGCGGCTGGTTGCGCAGCGCGTGCCGGCGACGCCCGCGCCGCAGCCCGATCTCGTGATCAACTGGAATCCGTTCACCGAGACGTGGCGCAACCTCGCGCTCGCGCGGCAGAACCGCACGGTGTTCCTGAGCCTGCTCGGCATCTCGTGGCTGTGGTTCGTCGGCGCGACGTTCCTCACGTCGTTCTTCAATTTCGCGAAGGACGTGCTGTCCGCGAGCCCCGATGTCGTCACGATCCTGCTCGCCACATTTTCGGTCGGCATCGGCCTCGGTTCGCTGCTGTGCGAGCGGCTGTCGCAGCGGCGCGTCGAGATCGGCCTCGTGCCGCTCGGCTCGATCGGCATCAGCTTCTTTGCGATCGAGCTGTATTTCGCGAGCCACGCGTTGCCGCAGCCGGGGCACCTGCTGTCGGTCGGCGAATTCCTGGCCGGCGCACGCCACTGGCGCATCCTCGCCGACCTGTTCCTGCTCGCGATGTTCGGCGGCTTCTACAGCGTGCCGCTCTACGCGCTGATCCAGAGCCGCAGCGCGCCGACGCACCGCGCGCGGATCATCGCCGCGAACAATATCCTGAACGCGCTGTTCATGATCGTATCGGCGGTGATGGCGATGGGGCTCACCAAGGCCGGCGTCGACATCCCCGGCATCTTCCTCGTCACCGCGCTGCTCAACGTTGCGGTCGCGACGTACATCTACCTGCTCGTGCCGGAATTCCTGCTGCGCTTCGTCGCATGGGTGCTCGTGCACACGTTCTACCGGGTCCGGCTCGTGCATGCGGAGCGGATTCCGGAAGAAGGGGCGGCCGTGCTCGTGTGCAACCACGTCAGCTACGTCGATGCGCTGGTGCTCGCGGCCGCGAGCCCGCGGCCGATCCGCTTCGTGATGGACCACCGGATCTTCGAGACGCGTTTCGCGAGCTGGGTATTCCGGCACGCGAAGGCGATTCCGATCGCGCCGCGCCACGAGGATCCCGCCATGCTCGCGCGCGCGTACGAAGCGTGCGAAGCGGCGCTCAACGAAGGGGAGCTGGTGTGCATCTTCCCCGAGGGCAAGCTGACGAAAACGGGCGACATCAACACGTTCCATCACGGCATCAGCGAAATCCTGAGCCGCACGCCGGCGCCCGTGATCCCGATGGCGCTGCGCGGCCTCTGGGGCAGCGTGTTTTCGCGGCACGCGGACGCGCGCTGGCCGCGGCCCGTCAAACGGGGCGTGATGAGCCGGCTGACGCTCGCGGTCGGCGAGGCGATACCGGCGACGGTCGCGACGCCGGAAGCGCTGCAGGCCGCGGTGGCCGAGCTGCGCGGCGCGCGGAAGTAGCCGCGAGGGCGGGGCTGCATTGCGCGGCTCCGCTGCCGAGCCGACGCAATCGCGGGTAGTTCATCTGCTCTCGGCCTGCAGACGTCCTGCCTGCTTGCGCCAAACCCGGAGCCACGACGGGACCGTGCGGTGCGGCGGGCCGGACGCGTATCGCGCGGCCCGTACCGTCGGGACGACTGGCATAATATAGGCCTGTCTATATTCCACGACTTGCACGATATCAGTCTGTCTATATTCCGGCAGACGCGGTATTGGCTTGTCTATTTCTCTTTGGGCGGTCCCACCATGTCCGGCAATACCCTCGGCACGCTTTTCACTGTCACGACCTTCGGCGAATCGCACGGTCCCGCGATCGGCTGCGTGATCGACGGCTGCCCGCCGGGGATGGGGCTGGCCGAGGTCGACATCCAGGCCGAACTCGACCGCCGCAAGCCCGGCACGTCGCGGCACGTCACGCAGCGGCAGGAAGCCGACGCAGTCGAGATCCTGTCGGGCGTGTTCGAAGGCACGACCACCGGCGCGCCGATCGCACTGTTGATCCGCAACACCGACCAGCGCAGCAAGGACTACGGCAACATCGTCGAGACCTTCCGGCCGGGCCATGCCGACTATACGTACTGGCAGAAATACGGCATCCGCGACTACCGCGGCGGCGGCCGTTCGTCCGCGCGCCTGACCGCGCCGATCGTCGGCGCAGGCGCGATCGCGAAGAAGTGGCTGCGCGAGCGGTTCGGCGTCGAGGTGCGCGGTTACATGAGCGCGCTCGGCGAGATCGACGTGCCGTTCGTCGACTGGTCGCACGTACGTGAGAATCCGTTCTTCGCCCCGAATGCGGAAATCGTCCCGCAGCTCGAGGCCTACATGGACGCGCTGCGCAAGGACGGCGACTCGATCGGCGCGCGGATCGACGTCGTCGCGTCGGGTGTGCCGGTCGGCTGGGGCGAGCCGGTGTTCGACCGTCTCGATGCGGACATCGCGAAGGCGATGATGAGCATCAACGCGGTGAAGGGCGTCGAGATCGGCGCGGGCTTCGACAGCGTCGCACAGCGTGGCTCGGTGCATGGCGACGAACTGACGCCGGCCGGCTTCGTCGGCAATCACGCTGGCGGCGTGCTCGGCGGCATTTCGACCGGGCAGGACATCACGGTGTCGATTGCGATCAAGCCGACGTCGAGCATCCGCACGCCGCGCCGGTCGATCACGAAGGCCGGCGAACCGGCGACGGTAGAGACGTTCGGCCGCCACGATCCGTGCGTCGGCATCCGCGCGACGCCGATCGCCGAGTCGATGCTCGCGCTGGTGCTGATCGATCACGCGCTGCGCCATCGCGCGCAATGCGGCGACGTCGAGACGCAGACGCCGAAGATCGCCGGCAGCGCGACCTGACGAAAGCGGGGAGGCGCTTTGTTTGCGCCTTGTCCCTTAGGTCGTCAATCTCGTCGGTTTGAAATGGAGCGGGGCGCTGCAGCAAGCAGCGTCCCGTTTTGCATTGGCGCGCCGCGCTTCGCCGCGGCCGGCTTGTGGTGCCGGCCCGCGTGACGGCACCGCGATCCGCGGCGTGCTTCGGCGAGCGGTCAGTTCGATGCCGCGCCGCCTGATGGCGGCGCAGCCGATTCCCGCATCCTCAATTCGGGCAGCACCGCGCAACCGGGCCCGGGCGCGCCGCTCTCGAGCGCGTCGAGCAGTGCATGGGCGGCCTTGCGCCCGATCGCATCGGTATCGACCCACATCGTCGTCAGCGAAGGCCGGATTTCGCGCGCGAGCGCGATGTCGTCGAACCCGGTGATCGACAGTTGCGACGGCACGTCGATGCCAAGCGCCTGCGCTTCGAGCAACGCGCCGAGCGCGAGCGCGTCGTTGCCGCAGATGACCGCGGTCGGCCGTGTCGTCCTGCTGTCGGCGATCGCGCGCAGGCTCGCGCGCCCGAACCCGATCGTGGCCGCACCTTCGTGCTGATGCACCGGGCGGACCGCGAGCCCGTGTGCGGCGAGCGTGTCGTGAATGCCGCGCAGCCGCGCCTGCACACGGTCGTTGTCGGTCGACGGCTGCATGACGATCGCGAAGTCGCGATGTCCGAGGCCGAGCAGATGCTCGGTGAGCCGGGCGAAGGCCGCGCGGTTGTCGAAACCGACGCAGCAATGCGGGCTGTCGTCGCGATACGCGTAGGTGACGACATACGGCACACGATGCATCGCGAGCAGTTCGAACAGCTCCGGCGGATACGCCTCACCGACCAGCGATACGGCTTCCACGCCGCGCGAGAGCATCGCGCGCACCTGCGTCAGCGCCTGGGCGGGATCGTAATTCGAGCAGCCCAGGAACAGCGTGATGCCGTGCTCGGCCATCACCGCCTGCATGCCCGCGACCTGCGACGCGAACACCTGGTCGTCGAGCGTCGGAATGATGGCGCCCGTGATATGGGTGCGGGTCGACGCGAGCGCGCGACCGGCCGCGTTCGGAATCCAGTTCAGCGCGTGCGCCGCGTCGCGCACGCGCTGCTGCACGTCGGCCGAGACCTTGCCGGGGTCGTTGTAGACACGCGAAACGGTCGCGGTCGACACGCCGGCCAGTTTCGCGACGTCGCCGAGCACCGAGCGGCCGGTACCGCGGCGGGCCCGCGACGCGCCGCAGCGGGGCGGGGCATCGCTCATCGGCGGGCTCCCGGCGTCCGCGTCCGGCAGATGCGGCAAGGTGTGAAAAGCGTCATCGTTTACCCTCGATTCGATATGGCCGTGCTTGCATCATCGCTTCCGCTTGTGAGAATGTAAGCGCTATCCACCATGATAGCCTGCATTATGTCCGACGCAAATCCCATCAAAGCGCCGTGCTTTTTGTCGCTGCTGATCTGCTTGGTCATTTTGTCGTGCGCTGATGTAAGCGGTTACATTTCCAGGAGAGTGACATGAGTCCCCTGCAGATCGCCGTGGTCGGCAGCATCAACATCGATCTCGTCGTGCGCGCGCCGCGCCTGCCGTTGCCGGGCGAAACGCTGTCCGGCAGCGACTTCCGGACCGTTCACGGCGGCAAGGGCGCGAACCAGGCGGTCGCCGCCGCACGACTTGGCGCGTCGGTCGCGATGATCGGCTGCGTCGGCGACGACGCGTTCGGCGCGCGCCTGCATGACGCGCTGGCGGCGGAGCGGATCGACGTGACGCACCTGCACCGGATCGCCGGGGCCACGACCGGCGTTGCGGCGATCACGGTCGGCGACGGCGGCGCGAACAGCATCGTCGTCGTACCCGGCGCAAATGCATGCCTCGACACCGCGCGGATCGACGCCGCACGCGAGACGATCGCACAGGCCGCGCTGCTCGTCTGCCAGCTTGAAGTGCCAATGCCGACCGTCGTGCAAGCGATCGCCTGCGCGGCCGCCCATCGCACGCCGGTGCTGCTGAATCCGGCACCGGCGCAACCGCTGACGGACGCGCTGCTGGCGCAGGTCGACTACCTCGTCGTGAACGAAAGCGAAGCGGCGTCGCTGACCGGCATCGCCGTCGACGACGACGCGTGCGCGGTGCGCGCGGCCGACGTGCTGCGCGCGAAGGGCGTTCGCAACGTGCTGGTGACGCTCGGCGCGCGCGGCGTCTGCTGGCGCGGCGATGCCGGCTGCGGACGCCGTGACGCGGAGACGGTGGTTGCGGTCGACACGACCGCCGCCGGCGACACGTTCGTCGGCGGGTTCGCGGCAGCCCGCGCCGGCGGCGCGTCGATGGACGACGCGATCGACTTCGGCCAGCGCGCGGCCGCGATCAGCGTCACGCGTCTTGGCGCGCAGACATCGATTCCGACACGCGATGAGGTTCGAGGCGCGCGCGTGGCCGCCTAGGCCGCGCGCGACCAGAACGGCCGGGATTGGACAAAACCGGCCGACACATACGACATGGAGACAATCGTCATGAGCGAAGCTCAAACCCTTCCGAGCGCGCCACCGCGCATCCGGCGCGGGCAGCGCATTGCGCTTGCGCTGCTGATGGTGAGCGGGATCGTCAACTATCTCGATCGCGGCACGCTGGCCGTCGCGAATGCGGCGATCCGGGGCGACCTCGGGCTGTCGCTCGGGCAGATGGGGCTGCTGCTGTCGGCGTTCTCGTGGAGCTACGCGCTATGCCAGTTGCCGATCGGCGGCCTCGTCGACCGCATCGGGCCGCGCCGGCTGCTCGGCATCGGGCTGATCCTGTGGTCGGTCGCGCAGGCGGCGGGCGGCATCGTGTCGACGTTCGGCTGGTTCATCGTCGCGCGCATCGTGCTCGGCATCGGCGAGGCGCCGCAGTTCCCGTCCGCCGCGCGGGTCGTGAGCAACTGGTTCCCGCTGCGCGCACGCGGCACGCCGACCGGTATCTTCAACTCGGCGTCGCCGCTCGGCACCGCACTTGCGCCGTTGCTGCTGTCGATCCTCGTCGTGTCGTTCAACTGGCGCTGGGCGTTCGTCGCGACCGGCGCGTTGGGCCTCATCGTCGCCGTGGCGTGGTTCGCGTTGTACCGCGATCCGGCGCGCGCACAATTGTCGGCGGCCGAGCGCGGCTATCTGGATGCCGATGCGGACAGTGCGATCGCGACGCCGAAGCTGACCTTCGGAGACTGGCGCAGCCTGTTCTCGCATGGGACGACCTGGGGCATGCTGATCGGCTTCTTCGGTTCGGTGTACCTGAACTGGGTCTATCTGACCTGGCTGCCCGGCTATCTGACGATGGAGCGGCACATGAGCCTGATCCGCACCGGGTTTGCCGCGTCGGTGCCGTTCCTGTGCGGATTCGTCGGCTCGCTGGTCGCCGGCTGGTTCTCGGATCTGGTCACGCGCCGCAGCCGCTCGCCGGTCGCGAGCCGGCGCAACGCGGTGGTGGTCGCGATGCTCGGGATGGTCGCGTTCACGATTCCGGCCGCGCTCGTCGAGAGCAACACGGTCGCGCTCGCGTGCATCTCGGTCGTGATCTTTCTCGCGAATGCGGCATCGGCCTGTTCGTGGGCGCTCGCAACGGCAGCCGCGCCGCCGAGCCGGGTCGCGTCGCTCGGCGCGATCCAGAATTTCGGCGGTTTCATCGGCGGCGCACTGGCCCCGATCCTGACGGGTTTCATCGCGCAGCAATGGTCGTTCGTGCCGGCGCTGCTGACCGCGGCGGCGATCGCGTTCGCGGGCGCCATGGCTTATCTGCTGCTGGTACGCAAGCCGATTCCCGAACAATCCGCGAGCGCCGCGCACGGGCCTTTGCCGGCCTGAGCGCGCGAATCGCGTCACGCATTCACTGAAGGAAGGAGAGACAGATGCAATCACAGCGGCAATCGACCGTGACGATCGAGGGGATCGTGCCGGTGATGCTGACGCCGTTCGACGACACCGGCGCGATCGATTATGCGGGGCTCGAACGGCTCATCGAATGGTATCTGGCGCATGGTTCGGATGCGTTGTTTGCCGTCGCGCAGTCGAGCGAGATGCAGTTCCTGAGCCTTGACGAACGCGCGGCGCTCGCACGCTTCGTCGTCGACCGGGTCGCCGGGCGCGTGCCTGTCGTTGCGTCGGGACACGTCAGCGACAGCCTAGACGCACAGATCGCGGAACTGCGCGCGGCGGCCGAGTCGGGTGCGCAGGGCGTCGTGCTCGTGACCAACCGGCTCGATCCGGAACGCAAGGGCGGCGCGGCGTTGCTCGACCACCTGCACCGGCTGCTCGCGCAACTGCCGTCGGATCTGCCGCTCGGCCTGTACGAGTGTCCGGCGCCATACCGGCGACTCCTGTCCGATGACGAGTTGCGCGCGTGCATCGACACCGGCCGCTTCGTGATGCTCAAGGACGTGAGCTGCGACCTTGAGACGGTGAAACGGCGTGTGGCGCTCGCCAAGGGGTCGCCGCTGAAGATCCTGAACGCGAACGCCGCGATCGCGTGGGACGCGATGCAGGCCGGCTCGGCCGGATTCAACGGCGTGTTCACCAACTTCCATCCCGATCTTTATCGGTGGCTGCGCACGCAAGGCGAGTCGGATCCGGCGCTCGCCGAGGAACTGTCGACGTTCCTGGTCGTCGCGGCCGTGTCGGAGGCACTCGGCTACCCGGCGCTCGCGAAGCTCTATCACCAGCGGATCGGCACGTTCCAGTCGATCCGTTGCCGTGCGATCGACTACGACATCCGCGAGCGCTTCTGGGCGCTGGATGCCGTGCTCGACAAGATCGTGGCCGGCACCGAACATTTCCGCCGACGGATCGCGGCGCGATAGCGTGTGCGTGTGCGGCGTCGCGCCGCACGTGTGCATGCCGCAGGCGCCTGACGGGATCGCGAGCGGCGTGCGCGAAATGAAACGGGACGCTGCGTCGTGCAGCGCCCCGTTTCGGTTCGGCGATGAAAAAGCGCCGCTCGAAGCGGCGCTTTCCGGTGCGTCACATGTTCGGGTAGTTCGGCCCGCCGCCGCCTTCCGGCGTCACCCACACGATGTTCTGCGTCGGGTCCTTGATGTCGCAGGTCTTGCAGTGCACGCAGTTCTGCGCGTTGATCACGAGGCGATCGCTGCCGTCGTCGTTCTTCACGAATTCGTAGACCGCCGCCGGGCAGAACCGGCCTTCCGGTCCCGCATACGTACGCAGGTTCACGTTCACCGGCACGTTCGCATCCTTCAGCGTCAGGTGCGCCGGCTGGTTTTCCTCGTGGTTCGTGTTCGAGATGAACACCGACGACAGCCGGTCGAACGTCAGCTTGCCGTCCGGCTTCGGATACTCGATCGGCGTGCATTGCGACGCCGGCTTCAGCATCTCGTGGTCCGCATGCTTGTGATGCAGCGTCCACGGCACGTTGCCGCCCATCAGCTTCTGCTCGAGGCCGACCATCAGCGTGCCGAGGTACAGGCCCTTGGCCATCCACTGCTTGAAGTTGCGCGCGCGGTACAGCTCGTTGTACAGCCACGATTGCTTGAACGCATCCGGATACGCGTTGAGCTCGTCGCTCTGACGCCCGGCCTGTACCGCGTCGAACGCCGCTTCCGCCGCCAGCATGCCGGTCTTGATCGCCGCGTGGCTGCCCTTGATCCGCGACGCGTTCAGGAAGCCCGCGTCGTCGCCGATCAGCGCGCCGCCCGGGAACACCGTCTTCGGCAGCGACATCAGCCCGCCCGCGGTGATCGCGCGCGCGCCGTACGACACGCGCTTGCCGCCTTCGAGGAACGCGCGGATCGACGGGTGCGTCTTGTAGCGCTGGAACTCCTCGAACGGCGACAGGTACGGGTTCGTATAGCCGAGGCCGACGACGAAGCCGACCACGACCTGGTTGTTGTCCATGTGGTACAGGAACGAGCCGCCGTAGGTATCGGACTTCAGCGGCCAGCCCGCCGTGTGGATCACGAGGCCCGGCTTGTGCTTGGCCGGGTCGATTTCCCACAGCTCCTTGATGCCGATCCCGTACGCCTGCGGATCGGCGTTCGCATCCAGCTTGTACTTCGCGATCAGCTGGCGGCCGAGATGGCCGCGGCAGCCTTCGGCGAACAGCGTGTACTTCGCGTGCAGCTCCATGCCGAGCTGGAAGTTCTCGGTCGGCTCGCCGTCCTTGCCGACCCCCATGTTGCCGGTTGCGACGCCCTTCACCGAACCGTCGTCGTTGTACAGGATCTCGGCGGCCGGGAAGCCCGGGAAGATCTCGACGCCGAGCGCCTCGGCCTGTGCCCCAAGCCAGCGCGTGACGTTGCCGAGCGAAATCACGTAGTTGCCGTGATTCTTGAAGTTGTCCGGCAGCGCCCAGTTCGGCGTTTGCACCGCGCTTTTCTCGGACAGGAACAGGAAGCGGTCTTCCGTGACCTCGACGGTCAGCGGCGCGCCTTGCTCCTTCCAGTCGGGGAACAGTTCGGTGATCGCACGCGGATCCATCACCGCACCGGACAGGATGTGCGCGCCGATTTCCGAACCCTTCTCGAGCACGCACACGCCGATCTCGGCGCCTTTCTCGGCGGCGAGCTGCTTGAGCCGGATCGCGGCCGACAGCCCGGCCGGGCCGCCGCCGACGATCACGACGTCGTATTCCATCGATTCGCGCGGGCCGTATTGCTCGATGAGGCTTGCGGGGGTCATTGGCGTTCCTCTAACCGTTAGAATGCTTTTATTCGGGAGCGTATTGTCTGCGAAACAAAACGCTTGCCGCAACAGGATGCGGGTAGATTAGCACGACCGTTCTATTTTCGTGCTAGGGTTATGCCGCATGTGCCGTGCCTTCCGGGGCGGTGAAACAACGTCGAAAGGGGATGTGCAATGGGTCGGTCGATCAATCTGGAGGGCAAGGTCGCGCTGGTAACGGGCGCTTCGAGCGGGCTCGGCCAGCGCTTTGCGCAAGTGCTGTCGCAGGCCGGCGCGAAGGTCGTGCTCGCGAGCCGCCGCGTCGAACGGCTCAAGGAGCTGCGCGCGGAGATCGAGGCGGCGGGCGGTGCCGCGCACGTGGTGTCGCTAGACGTCACCGACGTGCAGAGCATCAAGGCCGCCGTCGCGCACGCCGAGACGGAAGCGGGTACGATCGACATCCTCGTGAACAATTCCGGCGTGTCGACGATGCAGAAGCTCGTCGACGTGACGCCCGCCGATTTCGAGTTCGTGTTCGACACCAACACGCGCGGCGCGTTTTTCGTCGCACAGGAAGTCGCGAAGCGGATGATGATGCGCGCCAACGGCAACGGCAAGCCGCCGTACCGGATCATCAACATCGCGTCGGTGGCCGGCCAGCGCGTGTTCCCGCAGATCGGCCTGTACGCGATGAGCAAGGCCGCGGTCGTGCACATGACGCGCGCGATGGCGCTCGAATGGGGGCGTCACGGCATCAACGTCAACGCGATCTGTCCGGGCTATATCGATACCGAAATCAATCATTACCTGTGGGAAACCGAGCAAGGCCAGAAGCTGCAATCGATGCTGCCGCGCCGGCGCGTCGGCAAGCCGCAGGATCTCGACGGGCTGTTGTTGCTGCTCGCGGCCGACGAGTCGCAGTTCATCAACGGCTCGATTATCTCCGCGGACGACGGTTTCGGCCTCGCCTGACTGGATGACCCTGAGCAACGAAGAAGACTGCAATGAGCGACTATTCCCCCGTTTTTGAAATGTCGATGCCGATCCGCTGGGGCGACATGGACGCGTTCGGACACGTGAACAACACGGTCTATTTCCGCTACATGGAGCAGGTGCGGATTTCCTGGTTCGAGCAGCTCGGCATCGCCGGCGGCAACGGCGAGGGGCAGGGGCCGGTGATCGTCACCGCGTCGATGGAGTTCCTGAAGCAGCTGCACTACCCGGGCGACGTGATCGCGAAGATGACGGTCGCGAAGCCGGGGCGCAGCAGCTTCGACACGGGTTTCGAACTGACCCGCGCGGACGATCCGACTCACCTGTATGCACGCGGCAATGCGCGTTGCGTGTGGGTCGACTACGCGCTCGGCAAGTCGGTGCCGCTGCCGCAACTGCTGCGCGACACGATCGAGCATGCGCTCGCGGCGAAGGTTGGCTGAACGCCGCCGCGGCAAGATGGCGTTCGCCAGTTGTCGCGCCATCGTTCGTTTTCACGGAATCGGCCGCGCTGCGCGGCCGATCGTCATTCCGGCGGTTCCCGCCGCTCAATGTCCGAGCAGGCGCTGCAGCAGCTCGGCCGTATTGCCCGTCCCGTACTTGCGCATCAGCCGGGCACGATAGATGTCGACCGTGCGCGAGCTGATGTCGAGCACGCGGCCGATCTGCTTGCTCGTCTTGCCGGTCGCGAGCTGCGCGGCGATTTCGCGCTCGCGCGGCGTCAGCTCGACCGCGACCCGGCGCGTCGCGCTCAGGTCTTCGAACGTCCACACGCCGGCCGCCAGCGGCGCGGTGCGGTCGAGCGCGCGGCCCGTTACATGGCACCAGAACAGGTCGCCGTCGGCGCGCTTCATGATCCGGTCGTCCGCATAGATGCCGTTCGCGGCCATGACCCGTGAAATGCGCTCGCCGATTCGCTGGAATTCGTCCGGCGACGGGTACAGCACCTCGTACGACTTCCCGATCAGGTCGGCTCGCGCGCAGCGGAAGATCGCCGCGACCGCGTCGTTGCAATCCTCGATCACGCGGTCGCGCGACATGACGAGGCCGATCGGCGCGAGGTGGAAGGCGGTCTGGTAATCGAGAGCGGTCATGGAGCGGCGGGTGTGTGGCAAATGCTTATGTATTTTTGCGTATTGTGCCGTATCCGCGCCGCATCGTACCCTTTCGGACATCTCGCGGCGCTTGCCGCGGCATAAAAAGAAGCGCGTCGTCACGGCAGGCTTTGCCGCGCATGCATAGAATGATGCGGCGGGCTCGTGAGCCACGCCGGCGCGCGAACCCAGTTTCGCTGGTTTCCATAGAGGAAGGGACATACAGATGAACAAAGTCTATCCAAGCGCGGCCGCCGCGCTGGAAGGGATCGTCCGTGACGGGCAGACCTTCGCGGTGGGCGGTTTCGGCCTGTGCGGCATTCCGGAGGCGCTGATCGCCGCGCTGCGCGATTCGGGCGTCAAGGGCATCACCTGCATCAGCAACAATGCGGGCGTCGACGGCTTCGGTCTCGGCCTGCTGCTGGAAACGCGCCAGATCAAGAAGATGATCTCGTCGTACGTCGGCGAGAACAAGGAGTTCGAGCGTCAGTACCTGGCGGGCGAACTGGAGCTGGAATTCACGCCGCAGGGCACGCTCGCCGAGAAGCTGCGCGCGGGCGGCGCGGGCATCCCGGCGTTCTTCACCAACACCGGCTACGGCACCGTGATCGCGGAAGGCAAGGAAACGCGCCAGTTCGGCGATCGCCATTACGTGCTCGAGCCGTCGCTGACGGCCGACGTCGCGCTCGTGAAGGCGTGGAAGGCCGACAAGTCGGGCAACCTGATCTTCCGCCGCACCGCGCGCAACTTCAACCCGATGTGCGCGATGGCCGGCCGGGTCACGGTCGCCGAGGTCGAGGAGATCGTCGAGAACGGCGAGCTCGATCCGGATCAGATCCACACGCCGGGGATTTTCGTGCAGCGGCTCGTGCTGAATGCGACGCCCGAGAAACGCATCGAACAACGCGTCGTGCGCGCGAAAGGAGACTGACATGGCTTGGAATCGTGACCAGATGGCCGCGCGCGCGGCGAAGGAATTGCAGGACGGCTTCTACGTGAACCTCGGCATCGGCCTGCCGACGCTTGTCGCGAACCACGTGCCGGAAGGTGTCGAAGTGTGGCTGCAGTCGGAAAACGGCCTGCTCGGCATCGGCCCGTCGCCGACCGAAGAGGAAGTCGACGCCGACCTGATCAACGCCGGCAAGCAGACCGTCACGACGCTGCCGGGCTCGTCGATCTTCTCGTCGGCCGACTCGTTCGCGATGATCCGCGGCGGCCACATCAACCTCGCGATCCTCGGCGCGATGCAGGTCAGCAAGAAGGGCGACCTCGCGAACTGGATGATCCCGGGCAAGATGATCAAGGGGATGGGCGGCGCGATGGATCTCGTCGCGGGCGTGAAGCGTGTCGTCGTGCTGATGGAGCATGTCGCGAAGGGCGACCAGCACAAGATCCTCGAAGAGTGCAACCTGCCGCTGACGGGTGTCGGCGTGGTCGACCTGATCATCACCGATCTCGGCGTGATCGAAGTGACGCCGGCCGGCCTCAAGGTCATCGAACTCGCGGATGGCGTGACCGTCGACGAGATCCAGGCGAAGACAGGCGCGCCGCTCGACGTGAGCGCGGTCGCGTAAGCCGCAGTTGCGTTGAACCGCATGTGCATTAAACATATCGCGCGTTGAGCGCATCGCCTCCGGCGCCCCGCATTCCCGATGGAGTGCGGGGCGTTTGTCATCGATGGAGCGCGAGCCGGGCCGTCCTGTGTCCTGCCGGATGCAGAGGAGCTGGCCGAAAGGCCGGGCGAGCGGACTCCGGCAACGGAAGCGGTTTACAATCGATCGCATCGGGCGGCGTGTTTTTTGCGCCGCCGCGCAGCACCCGTTCGACAGGATGCCACCGATGCCAACAATCTCAGCGAATCCCCCGGTTCCCCGCCAGCGGCGCGTGCAATGCGCGAGCGTTGCCGGCCTTCACCACGTCGCCTATACCGAATGGGGCGACCCCGCCAATCCGCGCGTGCTGGTCTGCGTGCACGGGCTGACCCGCTCCGGACGCGATTTCGATCGGCTTGCCGCAGCGCTGTCCGATACCTATCGCGTCATCTGCCCCGACGTCGTGGGGCGTGGCCAGTCCGACTGGCTCGCGGATCCGCGGCTCTATGCGATCCCGCAATACGTGGCCGACATGGTGACGCTGATCGCGCGCGCCGACGTCGAATCCGTCGACTGGTTCGGCACGTCGATGGGCGGCCTGATCGGTCTCGCGCTCGCGGGGCTGCCGGGCTCGCCGGTGCGGCGGATGATCGTCAACGACGTCGGGCCCCGCATCGAGACGGATTCGCTCGCGCGGATCGGCGAATATCTCGGCGTGCAGCCGCGCTTCGCGACCGAGCAGGAAGGGATCGACTACCTGACGTCGCTGTCGCTGCCGTTCGGCGCACTGTCAGGCGACGAGTGGCGCGAAATCAATGCGCCGTTGCTGCGCGCGCAGCCGGATGGCAGCTGGACGATACGCTACGACCCGCGGATCGCGGAGCCGTTCAAGGCGACGACACCCGAGCTCGCCGCACTCGGCGAGGCCGCGCTGTGGCGCGCGGTCGAAACGACCGAGGCGACGCTGCTCGTCGTGCGCGGCGCGTCGTCCGATCTGCTGTCGCGCGAGACGGTCGCTGAAATGCAGCAACGCGGCCGGCACGTGTCGCAGGCGGAGATTGCCGGCACCGGCCACGCGCCGGCGTTCATGAGCGCGGACCAGATCGCGCTCGCGCGCGGGTTTTTCCTCGGCGAGGGCACATACGCGTCATAATATGCGGTTCGGCGGCGCGCGGGCCGCGCGGCCGCCGAACTCTTCACTCATTCATACAACCGGAACACTCCATGGCAGTTACTCGTCACCACGTCGGCGCACGTCTTTCCGAAACCGCGATCCACAACGGTACCGTGTACCTCGCCGGCCAGATTGCCGAAGACACCACGCAGGACATCAAGGGCCAGACGCGCGAAGTGCTCGGCCACATCGACCGCCTGCTTGCGGAAGCGAACAGCGACAACGCGCATCTGCTGTCGGTGCAGATCTACATCTCCGACCTCGCGAATTTCGCGGGCATGAATGAAGTGTGGGACGAATGGGTCGCGCAGGGCAACACGCCGCCGCGCGCCACCGTCGAGGCGAAGCTCGCGGATCCCGCGCTGCTCGTCGAGATCGTCGTCGTCGCTGCGCAGCGGAGCTGAGCGTCGTCTCGCGATGAGCGCATTCCGTCAGGCCGTACGATGACCGTCGAACCCGTTTCCGCCGCCGCTGCGCCGTCGTTCGACGACGTGCTCGCGTTCGTGCGCGCTCACGCCGGCGACGCGCGCCTGTCGTCGGGCGAATTGCTTGCCGATCATGCGGCCGGCACGGCGTCGATCATGCGCAAGCTGAACGTCGACCCGCCTGCCGTGCAGGCGGCGGCGCTGTTCGCGCTGACGCCGCACCTGAGCGATCCGGAGCGCGAACTCGCCGAACGGTTCGGCGACGAGGTTGCGCGCCTCGTGTCCGACGTGCGCAAGCTGTTGCGGCTCGGCACGGTCAGCCTGCGCGCCGCGCAGAACGCGGTGCCCGACGTCGGGCGCGACGCCGCGGCCGCGCGGCGTGCGCAGATCGAGGCGCTGCGCAAGATGCTGCTCGCGTTCGCGCAGGACATCCGCGTGGTGCTGATCCGGCTCGCGTCGCGGCTGCAGTCGCTGCGCTATTACGCGGCCGCGAAGGTCGATCCGCCGCCGGACGTCGCGCGCGAGACGCTCGATATCTACGCGCCGCTCGCGAACCGTCTCGGCATCTGGCAACTGAAGTGGGAGCTGGAAGATCTGGCGTTCCGCTTCGAGGATCCGGTGACGTACAAGCGGATCGCGAAGCTGCTCGACGAGAAGCGCATCGAGCGCGAGGCGTATGTGGCGGAGGCGATCGAGCGCCTGCAGCGCGAGCTGGCCGCCGCGCACATCCAGGCGGAGGTGAGCGGCCGGCCGAAACACATCTACAGCATCTGGCGCAAGATGCGCGGCAAGGAGCTCGATTTCTCCGAGCTGTACGACGTGCGCGCGTTTCGCGTGATCGTGCCGGACATCAAGGATTGCTACACGGTGCTCGGCATCGCGCATCACCTGTGGCAGCCGGTGCCGAAGGAGTTCGACGACTACATCTCGCGTCCGAAGCCGAACGGCTACAAGTCGCTGCACACGGTCGTGATCGGCGACGACGGGCGCGCGTTCGAAGTGCAGATCCGCACCCAGGAGATGCACAACTTCGCGGAATACGGCGTGGCTGCGCACTGGCGCTACAAGGAAGCGGGCGCGCGCGGCTACGGCGGCCAGTTCTCCGCGAGCGACAAGTACGACGAGAAGATCGCGTGGCTGCGCCAGTTGCTCGCGTGGAAGGACGACGTCGAGGACGGCAGTGGGGCGGCGGGCGGCAAGGCATGGGCGCAGTTGCGCGAAACGTCGCTCGACGACGATCACATCTACGTGCTGACGCCGCAGGCGCGCGTGATCGCGCTGCCGCAGGGCGCGACGCCGGTGGATTTCGCGTATCACCTGCACAGCGAGGTCGGGCATCGTTGCCGCGGCGCGCGCGTCGACGGCGCGATGGTGCCGCTCAATACGCCGCTTGCGAACGGGCAGACGGTCGAGATCGTCGCGGTGAAGGAGGGCGGGCCGTCGCGCGACTGGCTGAATCCGCAACTCGGCTACCTGAAGAGCTCGCGTGCGCGGCAGAAGGTGCGCGCGTGGTTCAACTCGATCGAGCACGAAGAGAACATCGCGCATGGTCGCGCGCTCGTCGAAAAGACGCTGCAGCGCGAAGGCAAGACGTCGGTCAATCTCGACAACCTGGCTGCGAAGCTCGGCTTCAAGACGCCCGAGGAGCTGTTCTCGGTCGTCGGCAAGGAAGAGTTCAGCCTGCGCAACGTCGAGCAGGCGCTGTCCGATGCGCCGCCGCCCGAGCTTGCACCCGAGGCGCCCGCCGACTTCGAGAAGCGTAGCAGCGGCGCGAGCGTCGCGCACGGCGCGTCGACCGGCGTGCTCGTGGTCGGCGTCGATGCGCTGCTGACGCAGCTTGCGCGCTGCTGCCGGCCTGCGCCGCCGGATCCGATCAGCGGCTTCGTCACGCGCGGCAAGGGCATGTCGATCCATCGCAGCGATTGCGCGACGTTCCGCCGGATGGCCGAGCGCGCGCCGGAGCGCGTGCTGCAGACCACGTGGTCTGCCGACGTGCTGGGCGGCCGCGGCGCGTCGGTCTATCCGGTCGACCTGATGATCGAGGCGACCGACCGGCAGGGGCTGCTGCGCGACATTTCGGAAGTTTTCGCGCGCGAGAAGATCAACGTCGTCGGCGTGAAGACGCAGAGCCGCCGCAATGCCGCATTCATGCAGTTCACGGTCGAGATTTCAAATTCGGCGCAGGTGCTGCGTGCATGCACGCTGCTCGGCGAGGTGCAAGGTGTCGTCCGCGCCGGCCGGAAGGCATGATGCGACGATCCGGTGCGAAATAATTTTGCTGCAGGTGCATAAAAGCTCTTGCCAAGCGAAGGGAAGCTCCATATAATCTTTTCTTCTTCAGGCTCGTAGCTCAGCTGGTTAGAGCACCACCTTGACATGGTGGGGGTCGTTGGTTCGAGTCCAATCGAGCCTACCAACGAACAGGAGCATCCGGTTTTCCGGGTGTTCGAAGCAGTAAATGCTCAACGCGCACAAGGCGAATACGGTTATGACACCGCGAACGTTGACCGAAACCACTTCGGAGCGACGCTAGTCGAGGAACGTTTTCGCCCTTACGGTTGAGTGAAGTATCGGATGCGGCCCCTCGAAAGCGGGGCCGCATTTTTTTTGTCGCGAAATTTCGCGCGATGGCTGACATCGCGTGCTTGGTCTGCCGCCCACTGTCGGCATCACGGAGATTGCTATGGTTTCGATACGCTTGCCTGATGGCTCAGTTCGACAATACGAGCATCCGGTGACAGTCGCCGAAGTGGCGGCCTCGATCGGTCCCGGTCTCGCAAAGGCTGCGCTCGGCGGCAAGCTCGACGGCGAGCTCGTGGATACGTCCGCGGTGATCGACCGCGATGCATCGCTTGCGATCGTCACGGACAAGGACGCCGACGGCCTCGACATCATCCGCCACTCGACCGCCCACTTGCTTGCCTACGCGGTGAAGGATCTGTATCCGGACGCGCAGGTGACGATCGGGCCGGTGATCGACAACGGCTTCTATTACGACTTCTCGTATCACCGCCCGTTTACGCCGGAAGATCTGGAAAAGATCGAAAAGCGCATGCAGGAGCTCGTGAAGAAGGACGAGCCCGTGACGCGCCGCGTCGTATCGCGCGACGAGGCTGCCGGATACTTCCGCAGCATCGGCGAGAAGTACAAGGCCGAGATCATCGAGTCGATCCCGCAAAGCGACGAAATCAAGCTGTATGCGCACGGCGGCTTCACGGACCTGTGCCGCGGCCCGCACGTGCCGTCGACCGGCAAGCTGAAGGTCTTCAAGCTGATGAAGGTCGCGGGCGCGTACTGGCGCGGCGACTCGAAGAACGAGCAGCTGCAGCGCATCTACGGCACGGCCTGGATCAAGAAGGAAGACCAGGACCAGTACCTGCACATGCTCGAGGAAGCGGAAAAGCGCGACCACCGCAAGCTCGGCAAGCAGCTCGACCTGTTCCACATGCAGGAAGAGTCGCCGGGCATGGTGTTCTGGCATCCGAAGGGCTGGGCGCTGTGGCAGCAGGTCGAGCAGTACATGCGCCGCCGCGTGAACGAGGCCGGCTACCTCGAGATCAAGACGCCGATGATCATGGACCGTTCGCTGTGGGAGGCGTCGGGCCACTGGCAGAACTACCGCGAGAACATGTTCACGACGGAGTCGGAGAAGCGCGACTACGCGATCAAGCCGATGAACTGTCCGGGGCACGTCCAGGTGTTCAAGCACGGCCTGCGCTCGTACCGCGACTTGCCGCTGCGCTACGCGGAATTCGGCTCGTGCCACCGCAACGAGGCGTCGGGCGCGCTGCACGGCCTGATGCGCGTGCGCGGCTTCGTGCAGGACGACGCGCACATCTTCTGTACGGAAGACCAGATCATTGCCGAGTCGATCGCGTTCAACAAGCTCGCGATGAGCGTGTACAAGGACTTCGGCTTCGATCACATCGACATCAAGCTGTCGCTGCGTCCGGAGCAGCGCATGGGTTCCGACGAAACCTGGGACCGTGCGGAGCAAGGGCTGCGCGAAGCGCTGACGGCATGCGGCCTCACGTGGGATGAGCTGCCGGGCGAGGGTGCGTTCTACGGTCCGAAGATCGAGTACCACATCAAGGATGCGCTCGGCCGTTCGTGGCAGTGCGGCACGCTGCAGCTCGACATGATGCTGCCGGAGCGCCTCGGTGCCGAGTACGTCGCGGAAGACAACAGCCGCCGCCGGCCGGTGATGCTGCACCGCGCGATCGTCGGTTCGATGGAGCGTTTCCTCGGCATTCTGATCGAGCACCATGCTGGTGCAATGCCGGTCTGGCTCGCGCCGTTCCAGGCTGTTGTGCTCAATATCGCCGAAAGTCAGGCCGAATATGCACAATCTCTGGCCCAATCGTTGCAAAAACAAGGGGTTAGAGTGACGGCCGATTTGCGTAACGAGAAGATTAGCTATAAAATACGCGAGCACACGCTGGAAAAGGTGCCTTATCTGCTCGTCGTGGGCGACAAGGAGCGTGATGCACAAACGGTAGCCGTGCGTGCCCGTGGCGGCGTCGATCTGGGCGTAATGCCGGTCGAAGCCTTCGTTGAGCGACTGCAGGATGACCTGCGTTCGTTCAAGTAACCGCCCTGGCAGCGCGGCTCGTTTTTTTAATTTTTAGAGGAAACGTAACATCGCTACTGATAAGTCGTCGCATCGCATCAACGGTGAAATCACTGCGCCGGAAGTGCGTCTGGTCGGGATCGAGAACGAACCGCTCGGTATCGTAAAACTCGCTGATGCTTTCCGTAAATCGGAAGAACTGGATGTTGACCTGGTGGAAATCGCGCCGCAGGCGGTTCCCCCGGTTTGCCGTCTGATGGATTACGGCAAGTTCAAGTACCAGGAATCCAAGAAGCAGCACGAAGCGAAGCTGAAGCAGAAGGTCATCCAGGTCAAGGAAGTCAAGTTCCGGCCGGGTACCGATGACGGGGATTACAACGTCAAGCTGCGCAACCTCGTGCGCTTCCTCGAGGAAGGCGACAAGACGAAGATCACGTTGCGTTTCCGCGGCCGCGAAATGGCTCACCAGGAAATCGGCATGCGGATGCTCGAGCGTCTGCGCACCGATCTCGAAGAAGTCGGCCAGGTCGAGCAGATGCCGAAGATGGAAGGGCGCCAGATGATCATGGTGCTCTCGCCGAAGAAGAAGAAGTAACGGGCCGGCGCGCGAAACGCGCGCGGGTCTCGAAGTGGTTCGGCGCGTTGCCCGGTCAGGGCGGCGTGCCAGCAATGACGGCGGCTGTGCAAACAGCATGCCGTACACAAGTGGACTGGGTTTCGAAGGGCGGGTCAAGGGCGCAAGCCAACCGCACACCCATCGCCATCTAATAAACTGGAGTTGTTCGTCATGCCTAAGATGAAGACCAAGAAGAGCGCTGCAAAGCGCTTCGTGGTGCGTCCGGGCGGTACCGTCAAGCGCGGTCAAGCCTTCAAGCGCCACATCCTGACCAAGAAAACCACGAAGAACAAGCGTCACCTGCGCGGCGCAACGGCAGTTCATGATTCCGATCTGAACTCCGTCCGCGCGATGCTGCCGTTCGCGTAACCCCTCAACAGATACTCACAGGAGAGAAACATGCCTCGAGTCAAACGTGGGGTAACCGCACGGGCCCGTCACAAGAAGATCATCAACCTGGCCAAGGGTTATCGCGGTCGCCGCAATAACGTCTACCGCATCGCCAAGCAGGCGGTGATGCGTGCTGGCCAGTACGCTTATCGCGACCGTCGCAACAAGAAGCGTGTGTTCCGCGCACTGTGGATCACGCGTATCAACGCGGCAGTTCGCCAGCACGACATGACCTACAGCGTGTTCATCAACGGCCTGAAGAAGGCGTCGATCGAACTCGACCGTAAGGTGCTGGCCGACATGGCGGTGTTCGACAAGGCTGCTTTTGCTGCGATCGTCAAGCAGGTGAAAGCCGCCGTTGCAGCCTAATTGCGAAATTAGCACTGCGTGGTTAGTTGCAGCGATGTTCCGGTAGTCTCGGCCGCTGCAGCGAAAACGGGGCTCTTCCGAGCCCCTTTTTTGTTTGGCCGGGCGATTTTGCTCGCCGAAAACGAATGACGTTGGAAATGATGGGATCTATGGATCTGGACCAGATTGTCGCCGACGCGCAGCAGTCCTTCGAACAGGCTGCCGACATCACCACGCTCGAAAACGAGAAAGCCCGCTTCCTCGGCAAGTCGGGTGCGTTGACCGAGTTGCTGAAGGGCCTCGGCAAGCTCGATCCCGAAGCGCGCAAGACCGAAGGCGCGCGCATCAATGTCGTGAAACAGCAGGTTGAAGCCGCGCTGACCGCGCGCCGCCAGGCGCTGGCGGACGCGCTGCTGAACCAGCGCCTCGCCGCCGAGGCGATCGACGTCACGCTGCCGGGCCGCGGCGCCGGTGCGGGCAGCCTGCATCCGGTGATGCGCACGTGGGAGCGCGTCGAACAGATTTTCCGCACGATCGGCTTCGACGTGGCCGACGGTCCCGAGATCGAGACCGACTGGTACAACTTCACGTCGCTGAACAGCCCGGAGAACCATCCGGCGCGTTCGATGCAGGACACGTTCTACGTCGAAGGCAAGGATGCCGACGGCCGTCCGCTGCTGCTGCGCACGCACACGAGCCCGATGCAGGTGCGTTATGCGCGCATGAACCGCCCGCCGATCAAGGTGATCGCGCCGGGCCGCACGTATCGCGTCGACAGCGATGCGACCCACTCGCCGATGTTCAATCAGGTCGAGGGGCTGTGGATCGACGAAAACATCAGCTTCGCCGATCTCAAGGGCGTCTATACCGACTTCCTGAAGAAATTCTTCGAGCGCGACGACATTCTCGTGCGCTTCCGTCCGTCGTATTTCCCGTTCACGGAACCGTCGGCCGAGATCGACATGATGTTCGAGCACGGCAAGAACGCCGGCAAGTGGCTCGAGATTTCCGGCTCGGGGCAGGTGCACCCGACCGTGATCCGCAACATGGGCCTCGATCCCGAGCGCTATATCGGCTTCGCGTTCGGCAGCGGCCTCGAGCGTCTGACGATGCTGCGCTATGGCGTGCAGGATCTGCGTCTGTTCTTCGAGAACGACCTGCGTTTTCTGCGCCAGTTCGCGTAACGCGCTCGCCACGCCGACTTGTGCCCGTGCGCGCTGCGCAGCGAGCCGGGCGTCGATTCAACCTGTTTCGAACGTAGACACTCATGCAATTCCCTGAATCCTGGTTGAGAACCTTTGTCGATCCGCAACTGACGACCGACGAGCTGTCGCACGCACTGACGATGGCGGGGCTCGAAGTCGAGTCGCTGAGCAAGGCCGCGCCGCCGATGTCGAAGATCGTCGTCGGGCGGGTGCTCGAAGTCGTCAAGCATCCGGATGCGGACAAGCTCAATGTCTGCCAGGTCGACGCCGGCACGGGCGCGACGCTGAACATCGTCTGCGGTGCGCCGAACGTCGCGCCGGGTATCAAGGTGCCGGTCGCGCTCGTCGGCGCCGAGCTGCCGCCCGCCGAAGAAGGCGGCAAGCCGTTCGCGATCAAGCTGTCGAAGCTGCGCGGCGTCGAGAGCCAGGGGATGCTGTGCTCGGCGCGCGAACTGAAGCTGTCCGAGGACCACAGCGGCCTGCTGATCCTGCCGGAAGACACGCCGGTCGGCCAGGACATCCGCGACACGCTGAACCTCGACGACACCATCTTCGAAATCAAGCTGACGCCGAACAAGGCGGACTGCCTGTCGGTGTTCGGCATCGCGCGCGAGACCGCCGCGATTACCGGCGCGCCGCTCACGCAGCTCGACATCCGTCCGGTGCGGGCGGAACTCGACGTGACGCTGCCGGTGCGCATCGCCGCACCGGACCTGTGCGGCCGCTTCTCGGGCCGCGTGATCCGCGGCGTGAATGCGCGCGCGAAGACGCCGCAATGGATGGTCGAGCGCCTCGAGCGCGCGGGCCAGCGCAGCGTGTCCGCGCTCGTCGACATCTCGAACTACGTGATGTTCGAGCTTGGCCGCCCGTCGCACGTGTTCGATCTCGACAAGATCCACGGCGGCATCGAGGTGCGCTGGGGCAAGCGTGGCGAGTCGCTGAAGCTGCTGAACGGCAATACGGTCGAGCTCGACGAGACGGTCGGCGTGATCGCCGACGACGCCCAGGTCGAAAGCCTCGCGGGCATCATGGGCGGCGACAGCACGGCCGTCACGCTCGACACGACCAACATCTATCTCGAAGCGGCATTCTGGTGGCCGGACAGCATTCGCGGCCGCGCGCGCAAGTACAACTTCTCGACCGATGCGGCACACCGCTTCGAGCGCGGTGTCGACTATGCGACGACCGTCGAGCATGTCGAGCGCATCACGCAGTTGATCCTCGACATTTGCGGCGGCAAGGCCGGCCCGGTCGACGACCAGGCGGTCAACCTGCCGCAGCGCGCGCCGGTGGCGATGCGCGTGTCGCGCGCGAACCGCATCATCGGCGTGAAGATCGACGCCGACGAGATCGCGAGCATCTTCACGCGTCTCGGCCTGCCGTTCGAGCGCGATGACGACGTGTTCTCGGTCACGCCGCCGTCGCACCGCTTCGACATCGAGATCGAGGAAGACCTGATCGAGGAAGTGGCGCGCATCTACGGCTTCGAGAAGATTCCGGCGCGTCCGCCCGTCGCGACGAGCGAGATGCGCGCGACGAACGAGACGCAGCGCTCGATCCACGACATCCGTCACGCGCTCGCCGCGCGCGACTATGCGGAAACCGTCAACTTCAGCTTCGTCGATGCGGAGTGGGAGCACGATTTCGCCGGCAACGACAATCCGATTCGTCTGCTCAATCCGATCGCGAGCCAGCTGTCGGTAATGCGCACGACGCTGTTCGGCAGCCTGATCGCCGTGCTGCGCCACAACCTGAACCGCCGGGCGGATCGCGTGCGCGTGTTCGAGGCGGGCCGCGTGTTCCTGGCCGATCCGTCGGTCAAGGCCGGCGAACTGGCGGTCGAAGGCTATGCGCAGCCGAAGCGAGTCGGCGCACTGGCCTATGGCCCGGCGGTCGACGAGCAGTGGGGCGTGCCGACCCGCGCGGTCGACTTCTTCGACATGAAGGGCGATCTCGAAGCGCTGCTCGCGCCGACGTCTGCCCGCTTCGTGAAGGCCGAGCATCCGGCCCTGCATCCGGGCCGCAGCGCGCGCATCGAGATCGACGGCCGCGCGGTCGGCTGGATCGGCGAATTGCACCCGCGCCTGATGCAGAAGTACGAACTGCCGCATGCGCCGGTGATGTTCGAGATCGATACCGACGCGCTCGTCGCGCGCGGGCTGCCGGCGCCGACCGAGGTGTCGAAGTTCCCGCCGGTGCGCCGCGACATCGCGGTCGTGGTCGATCAGACGGTCGAAGTCCAGGCGCTCTTCGACGAAATAAAGAAGGCGCTGGCCGACGACGCCTGCCGGTTCGTTCAGAGGGTTGTACTCTTCGACGAATTTCGTGCAAAATCAAATACTTCCGGTGGACTTGCCGCGCACGAGAAGAGCCTTGCCTTCCGCGTGACGCTGCAGGACACGGCCGGCACGCTACAGGACGAGGTCGTCGATCAGGCGATCCAGACGCTTGTCGAGCGGATGGCGCGCGTCGGCGCGCGCTTGCGCGGCTAAGGAGCCGGCAGCGGCCCGGGTGCGAAGCGACATCGCGCGCCCGGGCGGCCGGTTCCTCATCGTGAGTTTTGGTTTAACGCGCAGTATGTGGCAGATATGAACGACATGACCTCGAGTGAATTCGAAGCCCTCCTGACGGCGCAGCGCAGCGCCTTGAACCGCGACGCTTCGGCGCCGGCGTCCACCGAGACGCCGACGCTGACGAAGGCGGAGCTGGCGGAGCTGCTGTTCGACAGCGTCGGGCTGAACAAGCGTGAAGCGAAGGACATGGTCGAGGCGTTTTTCGAAGTGATCCGCGACGCGCTCGAGAACGGCGAAAGCGTCAAGCTGTCGGGGTTCGGCAATTTCCAGCTGCGCGACAAGCCGCAGCGCCCGGGCCGCAATCCGAAGACGGGCGAGGCGATTCCGATCGCCGCGCGCCGAGTGGTAACCTTCCACGCGAGCCAGAAGCTGAAGGCGCTGGTCGAGAACGGCGCGGAGCAAAGCGACGCGCGCTGACGTCCCCGCGCGGCCGCCGCGCACCTTTACCGACGGTTAACTGACGATGACCACGACGGTTGAGAAAGTCGTCTTGCCTCCGATTCCCGCGAAGCGCTACTTCACGATCGGTGAAGTCAGCGAACTGTGTGGCGTCAAGCCGCACGTGCTGCGTTACTGGGAACAGGAATTCACGCAGTTGCGACCGGTGAAGCGGCGGGGCAATCGCCGGTATTACCAGCATCACGAGGTGCTGCTGATCCGGCGGATCCGCGAATTGCTGTACGAGCAGGGCTTCACGATCAACGGGGCCCGCAACCGTCTCGATTCGCCGGGCGGCGCGCGTGACGAGGCGCCGGCGGTCGAGAGCGAGGCGCCCGCGACGGAAGCGCGGACGCCGGCCCGTCCTGCGGGCGCGAGCGTCGACGTTGCCGCGCTGCGGCAGGCGCTGCTCGACGTGATCGACGGCTTGAAGCACGACTGAGCGTAGTGGCGCGAACGACAGGAAGCCCGGTTGGCGTGATGGCCCCCGGGCTTTTTCATGCGCGTCCGTCAAGCGAGCCGGCTCAGCGCGCAGCGAGCGGATTCCTCTGTCCCATGTCGACGACCAGCGTGCCGTCCGGCAGCATCCGCACCGAGCCTTGCGCGACCTGGCTGCGGTAGCCGTACAGGTCGAACCGCATCGGGCCGGGCTCGGCTGAATTCTGGATCAGCGCGCGGACGTTCAGTTCGAGCACGTTGAACATCTTCATGTCGCCGCCTTCCATCCACATGTAGCTGTGCGCGGGGATCTGCGGCGGCTTCGGCGCGGGCGCGTCCGATACACGCCGGAATGTGAGGCGCAGCCCGTCGGGTTCGACGGCGGCCTGCGCGAGCCTGCCGTTCAGCACCGGCGGCGGGAACACCGTGTACTGGTCGAGCACGAGCGTGTCGCCGCGCAGTTCCGCGCCACGGCGCTGCAGCGGTGTGAGCGACGCCAGCTCGATGCCGAGCGAGCGCAGCAGCTTTGCCTGCGGGATGCCGAGCACCGACACCTGGGTCGGCGCGAACGCGAGATGGCGGTCGTCGAGCACCGACAGCGAGCCCTTCATGTCGGTCGGCAGCCAGACGCCCGGCACGTGGTTCCACAGCTTGATTCCGCCCTGCACGCGCAGGTTCTGGCCGTCGGCGCTCAATTGCAGGTCGTTCAGCGAACGCGGCGCGTAGTCGAGCAGATAGTTGTTGAAGAGCGCCGACATCGCCTTCCACGATTCGACGACCGTCCCGCCGAGGATCCGGATGTCGTACTGGTTCGGGTCGTCGAGATCGACGGGTTCGCCGGCCCGTTTCGCGACGAGCTGGACGTCGAGATCCTCGACGTGGAAGCCGATGTCGCCGGACAGGTTGAAATCGACATTGCGCAGATGGATCGTCGGATTGCGGTTCGACACGTGCCGTTCGTTGAACGGCGTGTTCGCGGTGCGTCGCATAGCCACTTTCTGCATGCCGGGCCGCGCTGCGTCGTTCGCGAGCGCATACGCTTCCCAGTGCTGGCGGACGTCGCGCAGCGCATTTTGCTGCGCGGCGAGGTAGCTGTCGTTCAGGCGTGCGGCCGGGTTGCCGACTGGCGAGCCGCTCGCGGCCCCCGCGTACGACGGCATCCGGATCGCCATCGCGCCGCTTTCGACGAAATTGAAATAGCCGGCCGAGACCTGGTCGCGGTAGTGGTACAGGTCGAACACGAAATTCTGTCCAGCCTTCGCCGGGTCGGCCGGGCCGATCACGATGTCTGCGTTCATCGGCATCGAGCGCATGAACTTCACGTCGCCACCGCGGATGTACATCGCCTGCTGCGGCGCATTCGCGGGCATCGCGAAGCCGGCGTGCGTGCCGTCGTCGAGCGTCAGGTCGAGCCCGGCGGGCGTCAGGCGCAGTGCGGTGATCGCGATCTTCAGGCGCGGCGGCGGCATCAGCCGGTCGACCGACATCACGAGATCGTCGCCGGAAAGGTGCGCGATCGGCGTGTCGACCTTGAGCAGGTCGGCCATCTTCACATTGGCGGCGCGCATCACCGGTTGCGCGTCGAGGCCCGACACACGCACGCCGCTCGGATGGAACACGAGCTGGCTGCCGTCGCGGACCGCGAGCGTGCCGGTGAGCGAGAACGGCACCCAGCCGTCGCGCTGCATTTCGCCCTGCAGATGGATCGCGCCGTCGCCGGCCGATACGACGAGCTTGCGCAGCGGCGCGTTGCGATAACCGAAGATGTAGGTATTGAAGAGCGCCGTCAGCTTCGCGCTGTCGAGCGTGACCGTCCCTTGATGCACGTCGATCTCGAAGCTCGTCGGATCGTCGAACACGATCGGTGCGCCGGCCTGCGTCGGCACGAGCGTCGCCGACAACTGGTGAATGTAGAAACCGAGATTGCTGACGATACGGAAATCGACGTCGCGCAGGAAGGTCATCGCGCCGTTCTGTCCGGAGTCGCGCAGCGTGAACGGACGGGGCTGCGTGACGCGGATCGACGCGAGCGACGGTACGGCGCGCGCGATCTGCTGTTCGCGGGCGAGGCGCTCGGCCTTCGCGCGTTCGATCGACGTCGACGCCGCCGGTGCACTGCCGTCGCGCTGCGCGGCGGGTTCCGCGCAGCCGGCGCCGAGCAGCGCAATCGCAAGCGCGCCGCAACCGAATGCGCGCAGCGTACGGCGCGACGCGGCAAGGGCTGCGCGCTGCGGGCCGGAAATCGATTCAGGTATTGCCAAAGGCGAGCGATGGCCGCGCCGGACCGCATTCCGCATCGTCTGTCTCCGTATCTTGTCGTGACCGTCCGCGCGATGCGCGCCGGGGCCCGGCGGCGTCGTGCGTCGATGCGATGCAGTGTGTCATAGCTCGCTAGAGCGGCGTCACCAAACAACGGGAGCGGGAAGGGACGAGACGGGCGGACGGTGCGGCAAAGGAAACGCGGCGATTCGCGGGCAGGATCAAACGGTCGTTTGGCTGCCGATCAGGGGAGGAAGGTGCGGGGAGAAGACGGACATGACGCGCAATATTCACAAAATGCATGCGACCCGTTCTAATTCTTCAAAGTGTCTGTTATAATTTTTTTCTTTCGGGGCGTAGCGCAGCCTGGTAGCGTACCTGCATGGGGTGCAGGTGGTCGGAGGTTCAAATCCTCTCGCCCCGACCAGACAAGAACCCGCGTCAGCTCAGGCTGACGCGGGTTTTTCGTTTTTGCGGTCCCGCAATTCCGGAAGGCCGTGCCGACAGCGGGATGCGGCTCCGAACGTGCGCCGCATTTCACTTGACCGCTTTTTGCACAGGCTGCCGCTGCACCGGTAAAATACAAGGTTGATCCACGGAAAGCGCCGTGATTTAGCGGAAGAGGATTCCCAGAACATGACTGATCTTCGTCTTACCATGCGGTTCGCTGCAGTGCTCGCCACCGGCGTGCTCGTTGCCGGTTGCGGTACGTCGTCGCCCACGAAAGTCGACTACAAGAGCGACTCGAAATCGAAGGAGGTTTCGCTCGCAGTGCCGCCCAACATGCTCGACGAGACGGCCGATCAGCGCTCGCTGCCGCCCCAGGGCGGCGCGACTTCCCTGTCGTCGCTGCAGCAGGTCCAGCAGGCGGCGCCGTCCACCGATGCTGTCGCACCGGCCGTGTCCGGCATGCGTATCCAGCGTGACGGCACCGAGAGCTGGCTCGTCGTCGACGGCAAGAAGCCGGCCGACCTCTGGCCGCAGATCCGCCGCTTCTGGCAGGAGCAGGGCTTCCTGCTCGTGGTCGACCAGCGCGACAAGGGCGTGATGGAGACCGACTGGAACGAAACTCATCCGCAGATCAACGACGGCCTGATCCGCAGCGTGATCTCGAAGGCAATGGGTAATTCGTACGTGACTGCGGAACGCAACAAGTACCGTACGCGTCTCGACACCGCGCCGAACGGCGGCACCTACGTGTTCATCAGCCAGAAGGGCATGCGTGAGGCGCTGACCGGCCCGAGCAACGATTCGAGCAAGTGGGAGCCGAAGCCGAACGATCCGGCACTCGAAGCCGAATACCTGAAGCGGCTGATGGCTGTTCTCGCGCAGAACGACCTGCGCGCGAAGAACGGTGAGCCGCCGATCGCCAATATCAGCGATACCCCGCCGGCGAAGGACAAGAAGAGCGATGCGGCATCGTCGAAGGCGGCGGCAGCGATCGCCGCGCAGAACGTTGCGAGCGCATCGTCGCAAGGGTCGTCCGATGCGTCCGACGTGACGGGCGCCGTTTCGTCGGAAGTCACGCTCGGCGAGCCGTATGACCGCTCGTGGCTGCGCGTCGGCCTTGCGCTCGATCGTGCGAACTTTACGGTCGACGATCGCGATCGCACACAGGGCCTGTACTACGTGCGCTATGTCGATCCGAAGGATATGAGCGCCGCCGAGCAGGGTTTTTGGAACCAGCTGTTCCACGGCAAGAAGGAAAAGCAGGCGAAACAGTACCGCGTCAACGTGAAGGCGCTCACGCCCGACCAGACGCGCGTCGCGGTCGTCGACGAGTCGGGCGCGGTCGATACGTCATCGCCCGCACGCCAGATCATGGGGCTGCTCATGAACCAGCTGCGCTGATCGACGCATCCTCGCGCGTGTCAGGAAGCCCGCCTTGAAGGCGGGCTTTTTTTATTTCCGTGCGGGGTTCGCGCACGCGTCCCGGTGTTTCCTGCGATTGGACCCTTGGCGTGACGTTACGTAACATCCGCACGTTACGGGTGACAGAACGTGCGCGCCGTCTCGTTCGTTGAATAATTTTCCTTATGAATCAACGGGGTGTCTGTTTTTTGTGGGCTGGCACGGAATCTGCTTATGATAGGCAGATCGTTAGGGCAGGGAGGAAAGCGTCAGATTCCGGACATGCGTCGCGAACGCCTGACAAACGGTATCGGCGTCCCCAAATGCCGGCGCAGCAAGCGTCGGCGCAACCGATGACGATCCGCGCCGGGCGCGGATCTCGATGGCCCCGTCGCCTATCCTCGTAGGGCGACGGTTTCGCCCGCGCTTCTAGCGAAGCGCGGGCAATTTTTTTTGGGGCCTGAGTCGCCCGAGGGTGCCCGTACCGCTGTCGCCGGAATCGCGTATGCTCGGACCTTTTGATCCGAGGAGCCGGAAATGACAGAGATCGCCGTCGTAGCGCTGATCGTGGCGAAGCCGGGTGCGGAAGAGAAGTTGCGCACCGTGCTCGAGGGCATCGTCAAGCCGACCCGCAATGAACCGGGTGCGCTGCAATACGACTTGCATCGCGACCTGAAGGAGCCGGCGAGGTTCGTGTTTGTCGAGCGTTGGGAGAGTGAGGCGGCGCTGGCGGCGCATGCGCGTTCCGCGCACATCCTCGCTTACCGCGAAGCAGCTGCGGACTGGATCGCGAGTTCGGAGATCCGCGTGCTGTCGAAAATCGTCTGAGGGTGGGGCAGCCGGGCGCGTGGCGCTCGACTGCCGCCTGGCGCGTCAGTGCGACGTGTCGGGGACGTCGAGGATCAGGATGATCGTCCAGTCCGCATCGCCGTCGTGGTGGTATTGGCGTTCGGCAACGATGAACGGCTGTTGCTTGCCTTGCGGGCCGAGAAAGAGCACGTCGCCTTCCATCGGCAGGCATTCGATCGGCGGCAGCGCGAGAAACGCGTCTTCCGAGCCGCGCGGCATCAGTTGCTTGATCTTGCGAGTGGCGGCTTCGGTCCACTCGATGTCGAGTTGAATGTTGCTCATGCTGTCCTCCGCACCGGGGTGCGTACGGGGTGGAAAAGTTCGGTGCGCGACTTTAGCACAGCGTACCGGTGCCGCAACCAAAAAAGCCGAACCCGGTTGCCCGGATTCGGCTTTTTCGCGATGCGGTGCCGTTGAAGCTTACTGGCTGGCGGCGTCGGCCGGAGCGGCCTTCTTGACGGCCTTCTTCGCGCCCTTGTGATGGGTTGCCTTCTTCATGTGATGCTCTTCTTGCATCGCCGGCTCGGCTGCCTGCTGAGCTTGCTGCTGCTGCAGCGCCTGCGCGCGCTGCTCGATTTCGGCAATCTTGGCCGGATCGGTGATGGTCCTGATTTCCGTGCTCTCTTGCGCATACGCTGCGCCAGTCAGCGCCGACATCGCAACCAGGATAGCCAGGGACGTCTTCTTCATTGCTTTACCTCCGCTAAGTGGTGATGAACCCGAGTGTTGCCGTTTCCGTCTGGCGACTGCAATCGAGTGCGTGTCGAGTGTAACAAAAGTGACGGATCAGTGTGCACGCGAACGGCCCCCGCTGCAAGGCTGCGTTGAAGTCGCGCAACAGTTGCGGCACACAGTCACGCACTTGCCATCCGGTGCTGAATCGGGGCGCCCGTCATGCAACGGACTCAGAACCATCCAAGCTGGCGGTACACGTGAAACTGCGCAATGCCCACCAGCTCGTGCGCCGCACGCTCGGCGTTGACCAGATTCTGCCAGCGCGGCAGCCACCCCCTATTCGCATCGCGGCGGTTCGCGTAGACCGGTTGCGGGTCGATGCCGAACCGGTGGAAATCGAGCAGTGCGCGCCGCATCTGGTATGACGATGTGACGAGGATCCATGCATCGTCATGTTGTGAGCGTAGTATAGGTGCCGTGAACTTCGCGTTTTCGTATGTCGTGCGGCTGTTCGCCTCGAGGGTCAGATCTTCCGGGGCGACGCCCCCGGCGACGAGATGCGGCGCGTAGATCGCGGCTTCGGTCGCGCCGTGTCGCTGCGAGTCACCGCCGGTGACGATGACCGTGCAGCGGTCGGCTTGCTGACGGCACGTACGGTACAGCTCGGCGGTCTTGCGGATGCGGGCGAAGCCGTCGGCGGGCGGTTCGAGTCGTCCTTCGATGCGTTTCGTGCCCGCGCCGAGCAGGATCAGCGCGGTATGTCCGCGCATGTCCGGATGCTCGACCGGGGTCACGCCGGCCTGCGACCACGCGATGAGCGGCGCCGCGAGCCAGCCGGTCGCAAGCAGCCAGAACAGCGCGAGCGTGATGGCTGCAATCGCGCGCCGTTGCTTGCGGAAGAGCACGAATGCAATGAAGAGAAGTACAAATGAATCGAACAGAATCAATTTGATTGGGGTAAGGTGTCTTTTTATGGACGGCTGATATTCCGGCCCCGACTCGACGCCGAGCGTCCGGCCTCCAGCCTCCAGAATCGGTGGTGGCGCCGGCGGGCGGAGATCCCGCCCGGCGCGCCGCTTCGCATTGTCGCTGCACTTTAAGAAAGAATCGAGATGGCCACGTATTCCAACGAAGCGGTGCTCGACGCATTGAGGCGAGTGCAGTATCGCCAGGTACCGTGGGCGCGACGCCCGGGCGTATTCGAGTATCTCCGTTCGCTCGGGCTGATGGACACGGTCAGGCAGAAGACCGTTGCGCCCGCGCCAGGGTTTCATGCGCCTGTCGACATCGCCGTGCTGACCGACACCGGCCGCGCCGAATTCGCGCGCCTCGAGCACGACGAGAAATCGGCCGCCTGGACCGATCGCCGGATGGACGACTACGCGCTCAGCGAAGCGAGCGCCGTCGCGTTTCTCGAAAGCCGCCTGTAGCACGCCGCTGGCACGTGTCGCACCGGGCGGCGTCGCGACAAAAAAAAGCCCGTATCACGAGGATACGGGCGTACCGGATACTTTCTGCTGCTGCCACGCTGTGCTCATGGCAACGATGTTGACTCGCTGCACGTCGGTCAGTTCCCGAGCACGGACATTTTCTTTGATCGGAAGTCGACGCACCCGGTTACGGATGTCGAGACGTGTCTTGCGGCGGCAGGCCGATGCGCGCGCGTGCGTTGCTGGCGATATCGCCGCGCAAGTCGCCGCGCGGGACCGTCTGCCGGCCGGATTGTTCGGCACCAGGCGGCGCGTGCAGGTTGCCTTTGTGTTCCTGCTGCCGGTGAGGTTGCTTGTTGCGGTCGTCGGCGTGCGCGGGCGACGCAAGCGCCAGTGAAACGACAATGCCGCATGCAGCAAGCAGTGACATTGGTTTCATGGCGGGCTCCCTCAAGCCGTCGATGCGGCCTGTCGATATGACGCTAAGGTAAGCGCGGGAGTGCAGGCTTGCTGTAAATATTGGTAAATAGATGTTTCGCCGCAAAACAGCGCGATCCGGCCGTGTCGTTCAGGCCGCGAAAGCGATGCCCGGAATGAAGCCGGGCGGCCGAAGCCGCCCGGTCGAATATCCGATTCAGGCCATCTTGACCGGCGCGCGCCAGGATTCCGGGTTGGTCCAGAATGCGCCGCGCAGCCGGTCGCGGCTCGGCGGTGCCGGCGGCTTGGCCGCGCTGGCGCCGATGCGGCCGCGCAGCGAGATCTGACGGCCGCTCGTGCCGAGTCGCTTGACGATTTCGACGAGCGTGCCATCGGCCTGCCATTCGTCGAAGCGGCGGCGGCAGGTGGGCGGCGACGGATAGCGGCCAGGCAGCTTGGACCAGCCTTCGCCGGTCGACAGCACCCACAGCACCGCATTCACCACCGAACGGGCTTCCACGCGCGGACGGCCGCGACGCTCACTTCGTGCGGGCTCCGAACAAAACAGGCCTTCCACCAGCGCCCATTCGTTATCTCTCAAATCGTCGAACAGCATCATGTCCTCACCTCAGCGAAGCTAACTCCGGTGCGCTGCCCTGCGCCGCGCACTCTTCAAGCACTCGATCATCGAGTGCCGGGTGGGGGCGTCCGGTTTGCCGGCAACGGACTTCATCAATCCGTCAGACGAAACCTGCGCCCTGTGCGACAGGTAATGCACGAAGCGTGCCACGTCGGAGGTGAACCCCGCGAGAGCCGCTTGGCAGCGAGCTGACGGCTTAGTCAGCTAGGGGCGTATAAGACGCCAAAAAGACCCGGCAGCAAATCGGGACAATCACCAATCTTGTGCAATTCGCCCGCGCCGCGTGCGTTTCCGCGGTTATTGCACCGCAGCGAAACATGTGAACCGAGTGCAGGATTGGCGCACTAGAATCGCGCATCGATGCCAGAGATTGATGAGGGAGGGACATGAACGTCACGCTGCGCCAGCTTCGCGTGTTCATCGAGGTCGCGCGGCTCAGGAGTTTCAGCCGTGCCGGGGGCGAGATCGGGCTCACGCAGTCTGCAGTGAGCCGCTGCGTACGCGAACTCGAGGCGGAACTCGGGCTGAAGCTGATCGATCGGACCACGCGCGACGTGCAGTTGACCGACGTCGGCACAAACCTGATCGCGAGCGTGTCGCGCCTGATCGACGATCTCGACGACACGCTGCGCGAAATTCGCGAAATCGGCGAACAGCGCCGGGGGCGCGTGATCGTGGCGGCGAGCCCGACGATCGCGTGCCGGCTGATGCCGCGCGTCGTGGCGGCCTGCGAGCGGCAGTTTCCGTTCGTCACGCTCGGCCTGCGCGACGACGTGCAGAGCGACGTGCTGCGCAAGGTGAAGTCGAGCGAGGCCGATTTCGGTGTCGTGATCGGGCCGCTCAGTGCCGCCGATCTCGTGAACGAGCCGTTGATGACCGACTCGTTCTGTCTGGTCGCGCGCGCCGACCATCCGCTCGCATCGCGCGCGGAGGTGCCATGGACGGCGCTGAACGGCGAGCGGCTCGTGCTGCTCGATCACGCGTCGGGCAGCCGGCCGCTGATCGACGCGGCGCTGGCCGCGCATCGGGTGAGCGCGACAGTGATGCAGGAGCTCGGCCATTCGGCAACGGTGTTCGGGCTCGTCGAGGCGGGCGTCGGCGTGAGCGTGCAGCCGTGGCTGTCGCTGCCGCTGCCTGCCGGCTCGACGCTCGTCGCGCGCCCGCTCACGCCGCGTACCGAGCGCACCGTCGAACTGGTGCGCCGCCGCGACCGCTCGCTGTCGCCGGCCGCGCAGGCGATCTGGGAGCTCGTGCGGCAGATGCCCGCGCGGGCAGAGGACCTCGACTGACGAAAGGCGCTCGACGCTACACCGTGAATCTTGCGAAGCTCGTCGAATCCAACACGTCGTGTGCGCCCGGCTTCGTGCAGGCCGCGGGCGAGGTCGCGTTGCGCGACGGCGAGCCGTTTGTCCGCGCGTTCGTCGCGGCGCTGCGCGAAGCACGCGATCACCTGGTCGCCGCACTGCGCACGCTGCCGGACGTCGAGGTGCCGCCTCGGCCGGGCGCGATGTACGTGTTCCTGCGCCTGCCCGGATCGAAGGACAGTCTTGCCTTCTGCAAGGCGCTGGTGCGCGAGGCGGGGCTCTGCCTCGCGCTGGGGCGCGCATTCGGCCCGGACGGGGGAGGGTTCGTGCGGTGGTGCTGCGCGAGCGATCCGGCACGACTCGACGCGGACGTCGAGCGCCTGCGCCGCTTTCTCGCGGGCCGCGCGGCGGCACGTTGAAGCGGGGCGCCACCGTGGCGGCAGGCCCGGTGCGGCCCGCTCGGCTCATCTTTACGCACTCGGCAATTTTGCGTAAGATGGCGTTCAGTCACGCGGTTCCGTCGTTGAATCGCGCTGTTCCGTCCGGTTAGGGCCTGGCTTGAAGTGGTTTCGCCGCCCCCGGTTCGTGCTCCCATCAATATGACCGATCAGAATCGGGCGAGCGCGTCTTCCGTTCATTTCGTCTGTTTGTTGATCCGGTTCGTTTGACCACAGGGTCTGGCCTAGCTGCATGAATACCCAAGAGGCGAAGATCGTCCTCGAGACTGCTTTGATCTGCGCGCAGGAGCCGTTGAAGCTCGGTGATTTGCGCAAGCTCTTTGCCGACAGCGTGTCGGCTGACACGGTCCGCACGTTGCTCGAAGATCTGAAACAGGAGTGGTCCGGCCGCGGTGTCGAACTGGTTGCGCTGGCGAGTGGCTGGCGGTTCCAGAGCAAGCCGGCGATGCGCGGCTTTCTCGACCGCCTGCATCCGGAGAAGCCGCCGAAGTATTCGCGCGCGGTGCTCGAGACGCTGGCGATCATCGCGTACCGGCAGCCGGTCACGCGGGGCGACATCGAGGAAATTCGCGGCGTCACGGTCAACACGCAGGTGGTCAAGCAGTTGGAGGATCGTGGCTGGATCGAGGTGATCGGGCATCGCGACGTGCCGGGGCGCCCGGCGCTGTACGCGACGACCAAGCAGTTCCTCGACGATCTCGGCCTGAAGGCGCTCGACGACCTGCCCGCGCTCGAGGAGCCGGCGGCGAACATCGAGGCCGCGCTGCTTGCGCAGCAGGCGATGGACTTCGACGACGGCGTGCCGGCCGCCGAGGCCGGGGTGGGCGATGGCGAAGCGCCATCGCAGGATGCGTCCGCTCTGCCGGCACCGTCGGATGCGATCGCGCAGCCGGCTGACGCCGATTCCGAGCGTGCCGCGGCGCAGGATTCGCCAAACCTCGATACGCTCGAGGCTGGCGGTGTACAAACGGAACAGGCTGGCGCCGAAGCAGCGCCGGCGGGCGTGCAGCCCGTGCCGCTGCACGCGGAGTGGTACGAGGAAGATCGCAAGCCGGGCGCCGAAGCGGCGGCCGGCGACGGAACGGAAGCGGCCGACGACAGGCCTGGCGTGATCGTTCACGCCGGCACGGCGCATTCCCGTCCTGCGGATGACGAGATGCTGGACGACACGTCCGACAGTCTCGCGGATGCCGTACGCAGCGCCAGCGCCCCCGTCGGCGCGGACGAACTGCCGGACGACGAAGCAGAACCCGAACAGCGTCGCGCCTGAACGCGGCCGATTCCATGCCGCGCCCGAGCCGGGCGCGAGACCTGACATTTTGAGGTTGTTTTGACAGATATCCACGATATTGAATCGTCCGCGCCTGCCGTGCAGGCGGCGCGTGCCGACGATGCGCCCGAGCAGGGCGCCCAGGCCGAGGGCGGTGACGAGCGTCCCCGCCGCGGTTTGCGGCGCGGCCCGCGCAGCCTGATCGCGCGCCGTCGCGCGGCCGCGAAGTCGAAGGGCGCCGAGGGCGCGCCGCAGGAAGGCGAAGGCGCGGATGCGCCCGCCGACGCGGCGCAAGCGCAGCCGGCGCGCGCGCCGCGCAAGGAAGGTGCGGCGAAGGGCGGGCGCAAGCCGGCAGCCAAGCGCGAAGGCGCGGCGCGCCAGGGTGCGCAGGGCGGCCAGGGTGGTCGGGGCGGCCAGGGTGGCCAGGGCAAGCGCGGCGGGGCGGCCAGTGCTGCCGTCAGCGAGGCGGCCCAGGACGACCTGTTCGCGTACGTGACGTCGCCGGCGTTCGACGCCGACAATGCCGCGGCAGGCAGTGGCGTGCGCGCACCGATGCTGCGACGCGGCCAGCCGGCCAACAAGCGCGTGCTGTCGCCGGACGACGACGCGCCGAAGCTGCACAAGGTGCTGGCCGAAGCCGGGATGGGTTCGCGCCGTGAAATGGAAGAGCTGATCATCGCTGGCCGCGTATCGGTGAACGGCGAGCCGGCGCACATCGGCCAGCGCATCATGCCGACCGACCAGGTGCGGATCAACGGCAAGCCGGTCAAGCGCAAGCTGCCGAACAAGCCGCCGCGCGTGCTGCTGTACCACAAGCCGACGGGCGAAATCGTCAGCCACGCGGATCCGGAAGGCCGGCCGTCGGTGTTCGACCGCCTGCCGCCGATGAAGACGGCCAAATGGCTCGCGGTCGGCCGGCTCGACTTCAATACCGAAGGCCTGCTGATGCTGACGACGTCGGGCGACCTCGCGAACCGTTTCATGCATCCGCGCTACAGCGTCGAGCGCGAGTATGCGGTGCGGGTGGTCGGCGAGCTCACCGAAGGCAACCGGCAGAAGCTGCTGCACGGCGTCGAGCTGGACGACGGCCCCGCAAACTTCCTGCGCATCCGCGACGGCGGCGGCGAAGGCACGAATCACTGGTATCACGTTGCGCTGGCCGAAGGCCGCAATCGCGAAGTGCGCCGGATGTTCGAGGCGGCCGGCCTGATGGTGAGCCGCCTGATCCGTACACGTCACGGCCCGATCCCGCTGCCGCGCGGCCTGAAGCGTGGCCGCTGGGAAGAGCTCGACGAGGCGCAGGTGCGCAAGCTGATGGCGACCGTCGGCCTGAAGGCGCCGACGGAGGAAAAGGGCAAGCGCGGTGGCGGCCAGACGGAGCGCCGTCAGCCGGACCCGATGCAGACGTCGATGGGTTTCATCGGCCGCGAGCCGGTGCTGACGACGCACGGCAACCTCGAGCAGCCGCGGCGCGGCCCGCGGCGCGGCGCGGCGGGCGGCTTCGCCGGCCCGAGCGGTCACGGCGGCTTGCCGGGCATGTCGGCCGGCTATGGCGGCAACCGTGCCGGCGGCCGCGACGTCGACGGCAACCGCGCGTCGTATGGCGCGGGCGGCAAACGTGGCGGCAGTGGTGGCGGCGCCGGCAAGGGCGGCGGCAACCGCAACCCGAACGGCAATCGTGCGGAAGGCGGCGGCAGCGGCGGCGCACGTGGCGGTCAGCGTCCGCAGCGCAGTCGTTCGCGCAGTCGCTGAACGGCCGCGCGCGGCGCAACCTGCCGCGCGTCGCTGGCAAAACCGGTATGATTCACCGGTTTTGCCGGCTGACGCTTGGCGTTTGCACCAAAAATCGCTATAATCGCGAAGTCGCTGGGCGTACGGATTTGATGTGCGGCTCAGGTGCGACCACCGGTAAGAAGATGGGCGTTCCGCCCATTTTTTTTTGCTGAAACGGTTAGGCATCTCGGGTAGCGCTTCCTGCGCCGGCTAAGGCGCGCGCCCGCGGGTGATTCGCGAGCGGCGGGCGCGAACACCTGAGAGGACACTGTGCAACTGACGGAACTGATAGAAACCACGGTCACCGGGCTCGGCTACGAGCTGGTGGATCTTGAGCGCACCGGGCGCGGCATGCTTTGCATCTATATCGATCAGCCTGCCGGCATCTCGCTCGACGATTGCGAAAAGGTCACGCGTCAGCTTCAGCACGTCTTGACGGTCGAAAACATCGATTACGAACGGCTCGAAGTCTCGTCCCCGGGGCTCGACCGCCCGTTGAAGAAACTGGCCGACTTCGAGCGCTTCGCCGGCTGCGAAGTCTCCGTGACCTTGAAAAAGCCGCTGGACGGGCGCAAGACGTACCGGGGCATTCTGCACGCGCCGAATGGCGAAACGATCGGTTTGGAATTTGAGAGGAACAAGGGCGAGGCAGCCATGCTGGATTTCACGCTGGCCGATATCGACAAAGCCCGCCTGATTCCGCAAGTTGACTTTAGGAGCCGCAAATAATGAGTCGCGAAGTGTTGATGCTGGTGGATGCGCTGGCGCGCGAGAAAAACGTCGACAAGGATGTCGTGCTGGGTGCCCTCGAGGCGGCACTCGCGTCGGCTTCCAAGAAGCTGTTCGACGAAGGCGCCGAGATCCGCGTCCATATCGATCGCGAAAGCGGCGAGCACGAAACCTTCCGTCGCTGGCTCGTCGTGCCCGATGAAGCGGGCCTGCAGGAGCCGGATCGCGAGATCCTGCTGTTCGAGGCGCGCGAGCAGAAGGCCGACGTCGAAGTCGGCGACTACATCGAGGAATCGGTGCCGTCGATCGAGTTCGGCCGCATCGGCGCGCAGGCCGCGAAGCAGGTGATCCTGCAGAAGGTGCGCGACGCCGAGCGCGAGCAGATCCTGAACGACTACCTCGAGCGCGGCGAAAAGATCATGACCGGCACGGTGAAGCGCCTCGACAAGGGCAACTTCATCGTCGAATCGGGTCGCGTCGAGGCGCTGCTGCGCCGCGACCAGCTGATCCCGAAGGAAAACCTGCGCGTGGGCGACCGCGTGCGCGCGTACATCGCGAAGGTCGACCGCACCGCGCGCGGCCCGCAGATCGAGCTGTCGCGCACCGCGCCGGAATTCCTGATGAAGCTGTTCGAGATGGAAGTGCCGGAAATCGAGCAGGGCCTGCTCGAGATCAAGGCGGCGGCGCGCGATCCTGGCGTGCGCGCGAAGATCGGCGTCATCGCGTACGACAAGCGGATCGATCCGATCGGCACCTGCGTCGGCATTCGCGGTTCGCGCGTGCAGGCCGTGCGCAATGAGCTTGGTGGCGAAAACATCGACATCGTGCTATGGTCCGAGGATCCCGCCCAATTCGTGATCGGCGCGCTCGCGCCGGCAGCCGTCCAGTCGATCGTCGTCGATGAAGAAAAGCATTCGATGGACGTCGTCGTCGACGAGAACGAACTCGCTGTCGCGATCGGCCGCAGCGGTCAGAACGTTCGCCTTGCCGGCGAACTGACCGGCTGGCAGATCAACATCATGACGCCGGACGAGTCCGCCCTGAAGCAGGGCGAAGAGCGCGACAGGCTGCGTGCGTTGTTCATGGCGCGTCTCGACGTCGACGAAGAAGTTGCCGACATCCTGATCGACGAAGGCTTCACGAGCCTCGAAGAGATCGCTTACGTGCCGCTCAACGAAATGCTCGAGATCGAGGCATTCGACGAGGATACCGTGCACGAGCTGCGCAACCGCGCACGCGACGCGCTGCTGACGATGGCGATCGCGAACGAAGAAAAGGTCGAAAATGCCGCGCTGGACCTGAAGAGCCTCGACGGCGTCACGCCGGAGCTGCTCGCGAAACTGGCCGAACATGGCATGCAGACGCGCGACGATGTCGCCGAGCTGGCAGTGGATGAACTGGTCGACATGACCGGGATGGAAGAGGATGCCGCTAAGGCGTTGATCATGAAAGCACGTGAACACTGGTTCCAGTGAGAAATGACCATGGCGCACTGATTTGATGGCGGCCGGAAGGCCTGACCCGATGCTAACCGCAAGGAATCGGTCCTTGCACTAAGAGGAATGAATGGCGAGTAACAACGTAGCCCAATTTGCCGCGGAACTGAAAATGCCTGCTGGTGTGCTGCTCGAACAGCTGCAGGCAGCGGGCGTCCAGAAAGCGAGTGAAGACGATGCGCTGTCCGAGGCGGACAAGGCGCGTCTGCTCGATCATTTGCGCAAGTCGCACGGCGCGACCGACGGCGACAAGCGCAAGATCACGCTGACCCGCAAGCATACGTCGGAGATCAAGCAGTCCGACGCGACGGGCAAGGCTCGCACCATTCAGGTCGAGGTGCGCAAGAAGCGCACGTTCGTCAAGCGCGACGACGTGAGCGATGTCGCGGAGCAAGGTCAGGCACAGGCCCCCGAGGCGGACGACGATGCGGAACTGAAGCGTCGCGAGGAAGAGGCGCGCCGCGAGGCCGAGCTGCTCGAGAAGCAGGCTCAGGAGCTCCGCGAGCGCCAGGAACGCCTCGAACGCGAGGAAGCGGAGCGCCGCGCCCGCGAGGAAGCGGCCGAAGCGGAGCGTCGCCGTGCCGAAGAAGAGGCGGTATCGAAGCGCGCTGCAGCCGAGGCTGCGGCTGCGCAGCAGGCGGCTGCTCAGCAGGCTGCTGCGGCCGAGCAGGAAGCTTCGCGTGCGCAGTCCGCACAGGACGAGGCGCGTGCGGCTGCCGAGCGCGCAGCCCAGCGCGAAGCGGCGAAGAAGGCCGAGGACGCTGCCCGCGAGGCAGCGGACAAGGCCCGCGCCGAGCAGGAAGAGATCAGCAAGCGCCGCGCGGCCGCCGAGGCGGAAGCGCGCGCGATCCGCGAAATGATGAACACGCCGCGCAAGGCCGTGGTCAAGGCCGTGGAGCCGCCGAAGCCGGCGGAACCGGCCAAGCCGGCCGAAGCGAAGGGCACGCTGCACAAGCCGGCGAAGCCGGAAGGCGCGCAGGCGCGTCCGGCGGCGAAGAAGCCGGCCGGTGGCGCGGCGCCGGCGACGACGCAGGCGCCGGCTGGCGCAGGCGACCGCAACAAGAAGCCGGGCGCAGGCAAGGGCGGCTGGCAGGACGACGCCGCGAAGCGTCGCGGCATCAAGACGCGCGGCGATTCGAGCGGCGGCGTCGACCGCGGCTGGCGCGGCGGCCCGAAGGGCCGTGGCCGTCACCAGGAAAGCGCATCGTCGTTCCAGGCGCCGACCGAGCCGATCGTCCGTGAAGTGCACGTGCCGGAAACCATCTCGGTGGCCGACCTTGCGCACAAGATGGCAATCAAGGCCTCGGAAGTCATCAAGGTGATGATGAAGATGGGCCAGATGGTCACGATCAACCAGGTGCTGGACCAGGAAACGGCGATGATCGTCGTCGAGGAACTGGGCCACCGCGCGGTTGCCGCGAAGCTCGACGATCCGGAAGCGCTGCTTGTCGAAGGCGAGACCACGACCGACGCGGAGGCGCTGCCCCGTCCGCCGGTCGTCACCGTGATGGGTCACGTCGACCACGGCAAGACCTCGTTGCTCGACTACATCCGCCGTGCGAAGGTGGCGGCGGGCGAAGCGGGCGGCATTACGCAGCACATCGGCGCTTACCACGTCGAAACGCCGCGCGGTGTCGTCACGTTCCTGGATACCCCCGGTCACGAAGCGTTCACGGCAATGCGTGCGCGCGGTGCGAAGGCGACCGACATCGTCGTTCTGGTGGTGGCGGCCGACGACGGCGTGATGCCGCAGACGAAGGAAGCCATCTCGCACGCGAAGGCGGGCGGCGTGCCGATCGTCGTCGCGATCAACAAGATCGACAAGCCGGAAGCGAATCCGGATCGCGTGAAGCAGGAATTGGTCGCGGAAGGCGTCGTGCCGGAAGAATACGGTGGCGATTCGCCGTTCGTGCCGGTCTCGGCGAAGACGGGTGCCGGCATCGACGATCTGCTCGAGAACGTGCTGCTGCAGGCCGAAGTGCTGGAGCTGAAGGCACCGGTCGAAGCGCCGGCCAAGGGTATCGTGATCGAAGCGAAGCTCGACAAGGGCAAGGGCCCGGTCGCGACGATGCTGGTGCAGTCCGGTACGCTCAACCGTGGCGACATCGTGCTCGCGGGCACGGCCTACGGCCGCGTGCGTGCGATGCTCGACGAGAACGGCAAGCCGACGAAGGAAGCCGGCCCGTCGATCCCGGTCGAGATCCAGGGTCTGTCGGAAGTGCCGGGTGCGGGCGAGGAAGTGATCGTGCTGCCGGACGAGCGCAAGGCGCGTGAAATCGCGCTGTTCCGTCAGGGCAAGTTCCGCGACGTGAAGCTCGCGAAGCAGCAGGCGGCGAAGCTGGAGAGCATGCTCGAGCAGATGGGCGAAGGCGAAGTGCAGAACCTGCCGCTCATCATCAAGGCCGACGTGCAGGGTTCGCAGGAAGCGCTCGTGCAGTCGCTGCTCAAGCTGTCGACCAGCGAAGTGCGCGTGCAGATCGTGCACAGCGCGGTGGGTGGCATCAGCGAAAGCGACGTCAACCTCGCGACGGCCTCGAAGGCGGTCATCATCGGCTTCAACACGCGTGCGGATGCGCTGGCGCGCAAGCTTGCGGAAGCCAATGGCGTCGACATCCGCTACTACAACATCATCTACGACGCAGTGGATGAGGTGAAGGCGGCGATGTCGGGCATGCTGGCACCGGAGAAGCGCGAAGTCGTGACCGGCATGGTCGAGGTGCGCCAGGTGTTCAAGGTGCCGAAGGTCGGTACGGTCGCGGGCTGTATGGTCACGGACGGTATCGTCAAGCGCTCGTCGTCGGTGCGCGTGCTGCGCAACAACGTCGTGATCTTCACCGGCGAACTCGAGTCGCTGAAGCGCTTCAAGGACGACGTGAAGGAAGTCAAGCAAGGCTTCGAGTGCGGTATGTCGGTGAAGAACTTCAACGACGTCATCGAAGGCGACCAGTTCGAAGTCTTCGAAGTGACCGAAGTCGCGCGTACGCTGTAACCATCGCGCATCGGCTCATGGGCGGGGCAGGCTTGGGCTTGTCCCGCCCATTTTTCATGGCGGCGCGCCAGAGGGCGGCCGCTTCATCCTGATAAATGGATCAGGGATCGATCATGTCCAGGAAACGTACTTCTCCCAATCGCAACGTCCAGATCGCCGACCAGATTCAGCGCGATCTGTCCGAACTCATCATGCGCGAGGTCAAGGACCCGCGCATCGGCATCGTGACCATCCAGAGCGTCGAACTCACGCCGGACTACGCGCACGCGAAGGTGTACTTCACCGCGCTCACCGGCGATCCGGCCTCGACGCAGGAGGCGCTGAACCACGCGTCGGGCCACCTGCACAACCTGCTGTTCAAGCGCCTGCACATCCATACGGTGCCGACGCTGCACTTCCATTACGACCAGACGATCGAGAAGGCCGTGGAGATGTCGCGTCTGATCAAGGAGGCCAACTCGACGCGCGCGAAGGACGACGACGAGGCCGACGTGCCAGCCAAGGACGAGTGAGCTCGCCCGGCCTATGACGACAGCAGCATCCCAACGTCCGCGCGTGCCGCGGCGCGCGCTGGACGGCGTCCTCCTGCTCGACAAGCCGGTCGGCCTGTCGAGCAACGATGCCCTGATTCGCGCAAAGCGTCTGCTTCTCGCGAAGAAAGCCGGTCATACCGGCACGCTCGATCCGCTGGCTTCGGGCCTGCTGCCGCTGTGCTTCGGCGAGGCGACGAAGTTCTCGCAGGATCTGCTCGAAGCGGACAAGACCTACGAAGCGACGATGCGTCTCGGCGTGCGCACGGCAACCGGCGACGCGGAAGGCGAGGCGATCGACACGCGGCCCGTCGAATGCGACCGTGCGGCCGTGGAAGCGGCGCTCATGCGTTTCACCGGCGAGATCGTGCAGGTCCCGCCGATGTATTCGGCGCTCAAGCGCGACGGCAAGCCGCTGTACGAATATGCGCGCGCGGGCCAGACGGTCGAGCGCGAAGGCCGTAACGTGACGATCCATGCGCTCGATCTGCTCGCGTGCGACCTGCCCGACGTGACGTTTCGGGTGACCTGCAGCAAAGGTACCTACGTGCGCACGCTGGCGGAAGATCTCGGTGAAACGCTCGGCTGCGGCGCGCATCTGACGATGCTGCGCCGCACGGGCGTCGGCGCGCTGACGCTCGAGCACGCGGTGACGCTCGACGCGCTGTCCGATGCCGACGAAGCGGCGCGCGATGGCTGGCTCCAGCCGGTCGATGCGTTGCTGTCGACGTTCCCGCTCGTTCGTCTCGATGAAGCCTGCGCGAAGCGGTTCCTGCACGGCCAGCGCCTGCCGCTGTCGGCGCTCGATTCGATCGATGCGGCCGAGGGCGAGCGGGTGCGCGTCTACGACGCGACGCGACTGCTCGGCGTGGCGCGCAAGGCGAACGGCGTACTCGCGCCGGAGCGGCTCGTCGTCACGGCTGCTTGAAACAACGGCGCGACAGCGGCGTGAACGCGGCCGTCGGAACGAAAAAAAGCCCGGTCGATGTCGACCGGGCTTTTTGTTTGCGCTTGAGCGTGGCGTTCAGTGCGCGGCCGATGCCGCCGCGCCTGCATCGCCGCCGCCCGCACGCTCGGGCTTCGTGATCCAGATCAGCGCGATCAGCAGCACGAAGATCGCCGCCGAGATGTAGAACAGGTCGTTCACGCCGAGCTGTGCGGCCTGCTGCGTGGCCAAGTTGTTGATCAGGCCGTGCGCCTGGTCCTGCGTCAGCCCGAGATTGCCCATCTGCGTGACGGCCTGGTTGAACGTCGGGTTGTACACGTTCGTCTGCTCGACCAGTTGCGCGTGGTGGAAGTTGTTGCGGTGATCCCACGCGGTCTGGAAGATCGATGTGCCGATGCCGCCGCACATGATCCGCACGAAGTTCGACAGGCCCGAGGCCGCCGGAATGCGGTGGCCGGGCAGGCCGGACAGCGTGATCGACACGAGCGGGATGAAGAAGCCGGCCATCGCGATGCCCTGCACGAGCGTCGGCAGCGTCAGCGACCATTCGTCGACGCCGGTCGTGTAGCGCGAACGCATCCAGAAGCACAGCGCGAACGTCAGGAACGCGGCGGTTGCGATGTAGCGTGGATCGGTGCGCGGCAGGAACTTGCCGGTCAACGGCGACAGCAGGATCGCGAACAGCCCGACCGGCGCCATCACGAGGCCGGCATCGGTCGCCGTGTAGCCGATCTGCGTCTGCAGCCACAGCGGCAACAGCACGAGGTTGCCGAAGTACAGGCCGTAGCCGACCGCCAGTGCGATCGTGCCGCCGGTGAAGTTGCGCCGGCGGAACAACGACAGGTCGACGACCGGATGCTCGGCGGTCAGCTCCCAGATCACGAAGAACGCGAACGCGATCACCGCGGTCAGCGCGAGCACGATGATGGTCGTCGACGCGAACCAGTCGAGATCCTTGCCCTTGTCGAGCATGATCTGCAGCGAGCCGACCCAGACGACGAGCAGCGCGAGGCCGACGCCGTCGATCGGCGCGCGGCGCACGGTCGATTCTCGCGTGCGATAGATCGACCACGTCGCGAGTGCGGCGGCGATGCCGACCGGGATGTTCACGTAGAAGATCCACGGCCACGAGTAGTTGTCCGAGATCCAGCCGCCGAGAATCGGGCCGGCGACGGGCGCGATCAGCGTCGTCATCGACCAGAGCGCGAGCGCCATCGGCGCCTTCGCTCGTGGATAGCTCGACAGCAGCAGCGATTGCGACAGCGGAATCATCGGGCCCGCGACGGCGCCTTGCAGCACGCGCGACGCGAGCAGGAACGGCAGCGTCGGCGCGAGCCCGCACATCCATGACGAAATGACGAACAGGATGATCGACGCAAGGAACAGGCGAACCTGTCCGATGCGATCGGTGAGCCAGCCGGTCAGCGGCACGGAGATCGCGTTCGCGACCGCGAACGACGTGATGACCCACGTGCCCTGATCGGACGACACGCCGAGATCGCCCGAGATCGTCGGGATTGCGACGTTCGCGATCGACGTGTCGAGCACGTTCATGAACACGGCGAGCGACACCGCGATCGTGCCGATCACGAGCTGCCCGCCCTGCAAGGGCGGGTGAGAGACAGGAGTCTGTGCCATGTCGGTGGGTTTCCGGGAGCGGAACGGTTACATCATCTTCGCGACGTTGCCCTGCTTGACCGCGGCCGTCGCCGGTGCCGGCGATGCGTTGCCGCCCGCGTTCTCGGCGATGATGCGCGCGATCTCGGCGTCGGCTTCGTCGCCGTACTTCGCGAACACGTCGGTCTGGTAGACCGTGTTCTGCACGTTGGCGAGCTGGTTGCCGCTCTCGTCCTTGATGTCGACGTCGACCTGCATCGACAGGCCGATGCGCAGCGGATGCTTGTCGAGATCCTTCGGATCGAGTTCGATCCGCACCGGCAGGCGCTGCACGACCTTGATCCAGTTGCCGGTCGCGTTCTGCGCCGGCAGCAGCGAGAACGCGGAGCCGGTGCCGGCCGAGAAGCCGACGACCTTGCCGTGGTAGACGACCGACGAGCCGTAGATGTCGGCCGTCAGATCGACCGGCTGGCCGATGCGCATGTGCTTGAGCTGGACTTCCTTGAAGTTCGCGTCGACCCACACCGCGTTCAGCGGCACGACCGACATCAGCGGGGTGCCCGGCGACACGCGCTGGCCGACCTGCACCGAGCGCTTCGCGACGTAGCCGGTGACCGGTGCGGGCAGCGTGTTGCGCGCATTCGCGAGGTACGCGTCGCGGACCTTCGCGGCCGACGCGAGCACGTTCGGGTGCGATGCGATCGTCGTGTTCGCGGTCAGCGCACGGTTCGACGCGAGCTGCTGCTGCGCGGCGTCGAGCGATGCCTGCGCGGCGCGCACCGCGTCGCGTGCGTGCGAGATCTCTTCCTGCGACACGGCACCCGTCTGTGCGACCGCCATGCGGCGGCGCAGGTCATCGTCGGCCTTCGACAGGTCCGACTGACGCAGCGCAACCTGAGCGCGGTACTGGTCGTCGTTGACGAACAGGCCACGCACCTGACGCACCGTCTGCGCGAGGTTCGCCTCGGCCTGCTGCAGCGATACCTGCGAATCGGCCGGATCGAGCACGACGAGCGGGTCGCCCGCCTTCACGGTCTGGGTGTCGTCGGCCTTCACCGCGATCACGGTGCCCGTGACCTGCGGCGTGATCTGCACGACGTTGCCGTTCACGTACGCATCGTCGGTGCTCTCGTGGAAGCGCGCGACGAGGAAGTAGTACAGCCCGTACGCAATGGCCGCGATCACGATGACCGCGACGAGCAGCGTCATCATCCGTTTGCGCTTCCCGTTGCTTTGCGGCTGGGCGCTGGCGGCGTTTTGTTGAGGGTCGCTCATGGCGATGTTCTCCGTCCGTTTATTTCGAGTGTCTGCGTAGTAGTGGTCGTGCCGATTCAGTTCGCGGCCTGCGGGGTTGTCTGCTGGGCGGCCTGCTGCGCGGGCCTGGCCTGCGCGGCGCGATCGGCATCGGGTGCGGCGAGGCGGGTGCCGGAGGCATCGAAGCCGCCGCCGAGCGCCTTGATCAGCGCAATCTGCATGTCGCGCCGCCGCATCTTCAGGTTGGTCACGGTCTGTTCCGACGCGAGGCGGTTGCTGTCTGCGTTCAGCACCTGAAGCTGCGGCGACAGGCCGGCCTTGTAGCGGATCACGGCCAGGTCGTAGGCGCGCGTCGATGCATCGAGCGCGCGCTGTGCGTCGTCCATCTGCCTGTCGATCGCGCGGATCGACGCGACTTGCGTCGCGACGTCGTTCATCGCGCCGATCAGCGTCTGGTTGTAGTTCGCGACCGACAGGTCGAAGTCTGCGTAGCGCCCCTTGAGCTGCGCGCGCAGCGCGCCGGCGTCGAAGATCGGCAGGTGGATCGCGGGTCCGAACTGCGCCTGGCGGCTCGCGAAGTTCAGGAATTTGCCCCAGCCGAACGCGTCGAAGCCGAAGCCTGCCGCGAGGTTGACGTCGGGGTAGAACTCGGCTTTCGCTTCCTTCACGTCGTGCATCGCGGCTTCGACCTGCCAGCGCGCGGCGACGATGTCGGGGCGGCGCGATACGAGATCGGCCGGCAGGTTGTCGGGCAGCGCGACGGCACCGCCCGGGTTCAGCACCGGATCGGCGATCTTCAGCCCACGGTCCGGCCCCTTGCCGAGCAGCGCGGCGAGCTGATAGCGGACCGTCGTGATCTGGCCGTCGAGGTCGGACAGCGACGCCTGGCTCGTCGCGACATTGCCGCGCGCGGTCTGGCGTTCGACGTTCGTATCGAGGCCGGCCGTCACGCGGCCGTCGGTGATCTTGCCGACATCCTGGCGGTTGGCGATCTCGCGCTTCGCGATGTCGCGCAGCGCGTACAGCTGCGCGAGCGAGTTATAGGTGCGGGCGATCGACGACGCGAGCGTGACGCGCGCCTGCTGCATGTCGGCCTCGGCAGCCTTTTCCTGCGACACGGCGGTGCGCAGACGCTCGCGGTTCTTGCCCCACAGGTCGAGTTCCCACGACGCGCTGGCGAGCGCGTTGTTCTCGCTGTACCACGCGCCGCCGTACGGAGGCGGGAAGAGCGCATTGCCCGAATACAGCTCGCGTGTCCACGAATAGCTTGCTTCGGCCTTCGGCAGCAGCGTCGAGCGCGACGATTCGATATACGACGACGCCTTCGCGATCCGCGCCTGCGCCTGCGCGATCGACGGATTGTCGGCGAGTGCCTCGTCGATCAGCGTCGGCAGTTGCGGATCGCCGAACTGGGCGGCCCAGTCGAGCGACGGCCACTTGCCGCCCTCGGCCGGCAGGCTCTGGGCGGTTTCGAATTGCGAGGCGGGAGCGATCTGCTTGTCGCTCTTGATGCCGATGTAGTTGACGCAGCCCGCCAGCGCCAGCGCGGCGACCGCGGCAGCGACGGCGGCCCGGCAAGACCCGGCGCGCACGGACAACGGGGAGGATTTCATCGCGTTGATCCCTGACTCGGAATGGATGATGGACACTGCAAGGATTTCCTTACATTAATCTGTCAAAGATGATTGTTATGGCAACTATTACGCGGCGCTGCCGCCGGCCGCTTCGCAGTAGTTGCTGAGAATCCGCCGCAGCATGCTCTTCAGGAAGCCGACTTCTTCCGGCGTGAAGCCGTCCAGCAACTGGTCGAGCACGCTGCGGAAGATGGGCGGCAGCCGCTCGGCGAGCGCGCGGCCTTCGTCGGTCAGCTCGAGCCGCACGACGCGCCGGTCCTCGATGCTGCGCACGCGCGACAGCAGCCCGCGTTTCTCGACGCGGTCGAGCAGGCGCGTCACGGCGCTCGCGTCGATCCCGTATTCGCGCGCGAGCTCTGCGGCCGTCGAGCATTTGCCGACCGCGATCATGAACAGCATGCTCGCCTGCGTACCGGTGATGCCGAGCTCCACCTGCGTGCGCTGTGTGACGAGGTTGGTCATCAGCGACTTCACGCGTGACATCAGATAGCCGACGCTGTCGTTCATCGGGTACGTCGACAGCGTCGCGGACTGCGGCTGGGAAGAAGAAGGATCCGACATAAAACCCTGAGGCTGCAATAGTTGACTAGGCAGCAGTATAGGTATAATTGCTTGCCTCGGCAAATGTTAATCGAACCGCCGACGGCGTGCTCGGTGCGAGCGAATACCCCAGACGAATCAGGGTCTTTGCACAGTCCTTGGTGGATCGGGCCAGTCTGGCAGGGCGTTCGGCGCATTGCCGGCATGAACCGGCGTGAACGTGCATCGCGTTCGTCTTGTTGCGGTGCAACGCGCGGACGGCTCGCGTCATTCGGGCGTGCTATACTCTCACGCTTTCCAAGCTACATCGCGCACGCACGTGACGAACGGGCGTGCGCGTTTGCGCACCCAAACGATTTTCAGGTTTCTATGACCCGCGCCCTTCGCAACATCGCCATCATCGCCCACGTCGACCACGGCAAGACGACGCTCGTCGACCAACTGCTCCGCCAGTCCGGCACCTTCCGCGAGAACCAGCAAGTCGCCGAACGGGTGATGGACTCGAACGACATCGAAAAAGAGCGCGGGATCACGATTCTCGCGAAGAACTGCGCGGTGGAGTATGAAGGCACCCACATCAACATCGTCGACACCCCGGGGCACGCAGACTTCGGCGGCGAAGTGGAGCGCGTGCTGTCGATGGTCGACTCGGTGCTGCTGCTCGTCGACGCCGTCGAGGGCCCGATGCCGCAGACGCGCTTCGTCACGAAGAAGGCGCTCGCGCTCGGCCTGAAGCCGATCGTCGTGATCAACAAGATCGACCGCCCGGGCGCGCGCATCGACTGGGTCATCAACCAGACCTTCGACCTGTTCGACAAGCTCGGCGCGACCGAAGAGCAGCTCGACTTCCCGATCGTCTACGCGTCGGGCCTGAACGGCTACGCATCGCTCGACCCGGCCGCGCGCGAAGGCGACATGCGCCCGCTGTTCGAGGCGATCCTCCAGCACGTGCCGGTCCGCCCGGCCGACCCGGAAGCGCCGCTGCAACTGCAGATCACGTCGCTCGACTATTCGACGTACGTCGGCCGGATCGGCGTCGGCCGCATCACGCGCGGCCGCATCAAGCCGGGCCAGCCGGTCGTGATGCGCTTCGGTCCGGAAGGCGACGTGCTGAACCGCAAGATCAACCAGGTGCTGTCGTTCAAGGGTCTTGAGCGCGTGCAGGTCGAGTCGGCCGAAGCGGGCGACATCGTGCTGATCAACGGCATCGAAGATGTCGGCATCGGTGCGACGATCTGCGCGGTCGAGGCGCCGGAAGCGCTGCCGATGATCACCGTCGACGAGCCGACGCTGACGATGAACTTCCTCGTCAACTCGTCGCCGCTCGCGGGCCGTGAAGGCAAGTTCGTGACGAGCCGCCAGATCCGCGACCGCCTGATGAAGGAACTGAACCACAACGTCGCGCTGCGCGTGCGCGATACCGGCGATGAAACGGTGTTCGAAGTGTCGGGCCGCGGCGAACTGCACCTGACGATTCTCGTCGAGAACATGCGTCGCGAAGGCTACGAGATGGCCGTGTCGCGTCCGCGCGTCGTGATGCAGGAAATCGACGGCGTGAAGCATGAGCCGTACGAACTGCTGACGGTCGACCTGGAAGACGAACACCAGGGCGGCGTGATGGAAGAGCTTGGCCGCCGCAAGGGCGAAATGCTCGACATGGCGTCGGACGGCCGCGGTCGCACGCGCCTGGAATACAAGATTCCGGCGCGCGGCCTGATCGGCTTCCAGAGCGAATTCCTGACGCTCACGCGTGGCACGGGCCTGATGAGCCACATCTTCGACTCGTACGCGCCGGTCAAGGACGGTTCGGTCGGCGAGCGTCGCAACGGCGTGCTGATCTCGCAGGACGACGGCGCTGCAGTCGCATACGCACTGTGGAAGCTGCAGGATCGCGGCCGCATGTTCGTGAAGCCGGGCGACGCGCTGTATGAGGGCATGATCATCGGCATCCACAGCCGCGACAACGACCTGGTCGTGAACCCGATCAAGGGCAAGCAGCTGACCAACGTGCGCGCGTCGGGCACCGACGAAGCGGTGCGCCTCGTGCCGCCGATCCAGATGTCGCTCGAATACGCGGTCGAGTTCATCGACGAGGACGAACTGGTCGAAGTGACGCCGCAGTCGATCCGCCTGCGCAAGCGCTTCCTGAAGGAGCACGAGCGCCGTCGCGCGAGCCGCGAAGCCGCGATCGACTGACCCGCGTGCTGCGCGCCGGTGTGATTCCGGCGCGACGAGTACGACGAGTCCGACAAAAGGGCCGCCTTCGGGCGGCCTTTTTGCATCTCGGCGACACGCAAGCGGCATGCCTGCAAAACAATCTTTCACGGGGCCGCTGCAATCCGGCCGGAGCCCCGTCGCGCCTGGTGCTTTCGTGCCTTCCCGCGTGAATCCCGGTAACGGTTCTGTGATATGCTGCGCGCACGCAAGTTTAGGTCCTTCCAAGCAAGACTTGATTCGCAATCCGCTAAACGGTCAGGCCGTGTCGCGGAAGGTTGAGCAACCCGCTATTTCTCGAGAAGCTCGAAGAAAGGTGAGCGTAAAATGTCAGATGTCATGAAGCAGTTTCAGCTGAACTCCTATCTGTTCGGCGGCAATGCTTCGTACGTTGAAGAACTGTACGATGCATATCTCGATAATCCGGCGTCAGTGCCCGAGAACTGGCGAGAGTATTTCGACGCGCTGCAGAATGTGCCTGCAACGGACGGTTCGAACGCCAACGACGTGGCGCATTTCCCGATCGTCGAATCGTTTGCAGAGCGTGCGAAGGCCAATGCCTTCATCCCCCGCGAAAGCACCAGCAACCTGGCCACCGCGCGCAAGCAGGTCCACGTCCAGTCCCTCATCAGCGCTTATCGCTTCCTCGGCTCGCAATGGGCCAACCTGGATCCGCTGAAGCGTCGCGAACGTCCCGCCATCCCCGAACTCGAACCCGCGTTCTACGACTTCTCCGAGGGCGACCTCGACCAGACGTTCAGCGCGAGCAACCTGTATTTCGGTTTCGACCAGGCTTCGCTGCGCGACATCGTCAAGGGCCTGCGCGACACGTATTGCGGCACGATCGGCGCCGAGTTCATGTACATCAGCGATCCGGAGCAGAAGCGCTGGTGGCAGGAGCGCCTGGAATCGACCCGCGCGACGCCGAACTTCTCGGCTGACAAGAAGAAGCACATCCTGAACCGCCTGACGGCAGCGGAAGGCCTCGAGCGCTATCTGCACACCAAGTACGTCGGCCAGAAGCGCTTCTCGCTGGAAGGCGGCGAAAGCTTCATCGCGGCGATGGACGAAGTCGTCCAGCACGCGGGCAAGAAGGGCGTGCAGGAAATCGTCATCGGCATGGCCCACCGCGGCCGCCTGAACGTGCTGGTCAACACGCTCGGCAAGATGCCGGCGGACCTGTTCGCCGAATTCGAAGGCAAGCACGTCGACGACCTGCCGGCCGGCGACGTGAAGTACCACAAGGGCTTCTCGTCGGACGTGTCGACGGAAGGCGGCCCGGTTCACCTGTCGCTCGCGTTCAACCCGTCGCACCTCGAAATCGTCAACCCGGTGGTCGAAGGCTCCGCGAAGGCGCGGATGGACCGCCGCGGCGACGACGACGGCCTGCAGGTGCTGCCGGTGCAGATCCACGGCGACGCGGCCTTCGCAGGCCAGGGCGTCGTGATGGAAACGCTGAACCTCGCGCAGACGCGCGGCTACGGCACGCACGGCACGCTGCACATCGTCATCAACAACCAGATCGGCTTCACGACGTCCGACCCGCGTGACGCGCGCTCGACGCTGTACTGTACCGACGTCGTCAAGATGATCGAAGCGCCGGTGCTGCACGTGAACGGCGACGATCCGGAAGCCGTCGTGCTCGCGACGCAGATCGCGATCGACTACCGGATGCAGTTCCACAAGGATGTCGTGATCGACATCGTGTGCTTCCGCAAGCTGGGCCACAACGAGCAGGACACGCCGGCCGTCACGCAGCCGCTGATGTACAAGAAGATCGCGCAGCACCCGGGCACCCGTGCGCTGTACGGCGAGAAACTCGTGCAGCAGGGCGTGATCGCCGCGGAAGACATCGACGGCTACGCGAAGGCGTACCGCAAGGCGATGGACGACGGTCACCACACGATCGATCCGGTCCTGTCGAACTACAAGAGCAAGTACGCGGTCGACTGGGTGCCGTTCCTGAACCGCAAGTGGACGGACGCAGCCGATACGGCCGTGCCGCTCGCCGAACTGAAGCGTCTCGGCGAACGCATCACGACGGTCCCGGAAAACTTCAAGGTTCACCCGCTCGTCGAGCGCGTGATCAATGACCGCCGCAACATGGCGCGTGGCGACCAGCCGCTCGACTGGGGCATGGGCGAACACCTCGCGTTTGCGTCGCTCGTCGCGTCGGGCTATGCGGTGCGCCTCACCGGCCAGGACTCGGGCCGCGGCACGTTCACGCACCGTCACGCGGTGCTGCACGACCAGAACCGCGAGCGCTGGAACGACGGCACGTACGTGCCGCTGCAGAACATTGCCGACAACCAGGCGAAGTTCACGGTGATCGACTCGGTGCTGTCGGAAGAGGCAGTGCTGGGCTTCGAGTACGGCTATTCGACCGCCGAGCCGAACACGCTCGTGCTGTGGGAAGCGCAGTTCGGCGACTTCGTCAACGGTGCGCAGGTCGTGATCGACCAGTTCATCTCGTCGGGCGAAGTGAAGTGGGGCCGCGTGTCGGGCCTGACGATGCTGCTGCCGCACGGCTACGAAGGCCAGGGTCCGGAACACTCGTCGACCCGCATCGAGCGTTTCCTGCAACTGTGCGCGGATCACAACATGCAGGTCGTCCAGCCGACGACGCCGGCGCAGATTTTCCACCTGCTGCGCCGCCAGATGATCCGCCTGTTCCGCAAGCCGCTGATCGTCGCGACGCCGAAGTCGCTGCTGCGTCACAAGGAAGCGGTGTCGGACCTGTCGGAACTGGCGAAGGGTTCGTTCCAGCCGGTGCTGGGCGAAACCGACGCCGGCATCGATGCGAAGAAGGTCAAGCGCGTGCTGGCCTGCTCGGGCCGCGTGTACTACGACCTGGTCGCGCATCGCCGCGAAGCGAAGGCGAACGACGTTGCGATCATCCGTATCGAACAGCTGTACCCGTTCGCGCACAAGCAGTTCGAAGCTGAAATGAAGAAGTACGAGAACGCGACGGAAGTGGTCTGGGTGCAGGACGAGCCGCAGAACCAGGGCCCCTGGTTCTACGTCGAGCACCACCTGAAGGAAGGCATGAAGGAAGGGCAGAAGCTGGCGTACAGCGGCCGTCCGGCTTCGGCCTCGCCGGCGGTCGGCTACTACGCGAAGCACTACGAGCAGCAGAAGGCCCTGATCGAAGGTGCTTTCGGCCGCCTGAAGAGCGCATCGATCGCGAAATAATCGACGGAAGCGAAACGGGAAAGCGCATCGCGCTTTCCCGAATCTTTTGGCCCGCAGGACGTGCATTGCGCCGCATCGGCCGGAAGATTCGCCAGAACCTCGTCATTACCCAGATTAAGCATCCAGGAAAATCACATGGCTATCGTAGAAGTCAAAGTCCCCCAGCTTTCGGAGTCGGTTTCGGAAGCCACCATGCTGCAGTGGAAGAAGAAGCCCGGCGAAGCTGTTGCGCAGGACGAAATCCTGATCGAACTCGAGACCGACAAGGTCGTGCTCGAAGTGCCGGCACCGGCAGCAGGCGTGCTCGCGCAAGTGCTGCAGAACGACGGTGACACGGTGGTCGCCGATCAGCTGATCGCGACGATCGACACCGAAGCGAAGGCAGGTGCCGTCGCCGCAGCGGCAGGCGAAGCCGAAGTCCAGCCGGCGGCTGCACCCGCTGCCGCACCGGCCGCCCAGCCGGCTGCTGCCGTCGCATCGAGCTCGGCATCGGCCTCGCCGGCCGCATCGAAGATGATGGCCGAGAAGGGCCTCGCCGCAGGCGACGTCGCCGGCTCGGGCCGCGACGGCCGCATCACGAAGGGCGACGTGCTGTCCGCAGGCAGCGCGCCGAAGGCCGCACCGGCCGCCGCACCGGCGAAGACTGCCGCTGCGAAGCCGTCGCTGCCGGAAGTGAAGGTGCCGGCGTCGGCAACGACGTGGCTGAACGACCGCCCGGAACAGCGCGTGCCGATGTCGCGTCTGCGTGCGCGTATCGCCGAGCGTCTGCTCGAGTCGCAGCAGACCAACGCGATCCTGACGACGTTCAACGAAGTCAACATGGCTCCGGTCATGGAACTGCGCAACAAGTACAAGGACAAGTTCGAGAAGGAACATGGCGTGAAGCTCGGCTTCATGTCGTTCTTCGTGAAGGCGGCAGTCCACGCGCTGAAGAAGTTCCCGCTCGTGAACGCGTCGATCGACGGTAACGACATCGTCTACCACGGCTACTTCGACATCGGTATCGCCGTCGGTTCGCCGCGCGGTCTCGTGGTGCCGATCCTGCGCAACGCCGACCAGATGAGCCTCGCCGACATCGAAAAGAAGATCGCCGAATTCGGCCAGAAGGCGAAGGACGGCAAGCTGTCGATCGAGGAAATGACGGGCGGTACGTTCTCGATCTCGAACGGCGGCGTGTTCGGCTCGATGCTGTCGACCCCGATCATCAACCCGCCGCAATCGGCGATCCTGGGTGTGCACGCGACGAAGGAGCGTCCGGTCGTCGAGAACGGCCAGATCGTGATCCGTCCGATCAACTACCTGGCGCTGTCGTACGACCACCGGATCATCGACGGCCGCGAAGCCGTGCTGTCGCTCGTCGCGATGAAGGATGCGCTCGAGGATCCGGCACGTCTGCTGCTCGACCTGTAAGCCACACCCTCTGCATTGACCCGCTTCGCACGGGCGCGCGACATCGCGCGCCCGTGCGAACGCACAAGAAGAAAGGATTGCCATGTCCAAGGAATTTGACGTCGTCGTGATCGGCGCAGGCCCCGGCGGCTATATCGCCGCGATCCGCGCCGCTCAACTGGGCAAGACCGTTGCCTGTATTGAAAAGTGGAAGAACCCGGCCGGCGCGCTGAAGCTCGGCGGCACCTGCCTGAACGTCGGCTGCATCCCGTCGAAGGCGCTGCTCGCTTCGTCGGAAGAGTTCGAGAACGCGTCGCACCACCTGGCCGACCACGGCATCGCGGTCGACGGCGTGAAGATCGACATTGCGAAGATGATCGGCCGCAAGGACGCGATCGTCGAGAAGATGACGTCCGGTATCGAGTTCCTGTTCAAGAAGAACAAGATCACCTGGCTGAAGGGCCACGGCAAGTTCACCGGCAAGACCGATGCCGGCGTGCAGATCGAAGTGAGCGGCGAGGGTGAAACCGAAGTCGTCACCGCGAAGAACGTGATCATCGCGACGGGCTCGAAGGCACGTCACCTGCCGGGCATCCCGGTCGACAACAAGATCGTTTCGGATAACGAAGGCGCGCTGACGTTCGACGCAGTGCCGAAGAAGCTCGCCGTGATCGGCGCGGGCGTGATCGGCCTCGAGCTCGGCTCGGTGTGGCGCCGCCTCGGCGCCGAAGTGACGGTGCTCGAAGCGCTGCCGGCGTTCCTCGGCGCAGCCGACGACGCGCTCGCGAAGGAAGCGGCGAAGCTGTTCAAGAAGCAGGGCCTCGACATTCACCTCGGCGTGAAGATCGGCGACGTGAAGGCGACTCCGGACGGCGTGTCGATCGCCTACACGGACAAGGACGGCAACGCGCAGACGCTCGACGCCGACCGCCTGATCGTGTCGGTCGGCCGCGTGCCGAACACCGACAACCTCGGCCTCGAGGCGATCGGCCTGAAGGCGAACGAGCGCGGCTTCATCGACGTCGACGACCACTGCCGCACGGCGGTGCCGAACGTCTACGCGATCGGCGACGTGGTGCGCGGCCCGATGCTCGCGCACAAGGCGGAAGACGAAGGCGTGCTGGTCGCTGAAGTGATCGACGGCCAGAAGCCGCACATCGACTACAACTGCATTCCGTGGGTGATCTACACGTACCCGGAAATCGCGTGGGTCGGCAAGACGGAGCAGCAGCTGAAGGCGGAAGGCCGCGAGATCAAGTCGGGCAAGTTCCCGTTCTCGATCAACGGCCGCGCACTCGGCATGAACGCGCCGGACGGCTTCGTGAAGATGATCGCGGACGCGAAGACGGACGAGCTGCTCGGCGTGCACGTGATCGCGGCGAACGCATCGGACCTGATCGCGGAAGCCGTGGTGGCGATGGAATTCAAGGCGGCGTCGGAAGACATCGCCCGCATCTGCCATCCGCACCCGTCGATGTCCGAAGTGATGCGTGAAGCGGCACTCGCCGTCGACAAGCGCTCGCTGAACAGCTGAGCGCGTTGTAGCGCCGGCCGGCGACTGGCCGGCGCCACCGTTACATGACGAAGGCGGGCGGGGTTTCCCGCTCGCCTTCGTCTTTTTGGTTTGCCCGATGAACGTCACCGAATACTACGCGCGGGAGCTGACCACGCGCGGCTATCAGTCCGACCCCGCGCAACGCGCGGCCATCGACCGCCTGCAGCGTTGCTACGACGAATGGGTCGCGTACAAGGCGCGCCGCTCGAACGCGTTCAAGAAGCTCATCATCCATCCGGAACTGCCGCGCGGCGTCTACATGTGGGGGGGCGTCGGGCGCGGCAAGAGCTTCCTGATGGACAGCTTCTACGCAGTCGTGCCCGTGCAGCGCAAGACGCGCCTTCACTTCCACGAGTTCATGCGCGAAGTGCACCGCGAACTCGAGGAACTGAAGGGGCAGGCCGATCCGCTCGACGAACTCGCGCGCCGCATCGCGAAACGCTATCGGCTGATCTGCTTCGACGAATTCCACGTGTCGGACATCGCCGACGCGATGATCCTGTACCGGCTGCTCGACCGCCTGTTCACGAACGGCGTGCAGTTCGTGATGACGTCCAACTACGATCCGGACGACCTGTATCCGGACGGCCTGCATCGCGACCGGATGCTGCCCGCGATCGCGCTGCTCAAGGAGAAGCTCGACGTGATGAACGTGGACGCGGGCGTCGACTATCGCCAGCGCACGCTCGCGCAGGTGCAGATGTATCACACGCCGCTCGGCGCGGACGCAGACCGCGCGCTGCGCCACGCGTTCGCGAAGCTCGCGGCGGTGCCCGACGAGAGTCCGATCCTCCACATCGAAAAACGCGAGCTGAAGGCGCTGCGCAAGGCCGACGGCGTCGTATGGTTCGATTTCGCGACGCTGTGCGGCGGGCCGCGCTCGCAGAACGACTATCTCGAGCTCGCGAGCCGCTTCCATGCGATCGTGCTGTCGGAGGTGCCGCAGATGTCGCCGCGGATGGCGTCGGAGGCGCGCCGCTTCACGTGGCTGATCGACGTGCTGTACGACCACAAGGTCAAGCTGCTGATGTCCGCGGCGGTGCCGGCCGAGCAGCTGTACGTCGAGGGCCCGATGGCCAACGAATTCACGCGGACGGTATCGCGGATCGTCGAGATGCAGTCGAAGGAGTATATCGAGACGCCGCGGCGCATCGTCGATACATCGTTGACCTGATCGTGTGGCCGGTCAATTGGCCGGATTCAATGATCAATTCCGGTCAAATCGATGCGATCTCTCGTTAATTTCGGACGAGTCTTATATTCAACGCGAGGGTGAGCCGATATCGTTGTGTCATGGTTCCTAAGGCTGGAGATGTCCATGACACCGTATCGCGATCTGACCGACAACGAGTGGCGCCGCGTTGCACCGCTGCTGCCCGAAATGCAGCCCCGCACCGAATTGCGCGGCCGTCCGCTTGCCAATACGCGCGCCGTGATGAACGGCGTGCTGTGGGTGATCTATAGCGGCGCGACGTGGTCGGCGATGCCGCGCCGCTATCCTTCGTATCAGACTTGCCACCGCCGCTTCAAGGTGTGGCACGAGACGGGCACGCTGATGCAGGTGATGCGCACGTTGTACGGCGATGCGGGCATGAACCTGTGCAATACGCTGGCGACGAGAATGCGCACGCACACGCAGTCGAAAGCAGCAGAGGCGCGCGGCGCCGCGCTGCCTGCACATCCGGCCACGCGTGGCACGTATGCGTCGAATGCGCTGAAGCAGGCAGCATGACCTTCCGGAATGAGCGCATCGACTGCCCAAAATGAAATCGGCCTGACGACTGAGTCGCAGGCCGATCTGCATTGACGGGCGCACCGTCGCGCGCATCGTTACTGCTGGCGAACCCAGGTTTGCGAGCGTCCAAGCAGCGACACGCCGATATACCCGCGCACGACGAGCTTCTGGCCGCCTTCGTCCAGCGCCATCTTGCACTTGTAGACCTTGCCGTTCTCCGGATCGAGGATGTTGCCGCCATCCCAGTGATCGCCATCCTTCTTCATTGCCTTGATGATCGTCATGCCCTTGATCAGCTGATCCTTGCGATCATCCGTGCACGCGGTGCAGCGGCGATCGGGCGTGTCGTTCGCGCCGAGGCCCTTGACGACCTTGCCCGACAGCGAACCATCCGTGTCCTCGGAAATCTGCACGAGCGCCTTCGGCTTGCCGGTGCTGTCGTCGATCGTCTGCCACATGCCGACAGGGCTGTCGGCCTGCGCAAATGCGTGAGCGGCACAGGCCAGCAGCGCGCCGGCCAGCGCCATCGAACGCAACGGGCGGGTCAGTTGAATCATCGTCTTCCTCCTTGTTTCGCATGTCGTTTTCGAACCGCTCGCACGACCGCCTGCATGGGGCGGTGGCATGTTGCGAGCTCTTTGCAGAATACGTGAAACCGCGTGTCGCGTTTTGATAGAGGGGACTCTAATCGAAACAGCCCGCGGCGCGGGCCGTGCGGGGCGCGATCAGTTGAGCTGGTACGAGAACGCGGCGTTGATGCGCGGGCTGCGCGATGCGCTCTCCACCGGCGCGTCGCCGACCGGTTTCGCGACCGACAGGTCGAGGCTGTAGTAGCGGCTGTCGCTCAGCCGCACGCCGAGACCGACCGACGACAGCCGGTTCGGCTGCGGCGTGCCCGCATGCAGATACACGCGCGCCATGTCGTACGCGACGTACGGCGTAATCGACTTCAGGTAGGTCCAGCCCGGCGAGAACCCGCGGTTGACCTCGAGCGACATCCCCCATCCCGAATCGCCGGACGTCTCGCCCGGCTGGTAGCCGAGCGCATAGCGCTGCGCGCCGAACGCGATCTGCTCGGACGTCGGCAGCGAATCGGGGCTGTACTGGCCCGTCAGTGAGACCGACGTGCCGATCCGGAACGGCCATTCGTTGGTCTGCGTGAACGTCGCGCCGGTGCGCACGAAGGTCAGCGAGATCGGGCTCGGCACCGACACGACCGTGCTGCCCGACGTGATGTCCTGCGACTTCGATGCGCCGAGAATGTCGAAGCCCTTCGCGACGTTGACGCTCAGCTTGCGAACCTGCTTGGGCTCGACGCTCGTGTAGTCGAGTTGCAACTGCAGCACGCGCACTTGCGAGCGGTTGTCGAGGGTGACGCCACTGATCTGGTTCTGGTAGCGGTCCTCGTTATGAGACGCGTAGCCGGACACCGTCCCGAGCAGGCTGCGCTGGTTGTTCAGCAGAATCGGATAGGATGCCGAAAGACCGAGCTTTTCGTTCTTCACGGTGCGCTCGACATAGGACGGCAATCCGGGGTTGTCCTGCGGCTTGCCGCGGTACGTGCTGGCGTCGAGCCGCGTGACGAGGCCGCTGCTGCCGACCGGCACCGCGCCGCTGAACGCGACGTAGGTCTGCTTGTCGCGTCCCGGCGGCGCGAGCGCGGAGATGCTCAACTGCTCGCCGAGCGACGTGAGGCCGTTTTCGGTCGCCGTGATGAGGCCTTGCACGCCCGGATGGTTGAAGTCGATCCCGGTACTGACGTTGAACGGCTTGCGGTCGACGTTCAGCTCGAGCGTCGTCGCGCCGTCGGTGGTCTGCGGTGGCGGCACGTTGGCCTTGACCGACACGCCGGGCAGCAGGCCGAACGTGTTGACGTAGCGCTCGAACGTCGTACGGCGCAGCGGGCGATCGGCGGTGATGTGCGCGGCGATTGCGCGGATCTTCGATTCCATCGCGCCGGGCTTGCCGGTCACCTTCACGTCCGACACATAGCCTTCGACGACGGTCACGCGCACGACGCCGTTCTCGAACGTCTGCGCGGGAATGAACGCGAACGACAGCGCATAGCCGTGATCCTGGTACAGCTTCGTCACGCCGTTCGCGGTTTCGATCAACTGACCGATCGTGATGTCCTTGCCGACGAGCGGCGTGAAGCGGCGCGAGATCTCTTCGAACGGCACCGACTTGACACCCTCGACCTGGAATGTGGTCGGCGTGAGGTGCCGCGACAGCAGTTCCTGCAGCTGGGGTGCCTGAGGCGCGATCTGCACGGTCACACTCGGACCTTTCTTCGGGGCGTTGATCTGGGGAAGGGAGTCGAGCGGGTTGCCTGCGACGCGCGTCTGTGCCTGCACTGTGCCAGCCGCCGCCGTGATGGCGAGCAGCATCATCCATGTATCGAGTCTGGATTTCATTGTTGTTCCTCGTTGGCCTTGCTTCTCGTCTTCTAATGCTCGCGCGCGGCACTCGAGGTGCCGCGCGTCGTGTGCCGCATTGCCGGTTGTGATGTTGTCGGCCGCGCGTTCGCTCCGGCTGGAAACGCGCGGCCTTCGTGCTTACTTGCCGATGCTGCCCAGTGTGCCGAGCAGGCCCGTGACCGGTGACAGCAGACCGGTCGAGCCGCCCGACGTGGAACCCGTCGCGCCGCCGACGAGCGACGTGACCGGCGCGAGCGGGTTCGACGTGCCCCCGGTGCCCGCTGCGCCGCCCACGGTGCCGGTGACAGTATTCAGCAAACCGGTGACGGGTGCGAGAGGGTTTGCACCGCTTGCGCCGCCGGTTGTACCGCCTGCTGCGCTGCCCAATGCGCCGGTGACGGTGGAGACGAGGCCGGTGACCGGAGCGAGCGGATTGCTGCCGCCGGTGCCGCCCGCTGCGCCGCCGAGGGCGCCGGTGACCGTCGACACGAGGCCCGTGACGGGCGCGAGCGGACTGCTGCCGCCCGCGTTGCCCAACAGGCCGGTGGCCGGTGCCAGCGGATTGCTCGCGCCACCCGACGTTGCGCTGCCGCCGAGCGTGCCCGTGGGCGAGCCGAGCCCCGACAGCAAGCCGCCGAGCGGGTTGGTCGAGCCGGAGCCCGACGCCGTCCCGTTCTGTACGGTCGCGGTCGTGCCGCCGACGAGGCTCGTGATCAGGCCGGGGATCGGCGCCGCGCTGTTCGGGCCGTTCGGATTGACGAGGCCGCCTGCGTTGGTCACGGTGTTGCCTACCGCAGTGATGAGTTGGCCCACGTCGCCGACGAGCGGCTGCTTCGACGTGCCCGCGACTTGCTGGCCCGCCGAGCTGACCGCGCCGCCGATCTGGCCGAGCAGGCCTGACACGGGTTGACCGAGGCCCGTCGTCGTGCCGACCTGTTGCGTGACCTGGCCGGCGGTGATCACGAGCGGCGTAATGGCCGAGCTGATCGGTTGCGTGATCTGCTGCACGGGGCCCGACGACAGCGCCGAGCTGACCGTGCTGCCTGCGGCGCCGAGGCCGTTGGCGACCGTGTCGAGCACGGTGCCGACGGGCGTCGTGACGGGCGCCAGCGGCGACAGCGGGCCGGTGCCGAGCGCCTTGACGGTCTGGCTCAGGCCGGACACGGTGTTGCTCGTTGCGCCGACAACGTTGCCCAGGCCGGCGACCGTCGTGCCGACCGGGTTCTGCGTGGAGCCGGTCTGTCCGAGTCCGTTGCTCACGGCGTCCGTGGCCGCGCCGAGGATCGTGCCGGTGCTGGAAACGGTGTTGCCGACGCCTTGCGTCACACCGTTGCCGAGGCCCGGCACGCTGACGTTGCCGACCGTGCTGCCGAGATCCGTGGCGGAGTTGCCGACCGTGCTGACGACCCCGGTCGTGCCCGTCTGTGTCGGCGTGGGCGTCGGCCCCGGGTTCGGGCCGCTCGTGCTGCCGCCGTTGTTGCTGCTGGTGGCCGGCGGCGCGCTCACGCCGTTGCCGCCGCAGGCGGCCAGCAGGCAGGCGGCCGCGAATGCGGTGAGGGGAATGCGCCACTGACGCAGCGCGGCCGACGTGAGAGAACGTTGCTGGGACATGTTTGACTCCTCGCAGTCTTGTCGATGAATGAAACGAGCGGATTTACTTGCCGTGGATGCCGCCGAGCAGGCCACCGAGCAGCCCCGTGACGGGCGCGAGCGGATTCGACGACGTGCCTGAGTTCGTGACGGCACCCGTGCTTCCCGACAGCCCGGACGTCACGCCGCCGACTGCGCTGGTGACGGTTGACACGGCGCCGGTGACAGGGGCAAGCGGGCTGCTGCCGCCAGTACCGCCGGTCGCGCCACCGAGTGCGCCGGTGACGGTGGAAACGAGGCCGGTGACAGGGGCGAGCGGGCTGCTGCTACCGCCGGTCGCGCCGCCGAGTGCTCCGGTGACGGTCGAGACGAGGCCGGTGACAGGAGCGAGGGGGCTGCTGCCGCCTGCACCACCGGTCGCGCCGCCAAGCGTGCCGGTGACGGTGGAGACGAGGCCGGTGACAGGGGCGAGCGGGCTGCTGCCGCCAGTACCGCCAGTCGCGCCGCCGAGCGCGCCGGTGACGGTGGAGACGAGGCCGGTGACGGGGGCGAGCGGGCTGCTGCTACCGCCGGTCGCACCGCCGAGCGCGCCGGTCACGGTGGAGACGAGGCCTGTAACAGGTGCGAGCGGGCTGCTGCTGCCGCCGGTCGCGCCACTGAGTGCTCCGGTGATGGTCGAGACGACGCCAGTGAACGGCGCGAGCGGGTTGGTGACGCCGCTGCCGCCGGTCAGCAATCCGCCGACTGCCTTCACGGTGTTGCCCGTCGACGAGACAGTGTTGCCGAGGCCGGTCGTGACCGGGTTGCCGCCCGTCGACGCGATGAGCGCGCCGCCTTGGTTCAGGCCATGGCCGAGCGTCCCGAGCAGGGTATTGATCGGTGCGCCGAGACCCGTCGCGGAACCGATCGTCTGGGTTGTCGTGCCGACCATCGTCGTGATCGGCGTGATCGCGGAGCTGACGGCTTGCGTGACCTGCTGGACCGGGCCGGTCGACAGCGCGTTGGTGAGCGTGTTGCCGCCGTTCGCGACGGCGTTGCCGACCGTCGACACGAGACCGCCGACGGCCCCCGTGACGGGCGCGAGCGGCGACAGCGGACCGCTGCCGAGGCTCGTGACGAGGTTGCCGGTCTGCGTGACGGCGCCGCCGAGCTGATTGACCACGCCACCCGTGCTGGCGACCGTGGTGCCGACCGGGTCCTTCGTTGCGCCAAGTTGGCCGAGGCCGTTGCCAATGCCGTTGCCGAGCGTCGACACCGCGCCGCCCACGCTTTGCAGGATGCCGCCGGCGGCTTGCGTCGTCTGCGGGTTGACGCCCGGCAGCGTCTGGCTGCCGACGACGGTGCCGAGTCCCGACACGGCCGAGCCGACGTTGGTGACGAGGTTGCTGCCGCTGGCGAGGACGGTACCCACCGCGTTCGACGACACGCCCGACGTACCGCTCGTGCCGCTGGTCGTCCCGCTCGTGGTGCCGCTGGTCGTCCCACTCGTGGAGCCGCTCGTCGAGCCGCTGGTACTGCCGCTCGTGCTACCGCTCGTGCTACCGCTCGTCGAACCGCTCGTGCTGCCGCTCGTACCCGACGTGCCGCTCGTCGAGCCCGAGGTGCCGCCGCCGGAAGTGGAAATCGCATCGTTGCTTCCCGAACCCGAACCCGAGCCGCTGAGGCCCTTGCTGATCGAACCGGAACCGCCGCACGCGGAGAGGGAGAGCATGGCTGCCACGGTGGCCGTGATCAGAGTCGTCCGGAGCGTGCCATGGGGGATTACCTGAATGTCCATTTCGTCCTCGCATTAAAACCGTGTTGTGTTGGTTGGTGCGCGGACTACTCTGCAACTGTCGTGCCATTTCGGCGGCCGTCGGTTCGACGAATTGTTTTAAACGAGACAATTCCTTTCGGCAAAGGGACTTAGGAGGCTTGAAAGATTGTTGAAATTGTTTAAGGAGGTGCGGGCGGGATCGATTTCAGCCGTTGCGTAACGTAACGTCACATCATTGGCGTTACGAGGGTGACGTAACGTGGGCGAGGGAAAGTCGGCAGGAATGGTCGGTTTGTTTTACTGGTGGATTAGATGTGCACATCTAACCTATCGTTAATCCTATGTGTAAGGCGTACCGAAACACCGTACAAATACGCCGTGCTTCGAGTCGTTTTTTTTTGATCCGCGTTGAAAGGGGGTTGGAATTTTTCGGGGATCGGAGATAAGATTTGGTTCAGGTGTAAGGTTTGTACTAATTGGTACATGACGTTCGAGGAGGGCTCCTATCGCGAATGTTAACTTGCATCAAATGATGATCCGTTCCGTTCGGGACGATCTATAAAGAAAGCGCACTCGCTTGTCGTCACGGCTGATGTGGCGAACGACGCGGGGCATGGCCAAATATGCGGACACGACAACGTATAAGCGGCCAGAAAAACAGAGTTACAGGCACGAGGAAATAAAATGAAATCAATGATGATGCGCTTCCTTCGGGAAGAAACCGGGGTTACCGCGATCGAGTATGGTCTGATTGCGGGTCTTGTGGCGGTCGGTATCATTGCCGCTCTTACGTCGCTCAAGACCGATCTCGTCGGTCTGTTCAATTCGATCGGTTCGCAAATTTCCGCGGCAGGCTGAGTTTCGCGATTTGTCGCCACAACGGGCGAATCGTCGCGGCGATTCGCCCGCTCTGCGTCTGCGGGCGGTCTTCACATGGCACTCATTCTCGGTATCGGCGTGTTCTTTGCCTGGGCGATGCTTGTCGCCGCAGGTGATATCCGGTTTCGCCGCGTGCCGAACGTGCTCGTTGCGTTCGGTCTGGGCGGCGCCTTCATTTCGACGCTGATTCACGCCAATCCATTCGGCATTTCCCCGATGCAGGCATTGATCGGCATGGTGGTCGGTCTGATCGGACTCTTTCCGTTTTTTGCATTCCGCGTGATGGGCGCGGCGGATGTGAAGGTATTCGCCGTGCTTGGCGCGTGGTGCGGCTGGAACGCACTGCTGTGGCTCTGGGTCGTCGCAAGCCTCGCTGCCGGCGTGCATGCACTCGGACTCGTGCTGCTCTCGAGGACATCGCTCGGTGCACTCTGGCAGCGCGGCGCACCGGCGCTCGTGCTCGGCGGGAGGCGCGCCACACCGTATGCGGCGTGCCTGACGCTGCCTGCGGCTGCGTGGCTTGCCTATCTCGTGATATCGGGGGGCGTACGATGAGACGACACCTTTTGCCGCACACCCGACGGCGCCAGCACGGCGCGACGGCGGTGGAATTCGCGCTGGTGTTTCCGATGTTTTTCCTGATCTTCTACGCGATCGTGACCTTCGGCCTGATCTTCGCCGTTCAGCAGAACCTTACGCTGGCGGCGAGTGAGGGGGCGCGAGCGGCGTTGAACTACGCGCCGGGGACCACGACGACATTGGCCCTGGCCGCAAGAGCACAGAACGCACAGGGAATGGCACTGGCCTATATCGCCCCCGGGTTGAAGAACTATGTGGACGTTCCGGTTCCGACGCCGGCGTCGTGCAGCTATGACCCGACCAACGCGAGTCTGCATTGCGTGACAGTGACCGTAACGTACCGGTACAAGGATTCGCCGCTGGTGCCGAATATCCCGTTGCTCGGCATGGTGCTGCCCAACACGCTGACGAGTTCGGCGACCGTGCAGATCCCGGATACCTATCTATGAAGGAACGAAGCAAATCAGCGCATTCCGCATTTGGCTTGCAGTCCATATCAATAACAATTCCTACCGTGGCACCGAAACCCAGACATGGCTAACCACTTGACGAAGATCATCGCCGGGCTGCTGATCGCAATCGCGATTCTCCTCGGAATCTATGCGTGGATGCTCGGGCGCCACCAGGTCCGCCCGGCTGAATCGCAACCGCAGGCTGCGGTCGTGAAGGCGGTGCCGATCGTGGTTGCCGCACGCCTGCTGCCCGCAGGCCAGCCGATCACGGCTGATGCGCTGAAGCTGGGGCAGGCACCGGCATTGCCGACGGGCGGGTTCAGCGATCCGGCCGTGCTCGTCGGCCGCGTGCCGGCAAGCAATATCCTCGTCGCATCGCCGGTGCTCGAGAACGCGCTGACGTCGGGGCTCGCGGATCAGGTCGCGTCGGGCGAGCGCGCTGTCGCGGTCAAGGTCGACGAGTCGAATGCGGTCGGCAACCGGCTGCGGCCCGGCAATTTCGTCGACGTATTCCTGAACCTGAGGCGCGATGGCGCCGGTGGCGTCCAGTCGGGCACCGAGATTCCGATGACGCAGGCGCGCCTGCTGCTGTCGAAAGTGCGAGTGCTGTCGTTCGGCGATGCGACGCCCGATCGCGACGGTGGCGCAAGCGCGACGGGTACGGTGCGCACGGCCGTGCTCGCGGTGCCGACCGCGCAGATCGATGCGCTGACGCTTGCCGAGGCGAGCGGCCGCCTGACGCTGGCGCTACGCAATCCGAATGACGACGAGATCGCAGTGCAGACGGTAGCAATGCACACGGCGGGTAACCTGGGTCCGTCGGCCGTGGCTGCTGCCGGCATGTCGCTCGACGAGCTGTCTGCGGGACGTACGCGCAACGCGCCGCGCGCACCGGCCGCGCCGAGGGCGCCGGTCGTCGCGCGATCGGGCGGTGGCAGCATCGAAGTGATTCGCGGGGGGCGGACCGAGAAGGTCGCCTATTGAACAACAGCGGAACAACAGCGCACACGATCATCGACAGCAGCAACGGAAGGGAGAAGGCCGCTCGACGGTCTCCGACACAATGACAAACAAAATGATTGCTTTCGCAATTGCCCTCTGGGCCATGACGTTCGCAGCGCTGGCGGGGGCCACCGGCGTGAACGGTTCGATCGACCTCGCGGTCGGCGCGCAGCGGCAGATCGCCGCCGGGCACGCACTGCAGCGGGTCGCGGTCGGCGATCCGTCGGTCGCCGACGTGCTCGTGATGAAGGGCGGCCGCGCCGGCACCGTGCTGCTGGTCGCGAAAGCACCCGGTTCGACGAACGTGATGCTGTGGGAGCGCGGCCGCGACGAGCCGACCGTATGGAACGTCAATGTCGTCGATGCGGCTGCGCAGGCGGTGCTCGATGATTCGACGCCCAGTGTGAAGGCCTATGGCGGCACGCCGGTGGTGTCCGGCTCGGCGGCGTCGCTCGACGCGCATGAGCGTGCCGCTGCCGTCGGCAAGCGCATGAGCGGCAAGGACGGCACGGTGATCGACACGTCGACGGTCGGCGGCAAGAATACCGTGCAGGTCGACGTGCGCGTCGTCGAGTTCAGCCGCTCGGTGCTGAAGGAGGCGGGCCTTAACTTCTTCAAGCAGAGCAACGGCTTCGCGTTCGGCGCATTCACGCCCGGCGGGCTGCAGTCGGTGACCGGCGGCGCGACGTCGGCGTTCCAGGCGACGGCCGGCATCCCGATCGCGTCCGCGTTCAACCTTGTCGTGAACTCGGCAGGCCGCGGCATCTTCGGGAACCTGTCGATTCTCGAGGCGAACAATCTCGCGCGCGTGCTCGCGCAGCCGACGCTCGTCGCGCTGTCCGGGCAGAGCGCGAGCTTTCTCGCGGGCGGCGAGATCCCGGTGCCGGTACCGCAGGCGCTCGGGTCGACGGCGATCCAGTGGAAGCAGTACGGCGTCGGCCTGACGCTCACGCCGACCGTGCTGAGCCCGCACCGCATCGCGCTCAAGGTCGCGCCGGAATCGAGCCAGCTCGATTTCCTGCATGGCGTGACGATCAACAGCGTATCGGTGCCCGCGATCACGACGCGCCGCGCCGACACGACGGTCGAGCTCGGTGATGGCGAGAGCTTCGTGATCGGCGGCCTGATCGATCGCGAGACGATGTCGAACATCAACAAGGTGCCGTTCCTCGGCGATCTGCCGATCATCGGGGCGTTCTTCAAGTCCCTGAATTATCAGCAGAACGACAAGGAGCTGGTGATCATCGTGACGCCGCACCTCGTGGCTCCGATCGCGAAGGGCGCGTCGCTGCCGGCGACGCCGGGCGAGCTGTCCGAGCAGCGCGACGGACCGGTGTGGCGGTCGTTCCTCGGCGGCATTGCGTCGCCCGATGCGGCGCCGGGGTTTTCGAAATGAACGCGGGGCGTGTCGTCGCGCGGAATGCAACCGGGGGTGTTCAACATGAACGCGAGAACCCTTTCCTTGGCTGAGCCCGCCGTGACCGACTATTTCGTGTGCGCGTCGCAGCAGGACAGGCACGTCAGCTGGCTGGGCGCGACGCTGGTGTCGGCCGGCGCGGTGGAAGCCGCGCCGCTCGAACCGACCGCGCTCGCACAGCGCATCTCGGGACACAACCCCGCGATCGTCTTCATCGACTTCTCCGGTGCGCAGGCGGCGGCGAGCGCGGCCGCCGCGGCTGTGCGACTCGCGCATCCGGGGTTGCCGATCGTCGCGCTGGGCACGCTGGCCGAACCCGAAAGTGCGCTGGCCGCGCTGCGGGCCGGCGTGCGCGACTTCATCGACGTGTCCGGGCCCGCGGACGACGCGCTGCGCATCACGCGCGGATTGCTCGAACACGTCGGCGGCGAGCCGGCGAACCGTCACGGCAAGCTCGTCGCGCTACTCGGCGCCCGCGCCGGGATGGGCGTGAGCACGCTCGCCGCGAACCTGGCGGTGTGGTTGCAAAAGCGCGCGACATCCGGCGCGGCGGCGAGCGGCGCGGCCGCGTTCGGCGCCACTGCGCCGCACGGCCGGCAGACCGCGCTCGTCGATCTCGGCCTGCCCGCGGGCGATAGTGCACTGTTCCTCAATACGCGTTGCGAGTTCCATTTCGTCGAGGCCGTGCGCAACCTGCGCCGCATTGACCGCACGTTCGTCAACACCGCGCTGACCCGCCACGCGAGCGGCGTCGCGCTGACCACGCTGCCGCCGAACCTTGCCGACCTGCGCGACGTGTCGTATGCGTCGAGCGTCGGCCTGCTGAACCGGCTGCGCGCGTTCTTCGACCAGCAGATCGTCGATCTGGGCGGATTCTCGAACCGCGAGTTCGTCGCGCAGATCGCGGCGGCGACGGACGAGGCGTGGCTCGTCTGCGACCAGGGCGTCGCGTCGATCGTGTCGGCCGTCGATCTGCTCGAAGGGCTGCGCGATACGGGCGTCGACATCGGCAAGGTCAGGCTCGTCGTCAACCAGTACGATCCGGAACTCAACCTGACGCCCGGCCAGATCGCCGAGCGTCTCGGCATCGGCCTGCTGGCGACGCTGCCCGCGCGCCGCGTGCCGATCGGCCATGCGGCCAACCAGGGCCGGCTCATCGTCGACACGGCCGAGCGCGATCCGTACGTGCGCGCGCTCGAACCCCTCGCCGAACGGCTGACCGGCGTCGCCGCGGCACCGCGCGCCGTGTCGGGCCTTTCCGCGCTGAAGCGCTTCATTCAACCTTTGTCCAAGCGGTCGTAAGCGATGGCACACGACATTCAATTTGCCGACGGCGCCGCGCCGTTCTCCCAGACGCAGCAATTCCACGACATCAAGAATGCCGCGCACGAGCACCTGCTGACGCGCATCGAGGAACTGGGCGCCGAGTTCGGCCGCTGGTCGCGACAGGCGATCAACCAGTTCGTCGACCTGGAGATCGACAGCTTCGTGCGCCTGCGGCGCATTCCGCTGAACGAGAACGAGGTGCGCACGATCGCGGAGGCGCTGACGAAGGAACTCGCCGGTTTCGGGCCGATCGAGGACCTGCTCGCGGATCCGCACGTCGAAGACATCCTGATCAACGGCTACAACGACATCTACGTGTCGCGTCACGGGATCCTGGCGAAGCTGCCGGTGCGTTTCACCGACAACGCGCACCTGCTGCGGATCGTGCGCCGGATCCTTGCGCCGGTCGGCCGCCGTCTCGACGAATCGAACCCGATGGTCGACGCGCGGCTGCCGGACGGCGGGCGCGTGAACGTGGTCATCGAGCCGCTGTCGATCGATGGGCCGGTCGTGTCGATCCGCAAGTTCCGCAAGGACCCGCTGAAGCCGGCCGACCTGCTCGGCAACGGCACCTACAACGAGGAGATCGGCGCACTGCTCGAGGCCGCGGTCGAGGCGCGCTGCAACGTGCTCGTGTCGGGCGGCACGAGCTCGGGCAAGACTTCGCTGCTCAACGCGCTCGCGTTCCACATTCCCGAGCCGGAGCGCGTCGTGACGATCGAGGACACGGCCGAACTGTCGCTGAACCACCCGCACGTCGTGCGGCTCGAGAGCCGGCCGGGCGGCTTCGACGGCACCGGCGTCGTGACGATCCGCGACCTGCTGCGCAACACGCTGCGGATGCGGCCGGATCGCATCATCGTCGGCGAAGTGCGCGGCGGCGAGGTGCTCGAGATGCTGCAGGCGATGAACACGGGCCACGACGGCTCGATGGGCACCGTGCACGCGAGCTCCCCGCGCGAGTGCCTGTACCGTCTCGAGATGCTGGCCGGCTTCGCGGGCTTCCAGGGCACCGAGTCGAGCCTGCGCCGCCAGATCGCGAATGCGATCGACTTCATCGTGCAGATCGGCCGGCTGTCCAACGGCCGGCGGCGGATCCTGTCGATCACCGAAGTCACCGGGCTGTCGGACAACATCATCGCAACGCAGGAGCTTTACCGCTACGAAGCGCGCGTGACGCCGGACGGCGAAGAGATCGACAACTGGGAATCGCTCGGCATCCATCCGCATTCGCCGAAGCTTGCGCGCTTCCGCCAGACGCTGGCGGGCGGCGGATTCGGCAGTGGCGGCGGCGGATTCGGCAGTGGCGGCGGCGGATTCGGCGGCTTCGGCCGCGGCGGCGGAGGCTTCAATGTATAGCGTGATGGCCGGGGCGCTTGCGCTCGCGCTCGTCTGCGTGGCCGCTGCGCTGATGCTGTGGCGGCACGGCGAACTGAAGCGCAGGCGTGCGGACGCACAGCGCTTCATCGACAGCCGGATCGAGCCGGCTGCGCGTGCGGGTGCGGCGGCGAAAGGCGAGTCTGCGCCGGCGGCGCGCGTGCTCCCCGGAGCCGGCGCCCGCCCCGCAATGCCGGGTGGACCGTCGACGCAATGGGCGCGCTGGCGAGCGGCAACGGCCGAATACGTCGAGCATCTGCTGAGCCGCGCAGGTATCGAAGGCGCGCGCGGCAAGGCGGGCGCAGCACTGGCGGTGCTCCTTGCCGCGGGGGGCGTCGCCGGCCATGGTGGCGGCTGGCTCGCATGTCTCGCTGCGCTCGTGGGCGGCACCGCGTTGCTCGCGTTCTGGCTCGCGACGCGCATCCAGCGCCGGCGCCTGCAGATTGTCCGGCAACTGCCATCGTTCCTCGACGGCATCGTGCGTCTCGTGACGCTCGGCAACAGCGTGCCGGCCGCTTTCCAGGCCGCGCTGTTGACCACCGAGGCGCCGCTTCGCGGCTGTCTCGACCAGGTTTCGAGGATGCTGCGCACCGGGGTCGAGATCGATCGCGCGATGATGCACGTCGCGAAGGTCTATCACACGAAGGAATTCGAACTCGTCGGCTCGGTGCTGCGGCTGTCGGTCCGCTACGGCGGACGCGCCGACGTGATGCTCGACCGGATGTCGACGTTCATGCGCGATCTCGAGCAGGCGGAGCGCGAGCTGATGGCGATGTCGGCGGAAACACGGCTGTCAGCCTGGGTTCTCGTGTTGCTGCCGATCGCGATCGGCAGTTTCGTAGTTGCCACCAGCCCCGACTATATCCGCACGATGTGGTCCGATCAGGGTGGGCGCCAGCTTCTCTACCTGGCCTTCATGCTGCAGGTCGCGGGTGGCGCGTGGCTGTACAGGATGGCCAGGTTGAGGTGACACGATGACTCCCAATCAACTCGGATCGATTGCACTGGCGCTCGGCGCTGTCGGCGTGGTGCTTCTGGCAATCCTGGCGTTGCGGCGCGCAGGTGCCGAGATACGCAGCCGGCGGGCACTTGCCGACGCGCTCGACCGGCGCGCGGCGGCCCTCGACGCGGCTCGCCTGTCGAGTACGTCGGGCGGGGATGCGCCAACGCCACTGTCGGAGGGTACGCCGGCCACGGCACGGCATACGAAGGTGGCACGACTGCTCGAGCGGATGTCGGCGATCGGAATGCGCTGGCTCGAAACGGGCATCGGGCAGCACGCTGTTGCCGACGAAGACCGGCGGCTGCTCGAGCAGTGCGGCTATGTCGACACGCGCTCACGCGGACTGTTCCTGAGTGCGCGGATCGCCTGCGCCCTGGTCGTACCGCTTCTGTTCGCTGCCTTCGTCGGCTCCACTCTGGTGGGAGGGCGATGGCTGTTCGGCATGGTGATGGCATTCGTCTTCGGGTTCATGCTGCCCAAGCTCTATCTGCGCCGCCGTGCAGCGGCGCGTCGGCAATGCGTCGTCGACGAACTGCCGCTCCTCGTCGACATGCTGCGCCTGCTGCAGGGCGTGGGGCTGTCGCTCGACCAGAGCATCCAGGTCGTGACCAATGACTTCAAGGGCATGATGCCGGTTCTGTCGTCGGAGATGGGCATCGCGCAGCGCCAGTTCGCGTCCGGGCGCACGCGCGAGCAGTCGCTGCAGCGGCTGTCGTCCGGCTTTGAGAACGAGGATCTGCGCGCAATCGTGCGGCTGATGGTCCAGGTCGACAAACACGGCGGTGCGGTACAGGAGCCGCTCAGGCAGTTCGGCGATCGGTTGCGCGAGACACGCCGCGCGATGCTGCGCGAGCGCATCGGACGGCTGACGGTGAAGATGACGGGCGTGATGATCGTGACATTACTGCCAGCGTTGCTGATCGTGACGGCCGGCCCGGGGGTTATCTCGGTGCTGCATGCGCTTGTTCAGGCGCGCCACTGATGTGGCGGACGGAAGGAGCATTGATGAACCGAATCGGTGGAATCATGAAACTGGCGGGCGTGGTGGCGATGGTCGGCTTGCTCGGCGCGTGCTCGACGTTCAAGGAAAGCGGCTACGGCGTCGGCGCACAGGCCGAGCGCGCCGCGCTGATGGACGCGGCCGGCCAGAAACAGGCTGCGCCCGATACGCCGGGCATGTATCTCGGGCTGATCGAGCGGATGCAGTCGCAGGGCCTGTATTACGCGTCGCTCGCGCATATCGACGCATACGAGAAGCAGTACGGCGCGTCGCCGGAGTCGATCCTGCTGCGTGCCGATGCGCTGCGCATGACCGAACAGCCGGCCGCGAGCGCGGCCGCCTATACGCAACTGCTGAACACGCCGCTCGCCGCACGCGGGTATCGCGGGCTCGGGCTGATCGCCGGCGCCGCGGGCGATTTCGAGCACGCGTCGCAGGCCTTGTCGCAGGCGTCGGTGCTCGCGCCGACCGATGCGTCGATGCTGTCCGATCTTGCTTATGCGAAGCTGCGCAGCGGCGACATACAGGGCGCGCGGGTGCCGCTGATGAAGGCGGCCGAGCTGGACCAGAGCAGCCCGAAGATCATCAGCAACCTGACGCTGTACCTGCTCGCATCCGGCCGCACGCGCGACGCGCAGAAGCTGATGAGCCAGCAGAAGCTTTCGCCGGAAGTCCGCAACGACATCCGCAACGACGCGACGAAGATCATCGCGGCTTCGCACACGTGGCGGCGCGCGGTGCCGGCGGCTGCGCCAGTCGTCGCGATGAGCGGGGCGGGCAGCGTCGTCGACGTCGCCGGGAGCGGTGCCGTGAAACGCGCCGCGCCGGTGGCGGGCATCCAGGGATTCGATCCGACCGCGCCGCTGCTGCAGCGGTTCGCGCAATGACAAGACAATCGGGGAACAGACATGACCGACAACCACATGAATCTCGAACGCCCGCTGCGTGTACGCCGTGGCGTCGCGTTGCTCGTACTCGTCGGCGCGGCCGCGACCGCGCATGCGCAACAGCCCGCACAGAATGCAGCGGAAATTGGCCACTCGACCGAAGCGTGGCTCGCGCTGCAGCGGGACAACCAGTCGGTCGGCCCGGCATTGCCGATGCTCGGCGATGCCGCGTCGCTCGCCTATCAGCGGTATCTCGATTCGTTCAAGAACAAGATTCCGGACTCGATGGGCTCGCCGCTGAGCGGAAACGGCGGGGGAATGCCGGGCGGGCAGGGCTCGGCGCAATCGTCGTACTGAGGCCGTGATGCGTTCGGCTCGATCGACCCGATCCTGTGCCCGTCGGCGCCACCATCGGCGGATGGACCGCCAGCGCGGCACCGTGGCGCTTCTGGCGGCCGTGTGGGTGCTCCTGGCGGTGGTGGTGCTGGGTGCGGTCGATATCGGCAATCTTTTCTTTCAGCGCCGCGACCTGCAGCGAATCGCGGACATGGCTGCGCTGGCTGGCGCACAACGCATGGACGACCAGTGCGCGCAGCCGACCACCACGGCGACGCAGAATGCGACGGCGAACGGGTTCAACCCGCAGGCAACGGGCAATTCGATGTCGATCGTCTGCGGCCGATGGGATATCGCGGCCTTTCCGAATCCGCCGTATTTCGGCAGCGCAGCGAGCCAGCTCAATGCGGTGCAGGTCACGCTGTCGAAGCCCGTGCCGTTCTTTTTCCTCGGGCCGAAGCGCACCGTCACCGCGACGTCGATCGGGAAGGAGGTCAATCCCGATGCGTTCACGATCGGGACGTCGCTCGCATCGCTGCAAGGCGGCCTCGTGAACAACCTGCTCGGTGCGCTGCTCGGGGCGAATCTCAACCTGACGGCGCTGTCGTACCAAGGGCTCGCGACGACGCAGGTCCAGTTGAAGGATCTCGTCGCCGCGGCCAAGGTCGGGACGGTCGATCAACTCGCGAACGTTTCGGTGACGGCAGGCGGGTTCGCGCAGTTGCTGGTCAACGCGCTGTCGCGCACGCAGGTGGCCAACGTGAACGCGGGTGTCGCGACGAGCGCATTGAATGCGATTGCGAAAGTCGCGGTGGGCACGACGACGGTGAATGTATTGAGCAGCGGCTCGACGCCCGGCGTGCTGGCGGTGGGGCTCGCAAACAAGCAGGCGGCGGCCGATGCGCATATCACGCTGCTCGATGCGTTGATGGTCGCGGCAGAAGTGGCAGCCGTAGGGCAGCCGGCAGTCAATATCAATGCCGGCGTGAATCTCGGGATCGGGACGACGACGTTGCAGGTGCAGATCATCAAGCCGCCGGCGCTTGCGGTCGGCGAAGGCGGCATCGACCCCACCACAGGCACGTGGCGCACGCAGGCCACCACGGCACAAATCAGACTGTTTCTGAATGCCGATCTGGGGACGACGCAAATCACGATCTTGAACTTGCTCGGATTGGGTTGGTTGAACAGCTTGCTTAACCAAATCGTCAGCGCGGACGTCCATCTGCCGATCTATCTCGAGGTCGCCCCCGGCACCGCGTGGCTGGTATCGACAAATTGCGCGCCGGCCCAGGCCGCAAGCCGTGCGGTTGTCGGTGTGCAGACGGGCGTCGCCAATCTTTGCATCGGCGACACGCCGCCCAACATGAACGCCCAGCAACCGTTCAGCTGTAACGTTCCGGCAACGATTCTCTCGGCGACGCTGCTTGGCACGCCCATTCAGGTGAAGGCGAACGTTGCGTTGCCTGCGGTCGTTCCGGCCAGCAATTCTCCGATGCTGACTTTCAATGGCGTGACCGGCGATTCGGACGACTACCAAACCACGAATTCCAACGCTGTCGGTTCGGTGCTGACAAATGCATTGTCAGGCGTGGCGAACGGTCTCGCCTCGACGAACGGACTCGCGTTGTATATCGGCGGGACCTCCGTTTCGCTTGGCACCATGCTGAGTCCGCTCATCACCGTGCTGACGAATGCGCTGTCCCCCTTGCTTTCCGGCCTCGACCAGATCATCGTTCCGCTGCTGAATCTGCTCGGGGCCCAGATCGGTGTCGCGACGGTGCACAATCAGGCGCTGACCTGCGGTGTCGCGCAAACGGTAAGTAATTAGAAAAGTCAGATCAATCCGATGAGAACCACGCCCGCATTCGAAGAGCTCGACCTGTACGTCTGGGAAGGCAAGGCGGACATCGTCGACCGCGTTGCCCGGTGCATGGCGAGCTTCGACGTCGAAGTGATCCGCGCCGACAACGCGGAAATCTCGCCCGAACGCGCCGCACTGCGTCCGTCGCTCGCGATCATCAGCGTGACGATGATCGAAAGCGGCGCCGCGTTCCTGCGCGACTGGCAGGCCAACATCGGCATGCCGGTCGTGTGGGTCGGCGCCGCGCGCGATCACGATTCGTCGCAGTATCCGCCCGAGTATTCGCATATCCTGCCGCTCGATTTCACCTGCGCGGAACTGCGCGGGATGGTCGGCAAGCTCGTCACGCAACTGCGCGCGCACGCCGCGGAGACGCTGCGTCCGTCCGAGCTCGTCGCGCATTCGGAAGCAATGCAGGCGCTGCTTCACGAAGTCGACACGTTCGCCGACTGCGACACCAATGTGCTGCTGCATGGCGAAACCGGCGTCGGCAAGGAGCGCATCGCGCAACTGCTCCACGAGAAGCACTTGCGCTACCGGCTCGGCGAATTCGTGCCGGTCAACTGCGGCGCGATTCCGGATGGCCTGTTCGAGTCGCTGTTCTTCGGGCATGCGAAAGGATCGTTCACCGGTGCGGTTGTTGCGCATAAAGGCTACTTCGAACAGGCCGCCGGCGGCACGCTGTTCCTCGACGAGGTTGGCGACCTGCCGCTCTACCAGCAGGTCAAGCTGCTGCGCGTGCTCGAGGACGGTGCGGTGCTTCGGGTCGGCGCGACGTCGCCGGTCAAGGTGGATTTCCGGCTCGTCGCGGCGAGCAACAAGAAGCTGCCGCAGCTCGTCAAGGACGGTCAGTTCCGCGCCGATCTCTACTACCGGCTCGCGGTGATCGAGCTGAGCATTCCATCGCTCGAGGAGCGCGGCGCGGTCGACAAGATCGCGCTGTTCAAGTCGTTCGTCGCGCAGGTCGTCGGCGACGAGAAGCTCGCGCAGCTTCCGGACCTGCCGTACTGGCTCGCGGATGCCGTCGCCGACAGCTATTTCCCCGGCAACGTGCGCGAACTGCGCAACCTGGCCGAGCGCGTCGGCGTGACGGTGCGCCAGACCGGCGGCTGGGATGCCGCGCGGCTGCAGCGGCTGGTCGCGCATGCGCGCAGCGCCGCGCAGCCGGTGCCGGCGGAGAGCGCGGCCGAAGTCTTCGTCGACCGCAGCAAGTGGGACATGGGCGAACGCAGCCGAGTGATCGCCGCACTCGACGCGAACGGCTGGCGCCGTCAGGACACCGCCCAGCAGCTCGGCATCAGCCGCAAGGTGCTGTGGGAAAAAATGCGCAAATACCAGATCTTCGACGAGGAGCCCGAGACCCGCGATAGCGAGTAATAAATGAGATAATGGCGCGCAGAATTACAACGACTCGGTGCAGGAATCACATTACATGAACCAGATTACGGGGTTGGGGCGGGCATGCGTGATGCTCGTCATGTTGGGAGGCATGCAGGGCGCGTACGCGCAAGGGTTGGCTGGAGATCCATCGGCAGCGGTGCAGCAGGCGTCGGTGCCCGTCGTCGCGATCCCGTCACTTGATTCTCAGGCACCGACGCAGATGCAGGCGGGCGACACGACCGGCCCGAGCACGGTCGACGAACTGCAGCGCCAGATCCAGGCGCACGCGCTGACGGAAATGCGCACCAGCTACAACGGCAGCTACGGCGCGAGCCTCCTGTTCAACGTCAAGGACGGTGCGTATTTCGTCGCGCTGTTTCAGCAGAAGGCATTCTGGCGCGTGATCAAATCCTACGACGAGACGCGTGCTGAAGCGATCTACCGGGATTTCTCGCGCCAGGCCGAGCGTCTTGCGGTGAACGAATTGCGCGCGGCGCGGCTGGAATCGCAGAAGGCGCAGATGGATCGTCAGATCGATGCGACGCAGGAGCGGGCGCGGCGCCTGCAGGCGGATATTTCGATCGCGCGTGAGCAGCAGGCGGCCGTGGCGGACCGTCAGAAGACGGTGCGCAGCGAAACCGCGGCACTGCAGGCGCAGCAGGCGGAACTGCAGTCGCAATTGCGCGCGTTGCAGCAGCAGGTGCGTTCGCTGCAGCGCGAAGCCGACGCCGGGTTGTCGGGCGTGCGCTGATCGGTACCGGCCCTGCGTGTGTGGCGACATGCCGCGCCGCGGCCGGCGTACGGCACGGGTCAGGGACAGAGGGCCACAGAAAAAAGGGCAAGCCCACGGGCTTGCCCTTTTGCTTTATTGGCCGTCCGGCACGATTCGCCGGCGCCGGGTGACGATCACCGGCCCGTTGCTGCTGCGCGGTTCCGACGAAGCGGAAGAGGCCGGCTGGTCGCCGGTATCGCGCGGCGCGCCGTAACCTTCGCGGGGCTCGCGCGGCGCGTAGCCTTCGCGGGGTTCGCGCGGCGCGCCGTAACCTTCGCGGGGCTCGCGCGGCGCGTAGCCTTCGCGGGGTTCGCGCGGTGCGCCGTAGCCTTCGCGCGGCTCGCGCGGTGCGTAGCCTTCACGCGGCTCGCGCGACCCGTAACTGTCGCCGCGCGATTCGCGGGAGCCGCCATGCGAGCCGTACGGGCTATGGCCGCCGCCTTCACGTCCGCCAGGACGGCCGCCGCCGCCGGTGCGCGGGCCGCGCGGACCGCCGCCGCCCGGGCGCGAGCCGCCCGTGTCGAGCTGGATCGTGGAAATCGCACGCTTGTAGATGCCTTGCAGACCCACGGGGGTGCGCAGCATCACCAGATACTGGTCGAACGACTCGATGCAACCCGTCAGGCGGATGCCGTTGACGAGATAGATTTCAACGCGCTTACGTTCCTTGCGCGCGGAATTGATGAAGTCGTTTTGCGGATGGGATTCTGCGGGATTGGCCATTGAGATGCGGCAGGAGCCTGCGTCAGAAAATATGTTGTGCGTGTGTGTGGCGTCGAATCCACAGGATGTTTGTGCGGGATTTTACCTTGTTCGATCCCGCTGCGTGCGGTCGTGATTGTGTCGAACCGTAACCCACTATAGACGGTTCCGCGCGTTTCGGCGATCCGGCCAAACGGCCAGCCGCCGGCCAGTCGTCGTTGTTACGTCGCGTTACGATTCTCGCAGCGCCGTTGCACCTGCCGTCGCGCCGCTCGATTACAGTCGTCGCGCGCGTCGGCGGAGCCGGCTCATCAGAGATCGAAAACATGAACAAGTGGCGAATGGCAGTGTGGGTCGGGGGTGCGGCGTTGCTGGCTTCCGGCAGTGCGATGGCGGGACACGTCGACGTCGCGGTCGGCATCGGCTTGCCGGTCGCGCCGGTCTATGCCGAACCGGCACCGGTCTATGTGGCGCCGCAGCCGGCGGTGGTAGCCTACCCGGGCTACGGATACGGCTACGAAGGCGATGACGACGACGAGCACTATCGCAAGTGGCGCAGGCACTACTACAAGCATTGGCACAAGCATCACGACGACGACGACGATTGAGTGACGCATGAGTAACGCATTCACCCGGCGGCATCGCGAAACGCGTGCCGCCGGCGTGCATCAGAACTTGTAGTCCGGATTCTTCGGATCGAACGCGGTGTCGTCGAGCGCCGCCGGCGCGATCTTCTCGATGACAATGCGTTCGAAGATCCGTCCGTCGTTGTCATACGATTCGACGGTCCGGAAATAGGGCGCGTGCAGGTCGAGTCCCAGGGTTTCCTTCTTCGCGTAGAACTGCGGCCGGCCGGTCGGCGTCTCGTAGGTGAGGGCGACGACCCGCACTCCGTCGACTGTCTTCGCTTCCACCTGGGTCGGCCGCTCGACGCCCGCTTCGCGGTATTTCTTCCCTTCGGTCAGGTAAAGGTTCGCGATGAACTCGGTGCCGAGATCCTTCACCTGGTGATTCGATTGCGCACGTGCGAGCGCGCCGTCGATGGCCGTCCACAGCGGCACCTTGCCGAGCAGCCCGCCGAGATGGCCAACCATCTCGTCCTTGCGCAAAGTCGAGTCGTAGATGATTTCCTGGCCGGCGTGCGCGCCGTCCGGCAGCCATTTCGCGTAGACCTTGAGCGGACCCCGCGTGGTCTTGACGAGCATGTGGTCGGGCGTGTCCGGCCACTTCCCGCTGATGCGTTCCTGGCGCCGCATCGTGAACTGATACGACGGATAGCCGATCGGCCCGATGCGGATGTACTCGGGCACGGCGAGCGGATCGAGCGCCTTGAACAGTGCGGTGAGCGTCGCGTCGTCGAGCTTCGCGAGCGCGCCTTGCTGCGCGGCGGTGCGCAGCCAGCGCGCCTGCTGCGCGGCGCTCTCGCGGGCCACCTTCGCGAGGTCGGCCGGCAGCGGCGCGGCGTCTGCCGCAGCGCTCGCCGCTGCGGCGGCCTCCTGCGCGTGCGCGGCCTCCTGCGCGTGCGCGGCCGCCTGGGCCAGCGCGAGCACGCCGGCGATGGCCGCGGCAGCCGCATGCCGGCGCAGCGGCCGCTTCGTTCCTTCGTTCATCGAGTGCGTCTCCCGGTGCGATGGATTCAGCCGTGCGACGCCGGCTTGCGTTTGGCGATTTCCTCGTCGCGCAGCGCGCGGCGCAGGATCTTGCCGACGTTGGTCTGCGGCAGCGCGTCGCGAAACTCGACGAACTTCGGCATCTTGTAGCCGGTCAGGTTCTTGCGGCAATGCGCGAGCACGTCGTCGACCGTGAGCGACGGGTCGCGTCGCACGACGAACACCTTGATCCGCTCGCCCTGCACGTCGTCCGGAATGCCGATCGCCGCAGCCTCGCTGATGCCCGGATGCATGACGAGCACTTCCTCGATCTCGTTCGGATACACGTTGAAGCCCGACACGAGGATCATGTCCTTCTTGCGGTCGATCAGGCGCACGAAGCCGTGTTCGTCCATCACGCCGATGTCGCCGGTGCCGAGCCAGCCATCGGCGTCGATCACCTTCGCGGTTTCGTCAGGGCGCTGCCAGTAGCCGCGCATCACCTGCGGGCCATGCACGCACAGCTCGCCCGCCTCGCCGATGCCGGCCCACGTGCCGTCCTCGCGCCGGAAGCGCACGACGGTCGACGGCGCGGGCAGGCCGATCGAACCGCTGAACGCGGCCATGTCCTGCAGGTTCACGGGGTTCATCGTGACGATCGGCGAGCATTCGGTCAACCCGTAACCTTCGACGACCGGCCGGCCCGTCACCTGCTGGAAGCGTTCGGCGACCGCGCGCTGCATCGCCATGCCGCCCGCCATCGCGAGCTTGAGCTTCGAGAAATCGCGGCTGCGGAATTCCTCGTTGTCGAGGAATGCGTTGTACAGCGTGTTGATGCCGGTGATGCCGGTGAAGGTTTCATGACGGATGATCTTCATCACCATCTTCGTGTCGCGCGGGTTCGCGATCAGGATGTTGCGCCCGCCGAGCCCCATGAAGATGAACGCGTTCACGGTCAGCGAATAGATGTGATAGAGCGGCAGCGGCGTAAGCACCGTCTCGATGTCGCCGGAAACCTGGTCGGCGATCCACGCCTTTGCCTGCAGCAGGTTCGCGATCAGGTTGCCGTGCGTGAGCATCGCGCCTTTTGCGACGCCCGTCGTGCCGCCCGTGTATTGCAGGAACGCGAGGTCGTCGCGCGTGAGCGCGACGGGCTGCGGCTTGCCGCGCGCGCCGAGCGCGAGCGCCGAGCGCAGTTGCACGGCCTGCGGCAGGTGGTACGCGGGGACGAGCTTCTTCACGTGCTTCAGCACGAAGTTGATGAGCCGGCCCTTGGCATTGAAACCATCGGCAAGCAGATCGCCGAGCGCGGTGACGACGACGTTCTTCACCTGCGTTTCCGGCAGCGCGTCCTGCAGCGTGCGGGCGAAGTTCTCGAACACGACGATCGTCTGCGCGCCGCTGTCCTTCAGTTGATGCGCGAGTTCGCGCACCGTGTAGAGCGGGTTCACGTTGACGACGATCGCGCCGGCCTTCAGCGTGCCGAACAGCGCGACCGGATACTGGAACGTGTTCGGCAGCATGATCGCGACGCGGTCGCCGGGCTTCACGCCGATGCCCTGCAGGTACGACGCGAAGGCCGCGACCTTTTGCGCGAGCGTGCGATAGGTCATCGACGCGCCGGCGCTCACGTACGCGACGCGGTCCGCGAACTGCGTCGTGCATTCGTCGAAGAATTGAACGAGCGACGCGTACTGCGTGACGTCGATCTCGCGCGGTACGCCGGGCGGGTAGGACGCGTACCAGATGCCGTCGGTGTTCGGCGGCACCTGCGCCGCGGCGGGTGCTGCGGAAGCGGACATGGTTGTCTCCTGAATCTCGAGTCGAATTTTGATGGCGCAGCGCGACGCGCCGCACGGGGCGCCGCTGCGCGCGGGACGGTCAGTTCGCGTGATGCAGCGTCGTGTCGTCGGCGGGTATATCGGTTGACGCATCGGCCGGGGAATCGTCCGGTGCAGCGGCCAGATCGTTCACCACATCGCGCGCGCCCGCATCGTCGAGCACTGCCGCGAAGATCGCCAGCTGCGCGCTGTCGGGCATCGGCGCCTTCAGCGCGGCGACGATCAGCGACGACAGCCGCGCGATCATCTGCACGTCGTTCATCGTGCGGCCCTGCGAGAATTCGTCGATCAGGCTCTCGGTCTCGGCGCCCGCGAGCGCGCCGGACAGCGCGCCGATCGCGAAGTGCAGCCGCCAGCCGAGTTCGGTGCGCGGCAGGCTCGGCAGCGCGCGCTGGAACGCGTCGAAGAAGCGGCCCGCGACACTCGCGTAGTGCGCGGTCAGGAAGTTGCGCACGAACGGCGACGGATCGGTGTACGCGCGGCCGATCAGCCGCAGGAACGCACGGCCGCCGCGCTCGGGGTCGCGCGACGCCTTCAGCGCCGGGATGAACATCGCGCCGAGCACGTGCTCGCAGGTGACGTGCGTGCCGATCTGCGCGTCGAAGCGGTCGAGGATCAGCAGGCGCTCCTGGTTGAGCTGGTCGAGCCGTCGCGACAGCATCGCGTGGATCAGCGCTTCCTTGCTGCCGAAGTGATAGTTGACCGCTGCGAGATTGACCGTCGCGCGCGATGTGATCTGCCGCATCGACATCGCTTCGAAGCCGTGTTCGATGAACAGGTCTTCGGCTGCGTCGAGAATGCGCGCTTTCGTCCCGCCGGCTTGCCGGCTGCCGGCCGGCCGCCCAACGGATGGCCGCCCCACCTGACCCACTGCCATGTTCCGCCTCCCATGCCGGTCGCCCGGCCGCGAACAATCGATTCAAATTTGTAATTCAAACAACCGTTTTTCTTAAGATAAAAAAGCGCAGGCCGAGCGGGCAAGCGTTGAATCTGGACAGAAACCTCTAGACCGATGTGCAAACGCGGAAAGATTGCCGCGCGGCCCCGGAGGGTCGGGCCGCACGGCATGATGCGCTGCATCAACCGGCGCGCTCAGCCGACGCTGCTACGCGTATTGACGGATTGCGTCATGTCGATGCCGCGCCGCTCCGGGCTGAACAGGATCAGGATCGCGATCACGACCGCGACGGTGCCGCACACGAGCGCGAGCGCGAGGCTGTAGTCGTTGCCGTGCGACACCGCGAGCGACGCCTGCATCGTCGCGTTGCCGGACGCGAGCAGGTTGCCGAGCTGGTAGACGAAGCCGGGGAAGGTTGCGCGGATCTCGTCGGGCGAGATCTCGTTCAGGTGTACTGGAATGATCCCCCACGCGCCCTGTACCGAGATCTGCATCAGGAACGCGCCCGCGGCCAGCAGCAGCGGGCCGCTCGAGAACGCCCACAGCGGCAGCACCGGCAGCGCGATCAGCGCGGCGATGAAGATCGCGCGGCGGCGGCCGATCTTCTCCGAGATCGTGCCGAACGCGAGGCCGCCGACGATCGCGCCGATATTGAGCACGATCGTGATCCACGACACCGTATGCGGTTCGAAGTGATGCTGTTCGCGCAGGAAGGTCGGATACAGATCCTGCGTGCCGTGCGAGAAGAAGTTGAACGCGGTCATCAGCACGACCGCGTAGATGGCGAGCTTCCAGTTGTTCTGCAGCGTGGTGACGAGGCTCGGCCGCGCCCGTTTCTCCATCTGCGTCCACGCCGGCGATTCGGGCACCTTCGCGCGCACGTACAGCACGAGCAGCGCGGGCAGCACGCCGACCATGAACATCCCGCGCCAGCCGATGTACTGGTACAGCACGCCGAACACGATCGACGCGACCAGATAGCCGCTCGGATAGCCGGCCTGCAGCAGGCCGGACACGACGCCGCGCGAGTGGGTCGGCACGGTTTCCATCGTCAGCGCGGAGCCGACGCCCCATTCGCCGCCCATCGCGACGCCGAAGAGGGCGCGCAGCACGAGCAGCGACGTGAGGCTCGGTGCGAAGCCCGACGCCAGCTCGATCAGCGAATAGCACGCGATGTTGACCATCAGCGTCGGCCGGCGGCCGTAGCGGTCGGCGAGCCGGCCGAAGATCAGCGCGCCCAGCGGACGCATCGCGAGCGTCAGCGTGAGCGCGAACGCGACGGCCGGAATGGTCGAATTGAATTCGGCCGCAATGTCCTTCAGCACGAAGACCATCAGGAAAAAATCGAACGCATCGAGCGTCCAGCCGAGGTAGGCGGCGATCGTGACGTTGCGTTGCTCGGGGGTCCAGCTCATGGCCGAGGTCTCCTCGTTGGCGTGCGCCCTCACGGTTCGCGTGCGCGTGCCGCCCGGCAGGCGCGCGGCGCGGGGGCATTCAACGAGTGTAGGTCGCGGCAATGCGTGATGTGGCCCGCGATACGGTCGAATCGGGAATAATCCCTACGAAATGCATTGTTGCCGGAAGCGAAACGCGCATGCGCCGCGCATGCAGGCTTCGGCTGTCTGTCGTGCGCCGGAAGGCCCGGTGTATTGTTTTTGTAATGTGATCGCGCGTGAGCGCACCGAATCAGGAGTCCGGATGACTGCACGTCCCGCCGCCGCGCTTCCTGCGCTGCCCGCGCTCGAGACCGCCCGTCTGCAGTTGCGCCCGCGCGTGCTCGCCCATCTCGACGCGTGTCTCGCGATGGATCGCGATCCCGACGTTACGCGGCATATCGCCGGCCCGTGGCATGACCCCGTCGAGCATCGCCGCTTCGTCGAGCACCGGATCACGCGCGACTATCCACCGGGGCTCGGCTACTGGTCGATTTTCGAGAAAGCGGCACCCGGCACGTTCGTTGGCTGGGTGCTGCTGATTCCCGACTACGCCGGCGGCGCACACGACGTCGAGATCGGCTGGCGGCTCGTGCGGACGGCGTGGGGGCGCGGCATCGCGAGCGAAGCCGCAGCGGCCGTCGTGCGCCACGCGTTCGACACCGTGCGCCTGCCGCGCGTGATCGCCGACATCGCGGCGGCCAACGCCGGTTCGCTGAATGTCGCGCGCAAGCTCGGGATGCGGCGCGTCGGCGTCGTGCGGGACGGCATTCCGTACGTGCGCCACCGGCTCGAGCGCAACGACCTGCGCGTGTAGCGCTCCTGGCGCACCGAGCGGGAAGAGCGGGAAGAGCGGGGGGAACGGCGCGGTCCGGCACAGGCGCGCGTGCGGCCGTCAGAAATCGTCAAACCGGAGCAGCCGAGGGATGCGTGGTATTAACGGCGCGCGCGATCCGGAGTATCGTTGCCGGAATTTCGTTACATAGGGTACGACCATGACACTCGGCCGCGATGTTCATCTCATTCCCGTCAAGCTCGAAGCGCTGCGTCCGACGCAGATGACGGTCGGCTATCGCGAAGTGAAGGCGAAGCGCAAGCACTGGAAGACGCTCGGCAAGCGCGAGCGCAAGGCGGCGATCGATTCGCACTGGTTTCCCGCCGTCGTCGGCCCTGGCGGGCATCACTTCATCACCGATCACCACCATCTCGGCCTCGCGCTGATGGAGGAAGGGGAGAAGAGCGTGAAGGCGATGCTGCTGAAGGATCTGTCCTGGCTCGACGAGACGATCTTCTGGCGGATGATGGAGCACAACCAGTGGGTGCATCCGTTCGGCCCGGACGGCGCGCGCCGCGATTATGCGCATCTGCCGACGGGGCTCACGGGGCTCGAGGACGATCCGTACCGCAGCCTCGCGGGCGAGCTGCGCACCGCAGGCGGCTATGCGAAGGACGCGACGCCGTTCAGCGAATTCCTGTGGGCAGACTACCTGCGGCAGCACGTGACGCTCGACCAGATCCGCAAGAACTTCGACAAGGCGCTCGATGCCGCAATGAAGCGTGCGCACGAACAGGATGCGCGCTATCTGCCCGGCTGGTCGGGTGTGATCGTCGTGAAAAACTGACCAGCCCGCGATGCCGACCGACCGCATGCCGACCCCGCAACCCCACCTCGATGCCGGCCCGCAGCATGCCGACCACTTCGCCGCGCTCGACGCGGCGCCGCCACCCCGCGCGCAGCGCATCGGTCGCGATGCGCTGGCCGGCGTGTCGATCGCCGGGCTGTTGATACCGGAAGCCGTCGCATACGCGGGGCTGGCGAACCTGCCGCCGCAGGCCGGCCTGATCGCGCTGCTGTCGGGCCTCGTCGTCTACGCGCTGACGGGCAGCAGCCGCTTCGCAATCGTGTCGTCGACGTCGTCGTCGGCCGCGGTGCTCGCGGCCACCGTGTTCGCCGAGTCGGGAGTGGGGCTCGCCGCGCAGCTCGCGCTCGCGGCGGCGCTCGTCGCGATGACGGGCGTGCTGTTCATCCTCGCGGGCGCCGCACGGCTCGGCGGCATGTCGGACTTCGTCGCGCGGCCCGTGTTGCGCGGTTTCACGTTCGGGCTGGCGGTGACGATCGTCGTCAAGCAATTGCCGAAGATCCTGGCGGTCAAGGTGCAGCACAGCGATGCGCCGCGCGTCGCGTTCGACCTGATCGTCGGTGCGCCGCACGCGAACCTCGCGAGCGTCGCGCTCGGCGGCGCCGCGCTCGCGCTGCTGTTCCTGCTCGGGCGCCGCTCACGCGTGCCGGCGACGCTCGTCGTGATCGTGCTGTCGATCGCGGCCGGCTACCTGATCGACTGGCAGCGCTACGGGATCGCGATCGTCGGGCACATCGACTTCGAGCACGTCGCATTCGGCCTGCCGTCACTCGACCGCAACGCGTGGATGCAGACCACCGAACTGGCGTTCGCGCTGATGCTGATCCTCTACGCGGAATCGTACGGGTCGATCCGCAATTTCGCGCTGAAGCACGGCGACAGCGTGTCGCCGAACCGCGACCTCGTCGCGCTCGGCTGCGCGAATCTCGTGTCGGGGCTGTTGCACGGGATGCCGGTCGGCGCCGGCTATTCGGCGACGTCCGCGAACGAGGCGGCCGGCGCGCAGTCGCGCTTCGCCGGCCTGTGGGCGGCCGGCGTGATCGCGCTGATCGTCTGGCTGTTGCTGCCGCAGCTCGCGCGCACGCCCGAGCCGGTGCTCGCGGCGATCGTGATCTTCGCGGTCAGCCATTCGCTGCATCCGACGGTGTTCAAGCCGTACTGGGTCTGGCATCGCGACCGGCTCGTCGTGATCGCCGCGGTGCTCGCGGTGCTGGTGCTCGGCGTGCTGCACGGGCTGCTCGCCGCGATCGGCGTGAACCTGCTGCTGACGCTGCGCAAGCTGTCGGAGCCGAACGTCAGCGTGCTCGGCCGGCTGCGTGACAGCCACGACTTCGTCGACGTGTCGATTCACGAGGATGCGAAGCCGGTGCCCGGTGTGCTGATTGCGCGGCCGGAGGCGCAGCTGTTCTTCGCGAATGCCGACCGGATGCTGAACCGCGTGCGCGCGCTCATGAAGGCGGCGCCGGACACGCACACGGTGATGCTGAGCCTCGAGGAAACGCCCGACGTCGACGGCACGACGATCGAATCGCTGCGCACGTTCGCCGCGGAATGCGCGGCGCGCGGCCAGCGTTTCGCGATCGTGCGGCTCAAGCTGCACGCGTTGCATGCGCTGCAACGCGCGGCGGACGACACGTTGCGCGTCGACGCGATGTCGGAGCTGAGCGTCGACGAGAACCTGCAGCAACTGCTGGCGGCTGGCAGTGCAGTGACAGCGCACACCTGACGGGATTCAGCTTGCGTCGGGCACGTCAAGCACGTCGAAGCGGTACTTGATCTCGAGCGGCCGTGCCGGATCGAGCGTCACCGCGGTCGCGACGCCGCGCGCATTGATCGGGTTCGGCGCGAGCGATGCATGGCAGCCGAGCTCGAACGCGCTCGCGACCGGCTCCACGCCGACGCACAGGTTGCGGCCATTCCACGGCGCATGCGCGCGGCCGCGATTGCTGATCCACAGCAGCAGCGACGGCAGCACGGCCGCATCCCACGTCAGCCGGTACGCGGTGCCGGCGACGTCGTCGTGCAGCGTCACGCCGCCATCGATCCCGCAAAGCTGCACGATTTCCTCGGTCGCGTCCGCGAACGGCAGCCGGTCGAATGCGCGGTGGCCGCCGCCGGCGAGCGGCACGCGGTCGAGCGTCTCGAATGTCGCACCGGGCTGGCCGCGCGACACGCCGGGTTCGGGGCCGCCTGGATGGACGACGCCGAACCGGAATGCGCCGGGATCGATCCGCAAGGCGCCGGCGAGCCCCGGCAGCGCGAGATTCGGATGCAGGCCGGCGGGGCGGCGCGCGGTCGTGCGTGCGTCGATCCGCAGCGCGACGTCGAGCGCCGGGCGCAGCGGGTCGGCGCGGATCGTGCGCGTGATGCGCGCAATCGGCGAGCCGGCCGGGTAGTCGAGCGCGATCTCGATGTCGTGCGACGTACGCCGCACGCAGGTCCAGTCGGCGAAGCAGCCATAGCCATGCTGGAGATCGTCGCTCGCGTCGAGCGGCGCATCGTGCGCGGCAACCGGCGTCGCGACCGCATCGCGCCAGCCGTCGGCAAGGCCGTCCTCCGGCAGCCCGGCGCGCGCATACGGCACGCCGAACGGCACGCACGCGAACTCGCTGCGCATCGCGCCGAGCAGGCCATCGGGCCGGGCGCCGGGTTCGCCGAGCCACGGCGGTTCGTAAAACGGGCGGACGACGCGCGTGCCGCTGTTAAAGGTGACGCCGCCGAGCATGCCGCCGCGTGCATGCACGTCGAATGCGCCGTGCGCCCATTCGAGATGCCAGACTGATTCCATAAGGTCGATGCGTGAGTGCAGAAGTCGTTGGGCGGCGCGCCGCCGGTCAGTTTTCTTCTTCGCGCCAGCAGGTGCCGTGCCGTGCGAGCAGCGCGCTCGCCGGTGCCGGGCCCCAGCTGCCGGCCGCGTACGGCTTCGGCGCGGGCGAGCGGTGTGCAGCGCCGTCGAGAATCGGCGCGACCCAGCGCCACGCGGCTTCCTGTTCGTCGCGACGGACGAACAGCGCGAGACGCCCGGCGATCACGTCGAGCAGCAGCCGCTGGTACGCCTCCATCCGGTTCTGCTGGAAGAAGCGGTCGAACGCGAGATCGAGGTGCACGCCTTGCAGCGACATTCCGAGCCCCGGCTGCTTCGCGAGCGTGCTGAGCCGGATCGACTCGTCAGGCTGCAACCGGATCGTCAGCCGGTTCGAGCCGGGCCGCAGCGCGGCGGCGCCGAGCGCCGAATGCGGAACCGTGCGGAAGTTGACGACGATCTCGGCCACGCGGTCTGCGAGCCGCTTGCCGGTGCGCAGGAAGAACGGCACGCCGGCCCAGCGCCAGTTGTCGACCTCGGCTTTCAGCGCGATGAAGGTTTCGGTGGTGCTGCCGGGCGTCACGCCCGGTTCGTCGTGATAGGCGGGCACCGCGCTGCCGCGCACCGCGCCCGCGCGATACTGGCCGCGCACGACGCTCTGCGGAATCTCGTCGACGGTGAGCGGCTTCAGCGCGCGCAGCACGCGCAGCTTCTCGTCGCGCACCGCATCTGCTTCCATCGATTGCGGCGGCTCCATCGCGATGATCGCGAGCAGTTGCAGCAGATGGTTCTGCACCATGTCGCGCAGTGCGCCGGTCTGGTCGTAGAACGGGCCGCGGCCGCCGACGCCGAGTTCCTCCGCGACGGTGATCTGGATGTTCTCGATCCATTCGCGCCGCCACAGCGGTTCGAACATCACGTTGCCGAAGCGCAGCGCGAACAGGTTCTGCACGGCCTCCTTGCCGAGGTAGTGATCGATCCGGTAGATCTGCTCCTCGGTGAAGATCGTGCCGACCGCGTCGTTGATCGCGGCGGACGACGCGAGATCGTAGCCGAGCGGCTTCTCGAGCACGACGCGCGACGATGGCGGCGCGAGGCCCGCGGCCGCGAGCGACCGGCAGATCGGCACGAACAGCGACGGTCCGGTCGCGAGATAGAAGATGCGGCGGCCGGGCATCGGTTCGAGCACGTCGCGCAGGCGCGCGAACGCGTCCGGCCGGCTCGCGTCGAGCTCGACATACGCGAGCCGCTCGACGAAGCCGCGCCATGTCGCTTCGTCGAACGATGCGCGGTCGACGTGCGGACGCACGGACGCATCGACCCAGCGCAGATAGCCGGCGTCGTCGAGCGGGTTCTGTGCGACTGCGACGATGCGTCCGGTCTCCGCAAGCAGGCCGTCGCGATGCGCGGCGTACAGCGCCGGCAGGATCTTGCGCATCGCGAGGTCGCCCGTGCCGCCGAACAGCACGAACGTGAAGGCCGACGGGTCGTGCGCGCCAGGCGCGTGAGCGGCGCTCATCGCGACAGTCCCGCAGCAACGCTCGACGCGTCGAGCAGTTCGGCGACCTCGGCGGCCGTCGGCGCGTACGCGCCCGGATGCGCGCATGCGACGGACGCGCACGCGGCCGCGTAGCGCAGGTGTTCGGCGGCCGGTGCGTCGGGGCGCGTGAGGAGGCTTGCCATCCAGCCGCCGACGCTCGCATCGCCGCAGCCGACGGTGTCGGCGACATCGGTCGGGAAGGCCGGCTGGAACACCGTGTCGTTGCGATGGAACAGCTGCATGCCGGATGCGCCTCGCGTGACGAGCACGGCCGCATCGGGTGCCCACGCAAGCAATTGCGCGAGCGCGGCGGGTTCGTCGAGTTCGGGGAACAGGCCGACCAGGTCCTCGTCCGACACCTTGATGTAGTCGGCGAGGCCGGCCAGCCGGCGCAGCGTCGCGCGATACGACGGCGCGGCCATCGGCGCGCGGAAGTTCGGATCGAACGAGATCCGCTTGCCGGCCGCGCGCGCGGCCTGCGCGATGTCGATGAGGCGCGACGCGAGCGGTTCGCGCACGACGCCGAGCGAACCGATGTGCACGATCTCGGCCGCATCCAGCGAGCCGGCCGGCAGCGCAGCCGGGTCGAACGCGAGATCGGCGCTGTTCTCGCCGATGAAGAAGTAGTTCGGCGGCTGCTTCGACACGACCATCGCGAGGAACGGCGCACGATCGACCTGCCGCATGAAGCGCATGTCGAGTCCGGCTTCCGCGCTCTTGCGGATCAGCTCGTCGCCGAAGATGTCGCGGCTCACCGTGCCGGCGAAGCCGGTCGGCACGCCGAGGCGGGCGCCGACGCGGGCCACGTTCCAGCACGAGCCGCCGGCGACGCTGTGCCAATGGTGTGCGTCGTCGCGGATGAAGTCGGTCAGCGCTTCGCCGAATACGACCAGGCGGGGGAGGTTCGTCGTCATGTCAGAGCTTCACGCCGCAGCGTCGCGGCGTGCCTTGTAGCGGTTGATCAGCTGGTTGGTGGAGCCGTCGTGCGATTCGACGGGGCCCGGTTCGTCGAGCTCGCGCTCGATCGCGACCGCGAGCCGCTTGCCGAGCTCGACGCCCCACTGGTCGAACGAATTGATCTGCCAGATCGCGCCCTGCACGAACACCTTGTGCTCGTACAGTGCGATCAGCGCGCCGAGCGACGCGGGGTCGAGCCGGTCGATGCAGATCGTGGTGGTCGGGCGATTGCCTTCGAAATCGCGGTGCGGCTCGCCGGCCGCGCGCGAGCCGTTCATCAGCGCTTCGGACTGCGCGAAGCAGTTCGCGACGAGGATGTCGTGATGTTCGTCGAGCGCGTGCTGCGGTTGCATGCAGACGATCATGTCGGCAGGAATCACGGCCGTGCCCTGGTGCAGCAACTGGAAGAACGCGTGCTGGCCGTTGGTGCCCGGCTCGCCCCAGATCACGGGCCCGGTCGCGTAATCGACGCGCTCGCCCGCGAGCGTCACCGATTTGCCGTTGCTTTCCATGTCGAGCTGCTGCAGGTACGCGGGCAGCCGGTGCAGGTAGCGGTCGTACGGCGCGATCAGCTGGCTCGTCGCGCCGAGGAAGTTCTGATGCCAGATGCCGATCAGCGCGAGCAGCGCCGGCAGGTTGCGTTCGAGCGGCGTGTCGGCGAAGTGCCGGTCCATCGCGTGCGCGCCGTCGAGCAGCGCTTCGAACGCGTCCATGCCGGCCTGCAGCGCGATCGGCAGGCCGATCGCCGACCACAGCGAATAGCGGCCGCCGACCCAGTCCCAGAATTCGAACATGTTGGCCGGATCGATGCCGAACGCGGCGACGGCATCCGCGTTCGTCGACACGGCGACGAAGTGCTGCGCGATCGCGGCCTCGGGTGCGCCGCTCGCGAGCAGCCAAGTGCGCGCGGTGTGCGCGTTGACGAGCGTTTCGCGGGTCGTGAAGGTCTTCGACGATACGACGAAGAGTGTCGTCTCGGGATCGGCATGCTTGAGCACCTCGGCGATGTCCGCGCCGTCGACGTTGGACACGAAATGCATTGTCAGGCGTGCGTGCGCGTACGGTTTCAATGCCTCGCACACCATCTTCGGGCCGAGGTCCGAGCCGCCGATGCCGATGTTGACGACATCGGTGATCGGCCGGCCCGTGTGGCCGCGCCACGCGCCGTCGCGCACCGCATCGGCGAAGCGTCGCATCTTCCCGAGAACGGCCGCGACCAGCGCGGCGACGTCCGTGCCGTCGACGACGCGCGGCGTGCCCGAACGGTCGCGCAACGCGACATGCAGCACCGCGCGCTGCTCGGTCGCATTGATCCGCTCGCCGGCGAACATCGCGTTGCGCCGTGCTTCGACGCCGCTCGCGCGGGCGAGCGCGACGAGCCGCGCGATCGTCTCGTCGACGACCGGATGTTTCGAGTAGTCGACGAACAGGCCGGCCGCCTCCAGCGAGAAGTGCGCGGCGCGGTCGGGGTCGCGCGCGAACAGCTCGGGCAGCGGGATGCCGGCCAGCGTGTCGCGATGGTCGGCGAGGGCACGCCACGCGGGCGTCTGGGTCATCGGAGTCATGTTCTGGTGACGGGGTTCGGGTTCGCGGGGATCAGTGCGGCGCGCTCCAGCCCTTGTAGCTCTTCACGTTGTCGCGCGTGATGAGCGCCGGTTCGATCAGGATCATCGGATTGGCGGGCTTCTGGCCGTTCATGATTCCGTAGCCGACGTTGACGGCCTGTTGCGCCATCGCCCACGGGTCCTGGCTGGACGATGCCTGCACGAGCGTGTTGGCCTTGAGCGCAGTCTCGATATCGGGCGCGCCGTCGACCGACGTGATCACGATGCCGGTGCGGTTCAGCTGCTTCGCGGCGAGATCGCTGCCGACCGCCTGCGGATCGTTGATCGTGAACACGCCGTCGAGCTTCGGAAAGCGCGTCAGGTAGCCCTGCATCACGTTCATCCCGCCTTCGCGCGAGCCCTTGCCGTCCTGGTCGCTCGACAGCAGCTTGATGCCCGGGTTTTTCGCGAGCACCGACTTGCAGCCGTTCACGCGATCGATCACGGCCGACACCTGCGGGCCGTTCTCGATGATCACGTTGCCCTTGCCGTTCAGCTTCTTCGCGAGGAAGTCGCACGCGAGTTCGCCGGCCTTCACGTTGTTGGTCTGCACGGTCGCATTCGCGCCGGCGGCCGCGACGTCGACCGCGACGACGGTGATGCCGGCCGCCTGCGCCTTCTTCACTGCCGGCTCGATCGCCTTCGGATCGGCGGCGTTGAGCAGGATCATGTCGACGTGCGCCGAGATGAAGTTGTCGATCTGCGTGAACTGCTTGTTCAGGTCGTAGTCGGCGGACACGGCCGTGACCTTCGCATTCGGGTTGATCTGCTTCGCGCGCGCCTCGGCGCCTTTCGCGATCGTGACGAAATACGGATTGCCGAGCGAACCGACGGTGATGCCGATCGACTTCAGCGGCTTGTCGGCCGCGTGGGCGGCCGATGCCGCGAATGCGAGCGCGCAGGCGATGCCGGTCAGGACAGCTTTGTGTTTGAACATGTCGTTGTCTCCGTGAGGTCCGTGGGTTCGGTTAGGCGGCGGGCGCAGGAGGACCTGCCTGCGCCCCGATGGATGAGCGGGTAGCGCGGCGTGCGTCAGGTGCGGGCCGAATCGCGCTGGCGGTAGCGGTCGAGCGCGACGGCGCCGATGATCACGAGCCCCTTGATGATGTATTGCCAGATGTCGGACACGCCGAGCAGCACGAGCCCGTTGGTCAGCACCGCGATGATCAGCGCGCCGATCAGCGTGCCGACGATCGAGCCGACACCGCCGACGAAGCTGGTGCCGCCGAGGATCACCGCGGCGATCGCGTCGAGTTCGTACGACTGGCCGAGCTGCAGGCCGTTGGCCGCATAGAGCCGCGCGGCCGACATCACCGCGCCGAGGCCGGCGAGGAGGCCCGACGCCGCATAGACGAACAGCTGGATCGCCCGCACGTTGATGCCCGACAGGCGCGCCGCTTCCGGATTGCCGCCGACCGAGTAGATCCGCATGCCGAGCACCGTGCGTCGCAGGATGAACCACGATGCGACGATCACCGCGCCGGCGATCACGACGAGCCACGGCACGCCGAGGATCGTGCCGTTGCCGATGAACGCGAACGGCAGCTGCGGGTTGAAGATCGTCGTGTCGTTGCCCATCAGGCGCGCGACGCCGCGCACCGCAGTCAGCGCGCCGAGCGTGACGATGAACGGCGGCAGGCGCAGCAGTGCGATCAGCCCGCCGTTGATCACGCCGAACACGAGGCCGACCGCGAGCGCAGCCGGCACGCCGAGCCAGCCCCAGTTCGGGATGTTCGACGCGAGCAGCGCGGCGACCGCCGCAGCGGCGAGCACCGAGCCGACCGACAGGTCGATGCCGCCCGTCAGGATCACGAACGTCATCCCGGCGGCGAGCACGATGTTGATCGATGCCTGCTGCGTGACGATCGACAGGTTCTGCAGCGTGAAGAAGCCGTCCGTCAGGAAGCCGAAGCCGATGCACAGGATCAGCAGCACCGGCAGCATGCCGGCGGTGCGCATCAGCGACTGCATGCGTGCGCGATGATCGGCGACGCGCGCCTGCGGTGCGCGGTCTTGTGCCGGATGGGCCGGCGCGGAGACGAGGTTCCGCTGCTTGGTCGGGTTGATCATTTCGGTAGCCTAAATGTAAGGTGGAAAATGAGCGGCGGCGCTCAGTGCGCGTCCGCCAGTTCCGTTTGCGAGCCGGTCGCGAGCGCGATGATCGCTTCCTGCGTGATCGGCGCATCGCTGTAGCCGCCGAGCTCGCCCGCGATCTCGCCTTCGCGCATCACCAGCACGCGGTCGGCGACGCCGATGATTTCCGGCAATTCGCTCGAGATCACGATCACGCCGACGCCCGCGCGGGCGAGGTCGTTGATGATCCGGTAGATCTCGGATTTCGCGCCGATGTCGACGCCGCGGGTCGGCTCGTCGAGGATCAGCACGCGCGGTTTCGTTTCGAGCAGCCGCGACAGCAGCACCTTCTGCTGGTTGCCGCCCGACAGCGCGCCGACGTTGACGTTCGCATTCGGCACGCGGATCGACAGCGACGAGATCGCGCCGCGCGCGCGTTCCGCGCCGCGTTTCAGGTCGAGCTTGCCGAGCCGCGCGTCGCGGCTGCACACCGAGATGTTGATGTTGTCGCGCACGCTCATGTCGAGGAACAGTCCTTGTCGCTTGCGGTCTTCGGTCAGGTAGACGAGGCCCGCGTCGATCGCGTCGCGCGGCGAATGCGCGCCGAAGGTCTTGCCGTCGACTGTCACGTCGCCGCGCATGCGCGGCTCTGCGCCGAAGATCAGGCGCGCGAGTTCCGTGCGGCCCGCGCCGACGAGCCCCGCGATGCCGAGTACTTCGCCCGCGTGCAGGTCGAGGCTGCAGCCGCGCACGCGGCCGCCGTCCGCGACGTCGCGCACCGACAGCAGCAGGTGGCCGCGGTCGTACGGCGCATGCTCCTTCTTGTAGAAGCCGGAGATGTCGCGGCCGACCATCATGCCGACGAGCCGCTCGGCCGATAGCGACGCGCGGTCGAGCGTGCCGACGTAGGTGCCGTCGCGCAGCACCGACACGCGGTCGGACAGTTCGTAGATTTCCGCCATCCGGTGACTGATGTAGATGATCGCGAGGCCTTCCTCGCGAAGCTGGCGGATCAGCCGGAACAGGTGTTCGGTTTCGCGCGACGACAGCGGCGTCGTCGGCTCGTCCATCACGAGGATGCGTGCGCGCGTATGGACGGCGCGCGCGATCTCGACGAGCTGCTGCTCGGCAATCGACAGCGTGCCGACGAGCGTGTCCGGCCCGAACGGCGCGCCGAGGCGCGCGAGCACGTCCTTGCAGCCGCGCGCCATCGCTGCGCGGTCGATCGTGCCCCAGCGGCGGTTGCCGCGCCGCAGCTCGCGACCGACGTAGATGTTTTCGGCGACCGTCAGGTTGGGCGCCAGGCACAGCTCCTGGTAGATCACGGCGACGCCGGCGTCGCGCGCGGCGAGCGGACCGTCGACGTCGATGCGCGCGCCGTCGATCAGGATTTCGCCGCCCGCATCGGCCTGGTACGCGCCCGACAGGATTTTCATCAGCGTCGACTTGCCCGCGCCGTTCTCGCCCATCAGAGAATGGATCTCGCCCGGATAAACGGTCAGGCTCACGTTGTCGAGCGCGCGCACCGCCGGGAACGTCTTGCTGATCCCGCGCATCTCGAGCAGCGGACGGGGCGACTCAGATCGCGACATGGTTGACCTCCTGCGATTCCGCGCTCGCACCCTTGAGGATGCCGGCCCGCGGGGAGAAGTTGAAGAACATCGGGAGCGTCGCGGCGCCGATTGCGCCGGCGTCCGCGCCGAAGGTGCCGCGCACGAGCGTCGGCGTGCCGCGCGCTTCCGGCGCAGTCGCGACGAGGGCCGAGCGCAGGCGGGTCGTGACGGCGTCGATCAGGCCCGCGTCGGTGTCGGCGTCGAGCACGACCACCGGCGCGTCGACCACGCACAGCACCGCGCGCAACGCGGGGGCGAGCGCATCGACGCAGTCGTCGATCCATTCGTCGACGGCGGGCAGGCCGCGCGCGATGCACGCTTCGAGGTCGGCGCGGTTGTCGACTCGTTCGCCGCTGTAGCGCAGGTGGCGCACGAGCGCGTGCAGCGACGCGCGCGCGAGCAGGATGTCCCACGGGCCGCGCGGCGGCGGCGCCGACGGCAGCCGGCTCGGCGGCACCGGCATCACGCCGATGTCGCCCGCGTTGCCGGTGACGCCGCGCAGGCAGTCGCCGTCGATCGCGATGCCGCCGCCGATCGCGGGGCCGATGAACAGGTAGATGAAGTCGTCCTGCTGGCGGCCGAAGCCGTAGAACAGTTCGGCGATCGCGGCGGCGTTGCCGTCGTTCTCGCCGAACACCGGCAGCGACAGCGCGCGGCCGAGTTCGCCTGCGAAATCGACGTCTTCCCACGGGCGGAACGTGTCGGGCGCGAGCCCGAGTTCGCGCATCCACGCGCCGAGGTTGTAAGGCTGCGCGACGCCGACGCCCGTCAGGCGCTCGCGCTCGTGCGCGGGAAGGAGGGCCTGCATCGCGTCGATGTCGCGCCGGACGATCTCGAGCGCTTCGGCGGGCGGCGGCAGCAGGGTGTCGTGCGTGACGCGGCCGAGCACGTCGCCGTCGAAGTTGACGAGCGCCGTCTCGATGCGCATCCGGTCGAGGTGGACGCCGATGCCGAACGCGCCGCGCGGATCGAGGCGGATCAGCGATGCAGGCTGGCCGCGCTGGCCCTCGACGCGGCGGCCGGTGAACTCGATCAGCTTCGCGTCGGCGAGCGACCCGATGATGCTGCCGACGGCCGTGCCGGTCATGTTCGCGAGACGCGCGAGATCGGCCTTCGACGCGCTGCCCGCGCGGCGCAGGGCCTTCAGCAGCAGGCGCTCGTTGTAACGGCGCACGTTGGCCGAATTGCTTCCCTGGCCGATGTGCGGGCTTCGCATGGTGTCTCCTTCCATGGGGCGCCGGTCGGTGGCGCATTAAATAAATCACGTTGATTTATTTAACCGCGCGGGAAGCGGGATGTCAGCCTAGGGAAATCCCGGGCATGCGGAGCAGGCGGGAGCACAGGGTGGTTCGGGGAGGCGGCCCGGGGGCCGGCGGCGAATGTCCGGCGGGGCGACGGCGCACGGCAGGCGGTATCGGGCACGATTCAAAAGATGCGATGACCCGGTTCGCGTTGGCTTGCCCACCGCGATTCCGACATCGGAGGCTGAGTCCCGACTCGCGTCGGACGCCAAATTACGGATGGGGCCGGCCATCGAGGTCAGTCGTTGGGCCGGCTTCTCGAGAGCCCGAGCTCCTCCATCAGTCCATGTTTCCTGAACTTCTCGTAGAGCGTGCTCTTCGCGATGCCGAACTGCTGCGCGGCCCGCGTCACGTTGCCCTTGTTCTGCCTCATCGCTGCCCGGATCGACTGGATCTCGGCGTCTTCGAGGGAGCAGGGTTGCGCGGACGCGGAAGGTGGCGACCCGTGCGGCCGGGCATCGGTGCCCGGGGCCTCGACCTGGCGTCTGGCCGCCATTTCGACGGGCAGATCCGACATGACGATCGTCCGGTCGCGCGCGATCAGTGCAGCGCCTTCTATCGCGTTCCGCAACTCGCGCACGTTGCCAGGCCATGCGTAGCCGAGCAGGCATTGCCATGCCGCCTCGTCGATGACCGGACGTTCCATGCCGTGGCGATCGCAGACGACGCCGAGCCAGTGGTCGATCAGGAGGGGCAGGTCCCCCACGCGCTCGCGCAGCGGCGGGATCGCGATGCTCGTGACCGCGATGCGGTAATAGAGATCCATGCGGAACGAGCCGTCGGCCACGGCCGTGCGCAGGTCGCGGTGCGTGGCGGCGATGAGCCGGAAGTCGACCTTGCGCGGTGTGCTCTCGCCGAGCCGGTAGAGTTCGCCCGACTCGAGCACGCGGAGCAGGTGTGGCTGGATGTCGGGCGGCATCTCGCCGATCTCGTCGAGAAAGAGCGTGCCGCGATGGGCGGACTCGATCTTGCCCGGCATGCCCGTCTTGCGCGCGCCCGTGAACGCGCCTTCGGCGTAGCCGAACAGCTCGCTCGTCAGGAGGTCGCGCGAGAGGCTGCCGCAATTGAGCGCGACGAACGGGCCGTCGGCCCGGTCGCTTGCCTGGTGGATGCCTTGCGCGAACAGTTCCTTGCCGACGCCTGTCTCGCCGTAGAGCAGCACGGGCACGGCCGTGCGCGCGAGCTGCCGGGCCTTTTGCAGCGATTCGCGCAGCGCCTCGCTGTTGCCGACGATCCGCGAGAACGCGCCGCCCGTCCGGGCGGCGTCGCGCAGCGCGTCTCCAAGGTCCAGGCTCGGGCGTGACGCATGTGGCATCGAGATGACGTAGCCGAGCGTGCCGGTTCCGTCTTTCACTGTCTCGATCTGCACGCGCCGCAGCCACTCCGGCGTGTGTTCCGAGGTGCGGCCTTCGGCAACGGCGGCGACGTCAGGTACCGGAAATGCCTGCTCGAGTCTGGCCGGCCCGCCGAGACGAGCCAGCGTGGCGCTTGCCTGTGCGTTCGCCTTCACGAGCCGTCCCAGTTCGTCGACGACGGCCACCGGGTCGGCGCGGCTCAACCGGGTGATGCAGCGCTCGAGCAGCCGGTAGCGGCGCTCGGCGGCCATGATCGCAAGCCGGTTCTCGATTTGGGCGGTGAGGGAGACGATCAGCGCGAGCGTGTGCTTGCTGTAGGTTTTCGCGAGGCCCGAGATGTCGATCACGCCGAGCAAGGAGGCGTCGAGCGGATCGTGGATCGCGGCTGCCGAGCAGGTCCAGCGTTTCACGCCTTCGCAGAAGTGCTCGGCGCCGTGAATTTGCACCGGGCCGTTGAGACTCAACGCCGTGCCGATCGCGTTGGTTCCGCTGCTGAACTCGCTCCAGTTGCAGCCAGGTATCAGCCCGACCTCGCCGAGCGGTTCGAGCATGTGCGCATCGCCCGCTGACTCGATGATCGTGCCTTCGCGGTCCGTCAGCAGCAGGATGGTTCCCGTCTGGGACAGACACTCTCGTGCCTGCTTGATGAGCGGCTGGCTCGCCTGGATGAGCGTGTTGTTTTCCTCGAGCAGATCGAGCAGGCGGTGCTCGTCGACGGGTGGCGGCGCGCCTCGCGCGGCAGGATCGACGCTCAAGTCGAGGCAGCGGCGCCACGATTCGTCGACCACCCGCCGCACCATCGCCGCCGGCAATTGTCCAAGCAGCCGCCGCTCCCACGCAGACCATACGTCGCGATCGTGCCCAGGATCCGGCAGTCGGCCGCCTGGGCGAAAGCCTCGCCGCAGTGGTGCATCCTGAACGCTCATCTCCATTTCCCCTGGAGTGGCATGACCTGGCCGCTTCGGGTTTCATTCGGGCATCGGCGGCCCGGTCCGGCGTCCTGCACCGGCCCGAGCCGCGGGCCTTCCTAATGCTACTCCCGTTGAAGGCATGCGTTCGACGTCGGCGTTCGATTTTCGAACACTCGGGTCAGATCGAGTGTCCGAAAATCGAACGGTCGGTCCGGCCGGTCTCGCCGGCTGAGCATGTGCATGCCCGGACACCGCGGCAATCGGACGCTCGTTGGGCGCAACGCACATGAAAGATCTGGCGCGATAGTTGCTCGATGAATAGCAAAGCCGATCGCGCGGGAGCCGCTTCCGCATCGGCCAAACATGGAGCGTGCAGGAGGCTGATTATGGGCGCGGGCAGAATTTCGTTGAGGACGCAGATAGACAAGTGGTTCGGGCTCGACTCGCGCAAGGCGCTCCAAATCCGGCGCATCGGCCATGCGAACGGCGATGGGGGCCGCTGCGTGAGCGTTGTCGGTCCGCGCGCGCAAACCCCGCTGGCGATCGTGTTCTTCCTTCATGGCGACCGGTCGTGGCGCGTATACCCGCCCGAGGTGGAGCGGCCAGCCATGAGCAAGCGGCTTTGCGCGGCTTGACGGGGCAGGGGGGCGACGGCCGAGGCTGGCGGTGTCGCGCTGAAAATGAAAAAGGCCGGCATAAAGCCGACCTTTTTACAAACAGATGGTGCCCAGGAGAGGACTCGGTCACACGAGCGCGACCCCGGCTGCGCTTGCAAGCGCAGCCTTTCGAGTCCTCACGCAAAGCGCGCGGGCGCTTTGCTTCCTGGGCCGGAAATGAAAAAAGGCCGGCATAAAGCCGACCTTTTTAGAAACAGATGGTGCCCAGGAGAGGACTCGAACCTCCACGGTGTTGCCACCGCTAGGACCTGAACCTAGTGCGTCTACCAATTCCGCCACCTGGGCACGTTTCGCTTGTTGCTGCATCGCGAAAGAACGCAATTATAGCGTGTCCGAAGAGGCTGTCAACACAATTTGCGGTCGCAAACGAAAATAATTTGGCGGGTTGTCCGGCGGGTGAGTGAAGGGGGCGGTGCCGCGAGACGATCGCATGCACTCCGTGCCATCCGGCGATGGCTCGACGCTTCCGGCGCCGGAAAATGAAAAAGGCCGGCTAGAAGCCGGCCTTTTTAAAAACAGATGGTGCCCAGGAGAGGACTCGTACTTTATTTGTAGATGATTGATTTAAGGGGGATTTAAGCTGAAGACATCTTGTCGGCTTACTCATTGATGTACTCATTTCGGGCTGGCTTACAAACGACGCTCGTTGGTTGCGCAAACGCAACGCGCGGAGGAGCGGCAGATGAGCGATACCGACGGGGAATCTGCCTTCGATGGACGAAGCTTCGCGGTCATCCGAATCTATGCGACAAAACGAGCGAGCAGGGTGAGCATGGCAAGGATATAGCGGGCCCCTGGTCCGATGGGTTGAGCAACCGCGGTGGCCTTTACGAGTCGTTCGACTAGTCGGGCAGCCGTCGCAGTCGTACAAAAATTCCGCCGGTACACGGAACGTGTACGCAGATAATTTTGGACATGATGAAAGGTTGCCGAGACTTGACCGACGCGAGAGAGCCGACCGTACTTGCCGGAGAACCGTAAAAAAACAGGGTGCATGCGCAAGCAAGTCGGGGGACTGGACAAATTACTCAAATTACGTAAAATACGTATTGTTCTGACCGGAGGTCCTCATGACTACTGTAACCGCCACCGATCTCGCGCGCCGCACGAACCAGGTGCTCGACGCCTTGGCACGCGGGGAATCGGTCACCATCACCCGCAATAACACCGTGCTTGGCACGATCAGCCCGCCCGAGCGGGCTGTCACACTCCGCGACGCCTTCGAGCGCATCCCAAAGATGCCGGCCGACGTTGCCGATCGGTACATGGCTGATATCCGAAATGCCGATTTCGACGACGAGGTGCGTGATCCGTGGCAGAAGTAATCGTCGATACATGTGTATGGATCGATCTCAGTAAAGGCGCTCTCGACGCTGAAGCAATCTACAACGTCGCTGGGTCCCAATTGGTCCACGTCTCCGCGATCTCGCTTGGCGAATTGGAATTCGGCGCACAACTTCCAAGCGACGCCCGCGAGCGAGCACAGCGCACTGCCTTTCTGCGTGCCATCGAACGGATGTCGGTGCTTGCAGTGACGCGAGAGACCGCTCGTTCATTCGGGCTGCTCGCGACCATGATGAAGGCGGCGGGCCGTAACCCGCGTCCGCGTTATAACGATCTTTGGATCGCCGCTCAGGCTCATGAACATCACCTGCCGCTTCTCACTAGCAACCCAGATGATTTCCGCGCGCTAGACGTGATCGAAATCATCGAAGCCCCGAAGACGGCTCATTGAACACAGGCATTGCTGAATACAGGTGTCGCGAGTACGTTTCCACTAACTCGAGTTCTCATGTACTCAAACGATGGCGTTTGTGCTTGCCGAATGATGAGTCGCTCCCGAGTGGCCGCTTTCGTTTTCGAACGGAACGGATAAATATCCACGTGATGCGGTGGGTGAATGACGCCTACTGGCCGATCGACCGGAAAGCTGCCGCAGGGCATTTCAGCGTCTGTTCTGTAGAGCGCATCGAATGAGTCCGAACGGCCAGGAGCGGTCACTCGACTTCAGCACCTGAATCGCTGACAATTCCGTTTGTCTCGCGCACCCGCGCGACAAAACCACGGGCAGGAAGCAGTTCTGCTGTCCGTCACGACGTTAATCGCGCTAGACCGAACTGCAAAAAACGAAAAACTAACGATCGTCGGAGCAACGGGGAAATGGACCGCAGATATGTGCTGGTTGGATTCGTACTGATCTTCTTTGCAGGCTTCTGGGTGGGGCATCATGGGGCAGTCGCGCAGAAGTCGGAAATCCGGAAGCTAAGGGCGATGCCTGCCATGCCCATCTGGAAAAATCCCCAATGCGTTTCAGCAAATATTAAAGAAAACGAGCACTTTGAAATCGCCGCTTCAACTCTGGAGCATGTAGCGCCGGCTTCGCCCGACTGGCTCGCCATCGGAGCCGAACGCTCGCTGAGCGAGGACCTGTATCGTAGGAGTCCAGGGAACCATGGAGTGAGGGTGTGTACTCCAGCAACGATTTATGGCCGTGTTGCCGCGGCGTTCGCGGGAATCGCCATCAAGGGCAGGTTTGACCGCCATGAGCTGAGGCTAGCCTCCTATTTGCAACCTACGCCCGCTAATGTTGTGGATGCCGTGGCGCAAATAGCGTTTTCCCCGCGGCCGGTAATCGACGACGACAGCGGTGGACAAGTCGACGGCGATATTCGGCCATATGCAATGACCGTTCTGGCAGGCTTTGGACCCGAATCGGCGCGATATGCAGCCGAAGCATTCAAGCAGATTTCCAGCGAGAACTCGATTGGCACTGGCGCGGCACAAGTCGCAGCGGCCGGTGGACAGCCAGATGCGCTCACGCGGATAGAGTCTCTTATGAATGAACTTCTTGCCACGGTCCCGGACGACAAACCGATTCCACTAGCGACTCGCGACCGACTTTATGAGCTGTCGTGGGCAATCGCTTTTTCAGGTGAGTCTGCGAAAGACCACGTAGCACCGGTTATCAGGCTCATGGGACGGCAGGTCCAAAGTGGAGCGCCTCCGTTCGGAGCGGTTAGTCTTCATCCGAAGAGGATGTGCGAAGTTCTGTCCAAAATCTATGGCGACAGCGACCGTGTGAATCGCGAGTTCTCGTACTGCGCGGACGACGCTCCATTGGAATCGTATCCCCAAGGAGCATTTGCATTCGCGTCGGCGCAAGGTCAGTAAGACCCGTCCGATGGGCTCTTTACCGCACCGGAGTGTCCGTTTTCGGGTTCTCATGAAAGACTCTTACGGGTCGTGAAGACTCATTCGACGGCGGTGAGAGCTGCCATTCGTCGATGCCGGTTTGCGAATATCAGCAAAGGAACTTGCAGCCGCCACGGCTCCCGATCACCAACCGTCGGCTTCGGCCGATTTGCGGCCGCGATCTCATGTGGACACGCGTGATTGTTCGATATGGCGTTCCTGAGCGTCCTGCGTCAGCCCCAGGAAATCGAACATGCACGAATCCTTCAATTCTTAGTGCGGCAGATCGCGTTGCGGCGGCGGCAACCGCGCGTCAAAATTGGTGATGGAGGCTCCGGGGCGCGAATAAGTGTGGGTATCGATCTGCATCGCACGCGCGTTGCGGAACCAGCCGTGCTCGAGCGATTGGGCCGCATACCAATCGCGTCCGCCCGGCTCTTTTTGTCCAGCAAGGTCACGATATGAGACCAAGGCAATTGTGCAGCGGCGTGTTGCACACAATTGCCGGCGTCGGCCATGCTTGAGCAACGTCCACATGTGCTTGAGATTGCGAGGTGAAAACCCTTGCAGATGGAACGCAAAACTTAGTTCTGCGCCTCGCGGCAGCGGTGAGTACATTTCCAAGACTCGAACTTTCATGTACTCAAAAACGTACTCATTCGCCATCGGCTTATCGCAGAACGCGAACACATTCAGGCGCCCGAAAAGCAAAAAGCCCGCAACAGCGGGCTTCATCGCAAACATCGTCCAGCAAACTGATCTGGATCTATTTTTCTGGTGCCCAGGAGAGGACTCGAACCTCCACGGTGTTGCCACCGCTAGGACCTGAACCTAGTGCGTCTACCAATTCCGCCACCTGGGCACGTTTCGCTTGTTGCTGCATCGCGAAAGAAAGCAATTATAGCGTGTCCCAATGGGCTGTCAACATGATTTCATCGAAAGCGATGAAAAAGATCGACCCCATCGGACGGCCGTTCACGCGCTGGTCGGCGCCGTCTGTTTTCCGGCGAAATCCCGGCGAAATCCCGGCACGACGCCTGCTTCGTATCGACGCCCACCGGCAAGCCGTTCGGTCGGGAGAATCGTGTTGCCGGATCTTGCGCTGTTCGCCAAAGTTTTGCGGGGCCACTTCATGGTCGAGCAACCGCGTTCTGTACGCGCGAACGATAGCCTCGGACGGCGCGCATCGACGAAGAACGGATGCGTTCTGACGACGTGTTGGAGGGTAAAAATTAAGACAAGTACGAAACCAAATATAAAAGCCATGGGACAAGGTTTAATTGGGCCTGGTGCTTAAAATAAATCGAGATAGTTCGGGCAACATGGCGCCTTCGCAACCAGCGGCACGAATGCCGTGCGGTTGGATTTTGAGGGACCCGGGGCCGCCTGAGCGATAGTGGTGTGGCGGGATCGCGAGCGCGACGAAGAAAGCGGCCATTGCCGCAACCATGCAGGAAGCGTGCAGCCGAAACGAACTCGGGCGAATAAAACAATAACGTGGACCAAACCATGCCTGATTGGCTCAATCGAGTCTGGAAAATTGCAGCATCCGTGCGACCCGCCGTATGGCCGCTCACGGCCGGCGTCGTATTGCTGGCGGTGCTCAGCTGTACGCCGACGGCCGAGGCGTTGCTGTCGCCGCTCGACCGTTTGTACTGGAATCTGGTGGTGACCGGCGTCGATCACGGCGATCGCGACGAGGTCGTCGTCATCTCGATCGACAAGAAGACGATCGCGGAACTGGGTACCGGCGAGAGCTATGCGCGGACGTCCCATGCGCAGGTGCTCGATCGGCTCGGCGCCGCTTCGAGCGTCGTGCTCGACATGACGATGTTCAGCTCGGCGCCCGGCGACAAGGTGCTGGCGGCCGCGATCGAGCGGCAAGGGGGCGTCGTGTTGCCTGCCCACGTGTCGCAGGAGGCCACGCGGGCCGATACCGTGCTGCTGCCCGAGCCGCGGTTGCGCGCCGCGGCGGCGGCCGTCGGCCAGCGCAGCGTCGTGCTGGGCAGCGACCATCTGGTGCAAGGCATCGTGCCGTATATCCGTGCAGACAATTCGGCCGAAGAGCTGGCGCACGTCGCGCTGCAGGCGATCCGCGTGGCGGGCGCGTCGCTGCCGGCCGGCGACGTGCGCCACCAGGTGCAGGACCATGTGTCGAATCTGGGGCACGTCGAGGCGCGCTCGCTCGCGCTGTTCTTGCCGGCGCGCTTCGACCTCGATCGCTATTCGTATGTCGATGTGCTGAAGGGGCGCATTCCCGAGTCGGCGTGGCGCGGCCGTGTCGTTTTCATCGGCGATGCGATGTCGGATCTGTCCGGTGCATACGACTTGTCGACGTCCGAGGGCGGCCGGCTGCGGCGCGTCGAGGTCGATGCGCTGGTCACGCAGGCGCTGCTCGATGGCCACATCCTGCGGCGCGAGCCGACGGCGATCCAGGTCGGCGTCAGCGTCGCGGTCGCGACGGGGATGCTGCTGATCTGCATGTTGGTGCCGGGCTGGCGCATGTACGCCGTCGCGCTCGCGTGGATGGCCACGTTCGTCTCCGTCTCACTGGTGCTGCTCGTGCATGGGTCGTACTGGATGCCGATCGGGCCAGTGTTTGCCGTGTGTATATTGATTTTCGCGATCTGCGGCTGGCGGCGTGCCGGCAGCCTGCGGACGTTCATGCTGAACGAATACGGGCTGCTGCACCAGCTGGCCGGCAAGCACGCGTTCGCCGGCTTGCCGCACGCGGCGGGTGCCGATGCCGAGCTGCCGAGCGCGGACGAAGTCGAGATCGCGATGCAGCACATTCGCGCATGGCAGATGGCTTATGTCGACATGATCGAGACGCTGCCGTATCCGATCTTCGTCGAGCAGCACGGCAAGCTGCTGCTGTGCAATGCGGGCGGCCGCGCGATGCTGGAGACGTTCGGCGCGGACGGTGACCGCGACGCAGCCGTCCGGCAAGTGCTGTCGATCGCACACGACGAAGTGCAGATCGCGAAGGCGAGCGGCAAGATTCACTCGGCGGAGCTGACGCTGAACGGGCGCACGCAGATGATGATGGTGACGCCGTTCGGCGACGGCGAGCAGCAACATTCGACGGCGAGCATGATCTGCTTCGTCGATATCCACAACATCAAGGCCGCGGTCGAAAGCGACCGGCTGACGTTGCGACACATGGCGCATGACCTGCGCAACCCGCTGTCGACGGTGCTGTCGCTGCTCGAGGAGCGCAACCACGCCGACGGCGCGACCGACGAGGATTTCCTGACCGACCTGCACAAGCTCGTCGACTACAGCCTGCGCGTCGCACAGGATTTCACGCAGTTGTCGCGCGCCGAGCATCTCGACACCAGCGCCTATGTGGCGGTATCGGCGAACGACCTGGCGGCGGAGGCGGTCGATCATCTCTGGCACTGTGCGAATGCGAAGCGAATCTGCGTCGAGGGCCCGCATTACGAGGGCGACGACGTGTTCGTGTCCGGCAATCGCGACATGCTGCTGCGTGCGCTGACCAATCTGCTCGACAACGCGATCAAGTACTCGAACGAGGATACGACGGTCGACGTGTGGATCGACGCCGACGATCGGCAGGTGACGATGGCGGTGCAGGATCAGGGGATCGGCATCCCCGCCGACGCGCTGCCGTGCCTGTTCGAGCCGTTCTTCCAGATCGACGGCTCGCACCGTGACCCCAGCCGCGGCGTCGGCCTCGGGCTGCCGTTCGTGAAGGCCGTGGTCGAGCGCCACGGCGGCTCGATCGACGTGACGTCGACGCCGGGGCAGGGCAGCCGCTTCACCGTGCGTTTGCCGAGAACCGCTGCAGAAGCGCTCGAAGACGCGTGACCTGAGCCGGGCAGCAACGGCGGCGTGGTCGCACGCTTCGTTGACGTCGGGTCGAGAGTGAAACCGGATGGTTGAAAGGCCGGGTCCTGTATCGCACAGGGCCCGGCTTTTTTGCGTTCGGGCGCGGCGTTTGTCGCGACGCAGGGGATGCGGAGGCCGGCTTGCCTTGCAGGCTGCCTGACGATTGCGCCGTTTCGAGGCGGCGCAGGCCTGTCGAGCACGCGGATGGGTTTTCGTCGCCGTGAGTCACGCGATAGCGGGCGACAGGGAGATTGCTCGCCGCGCGAGCATGAGGGGCGAGCGCGCGGGGGGCTTCGTTTCGCTGTTTGCAGCGGACCTTCTGCGAGGCCGGATACCGATCCCGCAGGCTTGGCGCCATCGCGGATGGCGAAGCAGGGTGGAGGTCGAGGACGCAATCGATATGACGCGGTGACGCCGTGACGACATCAGCATGGGTGCGTTGCGTTTGTGGCCTGCGCATGTACAACCGTCCGTATTGCCGCGGACGAACCTCCGCCAACCGCAACCCAAACGAAACCGTCTCCATGATGGTCCCCAAAAAGAACAATCCCCACGCAGCGTAGTCCGCTGCGTGGGGATCGGGCTGACCATCTCATTGACGCCCTCGCACGAGGCGAGGGCGATACCGGCATCAGCCGTTGTGCGTCGGGAGACGCGGGTTCAGATCGGCCGGGGCACCGAGGCGGCGCCGCCGGCCTGGACTGGCATTACTCCTTGTGCTCATCCCATGCCTGGTCCCACGCGGAGCCCTTGCCCGGCTCGTACGCCCAGGCCGCCATCGAACACCAGTTGGTGTACGGGAACGGCTTGCAGCGGTACAGCTTGCCGTTGCTGGAAACGATGTCGCCGGCGTTGTACTTCGTGCCTTCCTTGTACTGCGCGTGATTGCCGCCGCTGCCGCCACCTTCGCCGCTGCCACCTTCGCCGCCGCCGCTGCCACCGCTGCCACCGCTGCTTTCGCCGCCGTTGCCGCCGCTACCACCGCCGTTACCACCACCGCCGGTGCTACCGCCGTCGTTGCCGTAGAGCGTCCACGCGTCGTTCCACGCGAAGCCCTTGCCCGGCTCATACGCCGTCGGCGAACCCGAGCACCAGCCGCTGTTCGGGAACGGCTTGCACTGGTACAGCTTGCCGAGGTTCGACACGATGTCGCCGGCGTTGTACTGCGTACCGGCCTTGTACGCCGGGTACTTGCCGCCTTCGCCGCCGCCGCCGTTACCGCCGTTACCGCCGCCTTCGCCGCCGCCCGCATCCTTGGCCTTCACCAGGACGGTGTGATTCGCGGTGCTCGACAGCTTGCCGTCGCTGACCGTGACCGAGAACGTGAACGACTGGTCCTTCGCGAGCGTCGGCGCAGTGAAGTTCAGCTTCGCGCCTGCCGGCGTGGCCTGGATGCCGGTCGGGACGTTCCACTTGAAGCTCAGCTTGTCGCCGTCCGGGTCGGTCGATTTGTCAGCCGACAGTACGACGGCCTGACCGGCTTGAGCCGTTGCCGGGCCGCCGAGCTGCGCGACCGGCGGACGGTTTTCCGCCGGCGGCGGTTCGACCGCGGTGTCCGCCTTGGCGGTGACGACGACTTGCGCGCTGTCCTTGAGGCCGGCCGGATCGGTGACCGTCACGCGGAACGTGTACTTCGTGTCCTGCTTGACCGACGGAATGCCGACGCTTGCCTTCGCACTCGTCGCGTTGGCGATCTGCAGCGGCGTGCCGCCGATCTGTTCCCACTTGTAGGTCAGCTTGTCGCCATCCGGATCGCGCGACTTCGAGGCGTCGAGCGTCGCCGTCGCCGGCCCGGTGATCGTCATGTCGGTGCCGGCGTTCGCGACCGGCGGATGGTTTTCCGCACCGCCGCCGCCTTCGTTGCCGTGGCCGAGGCCCTTGTGCATCGCATTCAGGATGTCGCCGTTGTCGGAGTCGATTTCCCACGAGAACAGGCCGCCCAGCTGGTGCGCGCGCACGTAGTCGCCCTTCGCGATAACGGAGCGCTCGTCGTCGAAGGTCAGGAGTTCGCCGGTGCTCTTGTTGAACACGTACGGCGCTTCGGCCTTCTGGTCGTAGTGATACTCGTAGCCGTTGATGCCGGCGTTGTTCGGCCCGATCATGTCCGCCTTGAGCTTCTTGTAGTCAAGGATGCCCTGTTCCCACTGACCCTTGTGCGGCCCCGTCGCCGTGCCGGTGAACGGGTTGCCGTCGGCATAGCCGTGCACGCCGGTCCAGCCGCGGGCGTAGGCCGCCGCGCCGACCACGAGCTTCTTCGGATCGACGCCCTGCGCGAGCAGCGCCTTCATCGAGTTGTCCGTCGTGTACGCGGTGTCCGGCTTCCAGCCCGGTGCATACAGCGCGGTCTGGTGACCGAGATCCTTCAGACTGAACGCACCGTAGAAGTCGTACGTCATGTCGAAGATGTAGTCCATGTACTTCGTGGCTTCCTTGTAGTTCACCACGTCGATCTTGTCCTTGCCCGCACCGATCGCAGACGTCAGTTCGTACGTCCGGCCGGTTTCCTGCGACAGCTTGTCGAGCATCTGCCGCAGTTCCTTCATCAGCGTCACGTACAGCTGGCCGTCCTTCGCCGGATCGCCGAGCGACGGGTTCACGCCCTTGCCGCCGGGGAACTCCCAGTCGATGTCGACGCCGTCGAAGAACTTCCACGTGCGCAGCAGCTGCTCGGTCGAGTCGACGAACACCTTGCGCTTTGCCGGGTCATGCAACTTGAAGAACGGGTCGGACAGCGTCCAGCCGCCGATCGACGGCAGGATCTTCAGGTTCGGGTTGCGCTTCTTCGCGGCCATCATCTGGCCGAGCACGCCCTTGAGCTTCGAGTTCGCGGTCTGGCCCGGCAACGTCTTGGCCATTTCACCGTAGGTGTCGTGGATCGCGACGCTGAAGTCGGGCAGGCCCTTGCAGCTCTGCTGGAGCGTGTTGAACGAGCCCGGCAGGTCCTTCGCGAGCGACGCGTTCACGTCCGCGCCGCCGCAGATCGGGATGAAGCCGTACAGCATGTGCGTGAGGTTCTCGACCGGCACGTTGTCGACGTTGAACTTGCGGTCGTAGATCGACCAGGTCGCGAAGTACGTGCCGACCACCGAGCCGGACGTGTTCGCGTACGGCTTGTGATTCTTGCTCGCGTTGTTCGGCAGATCGTCCGCGAGTTCGGGAATCGTGTCGAACACGACCACGTCGAGCGGCGCGCTGTCGGTCGCCGCGCCATTCGCGTCGATCACGCGCACCTGCATCTTCTTCACGCCGGGCGTCTTCACGTTCGCGATTACCTGGCCGCTCTGCGTGCCGCCGGGCGTCATCCTCACCTCGGAAGTCGGGTCGACGACACCGTCGACCAGCGCGACCGCCTTCACCGCGGTGCCGTTGCTCCAGATGTCGAACGGCAGCGGCACGTCGACCTTCTTGTTCAGCTTGACGATGTCCTTGTACGGCGCGACGCCGGCCTTCTGCATGTCGATTTCGACGAAGCCATGCGGCTGGGACGTGATTTCGTACTGTTTCAGGCTGGGTTTGCCGGGTGCGGCGAATGCGGCGTTGGCAAAGCTGAGTGCGCTGGCGGCCGCGAGTGCCGCATAGGCGAGGTGCGTACGGCGTAGCGAGCGGCGTCGAACCACGAGGTCAAGAGTCGGTTTCTTCGAATTCAATTTGGTAGCCATCCATCCTTGTGTTGAAAAGAGTGTCGCGATTGCCGGCGCATTTTTCTGTCTGGACGGCGTGGCGGCAATGAATCTCAATGCAATCTCAACAGGGGCTGGTCAAGGCCGTGCACGCGTGTATGGGGATGGCCGACGACAGAGCAGGGAATCGTTTAGAGATCGTTGAGGAAGATTCGCGATTGAAAGGCGCTTGCCGATACTGCACTCAGCGTTTCGTCAGCAGAACATGCGTCACGCCATTCCTGACGTTCGATCGCGATTCGTCGAACGAAGCAAACCCCGATCAACTTTCAACCAAACGGAATCAGATGAGAACCCGAACTGCGAAAAAGACCCTCTTTGCCCTGTCGCCGCTCGTGGCCTGCGCGTCGATGTTCTTCGCCCAGGCAGCATTCGCGCATGGCTACCTGTCCGAGCCGCCGTCGCGCGGCCTGCTGTGCAGCGCGAAGGGGGGCAAGATCGAAAACTTCAATTGCGGTTCGGTCGCCTATGAACCGCAAAGTATCGAAGGCAAGCAAGGCTTCCCGGCCGCCGGCCCGAAGGACGGCGAGATCGCGAGCGGTGGCGTCACGCAGTTCAGCGAACTCAACGAACAGTCCGTCGATCGCTGGAAGCTCAACACCATCAAGCCGGGCGCGCAGAAGTTCAAGTGGACGTTCACCGCGGCGCACGTGACGAAGGAATTCAAGTACTACCTGACGAAGCAGGGTTGGAATCCGAACGCGAAGCTCACGCGCGACCAGTTCGATCTGACGCCGTTCTGCACGATCGACGGCGGGATGAAGAAAGCCGACGAGATCGGCCCGCACAACTGCACGATTCCGTCGGACAAGAAGGGCCATCACGTGATGCTGACGACGTGGCACGTCGGCGATACGGCCGGCATGTTCTACAACGTCGCTGACCTGAACATCACCGACGACGGCGGCGGCGCAACCGATCCGGGCAAGCCCGCGTGGTCGAACGTCGGCAGCATCGCGCCGATCATGGACCTGAAGGCTGGCGACAAGGTCACGAACCGCGTGTTCAAGTCGACCGGCGAAGTGCCGGCGATGAAGACCACGGTGACGATCGGCTCCGCGCAGCAGGGTGAACGCAACATGTGGCCGATGCTGCTCGCGAAGGAAATCAACCGCGTGCAGTCGGCTAACCTGATGGCCGGTGTCGAGCGCGAAGGCCGCATCGAGCCTTCGCTCGGCAAGAACGACGTGTTCTCGAAGAAGGGCAGCGGCATCGTGCGCACCGAGACGACGATCGATCACCAGCCGGACGGCATCGACGAAGGCTTCAGCATCTCGAACAACGGCGAGTTCAAGATCCAGAACGGCAAGGCGACCGCGAAGTTCTTCCTGAAGTTCAATCACGCGAAGGACACGAACGTCACCGTGAAGGTCTACGACGCGTCGAACTCGCTGGTCGGCTCGAAGTCGGCGACGATGCGCATGCAGGGCGACGTGAACGTCGACATCGCGAACGCGAAGGCAGGCAAGCACACGGCCGTGGCGACGTCGCAGATCGAAGGCGGCACGCTGAAGCAGGAAACCACCACGTTCAAGCTGACCAGCGACGCGGGCGGCGGCGAAGGCGCGCAGTGCCAGGCCGAATGGAAGCAGGGCACGGCCTACACGGGCGGCGCGAAGGTGCAGCACAACGGCCGCACGTACGAGGCGCGCTGGTGGACGCAGAACGAGGTTCCGGGCAACCCGGCCTCGACGGGTGCGGACCACTCCGGCAAGGTGTGGAAGGACCTGGGTGCCTGCGCCAAGTAACGACCTGACGAGCAGGTGAAACGAGCCGCACGCTGCAAAGCGTGCGGCTTTTTTATTGCCGGCGACTGCAGATCGGCGGCTTGAAACAGTTATTGATATTTCGTTGAGGAAAGTGGTGACGTGGGTCGCCCCCCGGGAAAATCACGTCATCGATCGGTGCTTTCCTTCAATCGAATACGCATCCGCGAAAGCGCCATTCACCTGCCGTCTGCAACACGACGGCCTCCGGCCGCGACGCCGCGCCGGGATCTCTACCGAGGGCATATGACGTGAAACCGAACTATCTGAAGTGGACGAAACGACGTGGCCAAAAGGGCTTCACCCTGCTGGAGCTGTTGGTCGTGCTGCTGATCATCGCACTGCTGGCCGGCTATGTGGGTCCGAAACTTTTCTCGCAGGTCGACAAGGCGAAGGTCAAGTCGACGGAAGCGCAGATGAAGACGCTGGGCGACGCGGTCTCGCAATTCCGGCTCGACATGGGCCGCTATCCGACGCCCGACGAAGGGCTCGACGCACTGGTCAAGGCGCCGCCGGGCGCCGAAGGCTGGAACGGCCCGTATCTCGCGAAGGCAGTGCCGAAGGACGGCTGGGGGCGAGCGTACCAGTGGAACGTGCCGGGCCGCGACGGCGAAGCGGAGATCGTGTCGCTCGGCCGCGACGGTCGGGTTGGCGGGAGTGGCCTCGATGCAGACCTCGTTTATGGCATGTAAGGGCCTGCGTCGCTGGGTGGCCGCGGTGGCGCTGTTCGCCGCCAGCGCATCCGGCGCCGCCGCCAGGGACTGCTGGACCTGGGCAGGCGATCAGCATGGCATCGATCCGCTGCTGCTCGTCGCGATCGCGAAAGTGGAGTCGTCGATGAATCCGCGCGCGATGAACTGGAACCGGAACGGCACCTACGACATCGGGCTGATGCAGATCAACAGCACGCATCTGCCGCGTCTCGTCAAGGTCGGCGTGACGCACAAGCGGCTGATCGACGAGCCGTGCACGTCGATCGCCACCGGCGCGTCGATTCTCGCCGATTTCATCGATCGGCACGGCTACACCTGGAACGCGGTCGGCGCCTACAACGCCGGATCTTCACCGAAGCGCGCGCCGGCCCGCAAGGCTTACGCCACCAAGGTCTGGAAAGAGTACCGCGCGTTGACGAGCGATCGCGACGCGAGCCTCGAGAAACTTGATGCATGGCGGAGGAAGTCGCGATGAACGCGTTTCGGGTACGTGTGCTCGCCGACGGCAAGGTCTCGCAGCAGACGGTCGAAGGGGCGAGCGAGGCGGACGTGCGCGCACGGCTCGCGGCGCAGGGCGCGGTCGTGGTCGAGATCCGGCGCGAGGCGGGCTTCGGGCGCCGTCGCGGCGCGCCGAAGTTTGCGCTGACGCTGTTCCTGCAGGAATTGTCGACGTTGCTCGACGCGGGCCTCGTGCTGATCGAGGCGCTCGAAGCGTTGCGCGACAAGGCGGATTCGGGCAAGGACGCGAAACATGTGATCGACCGGATTCTCGCGGTGATGGTCGAGGGGCAGCCGTTGTCGAAGGCGCTTGCGCAACAGCCGGCCATTTTCCCGCCGCTGCTCGTCGCGACGATCGAATCGTCGGAGGGCAGCGGTCAGTTACCGGTCGTACTGAAGCGCTATCAACAGTATGAAGTGCGAATCGAACAGGTCCGCAAGCGCGTCACCGGCGCGCTGATCTATCCGGTCGTCGTGATCGGCGTCGGCATCGCGATCCTGCTGTTCATGGCGTTCTTCGTGATTCCGCGCTTCGCGGTGGTGTTCGAGTCGCTGGCCACGCTGCCGGCGACCGCGCAGGCGATGCTCTGGTGGGCGACCCTGCTGCGCGAGAACGGGATGGCGGTCGGGCTGGCGGTCGCGGCGTCGTTCATCGGCGCGGGGCTGGCGGTCCGCTCGGCGGCCGTCAAGCGCGCCGCGCAGCGGCTGATGTGGCGCGCGCCGAAAGTGCGAGACATCTGCGCGCTGTTCGCGCTCACGCGGTTCTACCGGACCGTCGGCCTGCTGATCGCGGGCGGCACGCCGGTGATCATCGCGCTGGAGCTGTCCGGCAAGGTCTTGCCCGAGCATTTCCGCGGGCGGCTGGCAGCGGCGCTGACCGAAATGCGCGCGGGACGTCCGGTCGCCACCGTGCTGGCCGAGTATGCGCTGACGACGTCGGTCGCCGAACGGCTGCTGCGCGTCGGCGAACAGAGCGGTGACCTGGGGGGGATGTGCGAGCACATTGCGCAGTTTCATGACGGCGCGCTCGACCGCGCGATCGAGATGCTCAGCAAGGTGTTCGAACCGGTGCTGATGCTGGCGGTGGGCGCGACGGTCGGCGCGGTGGTCCTGCTGCTCTACATGCCGATCTTCGAATTGGCCGGCAGCGTCGGATAGCGAGCCGGGCCGACCCGGCCTTCGCGATCCCGCTGACCAACAGGAGAAAATTCAATGAATACGGAACACATCGTTCAACGCTGGCAGTCAGAGTCGGAGGCGTCCGGCGTCGGCTTCGCGCAATACGTCGACGGCCTGCTGTGCGGCGACGCGGCGGTGCTCGCCGAAGTGGCTGCCTCCCTCGGTGTCGGCGCGGTCGATGCCGATACGCTGCGGGCGGCGCCGACGCGCTTCGACCTGCTGCCGCTGCACGACGCGCTGACCTGGCGCGTGCTGCCGATCGAACTCGACGGCCTGGCCTGCGTCGTCCTGGCCGACCCGTTCGCGCGCCAGGTGCGCGACGAACTGCTCGCGCGTTTCGGCGCACAGCCGATGCAGATGGCAATGAGCGTGCCCGGTGAGGTCGAGCGGCTGCTCGGTGAAGTCGAGTCGAACGAGCGGCTGATGGACGACGTGACGATCGATGCGCAAGGCGATTCGCTCGCAAAGGCGATCGAATCGATCTCGCTCGCGAGCATCGCGAAGGACGAAAGCCCGATCATCCGGCTCGTCAACACGACTCTCTACGACGCGTTGCAGAGCCGCGCGAGCGACATCCACCTCGAAGCGGTACCGGACGGCCTGTCGATCCGCTACCGGATCGACGGCGTGCTGCAGTCGATCCGTCACATTCCGGGGCTCGAAACGGCCGCGCAGACGCTGTCGCGTCTCAAGGTACTGGCGGCGCTCGACATCGCGGAAAAGCGCGTGCCGCAGGACGGCCGTTTCAAGGTCGTGATGCAGGGCCGCGAGATCGATTTCCGCGTGTCCATCATTCCCGGCACCTATGGCGAGAACGCGGTGATGCGCGTGCTCGACAAGTCGCAGCGCGGCGACAGCGTGAGCCTCGACGTGCTTGGCTTCGACGCGCAGACGGCCGCGCGCGTGCGCGCGCTCGCGCACCGGCCGTACGGGCTGATGCTCGTGACGGGGCCGACCGGCAGCGGCAAGTCGACGACGCTGTATGCGGTGCTGTCGGAAGTCAACACGGGCGACGACAAGATCATCACGATCGAGGATCCGGTCGAATACGAGCTGAAGGGTGTGCTGCAGATTCCGGTCAACGAGCGCAAGGGGCTCACGTTCGCGCGCGGGCTGCGCGCGATCCTGCGGCACGATCCGGACACGGTGATGGTCGGCGAGATCCGCGACGAGGAAACCGCGTCGATCGCGGTGCAATCGGCGCTCACCGGCCACCGTGTGCTGTCGACGGTGCACGCGAACGACGGCTTCAGCGTGATCGACCGCTTCATCTACATGGGCGTCGAGCCATCGACGTTTCTCGAGGCGCTGAACGGCGTCGTGTCGCAACGTCTGGTGCGGCGGATCTGCGCAAGCTGCGGCGGCTCGGCGGCCGACGGCGCGGACCTGGCCGACATGTCGCTCGACGATCTGAAGCGCGTGGTGACGCCCGGCGCGGGTTGCGAAACCTGCCGAGGCACCGGCTATCACGGCCGGATCGGACTTGCCGAAGTGCTGACGCTCGATGCGGCGATGAAGGCCGCGTTGCTCGAGCGTTCGATCGAAAAGCGTGCGCAGGCGCTCGCGAACAATGCCGACTACCAGTCGATGCGCGATGCGGGCCTCGCCGCGATTCGCGCGCGCTTGACCACGTTCCAGGAGGTGCAGCGTGCGATCGCTGTGGAATAACGTCATCGCGGTGCTCGACGCCGACCAGCTGCGCGTGTGGACGAGCCGCGACTGGCGCGCACGACGCGCGGGCGAGCCGCAGATTGTCGTCGCGCACGACGGCCAGCCCGCCGAAGCGCTGGCGCAGGTGCTCGGCGGTCTGCCGAAGGCGCGCCTGCCGATGCTGAACCGCGTGCACGTCGTCGCGGGGCATCCGTGGACGCATGGCGTCGTGCTGCCCTGGCAGGACGGGCTGGTGTCGGACGCCGCGTGGGACGGTTACGCGCGCGCGCTGTTCGCCGCGCGCGCGCAGCGCGGTGCGCTGCGGATTCGCTTCGAGGGTGGACGGCGCGGCCGCGCGCAGCTCGCGGTGGCGGCTTGCGACAGCTTGCTCGTGTTGCTCGACGAGACGTGCCGCGCGGCCGGCTGGCGGCTCGTCAGCGTGCGCGACGCGCTGTCGGCTTCGCTTGCTGCGCATGCAAGGCACCTGAACGGCGACGACTTCCGCTACGCGCTGCTGCAGCCGCGCGTCGTCACGTGCGTGTTTCGGCGCGCAGGCGAGTGGGCCGACGTGGTCACGCTGCCGCGCGCGGGCGCTCGCAGTCTCGACGACTGGTTCGCGGCCGCGGCGTTGATGGCCGGACAGCCGCTGGTCGGCGCGGCCTTTGCGAGCGCGCTCGACGGGACGCTGCCGAGCGCGGCTGCGGACGGCGTCACGCTGCTCGACGACGAGGACCGGACCGTGCCCATGCAGGAGGAGCCGGCATGAAACGCCTGAACGAACTGGATTTCGCGGCGCCGCGCACCCGCGTCACGCCGTGGGCGACCGTTGCGCTGTGCTGCGCGCTGCTGGCCGGCGCGTTCGTCGCGAGCGAGTGGTCGAGCGTCGAGCAGTTGCGCGACGAAGTCGACAGTATCGAAAGCCGCATCGACCAGCGCCAGCGCGCGATCGAGCGCGAGCAGCGCCGGCAGAAGAACCTGACGCCGGAGGAGCGCCGCATCGCACGCGTGCTCACCGAGCAGCGCACGAGTGTGAATGGCGCAGGGCCGTTGGCGGTCGACTGGATCGAACAAGCCTGGACGCCGCAGATCGCGCTGAAGTTGCTGACGGTCGACAAGGCCGGCCGCGAGGCGCGCCTCGAAGGCGGTGCCGCGCACCTGTCGCACATCTACATGTTCGTCGACCGCCTGAAGGACCGTCACCCCGACCGCAGGGTCCGCCTGATGCAGCACCGCACGAAAGTGGAGGACGGCAAGAACATTTTCTATTTCAGCCTGAACATCGAACAGCCATGAAGAACCTGAAATCAATCGACATGACCGCGCTCGCCGAGCGGCTGCGCTGGGGCGCCTATGCGGCGGCCCGCAAGCTCGGCATGCCGGGGCTGGTGGCAGGGGGGCTCGTCGTGGCACTGGTCGGCGTGCACGCGTGCTACCTGCAGCCGGGCGCCGAGCAGCTCGAGGCCGAGCGCGACGCGCGGACGAAGGAACTGGCCGCGCTGCCGAAGCCGGGCCAGAAGGCCGGCGACGGCGGCATGACGCTGCAGCAAGTGCAGCAATTGCGCAGCACCGAGCAGGCGTATTCGATCTTCCAGATCCTGACCCTGCACGGCATGGAGCGCAAGCATGCGACCTATCGCCGTGAAATCGAGGTGCAGGGCAAGCTGCGTCGGCTCACGATCAGCGTCGCGCTGACCGGCAGCTATGTCGGATTGCGCGAAGCGCTTCGCGAGATCGCGGAGCAGCCGATGGTGCGCATCGAGGGCATGTCGGTCGAGCGCGACCGGATCGACAGCACCAACGTGATCGCCGACCTGCGGGTCAGCCTGCTGGGGCCGGATGCATGATGCGCGCGCCCCTGATTCCGATCGCGACCGCGTTCGTGCTGGCCGCTGCCTGCATGGCGGGCGGCAGCGTGGCGAACGAACGTGCCGAGCTGGAGCCGATCGTCGACCTCTTTCCGGCGCAGAGTTGGGCGTCGCTCGGCGCGGAGACGGTGAGCGACGCCGAGCCGCCGCCCGACGCGGTGCCCGCGTCAGACATGCCGCCGCTCGACACGCCGATCGACGCGCCGCCGGTTGCGTCGGCGCCGTTCGACATTGCCGGCGAATGGCGCGAGAACGGCCATCGCATCGTCGTGCTTGAAAGCGCCGGCAAGACTTTCCTGCTGTGCGATTCGCGTTGCGATGTGCGCGGCGCGGTGCGGCCGGGCGGCGAGATCGCCGAAGGCTACCGGCTGAAGAAACTGGGCAAACAGGGCGCGGTGATCGTGACCCGTGGCGGCACCGATGTCGAGCTGTCGCCGCCCGTCCCGACTCCATGAACCCCGATTTGAACATGTGCCGAACACCATCATGAAACGTAAAGCCATTCTATTGCTCCTGATCTCGGCGCTCGCGCTGACAGGATGCGCGAGTTCCCCGTTCAATGCCGCGCCTGCCGCCGGCACGACGCCTGCCGAGCGCCTCAGCACGCTGCAGCAGAAGAAGCAGGCCGCGCCCGACGACATCGCACTCACCACCGCCGTCGAGGGCAGCCGGCAGGAATACGTACGCGCGGAGCTGAAGGAAGCCGACCGCGAGGTCGCGCTGGGCAACCATGCCGCCGCGATCGACCACCTGAACAACGTGCTGCGCGAGGAGCCGGGCAATTTCAAGGCCAGCCAGTCGCTCGAGCAGGTCAAGCGCCGCCAGCAGATGTCGGTCGACCTCGCGCGCGCGCAGCGCATCGGCGGCGAGAAGCCGCAGGAAGCGCTCGAGATCGTGCGACGGATTCTTGCCGAGCAGCCGAACCATGCGGACGCGAAGCGCCTGCGCGACACGCTGCTGAATCAGTCGCAGGCCGGCCGCACGGTGCGCCCGCAACTGGCTGACGCGCTGCGCAAGCCGGTGTCGCTGAACTTCCGGCAGCAGCCGCTCGCGAATATCCTCGATGTGATCTCGCGCGTGTCCGGCGTGAACTTCGTGTTCGACCGCGACGTGGATACCAGCCAGCCGGCGACGCTGTTCGCAGAGCGCACGACCGCCGAGGACGCGATCAACCTGCTGCTGCGCACCAACCAACTCGAGAAGAAGGTGCTCGACAAGCACACGCTGCTCGTCTACCCGTCGCAGCCGGACAAGGCGCGCAACTACACGGAGTTCGCGATTCGCACGTTCTTCCTGTCGCACGCGGACGCGAAGTCGGTGATGGCTGCGCTGCGCCAGATGATCAAGCCGAAGGACGTCTACGTGGACGAACGCGTGAACGCGGTCGTCATGCGCGATACGCCGGAAACCATCCAGGTCGCGGAGCGTGTCGTGATGGGCCTCGACATTCCGCAATCCGAAGTGACGCTCGACGTGCAGGTGCTCGAGGTCAACATGAACGACAGCCTCGATCTTGGCGTCCAGTATCCCGGCAAGGTCCAGTTCAACGCGCTGGGCAGCGTCGACGGCGGCGCGCTGACGCTCGCCGATCTGCTGCGCCTGAATCGCGATCGCGTCGGCGTATCGAGCGAATCGGGCGGGCTCGCACTCGCGATCGACATGTTGCAGAAGCAGGGCAAGACCAAGACGATCGCGAATCCCAAGATTCGCGTGCGCAACATGGAGAAGGCCAACATCAAGATCGGCGAGCGCGTGCCGATCGTCACGACCACCAACGCGAACGGCGTCGTCACCGAATCGGTCAGCTACCAGGACGTGGGCCTGATGCTGAAAGTCGAACCGCGCATCAGCCTGAACGAGGAAGTGAGCGTCAAGGTGAACATGGAGGTCAGCAGCATCCTGTCGAAGGAAACCACGAAGACCGGGCTCGTCGCCTATGCGCTCGGGACGCGCAACGCGGAGACGCTGATGACCGCGAAGAACGGCGAAACGCAGATCCTCGCCGGCCTGGTGAAGCGCAATGAAAGCGAAAGCATCGCGGGGTTGCCGGGCATGTCGGGCTTGCCGGTGCTCGGCCGGCTGTTCGGCTCGAACGGCCGCAGCAGCGAGCGCTCGGAGATCGTGCTGCTGATCACGCCGCATATCGAACGCAATCTCGACCTGCCGACGTCGGCGGTGACGACCTTCCTGTCGGGCACCGAGTCGCGCGTGACCACCGAAGCGCTGACGCTCGAGTCCGCGCACGCCGTGCCGGCGCGCGTGTCGTCGTCGGACGGCCCGGACCTGAACGCGCCGATCGAGCCGTCGAAGCCCGCGGGTAACGGCGCGAACGCCGAACCGGCCAACGCCGAAGCGGATCCGCAAGCCCCCGCGGACGCCGAGCCGCCCGCGCAGGGCGATGCGACGAGCCCGGCCGCCGACCGTGGCGTGCGCGGCGCCGGGATGATGCGTACGCGTGCGGATGCCGGGCGGCAACCGGCCACGGCAATCAAGACCGTGGCCGCCCATGTCGTGCCGGTTGCGATGCCCCGTGCGGCGGCGCTGCGAGGGGAGATGATGCGGGCCGTCGCCACCCCGGCGAACGCCGCCGACCTGCGTGCGGAAGTCGTCGCGATGCAGATCGAGCAGGATCGTGCGGGCGATACCGGCGCGGCGCAGCAGACGACGCAACCGGCTGCCATCGTGCGTGCCGTTGCGCCGGTGACCGTGGCCGATGCCGTGGCGCCGCGCGCGGCGCTCGCCGAGCCGCAGGTACGCGGCGAACATCGCATCGCCGCCGCGGTACGCTCGCTGATCGGCACGCTGCAGGCGTTCGTCGAGCGCTTCGCGGGCGAGCGCGAACCGGCGCCGGTGCGGTATGCCGACGCACCGGTGCTGCTGTCGCGTGCGCGGGGCCTCGCATGAGCGTCCGTCGACGTGCGCGCGGCTTCACATTGATCGAGCTGATGGTAGCGCTGACGCTGCTCGCGTTGCTGGCGACCGTTGCGCTGCCGCTGACCGACCTCGTCAAGCGCCGTGCGGACGAGGCCGAACTGCGCCGTGCGCTGGTGGTGATCCGTTCGGCGCTCGACGCGTACAAGGCGGCGGCCGATGACGGGCGCATCGAGCGCAGTGTCGACGCGAGCGGCTATCCGCCCGACCTGTACGCGCTCGTCGACGGCGTCGAGGACAAGAAATCGCCGGACGGCGCGCGACTGTACTTCCTGCGCAAGATTCCCGCCGATCCGATGTGCGAATGCGAAGGCAAGGCGCCTGAGGACACCTGGGAAACGCGCAGCTATGCGAGCGACCCCAACTCGTTCTCGTCCGGCGAGGACGTGTTCGACATTCGCTCGACCAACCGCAAGGAGGGCATCAATGGCGTCCCGTACAACCAGTGGTAGGCGTGCACGCCGCGCCGCCGGCTTCACGCTGATCGAACTGCTCGTCGTGATGGCGATCATCGCGGCGCTTACCGCGTTCGTCGCGCCCGGCTACCTGAAGCAGAGCGATCGCGCGAAGGAAACGGTGCTGCGTCACAACCTGAACACGCTGCGCCAGTCGATCGACGACTACCGGGCGGATCACGGCCGGGATCCCGACTCGCTCGATGTGCTGGTCCAGCAGCGCTATCTGCGCGAGATCCCGCTCGACCCGGTCACGGGCAAGCGCGGCTCGTGGCAGCCGCAGGCCGGCGACACGGGCGGCGTCGGGGACGTGAAGAGCGGCGCGAAAGGGCGCGCGCTCGACGGGAGCGCGTATGGGACGTGGTAATCGGCGGCGTGGCGACCGACGCCGCTGCCCGCGCGGGCAGCGCGGCATTGCCTATCTCGGCGTGCTGATGCTCGTCGCGGCGCTGGGGCTCAGCCTGATGCAGGCCGCGCGAATCTGGACGACGGTGCAGAAGCGCGATCGCGAGGCGCAGTTGCTGTTCGTCGGCGACCAGTATCGAGCGGCGATCGCAAGCTACTACAATGCGGCGGGAGGCAGCCGCTATCCGGAGTCGCTCGATGCGTTGCTCGAGGATCGCCGCGGGCTGCCGACGCAGCGCCACTTGCGGCGTCTGTATGCCGATCCGCTGACCGGGTCGACGCAGTGGGGGCTCGTGAAGGCGCCGGACGGCGGCATCATGGGCGTGTTCAGCGAGGCGTCGGGGCAGCCGCTGAAGCGCCAGGGCTTCCCTGCGCGGTACGATACGTTCGGCGACAGCGGCGCCTATAGCGAATGGGCCTTTGTTTACTTGCCGCCCGCTCCGGCCGACGGCGCGGCGAACGGGCTCGAGGGCGGGGCGGCATACTGAGACTGGATCGAACATGATTGTCGCAATACTCGAAGACATGGTGACGCAGGCGGGCGTCGTGGCCGGCTGGCTCAACAAGGCGGGCTACGACACCGAGGTGCGTCACGACGGCGACAGCTTCATCGAACTGGTGCGCACGCAGCGCGTCGACGTGCTGCTGCTCGACTGGGATGTGCCTGGCAAGTCGGGGATCGACGTGATGCGATGGGCACGCGAATCGTTCGCCGACGCGCTGCCGATCATCATGATGACGCAGCACGACGGCGAGAACGACATCGTGTTCGGTCTCAACACCGGCGCCGACGACTATCTGATCAAGCCGCTGCGCGAGCGCGAGCTCGTCGCGCGCGTGAATGCGCAGGCGCGCAAGTACTACCCGGAGACGCAGCGCGCGAAGATCGTCGAGGTCGGCAAGTTCGCGCTCAATACGAACTCGCATGCCGCGACCGTGGACGGCGAGCCGGTCGAGCTGTCGCAGCGCGAGTTCGATCTCGCGCTGATGCTGTTCGAGAGCGTCGGGCGGATCGTGACGAAGGACATGATGATCAAGCGGATCTGGGGCGTGGTCGACCGCAAGTACGACGCGACGCTCGCCACCTATGTGAGCAAGTTGCGCGCGAGTCTCGGTCTGCGGCCGAAGAACGGGCTCGTGATCACGACGGTCTACAACTACGGGTATCGCCTCGAGCGGACCTGAGCAGTCGGCCGGGCGGCTACGCGCCGGCGCGACGGGTGACGCCACGCGGGCCGACAAGCCGCTGCGCGCGCACGTCGAGCAACGCTTCGAGCCGCCGCCGTGCGGCGAGGCGCTTCGGCTGACAGGATCGACGCCGCCGATCCGTATCCCCATCCGCATTTCCCTTTTCAGCGAGGCTGTCGCGGCGAGCCGCGTCGGCCGTCGTTCGGCATTCAATCGGGGTGCTCTCACGAGGCTTTCGTGAGGCGCGACAGCACGTCTCGCGCTCCGATATACCCGGCTGTTTCCACCCGTCGGCTTCCATCGCGGCTGTGCGCGGCACGCTCGGTCATTCCGGCGCTAGAACGCGTTCGCGCGCGTGCTTCGTATCAACGGTCATGTCATCGCGTGGTGCGTCTTCAGATCTGATGATAAGGATTCCGTAAACAATGTGCAGATGTTCGGCGCCACGTCAGTCGGCGTGCCCGGGACGGGCGGAAAGCGTCGTCGCAGGCGTCGCATTGCATCGGGTCGCGTCCGTCTGACGGCTGTGCGTTGAGAATCTTTTTAAGTTTGTTTGGCCGCGACCGCCGGATCGGAATAATGCCTGCGAACTCGACGGGTTCGTTGTTCCGCTGTCAGAGACCGGCAGCGGAAATCCTTATTCTTCTACCCAGATACTCGATGAAAACGTACCAGAAATCTCTTGTGTTGGCCGCGCTGCTGGCGGCGTTCGGTTCGACTTCCGCGCTCGCGGCGGACGGCACGGTCAACTTCCACGGCAAGATCGTCGCGACGACCTGCAAGATCGACAACAGCAATATCCAGGTGCCGCTCGGCGCGATCGGTATCGACCAGCTCGCCACCGCAGGCCAGGAAAGCCGTCGCGTGCCGTTCCAGATCGCGTTGAGCGAGTGCAACGACCAGCTGAGCGGCGTGCGTGCGCAGTTCGAGGGCATGTCGAACGGCGACGATCCGACGCTGCTCGCGGTCGGCACCGGCGCCCAGGACGACGCGAAAGGCGTCGGCATCCAGCTGATGGACGAATCGGGCAAGCAGATCGGCATCAACAGCGAGACCGAGACGCTCCAGCTGACGCCGGGCAGCAACGTGCTGAACTTCGCCGCGAACTACGTTTCGACGTCGAACCAGACCGAGGCAGGCGAGGCGAACGGCACTGCATCGTTCACGCTGCACTACCGCTAAGCAGACGGGATCGACCGATGACGATTCAATTCGGACAACGTACGCTCGCCTGTGTGGTCGGGCTGTGCCTGACCCACGGCGCGCTTGCGGGCGTGGTGGTGGGGGCGACGCGCGTGATTCTGCAGGAGGACCGGCGCGAAGCCGTCGTGCCCGTGAAGAACGCGGACAGCCAGCCTTACGTCGTGCAGGCCTGGATTGACGGCGGGTCGACGAAGGGTGGCGCGAAAGCGCCGTTCTTCGTCACGCCGCCGCTGTCGCGGCTCGATCCCGGCAAGGAAAACCTGTTGCGCGTGATGCCCGTCAAGCACGGGCTGCCGTCCGATCGCGAGTCGCTGCTGTGGCTGAACGTGAAGGAGATTCCGGCCACGCCGAAGCAGGAGAACGTGCTGCAGATCGCGATCCAGACGCGAATCAAGGCGTTCTATCGTCCGCAAGGCCTGACCGGCTCGGCGGCCGACGCGCCGGCGGCGCTGACCTGGCGCATCACGCCGTCGGGCGACGGCGCGACGCTGACGGTGAATAACCCGACGCCTTATTACGTCACGTTCTCGACGATCGGCATCAATGCCGGGACGACCGAGGACGTCGATCTCGAGATGGTGCCGCCGCTGCAGGCGACGACTTATAAGCTGCGCAACTTCAGCGCGGTGCCGACGCAGCCCGTCACGCTGCGCTTCAGCACGATCAACGACTACGGCGCCGTGACGCCGTCCGTCACGGTGACGGTGCCGACCGGCGCCGTCTGACGCAACGCGGTCGCGGGGCCGGCAAGCGGCCGCTCCGCGAGCCGCTTTTTTGACCTTTCCATTTTTTCGATTTCATGCGGCGTGCGCTCATCCAGCGCGCGCCGTCCCGCCATTCATGACACGATGCCTTGACCCGCTGCGCCGATGCGTGCTCGCGCTCGCCTCGATCTTCGCGTTCGGATTGCCGACCGCGGGCGCGCATGCGCACGCGAACACGGCATTCAATCCTGCGTTCCTTGCGTTCGGCAACACGCAGGAGGACGTGGATCTCGACGTGTTCGCCGAAGCGAACGTGCTGTTGCCCGGCGTGCACCCGATCGAGGTGTCGGTCAATGGCGAAGTGTCGGGCACGCATGACATCCGCTTCGAGCGCGATGCGCGCGACGAGCACGGCAATTCGGTGCGCCCGTGCCTGAGCGCCGCGCAGCTCGACGCGTTCGGCGTGAACCTCGCGGCCTATCCGCGCGTCGCGCAGGACGGTGTGGCAGGCGATCCGCTCGTGTGCGTCGATCCGCGCGACGCGATGCCGGATGCCACCGTCACGGTGGACCCGGGGCGTCAGACGCTGGCGCTGACGGTCCCGCAGGCGAAGATGAAGCGCGTGCCGCGCGGCTCGGTCGATCCGTCGCGCTGGGACGAAGGCATCAACGCGATGCGCTTCGACTATCGCTTCAACGCCGCGCAGCGGCGCTACGACGGGCCGTCGGGGCAGGCGACGGAAGCGTACGGCAGCGTGCGCGCGGGCCTGAACCTTGGCGCTTGGCGCCTGCGCAGCAGCGCGATGGTGAACCACAACGCGTCGGGGCTGCAGACGCAATTCATGAATACCTATCTCGAGCGCGACATTCCCGCCTGGCGCAGCCGCGTCACGGTCGGCGACAACTTCACGTCCGACAACGTATTCGACAACGTGGCGTTCCGCGGCATGCAGCTCGCGTCCGACGACACGATGCAGCCGGACAGCCAGCGCGGCTATGCGCCCGTCGTGCGCGGCATCGCGCAAAGCCATGCGAAGGTCGAGATCCGCCAGAACGGCTTTCTGATCTACAGCAACTACGTGCCGCCGGGGCCGTTCGAGATCGACGACCTGTACGCGATCGCGTCGCATGCGGATCTCGAGGTGACGATCGTCGAAGCGGATGGCCAGAAGCGCAGCTTCGTCCAGCCGTCGGCGAGCATTCCGACGCTGCTGCGCCAGAACGCGTGGTCGTATCGCGCGGCCGCGGGACGGTTGCGCGCCGATTCCGACCACCCGCAGTGGTTCACGTCGGCGAGCGCCGCTTACGGCTTGCCCGGCGAGACGACGATCTACGGCGGGCTGACGTTCGCCAGCGGCTATGCGGCGCTGGCGGCCGGCGTCGCGCGCAACCTGGCACAGATCGGCGCACTGTCGGTGGACGTGACGCACGCCCGTTATCGGGACCAGGCGGGGCAGGCGGGCGCGGGCAGCGCGGTGCGCGTGATGTACGCGAAGGCGTTCGCGTCGACCGGCACGGAACTGCGCGCGGCGCATTATCAATACTCGGGCGGCTATCGAAGCCTGTCCGACGTCGTGGTGCGCTACGCGACCTCCGTCGACATATGGGCGGACCGCGCCGGCAAGCGCAACCGCAGTGAACTGAGCGTGTCGCAGAGCCTGGGGCGCGCAGGTTCGCTGTACGTCAGCGCGAGCCGACGAGCCTACCGCGACGGTGCGGGGGAAGACCGGCTGATCCAGCTCGGCTATTCGGGCAGCGTGTCGCGCGTGTCGTACAACGTGAGCCTGAGCGCCGAGCGGCGCGCGCGCGGCGAGAGCAGCCGACAGGTGTCGCTGAACCTGTCGATTCCGTTCGGCGGCGGGCGCACGACGACACCGCATGCATACGGCAGTGCGACGCTGATCGCCGGCACCGCGGGCACCGAGCAGCGCGCGGGCGTGTTCGGCACGTTGTTCGACGACGATCGCCTGAGCTATGGCGTCGACGCCGATCGCACGGCGCACGGCCTGGGCGGCGCGGTGAACCTGAACTATCGCGCGACGGCCGGCCAGTTCGCGGTCACCCACAACCAGGCGCGCACCGGCTCGCAGACCTCGGTCAGTGCGGCGGGCGGCATGATCGTGCACGGCGGCGGCGTTACGCTGTCGCAGCCGCTCGGCGAAACCGTCGCGCTGGTGCGCAGCGAGGGCGCGGCCGACGTCGGCGTGATCGCGCATGCCGGCGTGCGCACCGACCGCGCGGGTTATGCGGTCGTGCCGAACGTCACGCCGTACCGTCAGAACCGCATTGCCTTGCACACGCTGGAGCTCGATCGTCAGCTCGAGATCCGCAACGCGATCGTGCACGTCGTGCCGACATACGGTGCGGTCGTGCTGGCGCCGTTCGACGTCGAGGCGGGCCGCCTGATGCTCGACATGGCCGACGATGCGGGCAAGCCGGTGCCGTTCGGTGCTTCCGTGCTGACAACGGACGGCAAGGAGGTCGGCATGGTCGGCCCGAACGGGCAGGGCTTCGTCACCGGCGTCAGCCGGGCCGGCGACTTGTTGGTGCGGTGGGGCGCGCGTCCGGACGAGCGCTGTGCGCTGTCGTACAACATGGGCGAGTCGACGCCGCACAGCAATTTCCCCGAACTCGACGTCGTCTGCTCGCGCACGCATCCAGCGCTGCGGGCCGACGCTTCTTCACCCACTTCATCCCGTTCATGAAACCCACGATATTCCGATTTGCCGCGCGCCTGCGCTGCTGGGCGGCGTTCGTCGCGCTGACGTTCTGCGCGGCGCCCGCGTTTGCCGCGTGCCTGAGCCTGCCCGAAGATTTCAATCCGATCGAGTTCGGTTCGATCGTGGCCGACGGCGTCGAAATCGGCGGTGTCGTCCGGTCGGTCCGCTTCACGTTGACCATCACCTGTGCGCCGAACGGCCAGGGTGAGCCGCTGGCGCGGACGTTGCACTATTCGAGCGAGTTCGGCCCCGCGCCGGGCATGAACCTGTGGGCGACCAATCTCCCCGGCCTCGCGCTGCGGATGGTGCGCGACGGCGAGGATCTCGGCAACAAGACGGAAGGCGTGCTCGGAACGCATCCGGGCGACGGCACGGCGCGCGAGTTCGTGGTCGACATGGAGCTCGTCAAGATCGGACCGGTGACACCCGGCTTTCTGCTAGGCCAGGCGCTGATCGTCGAGGCGTCGCCCGTGAGCGGCGATCCCGGCCATTACGTGGTGCGCAAGCACATTACGAGCAGCTATGTGCGGGGCGTGGCGTGTACCGTCAATACGGCCTCGAAGCATCTCGTCGTGCCCCTTGGCGCGGTGCCGGCGTCGGCCTTCGACGGTCCGGGCTCGACGCAGGCGTCGCGCGATTTCGCGATCGACCTGACCTGCAGCCCGTACGGCGAGGCGCGGCCGACGCCGCTGTCGATCCAGTTGCTCGGCGAGACGGTGCCGGGCACGACGGACGTGCTGAAGCTGCTCGGCGACGACGCCGCGCAGGGCGTCGGCATTCGCGTGCTGAAGAACGACGTGCCGGTCACAATGAATACCTGGCACAGCCTCGGCGATGCGACGGTCGGGGCGACCACGTTGCCGTTTACCGCGCAGTACTACCAGCACGGCGAACGTGTGACGGCGGGCTCGGGCGACGGCGTGATGACGTTCCTGATCGAGATGCGCTGACGCCGCGCCGGGTATTTTGAAATCGTTGAGAATGGTTATCGACACGGGATTCAATCTCGATAATTTCATCCACTTGTCCATGGCAACAATGAACCGGCAACCGATAAAGGATGAATCATGCGGGTGGCTTCCCAAACAAATTCGCAGAACAAAACATCAGGCGGCGGCCGATACGACCGCCTTTCCCGCACACTGCACTGGATCTTCGCGGCCGTGATCCTGTACACGATGGCGGCCGGATTTTCGCTGCATTTCATCACGCAGCCGGATCTCTGGCGTTTCGTGTCGACGCTCAACATGTCGCTCGCGAGCTGCCTGATCGTGCTGTTTCCGCTGCGCTACGTATGGTCGTTCTTCCGCCGCACGCCGCCTGATGTCGAGTCGATTCCCCGGCAGCAGCGCTCGATCGCGCATCTGGTGCACTCGTTGATTTACGCGCTGGTGGCCTTCGTTCTGTTCAGCGGTTTCGTGATGGTGCCGGACGGCTACTGGTTGTTCGGGACGTGGTACATGAAGACGCCGTATAGCGCGGGCCCGGTTACCGAGCACTGGTTCGAACTCCACAAGTTCGGCTGCTATGCGCTGGCATTAGTGGTGGCGATCCACGCGGCGGCGGCGCTCAAGCACCATTTCATGTCGAAGAACGACGTGCTGAAGCGCATGTTGTGATGAGGCGCCCAGAGGCGGGCGGATTTCGATCTGCGGAGCATGCACCGCGTTGGTGCGGACTCGCGACGATACGCAGCGGTCCGCGATGGACGCCAGAAATGAAGCAGGCCGGCGTATAGCCGGCCTGTTTTGCATGCGGATGGCGCCGAGGCGAGGGCTCGGCCACACAAGCGCGCGGGCGCTTTGCTTCGTGGACTAGAAATGAAAAAGGCCGGCATGAAGCCGGCCTTTTAAAAACAGATGGTGCCCAGGAGAGGACTCGAACCTCCACGATGTTGCCACCGCTAGGACCTGAACCTAGTGCGTCTACCAATTCCGCCACCTGGGCACGTTTCGCTTGTTGCTGCATCGCGAAAGAATGCAATTATAGCGCCCCAATTATCGCTGTCAACACTTTTTTGCGATGAGCCGCAAACCGGCTGCCGTGGCGCGCGGACGCGGCATTCGCGCATTTGGCAACACAGGCGGGTGATAGAATGACCCGCCGCCGTCAATATAGAACTGTCTGGAGGACACCTCTATGTTGATGCCGTGCACCATCAATCAACGCAACGAGAACAACCATCGACAAGCCCTTGAGCAAATATCCGTACCCCATTCCGAGCCGTGAAGAAATTCTCGGCGTGCTGCGTACGAGCGACGCACCGCTGGCCGCCAACGACATCGCCGAAGCGCTGTCGATCAAGCGTCAGGAGCGCGAGGGGTTCTTCCGGCGTGTCGCCGCGATGGAGCGCGACGGACAGATCCGGCTCGACAAGCGCGGCCATTACCTGCTGACCCATCCTTCGAACTTCGTCGCCGGCCGCGTGCAGGGCCATCGCGACGGCTACGGGTTCGTGATCCGCGACGACGGCCAGGACGACCTGTTCTTGCCGAACGGCGAAATGCAGAAGGTGATGCACAACGACCGCGTGCTCGCGCGGATCGTCGGCTACGATCGCCGCGGCCGGCCGGAAGGGCATGTCGTCGAAGTCACCGACCGCGCGAACAAGCGCGTGATCGGCCGGCTGCTGAACGAGAACGGCGCGCTGATCGTCGCACCCGAAGACAAGCGCATCGGCCACGACATCCTGATCACGCAGAACGCGAAGAAGGCGAAAGTCGGCCAGGTGGTCGTCGTCGAGCTGACCGATTTCCCGAGCCGTCATTCGCAGCCGCTCGGCCGCGTGGTCGAGGTGCTCGGCGACATCGACGATCCGGGCATGGAGATCGAGATCGCGGTGCGCAAGTATGGTGTGCCGCACGAATTCAACCAGCCGGCGCTCGACGACGCAACCGCGCTGCCCGACAAGGTGCGGCCGGCCGACTTGCGGTTCCGCGTCGACTTGCGAGACGTGCCGCTCGTCACGATCGACGGCGAGGACGCGCGCGACTTCGACGATGCGGTCTATTGCGAGCCGACCAAGGTCGGCCGTGGCGACGGCTTCCGGCTGATCGTCGCGATCGCCGATGTGTCGCATTACGTGCAGCCGGGCAGCGGGCTCGACGCCGATGCGCTCGAGCGCAGCACGTCGGTCTATTTCCCGCGCCGCGTGATCCCGATGCTGCCGGAGAAGCTGTCGAACGGGCTGTGCTCGCTGAACCCGCAGGTCGACCGCTGCGTGCTCGCGTGCGACATCGTGATCACCGCGCGCGGCGAGATCAAGGCCTACCAGTTCTATCCGGCCGTGATCCATTCGGCCGCGCGTCTGACCTACACGGAAGTCGCGGCGGTGCTCTCGAACACGAAGGGGCCCGAGGCCGCACGTCGCGCCGAGCTGCTGCCGCACCTGCAGAACCTGTACGGCGTCTACAAGGCGCTGTTCGCCGCACGGCAGAAGCGCGGCGCGATCGACTTCGACACGACCGAGACGTACATCGTCTGCAATGCGCAGGGCAAGATCGAGCAGATCGTGCCGCGTCAGCGCAACGACGCGCACAAGCTGATCGAGGAATGCATGCTGGCCGCGAACGTCTGCGCGGCCGACTTCCTGAAGCGCAACAAGCATCCTGGCCTGTACCGCGTGCATGCGGGGCCGACGCCGGAGAAGCTCGAGAACCTGCGTTCGTTTCTGCGCGGGATGGGACTGTCGCTCGGCGGCGGCGACAAGCCGCACGCGAGCGACTATGCAGCACTGATGGCGCACATCCGTGACCGGCCCGATGCGCAGATGCTGCAGCCGATGCTGCTGCGCTCGATGCAGCAGGCCGTCTACAGCCCGGACAACATCGGCCACTTCGGTCTCGCGTACGAGGCGTATGCGCACTTCACGAGCCCGATCCGCCGCTATCCGGACCTGCTCACGCACCGCGCGATCTACGCGATTCTGTCCGGCAAGAAATACGTGCCGAAGTCGCCGGACGGCTTCGAGCTGAACACTGCGCTGTCGCCGCGCGCCCGCGCGCTGCAGCAGGCCGACGACGAAGCGCGCAGCCGCTCGCGGACGAACACGGCGATCTGGGAAGAGCTCGGCCTGCACTGCTCGGCAAACGAGCGGCGCGCGGACGAAGCGTCGCGCGACGTCGAGGCGTGGCTCAAGTGCTACTTCATGCGCGACAAGCTCGGCGAGGAGTACGGCGGGATGGTGAACGGCGTCACGTCGTTCGGCATCTTCGTGCAGCTCGACACGCTGTTCATCGAAGGCCTCGTGCACGTGACGGAGCTCGGCTCGGACTACTTCCAGTACGACGAGATCAAGAACGAGCTGCGCGGCGAACGTACGGGCATCCGCTACCGGTTGTCGGATCGCGTGCGCGTGCAGGTGAGCCGCGTCGATCTCGATGCACGCAAGATCGATTTCCGGCTCGTGCGCGATACGCCGGTGAAGGCACCGCGCCCGGCGGCCGCGCCGGCTGCTCCGGGCGTCGAGCGCGGCGGCCCGCGCGTGCGCGCGCTGCCGCCGGCTGACGAGCAGGCCGTGCGCCGCAAGAAGGCCGCGAGCGCGCCGAGCGCCGAAGTGAAGGAGGCGCGTGCGGCGCGCACCGCGGCGAAGAAAAAGGGCACGTCGGCGAAGCCGGCCGCAAAGAAGGCGCGCGCCCGCAAGAAGTATTGAGCATCGGGGCGGCGTCGACGCGCCGCGCCCGTCGTATCGACAGACGCCGCGTTGCCGGTCATCGGCCGGGAACGCGGCGCTTTCCGTTTCCATGTTTGGCGGCCGCGCGTCCTGCGCGCCCGCCCGTTTGATCAAAGGTTGTTCCAGTCATGTCACGTCTGAAGGTTCTTTACGGTTTTCATGCGGTGACCGCACGCTTGCGGCACGATGCATCGACGGTTGCGGAGGTGCTGTACGACCAGACGCGCCGTGACCGCCGCATGCAGGATTTCCTGCACGCCGCGAAGGAAGCGGGCGTGCGGCTGATCGCGGCCGACGAGACGCGTCTCTGGGGGCTCGCGCACACCGAGCGCCACCAGGGTGTCGTCGCGCGCGTCGAGGACATTCCGCTCGCGCAGAACCTGTCCGAGCTGCTCGACGGCATCCAGGGCCCGGCGCTGCTGCTCGTGCTCGATGGCGTTACCGATCCGCACAACCTGGGCGCGTGCCTGCGCGTCGCTGACGCGGCTGGCGCGCATGCGATCATTGCGCCGCGCGACCGCGCTGTCGGCCTGAACGCGACGGCAGCGAAGGTGGCGAGCGGCGCCGCCGACACGGTGCCGTACATCACGGTGACGAACCTCGCCCGTGCGCTGCGCGAGCTGAAGGAGGCGGGCGTGTGGATCATCGGCACGTCGGACGACGCGTCGGCCACCGTTTACGAAACGAAGCTCGACGGTCCGGTCGCGCTCGTGATGGGTGCGGAAGGCGAGGGCATGCGCCGGCTCACGCGCGATACGTGCGACGAGGTGATGAGCATTCCGATGGCTGGCAGCGTCGAAAGCCTGAACGTGTCGGTCGCGAGCGGTGTATGCCTGTATGAGGCGGTGCGGCAGCGGCGCGTGAAGGCGTGACGTCCTGAAGTGTTCGCATCGACCGGCGTGCGGCAATATTCCGCACACCGGCGACACAGCCCGCCGGAAGGCAGGCCGAAGAGGGCGGCATCGGCAACGACGCCGCCCTTTGTCATGGTTGTCCGGGCTGGCCGCTGCGCGTCCCGAGCGTAGGCCGACCCGCCTGCGCCGCCTGCCCGTGCTCGTCCCGCAACTCCCGCCGCAGGATCTTGCCGATGTTCGATTTCGGCAGGCTGTCGCGGAACTCGATGTATTTCGGCTTCTTGTAGCCCGTGAATTCCTGCTTGCAGTAGGCCATCAACGCGTCGGTCGTGAGCGCGGGGTCGCGGCGCACCACATACAGCTTCACGGCTTCGCCCGAATTCGGGTCCGGCACGCCGACGCACGCGCATTCGACGACGCCCGGATGGGCCGCGATCACGCTCTCGATCTCGTTCGGATACACGTTGAAGCCCGACACGAGGATCATGTCCTTCTTGCGGTCGACGATGCGCACGTAGCCCTGCTCGTCCATCACGCCGACGTCGCCCGTCTTGAAGAAGCTGTCCCGCGTCATCGCCTTCGCCGTTTCGTCCGGGCGGTTCCAGTAGCCGGCCATCACCTGCGGGCCGCGGACCGCGATCTCACCGGACTGTCCTTGCGACACGGGTTCGTCGTTCTCGCCGAGAATCGTGATTTCCGTCGACGGCACGGGCAGGCCGATCGTGCCCGTGAACGCGGTGAGCGTCGCAGGGTTCAGCGTGACCGTCGGCGACGTCTCCGACAGCCCGTAGCCTTCGAGGATCGGGCAGCCGGTCGTCTTCGCCCACCGCGCGCTGACGGCTTCCTGCACGGCCATGCCGCCGCCGAGCGTGATCCGCAACCCGGAGAAATCGAGTTTCGCGAAACCCGGATGGTTGAGCAGCGCGTTGAACAGCGTGTTCACACCCGGAAAGAAGTTCACGCGATGGTGCGACAGTTCCTTCACGAACCCCGCCACGTCGCGCGGGTTCGGAATCAGCAGGTTCATCGCGCCCCAGCGCGCGCCCATCAGCATGCACGCGTTGAGCGCAAGGATGTGATAGAGCGGCAGCGCGCACACCGTCACGAGCGCGTCGAGCGTCGGATCCTGGCGTAGCGCCGGCTGGCTCCATGCGTCGTTCTGCAGGATGTTCGCGATCACGTTGCGGTGCGTGAGCGTCGCGCCTTTCGACACGCCCGTCGTGCCGCCGGTGTATTGAAGAAAGGCGATGTCGTCGTGATCGAGCGCGGCGGGGCGGAACGGCTGCCGCGCGCCGTCGCGGAGCGCCTTGCGGAATGGCGTCGCGCCCGGCAGCCGGTACGGCGGCACGAGCTTCTTCACGCGGCGTGCGACGAAATTGACGACCGTGCCCCTGACCGGGCCGAGCAGGTCGCCGAGCGACGCGACGGCGACGTGCTTGACCGAGGTCCGGTCGATCACCTGCTGCAGCGTCGTCGCGAAGTTCTCGAGGACGACGATCGCTTCGGCGCCCGAATCGTGGAGCTGGTGCTCGAGCTCGCGCGGCGTATAGAGCGGATTCACGTTGACGACCGAATACCCCGCGCGCAGCGCCGCGGCGACCGTGACCGGATACTGGAGCACGTTCGGCATCATCACCGCAATGCGCGCGCCTTTCGCGAGGCCTTGTTGCTGAAACCACGCGCCGAGGCTGCGCGAATGCGCGTCGAGCGCCGCGTAGGTCAGCGTTCGGCCCATGCACGCATACGCGTTGCGCGCCGCGAACATCGCGAACGATTCGTCGAGCAGGTGCGCAAGCGAACGGTAGCGGTCGGGATCGATGGTTGCGGGAACGCCGTCGGGATAGGACTTCAGCCAGATTTTTTCCATTATGGTTCTCTCGGTGGCGCGGCTCTCACGCGCATCGGTTCATGGGTCTTCTCGTCGGCGCCGGGCCTTGCAACGGACGCTTATTGTCGCGGGATGACGTGCATGACACACGCGATTCTAACGGCCCGGCGCCGGCTCGGCCGCGCCGGACGGCGGTGCGCATCGACGCGGCGCGGCCTGCGAGAGGCCGCGTGCGCGGCAGACTGGCTAGAATGGCGGGGCGGCACGGCCGCACCACCTGTCCGGATTTCGATCGATGAGACTTTTCCATCGCGGCGCGTTATGCGCCGGCCTGTGCCTGCTGGCCGCGTGCACGTCCCCGTCGCTCGTCGGGCGGGGCACCTACTATGCCGATACGAGCCGTCACGCGCAGGGCGCCGATTCGCGGATCCGCTTTCTCGTGATGCACTACACGGAAAGCGGCGAAGCGCAATCGCTGCGCACGCTGACGGGGGACGCGGTCAGCGCGCATTATCTCGTGCCGGCGCAGCCGCCCATCGAATCGGGCAAGCCCGTCGTCTATCAGCTCGTTCCGGAAGCGCAGCGCGCGTGGCATGCGGGCGTCAGTTCGTGGCAGGGCACAACGGAGCTGAACGCGGCGTCGATCGGCATCGAGAACGTCAACGGCGGCCCGACCGACACGCCGCAGGGGCGCACCTGGCAGCCGTATCCGCCCGAGCAGGTCGACGCGCTGATCCGCCTGTCGAAGGACATCGTCGCGCGCTACCGGATCCCGCCGACCCGCGTCGTCGGGCACAGCGATATCGCGCCGCAACGCAAGATCGACCCGGGGCCGCTGTTCCCGTGGCATGCGCTTGCGCAGGCCGGCGTCGGCGCATGGCCGGACGACGCGACGGTCGCCGCGCGTCTGGCCGGACGCGATCCGCACGCGAGCGTCGACGTGCGCCAGCTGCAGCTCGAGCTCGCGCGCTACGGCTACGACGTGCCGACGGACGGCGTGCTCGACGCGCGTACGCGCCGTGTATTCGCCGCATTCCAGATGCATTTCCGGCCGTCCGACCCTGCGGGCAATCCGGACGCGGAAACGGACGCGATCGCGCAGGCGCTGCTCGACAAGTACTTCCCCGGGCAGGCGCCGACGGACGACGGGGCGGCCGCCGGCGCGCCTTGAGCATGTCGCGGCCGCGCCGCATCGCGGAAACGTGCTGACGGTCACACGACTCCGGTAAACTGGCGGTTTTCCGCAATCGCAGAGCATCACCCTCCCATGACTCAAGACGAACTCAAACGCCTCGTCGGCCAGGCCGCGGCCGATTACGTGATCCAGAACGTGCCGGAAGGCGCGGTGATCGGCGTCGGCACCGGCTCGACCGCCAACTGCTTCATCGACGCGCTCGCGGCCGTCAAGTCGCGCTACCGCGGCGCGGTGTCCAGCTCGGTCGCGACGACCGAGCGCCTGAAGTCGCACGGGATTCCGGTGTTCGACCTGAATGACGTCGAGTCGCTGCAGGTGTACGTCGACGGCGCGGACGAGATCGATGCGAGCGGCGCAATGATCAAGGGCGGCGGCGGCGCGCTGACGCGGGAGAAGATCGTCGCATCGGTGGCCGACACGTTCGTCTGCATCGCCGATGCGAGCAAGCGCGTGCCGGTGCTCGGCGCCTTCCCGCTGCCGATCGAAGTGGTGCCGATGGCGCGCACCGCGATCGGCCGCCGCGTGACGGCGGCGGGCGGCGTGCCGGTGCTGCGCGTGACGAAGGACGGCGCGCCGTACATCACCGACAACGGCAACGAGATCATCGACGTGAAGGGGCTGCAAATCGCCGATCCGCGCGGCTTCGAGGCTCAGGTGAACGCATGGCCGGGGGTGGTGACGGTCGGCCTGTTCGCGCAGCGCGGCGCGAACCTGTGCCTGCTCGGCACGGAGAGCGGCGTCGAGACTATCGTTTATCCTGCCCACTGAAAGAATTGAAAAGCAGTGCATAACGCACTGCCTGCCAAAAATCTTGCAGAAATCGCGGCCCGGCAAGCGCAGAGCGCTTCCCGGGCTTTTTTTGAAGCCTTATAACTCACCCCGATCGAAAAGAGGGATAACCCTGTCAGGTGTTTACCAGATAGCGGAATGGGCCCGAAACTCATCAACTTATAGATCATAAGAACAGTCGTAACCAGGGCCGGCGGAACTGCGGAGCAGGTGTTCGCAAATAGACGCACGGGGAGGTGTCATGGAGCAGGGCAAAGACCGGTCACTGGTCGCCAAAGTGATGGATGGGCTTGTCGCAGGCATCGTCGAGGACAAGTACGGCGGTATCCTGCCGCCGCAGGATGTGCTGTCGAAAGAATTCGACGTGAGCCGCACGGTGATGCGCGAAGCGTTGTCGATGTTGCTGGCGCGCGACATGCTCGACGTCCGTCCGAAAGTCGGCACGCGCGTTCGGCCGATGCGCGACTGGCGCATGATCGACGAGGACGTCGTGAGCTGGCGGTTCCGGGCGAAACCCGATCCGCAGTTCATGCGCGACGTGATCGAATTCCGGATGCTAATCGAGCCGCGGGCGACCGCGCAGGCGGCCGTGCGCGCGAGCGCAGCCGACGTGGCCGGCATCCGCGAGGCATTCGAGGCATTCAAGGCGCTGCAGCCGGGCGATGCCGGCTACGATGCGGCCGACGAGCTGCTGCATACGCGGATCGTGCATGCGAGCGGCAACCAGTTCTTCCAGCAGATGGCGGCGATCGTGCGCGGCGCGGTGCGGCTCGTGAACCCGCGCGTGGTGCAGAAGGAGGGCGCGCATGAGGTCGCGGTCAAGGCGCATGCGCGGGTCGTCGATGCAATCGAACGCCGCGATCCGCGCGAGGCCGAGGCGGCGTCGCTCGCGCTGATCGACTACAGCGCCGACGAGATCTCCCGGGATTTCTCCGTCGACGTGCCCGTGCGCGCCTGACCGCGCGCAGGGGCCGCTCGCCCCCGTTCGTCCGGACACCGGCTTGCCGTTTATCATGACGGCCGGCCGGCAAGGTGTCGGCCATCGTGACACCACCGACACGGATGATCCGGATGAACGACCTCGACACACGGACGGTGCGCTTCGGCATCGTCGGCGCGGGCAGCATCGCGCGCCGCTTCGCGCAAAGTCTCGCGCATGTGCCCGGCGCCGCGCTCGCGGGCGTCTGGGCGCGCCGCGCGGACGCCGCGGCAGCGTTTTGCGCCGACCACGGCGGCACGCCTTTCACCAGTCTCGACGCGCTTCTTGCCAGCGACGTCGACGCGATCTACATCGCGACGCTTCATGCCAGTCATGCGCATTTCACGCTGGCGGCGCTTGCGGCCGGCAAGGCCGTGCTGTGCGAAAAACCCGCGACGCTGAATGCCGCGCAGCTCGAGGCCGTGCTGCGCGCAGCGCGCGATGCCGGCCGCCTGTTCATGGAAGCGATGAAACCGCCGTTCTACCCGCTGTACCGGACGCTGCGCGCGCACCTGCGCGACGATCCGATCGGCGAGATCCGGCTCGTGCGGGCCGGCTGCGCGTCGTCAGGCGTGCCCGGTGACCATCCGGTGTACCGTCTCGAACAGGCGGGCGGCGCACTGCTCGACATCGGTATCTACGAGACGTTTCTCGCGGTCGACTGGCTCGGCGCGCCGCTCGACGTGCAGACGCTCGGCCGCGTCGGCGCGACGGGCGTCGACGTGTTCGCGAGCCTGAACAGTCGCCACGCGAATGGCGGCATTGCGCAGCTCTTTTGCGGGCTCGACGTGATGGGGCGGGGCGACGCGCTGCTTGCCGCGGCGGGCGGGCACGTGACGATTCACGAGAAATGGTGGAACCCCGCGCGCGCGACGATCTGCTATGAGGACGGGCGCGTGGTCGAGCTCGACGAGCCGTTCGACGGCGGCGGGCTCAACTACGAGACCGCGCATTTCTGCGATCTGCTGCGGGCGGGCGCGATCGAAAGCCCGGTGATGACGCACGACCACTCGCGGCAGATGATCGCGATGACGGATGCGGCGCGCGCTACGCTCGGCGTGCGTTATCCGGGGGAGTGAAGCAGGCCGGCCGAGCCTCGGCTGCCGGCCGCACGCCACGATGTGGCGCACGGCCTGCGCGGCGCCTCGGTGCGCTCGGCAACCTGGCTCCATCGGCGCGGGGCGCTCAACGTCCCGGCGCCGAGGCGATTCCGGGGTTCCCGGAATCCGGCTGCTTCGCGCAGCCTGGCACATGACGCCTCAGTGCCGCGCCGGCAGCGACAGCCGCCGTTCATACCAGCGCTGCACCCATTCGAGGATCTGGCACAGCACCCAGTACACGGCGGCCGCCGCGAGATACAGCGGCAGCGGCTGGTAGGTCGACGCGATCAATTCCTGCGCGCTGCGCAGCAGCTCGGTGACGGTAATCACCGACACGAGCGACGTATCCTTGATCAGGCTGATCAGGCTGTTCGACAGGCTGGGCACCGCGATGCGCAGCGCCTGCGGGCCGATCACGTAGCGCAGCGTCTGCCCCCACGACAGCCCGAGGCTGTATGACGCGAGCCATTGGCCGCGGTGAATGCCGTTGATCGCGCCGCGCATGCTTTCGGACATGTAAGCCGCGACGTTCGCGGACAGCGCGATGACGCCCGCGGGCGTCGGGTCGAGCGAGATGCCGAGGCTCGGCAGCCCGTAGTAGATGACGAAGATCTGGACGAGCAGCGGCGTGCCGCGCATCACGCTGACGTACGCGCGCGCGAGCGCTGCGAGCGCGTTGACGGCGAAGCGTTCGAAGCCGGCGAGCCCGTCGTTCTGCCGGATGCCCATCATCGCCAGCACGACGGCGCCGAGGAGGCCGAACACCATCGACAGGACAGCGAACTTGACGGTCAGCACGGCGCCCTGGGCGAGCACCGGCATCGATTGGACGAGCAGGGAAGTGGTCGACATGAATTGCTGATCGGATGCGTGCGCAAAAGCGCAATCATAAACCGGACGAATAAAACAAAGGGCGGCATCGTGACGGATGCCGCCCTTTCCGGCCCGCGTCAGGCGGGCAAGGTCTGCGTGCTTACTTGACCGGCTTCGTCACGTCGATGCCGAACCACTTGTCCGAGATCTTCGCGAAGGTGCCGTCGGCTTCGAGCTGCGCCATCGCTTCGTCGATTGCCTTCTGGAACTTCGGGTTGTTCTTCTTGAACGGAATGCCTGACGGGTTCGCCGAACCCACGTTCGCGCCCGGGCGCAGCGGCAGCTGCGAGTTCTTCGTCAGGTACGCGAGCATCAGGCGGTCGTTCAGCGCCGCGTCGAGACGGCCGGCCGCGAGATCGCGCAGGTATTCGGGCGCGCCCGGATAGGTCTTCACGTCGATGCCCGGCACCGACTTCGCCATGTCCATGTAGTTCGTGCCGAGCGCGACGCCGAGCTTCTTGCCCTTCAGGTCCTCGAGCGACTTGAACTCACGCGTGTCGTCCTTGCGCTGGATCAGCTGCGCGGACGAGTACGTGTACGCCGGCGAGAAATCGAGCGTCTGCTTGCGCTGGTCGGTGATGCCGACCTGGTTGACGATCACGTCGAACTTGCCTGCCTGCAGGCCGGCGATGATGCCGCTCCATTCGGTCGTGACGAATTCGGGCTTCACGCCGAGCTTCGATGCGACGGCCTTCGCGATGTCGACGTCGAAGCCGACCAGCTCGCCCTGCGGGTTCTTCGAGTTGAACGGCGGGAACGTGCCCTCGAGGCCGACGCGCAGCGTGCCGCGTTGTTTGACCTGGTCGAGGAGGTCGGCCGCGTGCGCGGTTGCAGCGGAGAGCGCAGCACCGATCACGCCGACGACCAGCAGTTTCTTCAGCAGCGTAGTTTTCATTGTCTGTTTCCTTGCCCGGATCGGGCCAATGATTCCGAATCGGGGCCGATAATAGCAAAAATGCAATCGGCCTCTAAATATCGTTTGTTTATTCCTATATTACGACGCGCGCTGACGGGCGACGGCGTTCACGCATTCGGCGACGAGCGCCGGGCCGCGGTAGATGAACCCCGTGTACAGCTGAACCAGCGACGCGCCGGCTGCGAGCTTCGCCTGTGCGTCCTCGCCGGAGAAGATGCCGCCGACGCCGATGATCGGCACCGCGCTGCCGACCTCGGCGTGCAGCTTGCGGATCACCTCGTTGGATGCCTCGAACACCGGCCGTCCGGACAGGCCGCCGGCCTCGTCCGCGTGCGGCAGGCCTTGCACCGCCGCACGCGACAGCGTCGTGTTGGTCGCGATCACGGCCTCGATCTTGTGGCGCAGCAGCGTGTTGGCGATCTCCTTGACCTGCTCGTCGTCGAGATCCGGCGCGATCTTCAGCGCGAGCGGCACGAGCTTGCCGTGCAGGTCGGCGAGACGCTGCTGCTTGTCCTTGAGCGCCGCGAGCAACGCGTCGAGCTCGCCTGCGCCCTGCAGCTGGCGCAGGTTCTTCGTGTTCGGCGACGAGATGTTGATCGTCACGTAGCTTGCGAACGGATAGACGCGCTCGAGGCAATACAGGTAATCGTCGGCGGCGCGCTCGATCGGCGTGTCGGCATTCTTGCCGATGTTCAGGCCGAGAATGCCGCGGTAGCGGGCGGCCTGGACGTTCTTCACGAACTGGTCGACGCCGCTGTTGTTGAAGCCCATCCGGTTGATCAGCGCGTCGGCCTGCGGCAGGCGGAACATGCGCGGCCGGGGATTGCCGGGCTGCGGGCGCGGCGTGACGGTGCCGACTTCGATGAAGCCGAAGCCGAGCGCCGCGAGGCCGTCGATGGCGGCGCCATCCTTGTCGAGGCCCGCCGCGAGGCCGACCGGGTTGCGGAACGTGAGCCCCATCACGGTGCGTGGCGCGTTGGGCACGCGGGCCGACAGCGCGCAGGCGAGGCCGGTGCGGCCGGCCGCGCCGAGTGCGCGCAGCGTGAGGTGGTGAGCGTCTTCCGCATCCATCTTGAACAGGGATGCGCGGGCCAGCGGATAGAGGGAACTGAACACGGCGAGTGGGCGGACAGCCAGAAAGATGACAACCCGCTATTTTACCGGGAGTTGCGCGGCAGGGGCGGGCTTCGCTTGGTACGCGCTTCGCCGGCGGGGCGACGGGGCGACGGGGCGACGGGGTCGACGGGGTCGACGGGGTCGACGGGGCGGGGCGGCCGGCGCGCGAGCGCGCGTCGTGCCGGGTCACGGATGTACGCGGATGCGCGCAGACGTGCTCAGGGCGAGCCGGAGTGTCCGCCCGGCAGCGGCGCGCGTGCGAGCGCCGCGTCGACGGGCGGCAGCTCGACGCTCTGCGGATCGAGCACCTTCCAGCGGCTGTCGACCAGGCCTTCGAGCGGATGGAAGTTCGCCTTGTACGCCATCTTCGGGCTCTCGCGGATCCAGTAGCCGAGGTACACGTAAGGCAGGCCGAGGCTTTTCGCCTGCTCGATCTGCCAGAGGATGTTGTAGGTGCCGTAGCTCGAGTGCGGATCGTCCGGTTCGAAGAACGTGTAGACCGACGACAGCCCGTCGCCGAGGATGTCGATCATGCTGACCATGCGCAGCTTGCCGGGTTCGCCGCCCGGCGCGTCGAGGTCGCGGAATTCGACGAGGCGCGAATTGATCCGGCTCTGCAGCAGGAACTGCTCGTACTGGTCGCGGCTGTCGCGGTCCATGCCGCCGCCTGCGTGGCGTGCGGACTGGTAGCGCATGTAAAGCGCGTAATGCTCTTCGTCGTAATGCAGCGGCGACACCGTCGCAACGAGTTCGTGGTGCCGCTTCCACATGCGCCGCTGCGTGCGGTTCGGCACGAACGCCGCGACCGGCACGCGCACCGGCACGCACGCGCGGCAGCCGTCGCAGTACGGCCGGTAGGTGAACACGCCGGAGCGACGGAAGCCCGCCTTGACGAGTTCGGTGTAGATGTCGGAGTTGATCAGGTGGCTCGGCGTCGCGACTTGCGAGCGCGCGATGCGGCCGTCCAGATAGCTGCACGGATAGGGCGCCGTTGCATAGAATTGCAGCGCCGAAAGCGGTGAAAGCGGCAGCTCAGTCGGGTGAGTCATGGGCAACTCTCGATGCAGGGATGGAGTGCCGCGCCAGCGCCCGGGGCCGCCGGTTCGCTGCGGCCCGCCAGCGCGGCGCCAGGTGCGACGTGTTCTGCTGGCAGTTCATCATCTGATGCAAAAACCCTTGTGAATCAACGGCGTGTGTTTCGACATTCGGCAACTTTCCGCCGAATGGCAACGAAACCGGCTACAAGAAAATTAACATGAAAACGGGGCTAAATGCATCATGTCCAGATTCAACAATAGGCTGATCGGACGCGCGCAACCAGTCGGGAATAAGGGGGACGCCTTTCTGTCGGACGGTGACGGGTTGGGACGAGGGTATTGCACGCCTTTTGGCTTCGACGATCGGGTTCTGGCGTGTCGACAACGATTTTTGCGTTAGACGCACTCCATCGTCGCACCAAAAGGGCTCGATCAAGCGCTTGTCGTGCTATGCTGTATATTCATACAGTATTTCGCCGCAGCCATGCCGAACGGATTCCGCCGAATCGACAACACCCGCCGAGTTCGTGACCTGACAAGCGGCGGGCTGACGTGAAAACCGCCAGCACCACGGTTTCGCTGATCGGCGGCATCGCCGTCCTGCTGATGCTGCTGCACACGTTCGGATTCATCGACTTCAAGGTGTGCGTGGCGTGGCCGGGCGAGTGCCGCGTCGAGGTCATCCACAACAGCAAGTCCACGACTGCCGCGGGAAATGGATGAATGGCGTGCCGCGCTAACGCACGTTTCCGGCCGGGCCCGCCGGTTCGCTGCGGTTCGCCAGCGCGGCGAGCACGTGCTTGTCGAATCGCCACGGAATGGGCGGTTCGCTCACCGCGCGGCGCACGTGAGCGACGAAGGCCTTGCGTGCGATCTCGCGGCCGCCGAGCGACGCCAGATGCGACGTGTTCTGCTGGCAATCGATCATCTCCAGGCCGCAGTCGCGAAGGTGGGCGACGAGCGCGGCCAGCGCGATTTTCGACGCGTCGGTCTCGTCCGCATACATCGATTCGCCGAAGAACATTCGCCCGAGCGCGACGCCGTAGAGTCCGCCGATGCGCCGTCCGTCGCGCCAGGTCTCGATGCTGTGCGCGTTGCCCGCGCGGTAGAGCGTCGTGTATGCGTCGATGATCTCCGCGGTGATCCACGTGCCGCGCTGCCCGCGGCGCGGCGCCAGGGCGCACGCGCGCATCACGCCCGCGAAGTCGTGGTCGACGCGCACTTCCCACGCCGGTTCGCGCAGCACGCGCCGCAGCGTCTTCTTCAGCGACGGCGACACCTTGAATTCGGCCGGCACGAGAATCATTCGCGGGTCGGGGCTCCACCACAGCACGGGCTGGCCGTCCGAATACCACGGGAAGATGCCGCGCCGATACGCGTCGATGAGGCGCGACGGCAGCAGGTCGGCGCTGGCGGCAAGCAGGCCCGGTGCGCCGGTCGCCGCGCCGAGCGCGCGTTCGACGGGCGGAAACGGATCGTCCGGGCCGAGCCAGGGGACCATGGGCCGCGGCTCAGCCGTTGCGCAGCGAGCGGAAGATGTCGCCGGTATGCACGCCGTAGTCGCCGGCGGCACGATCGGCAAAGAAGAATCTCAGGGTCTGGCTGACGGTCGGGAACGCGATCTCGTCCCACGGGATGTCGGCCTCGTCGAACAGCTTCACCTCGAGGCTTTCCTCGCCGGCCTCGTAGGCAGGGTCGACGAGCCGTGCCAGGTAGAACAGATGCACCTGGTGCACGTGCGGCACGTTGAGCAGCGTGAACAGGCTTTGTACCTCGACGCGCGCGCCGGCTTCCTCGAGCGTCTCGCGCGCGGCGGCCTCGGCCGTCGTCTCACCCATCTCCATGAAGCCCGCCGGCAGGGTCCAGAAACCGTAGCGCGGCTCGATCGCGCGGCGGCACAGCAGCACCTGCTCGCCCCACACGGGGACCGTGCCGACGACGTTGCGCGGGTTCTGGTAATGGATCGTGCCGCAGTGATCGCAGACGAAGCGTTCGCGGTTGTCGCCCGGAGGGATGCGCGCGATGACTTCGTGACCGCAGACGGAGCAGAATTTCATGTCGAATGGAAGGGACGAGGTGATGCGAGTGTATCACCCGGGAGGAGCATTCTTGAATGGTGGCGTCGCACGCGTACCGGCGCAGGCGTGACGGCCCGGAAGGGCGGCAGCGGCGCGTGAAAAACAAAAAGCCCGGCACTTTGGCCGGGCTTTCTGCGTGAATCGGGACGCTTGGTTGCGGGGGTAGGATTTGAACCTACGACCTTCGGGTTATGAGCCCGACGAGCTGCCAGACTGCTCCACCCCGCGTCCGTCGAAGAAATGAATTATAAGGGGATACCCGAGCACGCGCAAGCCCTTTTTGACAATCGGCTTGCGGGGCCGGTACGGCAGCCCGTGCGCTAGAATCGAGCGGTTTGTTTCGTCACTCATGCGGCACGGCTGCGCGCGATCGCGGCGGCATCGGCTGCATCTACCGCAGCATCTACCTTTTCGCTCTGACGGATTCATGGATATCGCTCTCGATCTGCAATCGATCGGCGCGCAGGAACAGGCGCTCGTCTTTCCCCAATTCGATGCTGCTCGCGCGTGGACGCTCGGCAGCCGGTTGCACGCGCTCGCCGCTTCGCGCGGCCATGCGGTCGCGATCGACATCGGCACGTTCGGCCAGACGCTGTTCTTTGCCGCGCTGAACGGCGCGACACCCGACAACGCGGACTGGGTGCGCCGCAAGCGCAACGTCGTCGCGCATTTCCGCCGCAGCTCGTATGCGATCGGGCTGCGGATGCAGCAGGCCGGCACGACGCTCGCGGACAAGCACGGGCTGCCGTCGGCCGAATACGCGCCGCATGGCGGCGCGTTTCCGCTGACGGTCGCGGGCGCCGGCGTGATCGGCACGGTGACGGTGTCGGGGCTGCCGCAACGTGCCGATCACGAGTTCGTCGTCGAGGTGCTGTGCGCGGAGCTCGGCGTTGACTACGCGGCGCTCGCGCTCGCAAGGAGCTGAGCGATGCAGATCCCGGGTTATGCATGGCTGGCGATCGCGATCGTCGCGGAGGTGGTCGGCACGTCCGCGCTGCGCGCAGCGGAGGGCTTCACGCGCCTGTGGCCGTCGCTGCTCGTCGTCGCGGGCTACGCCACCGCGTTTTATTGCCTGTCGCTGACGCTGAAGACGATGCCGGTCGGCATCATCTATGCGGTGTGGTCGGGCGCGGGCATCGTGCTGATCACGCTCGTCGCGATGCTGCTGTACCGTCAGGTGCCGGACGTGCCGGCGGTGATCGGCCTGTCGCTGATCGTCGCGGGCGTCGTCGTGCTGAACCTGTTCTCGAAGATGCAGGCGCACTGAGCGTGCGTCCGCAACCCGCCGGATGTCATCCATGACCGATTCCACTCCCGTCGATTCCACCCAGCCCGACGTGCGCGCCTACGTGGCGAACCGCATCGGCTTTCTCGAACTGAACCGGCCGAAGGCGCTCAACGCGCTGTCGGTCGGGATGATCCGCACGATGCACGCGGCGCTCGACGCATGGCGCGACGATCCCGAGGTCGTTGCGGTCGTCGTGTACAGCCCGCACGCGCGCGCGTTCTGCGCGGGCGGCGACGTGCGCTTCTTCCACGACGCGTGGCAGCGCGGCGACCGCGACGCGATCGATGCGTTCTTCATCGAGGAATACTCGCTGAACCATGCGATCTTCACCTATCCGAAGCCGTACATCGCGCTGATGCACGGCGTCGTGATGGGCGGGGGCATGGGCATCTCGCAGGCGGCGCGGCATACGGGCGGGCTGCGGGTCGTCACCGATTCGACGAAGATGGCGATGCCGGAGACGCGCATCGGCCTCTTTCCCGACGTCGGGATGAGCTGGTTCCTCGCGCGCACGCCCGGCGCGATCGGCCGCTATCTCGCGGTGACCGGCGCGACGGTCGATGCGGCGGGGGCGCTCTATGCGCAACTTGCCGATGTCTACCTGCCCGATGCCGCGTTGCCGGCAATGCTCGACGCGCTACGCCACGAGCGCTTCGACAGCGGTGCGCAGGCGGTCGAGTGCGTCGCCGCGGCGGCCGCCGCGCACAAGGTCATGCCGACACCCGATACGTCGGCGCTCGCCGACGCGCGCGCCGGCATCGACCGCCATTTCGCGCAGCCCGATGTCGTCGCGATTCTCGCGTCGCTCGATGCGGAACAGGATTGCGCAGCCGTCGACACATGGGTCGAGAAGGCCACGCATGCGATGCGCAGCCAGTTGTCGCCGCTGTCGATGGCCGTGTCGCTCGAACTGATCGAGCGCGCGCGCGGCGCGACGATGGCCGACTGCCTGCGGCGCGATCTCGACCTGACGCGTTCGACGTTTGCGCGTGGCGATGTGATCGAAGGCGTGCGCGCGCTGATCGTCGACAAGGACCAACAACCGGTCTGGCGCTTCAGGTCGATTGCGGACGTCAGTCGCGCGGACGTGCTGGCGATGTTCGACAGCCCGTGGACGCCGGATACGCATCCGCTGCGGAATCTGAAGGACTGACGCGCCGGGGCGGGCGGCGACGGTTGCCGCCGACTTCCGGCCTTGCGAAGCGGTGAAGCAAAACGGCACGGCCGCCTGCATCTGCAGGCGGCCGTGCCGTTTGCGGATGTCGATCCGCCGAGCGCGACGCGGGTGTTCGCGTCCGGCGCGCCCGTCAGTCTTCGCCCGCGTCGTCGGACATGAACGCGCGCATGAACACGAGCGAGCCCCAGCCCCACATCGCGTTCGCCGCGAAGCCGACCGCGAGCACCGGCAGCATGTTGCCGGACGGCCAGATGCCGCGCAGCGGATCGATCGCGAATACGCGCGCAGCCGTCAGGACGATCCCGCCGAACACCAGCGCGCCGATCCACGGCGCTTCGCGTTCCGGCGACACGCGCAGCAGCCACGCCATCGGGATCGCGCAGCACGCGCTGACCAGCGCGTTCGCGACAAATTCAGGAATGCCGAGCGGCGCGAACGGCGTGGTCGAGAAACCGGCCGTCGCGATCAGGTCGGCGGTATGCAGCAGCGCGAGCGTTGCTTCGCGGAAGAAGAGGGCGGCCAGGAAGCCGGACAGGAACGGCAGGATGACTTTCTGCATCGATGAGTGCACCGCAAGCGCGCATGGCCGGGGCCGTCCGCGCGGAATTGTTCGGAATGGTGCGTCATTATAGGGGTGCTTGCCCCGACGCTCGATCCGATATTCGCTGCAGCGTCGCGCTAATCACGAAAGCGGAAAACCTAAGCTCAAAAAAATCGTTCCAAAGCCCACCCCCGATCCCTAGACTGATTTCCCAGAAACAGCCGCGCCATTGCGCCATCGTGTATTCGCCCGCCGCGCGGCTGACCGGCAAGGCACCCCGATTCGAACCCGCACCATGCATGCGCCGCCCGTCCGCGACGCGAGCAGGGCCGCGTTTTATCTCAATTCTGGCAAGGACAGTCCGCAGGAGCAGCAGATGAATGTGTTCTGGTTTATCCCCACGCACGGCGACAGCCGCTATCTTGGTACCGCAGAAGGCGCGCGCGCCGCGGATTACGACTACTTCAAGCAGGTCGCGGTCGCGGCCGACACGCTCGGCTACGAGGGCGTGCTGCTGCCGACCGGGCGTTCCTGCGAGGATGCGTGGGTGGTCGCGTCGAGCCTGATTCCGGCGACGCAGCGTCTGAAGTTCCTGGTCGCGGTGCGGCCCGGCATCGCATCGCCGGGGCTCGCGGCGCGCATGGCCGCGACGTTCGACCGGCTGTCCGGCGGGCGCCTGCTGATCAACGTCGTGACGGGCGGCGACGCCGCCGAACTCGAAGGCGACGGCCTGTTCGCCGATCACGATACGCGCTACGCGATCACCGACGACTTCCTTCATATCTGGCGCGGGCTGCTGTCCGCGTCGCACGACAATGGCGGCTTCGACTATATCGGCAAGCACCTGCAGTCGAAGGGCGGCAAGGCGCTCTATCCGCCGGTGCAGCGCCCGCATCCGCCGCTGTGGTTCGGCGGCTCGTCGCCGGCCGCGCATGCGATTGCCGCCGATCACATCGACACCTATCTGACCTGGGGCGAGCCGCCCGAGGCCGTCGCGAAGAAGATCGCCGACGTGCGTGCACGCGCGGCGGAACGCGGCCGCGAGATCAAGTTCGGCATCCGCCTGCACGTGATCGTGCGCGAGACCGAAGACGAGGCGTGGCGCGATGCGGAGCGCCTGATCAGCCGGCTCGACGACGAGACGATCGCACGCGCGCAGCAGGCATTCTCGAACATGGATTCGGAAGGCCAGCGCCGCATGGCTGCGCTGCACGGCGGCAAGCGAGGCGGCCGCGAGGCGCTCGAGGTGTATCCGAACCTGTGGGCCGGCGTCGGTCTCGTGCGCGGCGGCGCGGGCACGGCGCTCGTCGGCAATCCGGAGCAGGTCGCGGCGCGGATGCGCGAATACGCGGAGCTCGGCATCGAGACATTCATCCTGTCGGGCTATCCGCACCTCGAGGAGTCGTACCGCTTCGCCGAACTCGTGTTCCCGTTGATCAAGGGGCAGGGTGCCGCGAAGGCGACCGGTCCGCTGTCCGGCCCGTTCGGCGAGATCGTCGGCAACAGCTACCTGCCGAAGGCGAGCCAGAGCTGAGCGACAGGAGGCCTGCGATGACAACGAAACCGTCTGCGTCAACAACGAACCCGTCTGCGACGGGCGGCGTGGCTGCCCGCGTGTGGCGCGGCGCGGCGCCGTGGCTCGTGCCGCTCGCGCTGCTGATCGTCTGGGAAGCCGGCGCGCGCCTCGGCTGGCTGTCGACCCGCGTGCTGCCGGAGCCGGTTGCCGTCGTGCGCGCTGCGTGGTCGCTCGTCGTGTCCGGCGAGATGTGGGCGAACGTGAAGGTCAGCACCTGGCGCGCGCTGCTCGGCTTTGCGCTCGGCGGCGGCGTCGGCCTCGCGCTCGGGCTGGCGACTGGCCTGTCGAAAGCCGCCGAGGTCGCGCTCGATTCGACGATCCAGATGATCCGCAACATTCCCGCGCTCGCGATGATTCCGCTCGTGATCCTGTGGTTCGGCATCGACGAGCAGGCGAAGCTGTTCCTCGTCGCGCTCGGCGTGTTCTTCCCCGTCTACATCAACACGTATCACGGGATCCGCTCGGTCGACGCGAACCTGATCGAGATGGCGAAGAGCTACGGCGTGCGCGGCTTCGCGCTCTATCGCGACGTGATCCTGCCCGGTGCGCTGCCGTCGATCCTTGTCGGCGTGCGGTTCGCGCTCGGGCTGATGTGGGTGATGCTGATCGTCGCGGAGACGATCTCCGCGCAGTCGGGCATCGGCTACATGACGATGAACGCGCGCGAATTCCTGCAGACCGACGTGGTGGTGGTCGGCATCCTGCTGTACGCGGTGCTCGGCAAGCTGGCCGACGTGCTTGCCAAATGGCTCGAGCGCGTGACGCTGCGCTGGCACCCCGCCTATCAATCAGGAGCACAGGCATGAATGCGACGATTTCGGCGGCCGGCTACGGGCCGCTCGCCGCCGCGGACCTCGAGGCGGAATTCACGCAGGCGCGCATCGCGGACTGCGACGCTCGCGACGCCGCGATCCTCGATCGCGACAGCGGTGCGGCGGTCGTGCCGCTCGCTCGGCGCCGCGTGGGCAGCCCCACGCTGGACGACGCGGTCACGCTGAGCGGCGTCAGCAAGCGTTTCGGTGCGCGCACCGTGCTCGACAACGTCGACCTCGGCATCGCGCGCGGCAGCTTCGTCGCGATCGTCGGCCGCAGCGGCTGCGGCAAGTCGACGCTGCTGCGGCTCGTCGCCGGCCTCGAGCAGCCGAGCACCGGCTCGCTCGTCGCGCGCGGCGCGGGCGGCGACACGCTCGACACCCGGATCATGTACCAGGACGCGCGCCTGCTGCCGTGGAAAACCGTGCTGCAGAACGTGATGCTCGGCCTCGGGCGCAGCGCGCGCGACGATGCGCGTGCGGTGCTCGACGAAGTGGGCCTGCTCGAACGGGCCGACGACTGGCCCGCGCAGTTGTCGGGCGGCCAGCGCCAGCGGGTCGCGCTCGCGCGGGCACTTGTACATCGTCCGCAACTGCTGCTGCTCGACGAGCCGCTCGGCGCGCTCGACGCGCTGACGCGGATCGAGATGCACGCGCTGATCGAGCGGCTGTGGCGCGAGCATCGGTTCACGGCGCTGCTCGTCACGCACGACGTGCAGGAAGCCGTCGCGCTCGGCGACCGGATCCTGCTGATCGAGCAGGGGCGCGTGGCACTCGACCAGCCGGTACCGCTCGACCGGCCGCGGGCGCGCGCGTCAGCCGCGTTTGCGGCGCTCGAGGATCGCGTGCTGCAACGTGTGCTCGCGGGTGGCCCGGGTGCGGTGGCGCGTGCTGCGCATGACGCCGGCGCGGCGGACGATGCGCGGCCGGCCAGGCGGATCCGCTGGGCCGTTTGAGACCGGTTGACCCCCGGGGCGGCTTGGGCCGCCCGTTTTGAGACCTTTTGTTCGGAGCGATCAACCCGATGAGCATTACTGCAATCAATGTGCGAAACCAGTTCAAAGGCAAGGTGAAGGAGATCATCCGTGGGCCGGTGGTGTCCGAGGTCGATGTGGAGACGCCATTCGGCATCGTCACTTCGGTGATCACGACGCGCTCGGTCGACGAACTCGAACTGAAGGTCGGTGCCGAAGTCGTCGCGCTCGTGAAATCGACCGAGGTGTCGATTGCGCGGCTCTGAGCGCGGCTGACCTGGCCGGGATGCCGTTGTCGGGCCGCGGCCCGGGACGGCGCCCGGCGCCGCTGCGATGCGTGCATGCATCGGTGTTCGCCGCCCGGACGAAGTGCTAGGATGGAGCGACACCGATGCCGGAGGTAGCGCATGACCCCCATCCTTTCTCCCGAAGCCATCGAAGCGCTGAAATGGATCGACCAGTTCGGCGACAGCCGGCCGGTGCCGGCGGCGTTCGGCGACATCGTCTACGTGTTGCTGAACGAAGGGCTGATCTATCAGACGGCCGGCGACCGGGTCGATCTCACCGCCGATGGCAAGGCCATCTTGTCAGATGAATATGACTGAGCGCCTCGCGCCGGGCTGCCGGCGTGCGCGGGGCGCCGTGTCCCGACGGAGCGCGCGATGGAACTGAAGGGCAGAGACCTCGGCGACTACAGCGAGCCGTACCGCGGCTTCGAGATCGAAGTGAAGACCGAGCAGGTCTGGGACGGCGAGCATGTGCACTACCGTGTGCTGCAAGGCGATGCGGTGCGGATCGACTGGCGGCTCGTGAAGGTCGACGGGCTGTTGTTGACCGAGCGGCGCGTGCTCGAACGGGTGCTCGATACCGCGCGGCGCGCGGTCGACGCGGAACTGGCCGGCAACGCGGAAGCGTAGCGCCGGGTGGGTAGGGCGCCCGTTGCGGTAGAATGGCGGGTTGTTTCCGCGCCGTTCGCTGCCCGAATTCCATGTCCGCTTCGTCTTCGCTTCCTCCACGCCGCGTGTCCGTGGCGCCCATGCTCGATTGGACTGACCGTCACTGCCGGTCCTTCCACCGCACGCTCACGCGCAATACATGGCTCTACACGGAGATGATCACGACCGGCGCGCTGCTGTTCGGCGACGCGCAGCGGCATCTTGCGTTCACGCCGAGCGAATCGCCGGTTGCATTGCAACTCGGCGGCAGCGAGCCGGACGATCTCGCGCGCGCCGCGAAGCTCGGCGAGCAGTGGGGCTACGATGAAATCAACCTGAACTGCGGTTGCCCGTCGGAGCGGGTGCAGCGCGGCGCGTTCGGCGCGTGCCTGATGAACGAGCCGCAACTGGTTGCCGATTGCGTGAAGGCGATGCGCGACGCGGTGTCGGTGCCGGTGACGGTCAAGCACCGGATCGGTGTCGACGCGGTCGAGGACTACGCGTTCGTTCGGGACTTTGTCGGCACGGTGGCCGACGCGGGCTGCGAGGTGTTCGTCGTGCACGCGCGCAACGCGATCCTGAAAGGGTTGTCTCCGAAGGAGAATCGCGAGATCCCTCCGCTCAAGTACGACTATGCGTATCGGCTGAAGCGCGATTTTCCGGCGCTGGAGATCGTCATCAACGGTGGCATCAAGACGCTCGACGAGGTCGCACAGCATCTCGAGCACGTGGACGGCGTGATGCTCGGCCGCGAGGCGTATCACAATCCGTATCTGCTTGCGGGCGTCGACGCGCGGTTCTATGGCGCGAACGATGCGGCGCCGACGCGTGAGGAAGCGGAAGCGCGGCTGATCGAATACTGCGCGGCGGAACTCAAGCGCGGCACCTACCTGGGCGCGGTCGTGCGTCATGCGCTCGGGCTGTATCGCGGCGTGGCGGGTGCGCGCGGCTGGCGACGCGTGCTGTCCGACAGCAAGAAGCTCGCGCGCGGCGATCTGGCCGTGTTCGACGAGGCGCGCGCACATCTTTTCGCTGTCGACGAAATTTTTGAAAAAAACGCTTGGCAAGATTAAAGAGACCCCATATAATCTCATTTCTCTGCTGCTGAACACGAAACAACGCGGCGGTGGAGAAGAAGCAGTATCAGTGGTGGCTGTAGCTCAGTTGGTAGAGTCCAGGATTGTGATTCCTGTTGTCGTGGGTTCGAGTCCCATCAGCCACCCCAAAAAATTCAAGCACTTGCAGCGCATGAGCGCTGATGTGTTGCAAATTTTGGAAGATGTGATTCCAAAATTTGGAGGATTGAGCAGAAGGCCCGCCATTGAGCGGGCCTTTTTGCGTCGTAGATCCGACATCCGGGGAATGTCAGAAGTCGGGCGTCGTGCGCGTTTGGTACGGCTTCGCGGACGATTTCACACACGAACAGTCCGAAATTTTCGCGCACGATTTGTCTTTACCGAGGCGCGCCTGTTTCGTCCATAAATTCATGCCCGGACGAAACGAGCAACCCGAGCCGATCTAGATCGCTCTGGCGCCGCAATCGAAAGTGGCATCGGCAGCCAGGATGAATCGGCGGTAGCAACCGCCAAATTGGATCTGAGATATGGAATACTCGCCCGTCTCGCTTCCGACATACATCACAGGCGCGATTGTCGCCTACGCAGATCCACTGTAAGTAGCTCCATTCATCAGCAACCGAAAGCGCATTCGCATACAGATGCTCGCTGTAGCGATTCATCTGTGCGTCTAGTTTGTTCTGGGTCTCTCTATTCACGGCAATACCCCCGGATTCGCGGACACAGGATGCTGCCACACGGATCGGTGCATATTCGCGGAGGTCTTGACACGATGGCGGATTGATACAAGCATCAACGCCGCGTTCGTCCGCACATCCCCTTCTTACTGCGGCCAGTCGATATCGGCCAAGGTCGCTTCGTCCGTGGCCTCCGCGTGCGGTGTATGAACTTGCTCGCTACAGTACCGCTGACGGTTACGTCTATGTGCCCGAGGCCGACGAATACGTATCTGTCGAGGGTCTAGGGTAGATTGTGACTAGAGGGTCGCCCGTACTTTCCGCGCGCGACGTCGATCGTACGTCTTTCGCACCATGCGCTCATCTGTATCGCCGGTCGCATCGATGATGCGATCGTCGCCTTCCTCCTGCCGATCGGTCACGGCGGCCGGTCGCATGTCGCGCAGCGCAAACCGTTCGAACGGCACGCCGCGCGCCTTCGCCTGCTTTTCGCAATAGCCCAGGCGGAACGCCCAGCGCCCGTTCGGCAGCTTGTATCCGAAGCTGACCTGGTGCGCCCCGCAGTTGGCATAGAGCCGGAACGGAAATCCGTCCGGGCGTTTTCGTCATCCGATCATGCTGCGAGTGCGTCGAAATTCGGTTCTTCTTCGTCAGCAGCGATGCTCGCCGGCGCGAGCGGTGCGGCGCCGTTCATGCGGGCATGGTGATACTCGCGCGTCACGAGCGGCACGCCGGCGATGTTGACGGCATACGGCCAGCGATTGCGCTCGAGCCACCGTTTCATTCAGGCAAAGCTGGGGGGCTTGCCTCCGATTAGTACGGCGAGCTCGTCGACGGTCAGGTAGCTACTCGTCTCAACCCCCAATTTGTCCGGGTCACTTCCAATATGCGTTGTGCTGCTTCGGTCATGCTAGGATTTACGCTATTGCCTCGAGGAGACCGTTATGCAATTCGAGTACAAGGGGTTTCACATCGATGCGACGCCTCTTGACGAGGGCGGCCATTTTTACGGACGGGCAAAGATCTATCGCCCTGCGGCGTCAGGAGCCACTGCAGTCGAGGTAAAGTACTCAGGCGATCTAGGGGACTTTCCTTCTGAGGAAGCGGCATTTGATTCCGCAAAGCGCTGGGCAATCCAGTGGTGTGACGAGCAGGGAACCTAGTTCGTCTCTTGCCTTTGAGCTCCGTCAGTTTCGTCTCGATTACCGTCAATTCGCGTCCCCAGAGGTACTCTTGTTTGCGACCGTACGGGCACGACGCAAGCGGGACCAGGTCGCAGCTCAGCTGCAAGCCGCTCAAGCTCGACATAGTCGATCTCACGCTTCCCAGGCAATTTGAAGACGCTCCGGGCCTGCGTCTTGCGGCCGTCGAGGATGGCGCGCACCATCGGGCCGCTGAAAAGGATCGGGCGCTCTTTCACGGGCGGCTCCATTCGATGAGAGGGGTGGCGTAGGCCGGCATCAGCGGATGCTTCGGATCTCCGCTCGCTGTCAGGCCGAAATGCTTCACGGGCTTCCCGCTCGTCTGCAACATGGCGAGCAACGTATCGAAGTCGTTGCGCATATGTCGAGGGGCTTTCGACCGATTACCCCAGCACGGTACGAGCACATCTGCATCGGCGATGATCTCGTTGATGTGGTCGAGATTCGCCCGCCATTGATCCGGCGTTATCAGGACGTCGGCCAGTTCCTTGACGTCCGTCGCGCGGTAGGCCGACACGTTGCCGACGATGAACCGCCGTCCGCCGTTGACCTTCGTGAAGCCGATCCATTTGCGCACCGTCGCATCGTCAACCGTGGCATCGGCCGTCGACGGGTTCATGCCGAAATAGGCGAACGTCAGGCCGTCAATTCCAACCTCGCGTTCAAGGCGATAGCGGAATCGCCCGCATGGGCTGATGATTGTGCTCACAGCGCCACCTCTACGTAATCCATTTTGACAGTCACGTCGGTCGTGTGGTGGTACTGATGGACCACCCTTACGCCGTGCCCGATGTCGGTCGCATGCCCGTCGGCGTTCGCTCTGTTCATGCGCGCGTTGTGATGGCACATCGCGAGCTCGTCGAGAATCAGGAGCACGAGCCCGGGATTGCGCTGCAGCATGTGCAGGTAGTCGTGGTTGATCTCGTTGAGGGGCCGCGTGCTCATCGGCTTGCGCCTACGTTTGCGGGCTGTTCACGTGGTCCCCAGTCCGAATCGGCGCAGCTCTTCATGCCGACCACGAACGCAGCGATGAGGAGCACGTAAAGGAAGAGGTCACGCATCGCAGTCTCCTGCGCGGGCGGCGTCGATGGCCTTGTCCCATTCATCGCCGGTATCACTAAGCCAGTAGCCGCCGGGCAGCTCGTGTCCTTCCCAAATGTTGTCTCGCGCGTAGCGATACCGAGCTGCGCAGACCTTGTCGTCATCCGTCACCTCGGCGCGCGGCTCCGGCTGGCCCACTGCCCGAGCGTCGACCATATTGCGAACATCTGCAAATTGGTTGGATGCCAGAGCGTCGGCCCGCGCGGGCGGGGCAGATTCGAGCGCTGCCTTTGCGTCAGCCAGCACGTCGCGTACGGTCCACTCCTTGCGTCCAGTGAGGCTCGCCATCTTCGTCTACCGTCGAACGCATCGCCTGTTTGGGTGCGCGCCTGGGATCGGGGGAGCGCGGAGGCAGCCGGCAAGCACTGGATGCGGGCGCTCGGGCGCACGGCGCGGCACGTGCGCGCAGAGGTGTAGCGCAGCGGAACGCGAGCGGCGATACGCAGACTTGCGCGCAGCCGACATGAAGGTGCACGAGCTCGAACGGCAACTTGGTGCCATCGTTACGCCTGACGCGACTCAGCACGCCCTCAAGAACATGGCCGACCATCTCAACCGCTGGTGGGATCTCGAAGGCTTCGGTCATATCTCGGAGATTTCGTTTGGCCAGTACGTGTGCAAGGTCGATTTTTCGTGCCACCTTTTGGCGGCTTTCGAATTCTCGACTCGGATACTCCCGTTTCGGACAAGGGCCGCAAGGCGGACTGGTACGACAGCCTTCGTGAACGCGGATTCGCTTTGGCGAAAGAAGACCGTGACTGGACCCTCGTCGATAGTGATGCGAACAGACGCATCCTGATCGACCTGTTCACGGCTCGCCTGCCGTCGTCGAAGGTGGCCAAGTTCGAGAACTTTAGCCGCCGCAAGGCGCAAGACTTCTCGCTGCGCAGCGTCGAGGTCTACATCTACAAGATCGCCGAAAATCGTCGCGCTCCCGATCCCGACCGCCTGAGGGCAATACAGGCAAAAAAATCCCGGCACATGCCGGGATCAAGTTCCGCCGACGGGGCGTCGACGGAAGGCCACGGTGCGTGAGGCACCCAAACGCGAGATCACTCCGCCGAATGCTAACAGATTGAAAGCTTGTTGGGGAACGGTCCGACCCGACATTCAACTGTACGAATCGGACATTGAGGACCACGCCATAGAGGAACCAGACATGACCACCCAGAATGAAAATAGCCCGCTCACGCAGAACGCCAGCGGGCAAGAAAATGAATCAGCTTCCGAGGCACTGCGGCTGTCCGGAGAGAATAACGGCATCGCGTCGGTGAACTTAGCGCTGAAAAGAGCCGCGCAGATGCGTTGACGGAAGACCAGATCGACGCCCTGAAGCGTGCCGCGCGAGGCCGAATTGTGCAACTACGACGGCGAGGCCCTCGGCGTGCAGTTCTTCGGCATCGGCGATGCGGTCGGAGCTGCCGAGGCGTATTTCCGCGCCGCGAAGCCCTCCATCGTGATGGCGCTGATTGACCGGCTGGAACGCGCGGAGTCCGCCTTCGCCGCATCCCTTGTCGAGCAGCCCGCAGCAGCGCCGGAAGCGGCCCCGATCTATCAAGCGAAAGTGCTCGTCGACCCGAAATGGACGGAAGTCAGCAAACAAGAATTCGACCGGGCAGCCCAATTTCCGAACAGCATTGACCGGAGGATCGTCTACGCCGCCACGCAGCCACCCGCGCAGGCCAGCTGGCGCGAACTTTGTCGCCGCCTGTACGTCGAGCTGTTCCACTGCGATCAGCAGATCCGGAACGCCTGCCGGCGTTCGTGATCGGATAAACCTCCCATGTTGGCTTTGGCGCCATATCGCATCCTCAAATCAGAAAATGAGCGGGCGCCATACTGGCCGCCCACCAAAGCTCGCCGCGCTATCCGAGGGCCGAAATGCTTGCGCGACGCCTGAAGGAGTGGTTAAGCCGCGAGACCGTCGTAGTTCCTATACGCGAAATCCGGTTCTCCGGGGTAGCGACTGGTGCCTTCCTCCCGGTGCCAACAGAACAGGGGGCCGCGCCGATGCGGGAACCAATAGCCAGAGCAGTCGCAACGGGTCTTCGCTGTGTCGCGTCGGTTCATCCAACGATCCGCGCGCCAGTTGCGGCGCCCACATACCGAGCAGGACGGAATCCGGTAGTACTGGTCGAGTGGACGTTTGAGGCAGCAGCGTGTATTGCAGTGGCAGCATCGGACGTGGCAGCGAGCCATGGCCGCCGCTACGCGGCAGCGGCTGTATGACGACGGGTATCAGGTGACGGCAGCAGCGCTCGCCGCGCGCTAAGAGCGCACGTCTCAGTCGGCCACGGCGTGTGGCACGCGTCGCCGAAGGCGGTCGGCCCAACCGTAGAAGCGCGCCCGCCACGGCACCTCGACGTATTTGTGGAGCATGTGCGCGGCGATGTAGGATGAGGCGAGGAAGATCGCGGCGAACAGAATCGCCGTCCCGATCCCCGTCACATGCTGCCGCATGCCGTGCAGGAGCGACCTGAACATGTCGTGCGCGAGATAGACCGCATACGACATCGCGCCCAGCCACCGGAAGCCGCTCCGCGAGAAGAGGCGCGCGACCGGCCCGTTGTCCGAAGACAGAGCCGCGACCAGCACGGCGAACGCGAGCGGCGAAAGGAGCGCGAGCGCGTTCAGCACGCCGCTCGCCCAGATCAGTATGACAACGAGGGCGAGCGCCAGCATCTGCGTGAGCGGGCGCGTGAACGCGACCACGGCCGGCCGGTCGCGGAAGGCGGCGATCAGCGTGCCGATGAAGAATCCGGCGATGCACCGCGCCAAGCCATAGTCGTATGTCATCGACAGGCATTCGCCGCGGGTCAGGCATCCCGCCGGCACGAGCGATGCCCAGACCGCGACGGCATAGCCGCAGATCGACAGCGTGAGGAAGGTCGCAGTTCGTGCGTGTCCGCGCACCGTGAGGCACAGCGCGCCGAACAGCATGTACACGCAGAATTCGCAGCTCGTCGACCATGTGACCGGCAGCCCGACGTAGTGGTCGAACAGCGGCAGTCCCTGTGTCATCGTCGCAATCGCGAGCGCTTCGCCGGGCGTCGGCACGACGTAAGGCCACGCGGGCGCCGCGATTACGTGCGCCGCCACGATGAGGACGTTTAACAGGGCGTAGTAGAACGCGGTCGCGACGAGCTGAGCGGGGAACAGGCGCCCGAATCGGCGCAGCATGAAATTGCACCATTGCGAACCGTCCGAGATGCGGTCGCCGTACGCCTGGCAGATCACGAACCCCGACAGCACGAAGAAGAGGTCGACGGAGAGATAGCCGGCCGGCGCCAGATTCAGTCCCGGCAGTTCGCCGCCCATGTGGTAGATGACGACGAGCAGCGCCGCGGCTCCCCGCACCCCTTCGAGGCTGACATTCGTCTTTTTCATTCCCCGTCCCCGCGCTTCGTTGTTTTTCGGCAGCGTGGCCTGATTTATATTGGATAAACGGGGCGTTCTCAATCTCCCATAGGGAAAGCCCTTTACCGTGCCGAGCGCTACAGCATGCCGGCCCGCGTCATCTCCGCCCTGAGAAGGTGGTACAGCCTGAGCAGACGACCGTTCGCGTCTCCGAGATCCCCTTTGTCCTGGGTGCAGCGTTCGGTGACGTCGTACCGGTCCCGGATCTTCTGGAGCGACTTCCGCAGCGTCACGATCTCCAGAATCAGGCGCTCCACATCAGGCTCGCCACGGTACTTGCGCCAGAGTGCGCGCAGTTCGTCATCGGTCGGCACGTCGAAGTCGGGCATCTTCGGGATGCGCTTTCCCGGTGGTGTTCGGAGCGGCACCAGGTCGCGGTCGACCTTCGTTTCCTCGAGCGCGCGCGCGTTCGAGTCCGGGAGGAACTGGCCGGTGCAGCTGAAGAACTCGTCGGCCGTGACAGGCAAGAAAGTGCGCCGGCGCTCCCCCGATTCGAGGTCCGTGTACTCCCAGATGTAAGCCCAGCGCGGTTTCATGATGCGGAAATAATACTGTATGGATGTACAGTATAACGCCAACCTGGAATCGACAGTTGCATGAGTGCTGCGCATGCCATACCGGCCTATGCGCGATGGGTCCCCGATGCAATCCTGAGCGCGTGGTAGACAGTCATCCTGACGGATAAGAGGGGACCATCAGATCGAAAAATTGTGGAACTAGCCCCGGAAAACGATGAATAATCAATGACAGTTTTCCGGCAAATATTCCACAATGTTGGCTGCAATCCTTGTCCGGTAAGGGTTGGCGGTTAAGATTGTGATTCCTGTTGTCGTGGGTTCGAGTCCCATCAGCCGCCCCACAGAATACTCAAGTAGAACGGGCGCTTAGGCGCCTGTTTTGCTTTTCACGTTCTGAATTTCGAAACGACAAGCACGATTTCGAATTTCATTCTGTCGCGTCTGCGGCCTTCACCTTACGTCGATCGTAGTGCTCTGCGTCGTGCCCGGCTTCGCGTGCATCGACGATTGATGTGCTGCGCTACCTCGCGCATCGTCTTCACGTCCTGCTCCTTCGCAATCCCCGGACCACGCTCGCCGACAAACGCATGCATCGCGTCATGCCAACGAGACATGTCGGTTCAGGCCGCGCGAGCGTTGCGAAAAACGATCCAGGACCAGAGTGCGCCGCCGGCAACCTTTGCGACGAACTGCAGCGCAGCGATCAGCGGGAATACGGTTCCGAACGCGATCAGCGGGAAGATGATCGAATCGACAGCGGCGCCGGCGACGTTCGCACCATTTGCGCGAGCCAATATCGGGTAGCGGCGTGCGGCCTGAAAGACGGCCGCGCTGGCGACTGCCGCCGCGCTGAACGCGACCAGTGACGCCAGCGAGACTGCTTTGGACGCAGGGTTCAGCGCAAAGCTCACGAATCCCGCCGCCACGATCAAGCCGAACATCCGCGTCCACAGTGCGCGTCCGCGCCAGTCAAGATGCAAACGGTCTCGGATCGCGAGGTCGAGCCCGATCAACAGGAAGGCAATGACCGGCGTCACTGCCGGGCCAAAGCGCGCGACCGTCAGGTTCGCGACGGCGACAACTGCAATATAGATCGCAACGTACATAGGTCATCAGCGGTGAATGGGGGTGCGTGTGCCGGTACGCCGCGATCTCCGGGGCGAATGGCGGCGTTACTCGCCGAGATTCGCCGAAGTCTCCGGATCGAATCCTTGCTGATCGTCCGATGGAGGAAGGTCGAGAACGAGCTTGACGCTGCTCGTGTTTGCCTTGAGCGAAAACACCCGGCCGATGACGAGAAACGTCTGCTGCAGATTGTCGAGTTCGACAAAGTCGCCCGGTTGCGGAAGATGCGCGCCTTGGTCGTAGGAAAAGCTGGTGCTGGTTTGATCACCTACCGCTTCTGCGGCATGGTCGGTAAATTCGATTGTGATGTGTGTGGTCATGCGACCCTGGCGTCTGGTTGTTGAGGGGATCAGAGGCTCCGATTCTCGCATATCCATGGTCGCGAGATCCTCCCATTCCGCGCGCACTCGACGATTGACCCACACATCACAGGGCTGCACGTATGCGATTGAATAGTCTCGAGGAAATGTTGCGGCGTCATTGAGCAAACCGCATTCCCCGTCGGTCGGATCGGCACGTGTGGCCTTTGGCCCTCGTGCATGGACCAGTGGCAAGCACGAGGAACTCGAACGAGCATTACGCGCAGCGCGCAACGGTCATTGAGTTCGAATCGTCGAGGCTGAAAGGGAGGCGCGCTCCTGTCGTCTGTCAATCCGCACGACATTGCGCACGGCGCGTGTCGAGCAGACTGTCGAGCGAATTCAAAAGCCTCTGGTCACGGCCGGCTCGATCCGATATCCGCCGTCAGGCGTCGAGACGGTGGCGCAGCCGGCCAGGTCAAACATGACGAGTGTGGCAACAACGAGCGACGCGAGTTTCATCGGTTTCCGGATTCCATGTCGGTAATCGAATTGAAAGAGATGCATGGCTTATGTGTGCCCGGCTTCGCCAGTTCCGAATGCGTTTCGGACATGCGGCAATCGCGTCGGCGTGTTTCTCCTTCCGCGGTTGGGCTCGCGATTCCTGTCCGGCACAACGCATCGCGGCCCGCTTGGCGAGTTGCGAAGGGTGCACGGTCGTCACACCGGCAGCAATGGCAGAATCGAACAGGTGTTTGGCTGATTACGCCATTCCTACACAGTCTTTCATTCGAATAACATGTGTTCGCAACGATCCTCGTGCCTAAGCTTGCTCTTAGGCCCATTGTCGATGTCGTGTCGGCAATGCCTTGGTCCCGGCAGCGGCTCACGTCGCTGTCGGGTTTTTTTTTGCCGGCCGCCAGCGGCGCGACCAAGCGTGCCCGGTCGCGCAACGGTGCCGAGCCCACTGTCGAGCGGACCCGATGGGGCGTACGACGGCGAGTATCGTTCTGCAATCTGATTCATCACGTGCCTGAGTGGCGACGGTCGAATGCGCGTCTTTCGGCGAGCTGACCAATCAAATTTCATTGCCGACGGGCGAAAGCGATCCGGAGGTGCTGCGCGTCCCTGTCGCGTACCGGCGCTGGACAAGCACGCCGGGATTCGGAGATGATCGACTCGTGCACGTCGCCCACGCGCGAAGCACACGGTGAATGCGTCGCCCCCGTGTGCCGACATGCTTGGTCGACGAAATGCCGTGAGATCCGCAGCCTGTTGCGCGGCACATCACGGATTCTGGCCGCGGCCCGGACGAATGCCCGATGCGAATCCGCTCGGCACCCACGCATTCGTACGCCCGCTGCCTTTTCCACGGAGGTCCGGATGTCGGTGTTTGCAGTCAGTGGCGTCAGAATCGATCTGAGCAGTGGACGCGTGACCCATGTGCGATGGGGGCAGGTGAATCCGGCGAGCCGCGCGTGGGTCGCCAGGCCGCACGATGCGCACGTGTCGGAGGTGGTTCGTGCCGTTGCCGGCGGCGACGAGGTTTACGTGATCTTCGACGCGTCGGGAAATCGTGCGGTTGGCCCGAAATTGAAGCGTGTCGTTTATCGCGACGCAACCGAAGGCATCGAGCTCGATGTGGATGCGACCAGAGAGGCGCGCACGCTCAGGGATCTTCCGCAGATCTGATCGGCGCGCGACGGGGGACTCCGGAGCTTGATCGACGAATGCAGAACACGAACCGAATGACGCAGGACGGCATGTCGGTCCCGCGTCGAGCGATCTGCTCGCGCAGTTGCCGTTGACGTTGCCCGTCGACAACCGCCGCCTGAAACGAAAGGCGGCCATATGCATCGTGCTCGCCGGGTTGATCTTCTGGGGCAACACGTTCGATCGTTCGCCGATGCCCGTTGCGGGGCTCGCCGCATTGCTGGCACTGGCCGGCGTCGGTTTTTTCATCGGTTCGAGACGGGAATTGGCGCTCCGCATCGATGAAACCGGATTCGTGATGGTCGGTGCCGTGCGCGAAAAGGCGGTCACGCGCTGGCTCGACGTCACGGACTTCGGCGTGCCGAACATCTACGGCAACAGGCTCATCCGGTATCCATTTGCCGAGCATGCGCAGCGCGCGAGGGTGCCGGGCGGCGTGCTCTCGCCGGTCGGCCGCTTTGCCGAGCTTCCGCTCGAAGCCGTGGCCGCCATGATGGAAGCCTGCCGAGACACATGCGCGACGTCGGCGTCGCAGGCCGATACGATGCGGTAAGCCGGTCCGATTCTCGACTCACGCGCAAGCGGCCGAGGTGCCGCCAGTCCGCACGGCCATGACGGCGCGTGTGGCGGCGCGCAATTCGATTGCCCGCCTTCAGCGCTGCGCTTACAGACAACCGCAGTTGCGCCTTGCGTTGCATCGCATCACGTCACGTCACGTCGAATCGATTCGAAAAATTTTCGGCCCGACATGTCGATTCCGCATCCGCTCGTCCGTCGTATGGTCGGAGGCGTACGCATCGCGCGCCCCGTCCCGCTTTTCGAACCGACAGCCGACTGAAGGAGCCACGCACATGTCCACGTCCGTCAAACCGATTCCTGAAGGAATGCGCACGCTGACCCCTCATCTGATCTGCGCCGGCGCCGCCGACGCGATCGACTTCTACAAGCAAGCATTCAACGCGGTCGAGCAGTTCCGGCTGCAGGCCCCGAACGGCATGCTCGCGCACGCTTGCCTGACCATCGGCGATTCGACGCTGATGCTCGTGGACGAGATGCCGGAACATGGCGCGCTCGGGCCGAATACGCTGAAGGGCACGCCGGTTGCGCTTCACCTGTTCGTGCCGGATGTCGACGCGGCGATCGCGCAAGCCGTCGCGGCCGGCGCGACGCTCAAGGTGCCGGCTGCCGACATGTTCTGGGGCGATCGCTATGGCCAGGTCGAGGATCCGTTCGGGCATCGCTGGTCGCTCGCGACGCACCAGCGCGACCTGACGCCCGAGCAGATTGCGGCTGCGATGGCGAGCGCGCCGGGGTGCGGTGGCTGAATCGGCCGCGCGAGCACATCACTGTCGCGCAGCGTGGCTGTCAGCGTGTCCGCGAACGTCTTGAGTGTGCGGTCGCCTTCGGCGTGGCCGAAGCGGTCGTAGATCGCCTTGAAGTCGTTCAGGCCGAAGAAGGCCGGCATCGCGCGCCTGTCGAGCCGCGCGCAGAGGCCCGGCACGTGGCGCGCGAGCGTTTTGAAGCCGCGCTGGTTCGTCAAGTGCGTGAGCTCGTCAGTGGTCGCGAGGTGCAGCTCGGCGATCTCGCGTTCGGTCATGTGCGCGAGATCACCGAGCAGCGACTGTTCGTCGTGGTCGAGCGAGCGCGGCCGCGTGCCGATCAGGCAGAGCGTGCCGACCCGCGCGCCGTTCGACGGGGACAACGGCCGGCCTGCGTAGAAACGGATGCCCGGCACGCCGGTCACGAGCGGATTGTCGTGGAAACGGTCGAGCGCATCCGGTATCACCATCGTGTCGAATTCGAGCAGCGCATGCGCGCAGAGCAACACGTCGCGCGTCGTCTCAAGTCGCGCGTCGCGATGCCGTAAACAGGGCGAACTGACTCGCCCACGACAACGCCACATGGTTCGATTTCTGTACGCCGGGTATCTCGCCCTGGCGCTCTTCATCATCTATCCGATGGTCCACGGCTTTCTTGAAACCGACGTCGCCTGCCTTGGCGGCATTGCATCGATCGATACTGCCGATGCGACCCGGCATCCGGCGAGCGACGCGCAGGCGAGCCAGCGCGAATGCACGTCGCTGGTGGCGAGGGCCCATCCCGCTGCCGGACGGGCAGACGGCATCCATTGACGGAGCTGATCCAACATGCGATTGCTCGCGTGAGGATCGCGATCGCGAATCGTTAGCCGTTCGTCATGGTTGAACGATTCGCGTCAGTCGGCGATCATCGGTCGTCTGCACAAGTCACCGGGCGGTGACGCAACGTGCTGCGCGCGCACGTTGCGATCCCGGGAGTCAGTACGTCGAGCGGTACGCCGCCGCATGCTAAGAAGCTACTCGGCGGATGCCGCCGGCGCCTCCGATGTGCCCGACCCGATCCATCCCGGGCCCGCCTCGGGCTGCACGTCGCGCGGATCGAGCGGTTCGCCGCACGCGGAGCACACCGTAACCGCGTGCATCAGTTGACCGCAGGTGCGGTGGCGCAACTGCAGCGGCGGCCCATGGCCGTCGTCCTTCCAGCGGTCGCCCCACGCGAGCAGCGCAAGCAGTGCGGGGTAGAGGTCGCGGCCTTTCTCGGTCAGCCGGTATTCGAAGCGCGGCGGGCGGTCCTGGTACGCGTGCTTCGCGAGGACGCCTTCGTCGACGAGCCGCGCGAGGCGTTCGGCCAGCACGTGGCGGGTCACGCCGAGTTGCGTCTGGAACGCGTCGAAGCGGCGGCAGCCGAGAAACGCATTGCGCAGGATCAGCATGGTCCAGCGGTCGCCGAGCACGGCGAGCGTGCGCGCGACCGAGCAGTTCAGCGAGCCGATGTCATCCCATTTCATCGTCGGGTTCCGTGAGGCGGTTCGGGAAAGAGCGGGTGCGATTATAGAACCGACCCTCGAACACATCGGCCGGCACCGGCGTTGACAGCCGGTTTTCCGTTGTGAATAATCGGTTCCAATTTGGAACTTACTACTGCGCCACAGCGCTTGCCATCAGGAGACACCCGATGAATCCGCTTTCGATTTCCGGCCTTGAACTGTTGCGTGCCGCGGCGGCGGGCGACGCGCCGCTCGCGTCGATTTCCGAGACCGTCCCGATGCGGCCGGTGGAGGTCGAACTCGGCTACGTGAAGTTTTCGGCGCGCGCCGACGGCCGGCACCTGAATCCGATGGGCGGCGTGCATGGCGGATTCGCGGCGACGGTGCTCGATTCGGTCACCGGTTGCGCGGTGCATTCGATGCTCGACGCGGGCATCGGCTACGGCACGATCGACCTGCACGTGAAGATGCTGCGGCCGGTGCCGCGCGAAGTCGAACTGATCGCTGAAGGCCGCGTGATTCACCTGTCGCGCTCGCTCGGCGTCGCCGAGGGCACGCTGAAGACGCCGGACGACAAGATCGTCGCGCACGCGTCGGCGACGTGTTTCATTCAGCGGCCGCAGTAACGGCGCAATCCGGACCGAAACCCGCCGGTGAAGGTTGGCTGTAGGCGACCGGCAGGCCAACTGAAGCAAACGCTTCATTGTGGTAGCGTTTCTGCTTTCCACCGATGCGACAGGAACAGCATGGAATACCGCACACTTGGCGATTCAGGCATCGAAGTCAGCCTGATCGGTCTCGGGACGATGACGTGGGGCGAGCAGAATTCCGAGCGCGACGCGCATGAGCAGATCGATTACGCGATCGCGCAAGGCGTCACGCTGATCGACGCCGCGGAGATGTACCCCGTGCCGCCGAAGCCCGAAACCCAGGGCCGCACGGAGCAATACATCGGCACGTGGCTCGCGCAGCACCGTGCGCTGCGCGACCGGATCGTGCTCGCGACGAAGATCGCCGGCCCCGCGCGCCAGCCGCACAACCCGCGCCACATTCGCGGCGAGGGCAACCAGTTCGACCGCAAGAACCTGACCGAGGCGCTCGACGGCAGCCTCAAGCGTCTGCAGACCGACTACGTTGACCTCTACCAGCTCCACTGGCCGGACCGCAGCACGACGACGTTCGGCCGTCCCGCCTATCCGTGGATCGACGACGCGTACACGGTGCCGATCGAGGAAACGCTCGGCGTGCTCGCGGAGTTCGTGAAGGCGGGCAAGGTGCGCGCGATCGGCGTGTCCAACGAGACGCCGTGGGGCGTCGCGCAATTCCTGCGTGCGGCCGAGACGCTCGGGCTGCCGCGCATCGCGAGCATCCAGAACCCGTACAGCCTGCTGAACCGCACGTTCGAGAACGGGCTGTCGGAATTCACGCACCGCGAAGGCGTCGGCCTGCTCGCGTATTCGCCGCTCGCGTTCGGCTGGCTGTCCGGCAAGTACGAGAACGGCGCGCGTCCGGCCGGTGCGCGCATCACGCTGTTCGAGCGCTTCCAGCGCTACAGCAAGCCGCAGGCGGTCGCGGCGACGTCGCGCTATGTCGCGCTCGCGAAGCGGCACGGTCTGTCGCCCGCGCAGCTCGCGCTCGCGTTCGTCAACAGCCGGCCGTTCCTGACCAGCAACCTCATCGGCGCGACGTCGCTCGAGCAACTGAAGGAGAACATCGGCAGCGTCGACGTCAAGCTGTCGGACGAGATCCTCGCCGAGATCGACGCGCTGCACGAACTGCAGCCGAACCCGGCGCCGTAAGCGGATCGATAAGCGACCCGATGGCCCGCGCGGCAAGCGTTGCCGTGCGGGCGCGTTAGCGCTGCGTCGATCAGCGCATCCGCAGGCGCGTGCGCGCGACGAACAATGCCGCGAGGCTCAGCAGCGCGCAGCCCATCAGGTAAAGCGCCGGCGACAGCCGGTTCCCGGTTGCGCTGATGAGCCACGTGATGACGAACGGCGCAAAACCGCCGAACAGCGTGACGCCCGTGTTGTAGCTGACCGCGAGCCCCGTCGCGCGTGTCTGCGCCGGGAACAGTTCGGCCATCAGCGCGGGCAGCGCGCCGCAATACATCGCTTTCAGCGCACCGATCCAGATCAGCGCGGCGATCATCGTCGCGAACGACGCATGATGCGTAAGCCACGCGAACGTCGGCCAGACCGTGACGAGCATCAGCAGCGCCGCGGCCGTCATCATGCGGATTCGCCCGACATGATCCGACCAGTGGCCGACGAGCGGCGTGACGAGCGTCAGCACGAAGCCGGTCGCGAGGGTCGCCGCGAAGCCGGTCGATGCAGGCAGTCCGAGCTGCTTGATCGCATAGGTCGGCATGTACAGCACCATGTAGTTGACCGCGGTCGAGATCACGAGCGCGCCGATCGCGAGCAGCACGCGCATCTTCTGGTCTGCGAACAGTTCGCGCACGGGCGCTTCCGAACGCGCTTGCGTCTTGAACTCGACGCCTTCGTCGACGTAGCGGCGGATGTACAGCCCGACCGGCCCGATCGCAAGACCGAACAGGAACGGCACGCGCCAGCCCCAGCTTTCGAGCTGCGCGGGCGTCAGCGTGCTCGTCAGCAGCGCGCCGAACCCCGACGCGAGCAGCGTCGCGAGCCCCTGGCTCGCGAACTGCCAGCTCGACATGAAGCCGCGCCGTTGCGGCGCGTGCTCGACGAGGAACGCAGTCGAGCTCGCGAATTCGCCGCCGGCGGAAAAACCCTGCATCAGCCGCGACAGCATGATCCCGAGCGGCGCGAGGATGCCGATCGATGCATAGGTCGGCATCGCGGCGATCAGCAGCGTGCCGCCCATCATCATTCCGATCGACAGCAGCAGCGATGCCTTGCGTCCGGCGCGGTCCGCGTACGCGCCGAGCACGAAGCCGCCTATCGGGCGGATCAGGTATGACAGCCCGAACGTGCCGAGCGTGAGCAGCAGTGACGTCGCCTCGCTCGTCGCGGGGAAGAACAGCTTCGCGATCGTCACCGCAAAGAAGCCGTAGACGATCAGGTCGAACCATTCGAGCGCGTTGCCGATCGACGCGGCGAGGATGATGCGGCGCGTCTTCGCGGCGGTGGGGCGAACGGTTTCCGGCGTGGTCAGGGTCGTGGTGTTCATCGTGTGCGCGTGTCCCGTGGAGGTGTGGACGATTGACGATGCAGGCGATATTCGCGGCGGCGGCGCGTCAAAGACCGGCGCCGGCGGCGTCGAGCACCGCGCGGCGAACGGGAGGCGCGGCGTCGCCGAGATCCCAGAAGAGTCCCGCCATCATCTGGAGACCCTCACGCACCACGCTGCCGAGCAGGTGCTCGTCGGGCGCGTGCTGCGCACACGCCGGATACGAGTGCGGCACCCAGAGCGTCGGCAGCCCGAGCGTGTCGGAGAACACTTCATTCGGCAACGTGCCGCCGAGGTTCGGCAGGACGGCGGGCTTCTTGCCGGTCGTGCGCGCGAGCGACGCGACGGCCCAGCGCACCCACGGATCGTCGGGCGGCACGCGCGTTGCCGGCGCGCCGCGCTCGACGTCGATGTCGACATCGGCGAAACCATGCGCGTCGAGGTGCGCGCGCAGGTGCGCATGGAGTGCGTCCCAATCGGTGCCGACGACGAAGCGCAGCTGGCAGTGCGCATACGCGGCGGGCGGAATCGCGTTGACCGGGTGCTCGGGGTTGCCGGCCTTGAACGCGAGGATCTCGAGCGTGTTCCAGCCGAACACGCGCTCGGCCGCGGTGAGGCCCGGTTCGCCCCAGTCTGCGTCGATGGCCGGATCGCAGGGCCCGCCGCCGACCGTCAGATCGGCGAGCGCGTCGCGCACGGCGGCCGGAATCGGCGGCGGGCGCAGGCCGGCGACGCGAATCGTGCCGCGCGCGTCGACGAGGCTCGCCAGCGCGTGCGCGAGCACGATCGCCGGGTTGCGCAGCAGCCCGCCCCAGTTGCCCGAATGATGCGCGCCGTCGCGCGCGCGCAGGCTCAGCCTGAAATTGACGGCGCCGCGCGAGCCGAGGAACACGGTCGGGCGGTCGGCCGAGATGCGCGGTCCGTCGGACGCGATCAGCACGTCGGCGGCCAGCGCGTCGCGCTCGCGGCGGCACAGCGCGTCGAGGCCCGGCGAGCCGGTTTCCTCGCCCATTTCGATCAGCAGCTTGGCGTTGAAGCCGAGGCGGCCGCCGCGCGCGGCCAGCACGCTCGCGAGCGCGGCGAGGTTGATCGAGTGCTGGCCCTTGTTGTCGGCGCTGCCGCGGCCGTACCAGCGGTCGCCGTCGACGGTCAGCGACCACGGCGACAGCGGTGCGCGCCACTGCGCGTCGTAGCCGCGCACGACGTCGCCGTGGCCGTAGATCAGCACGGTCGGCAATGCGTCGTCCTCGTGCCGCGACGCGAGCAGGAACGGGCTGCCGCCGTCGACGGGGTTGTCCGCGATGCGGGTCGTGAAGCCGAGGCGCTCGGCCTCGGGCGCGATCTCGTCGGTCAGGTACGCGAGCAGCGCGGCGGCCGAGCCGCTTTCCTGGCTTTCGGTGCGCAGGCCGATGCGGCGGCTCAGGGTGGCGAAGAACGCGCCGGATTCGAATTGGTTCAGTGCGTGCTGGAGGGCGGCGGTGCGGCTCAAGACATATCTCCTGTGGTTCCGCGGCAAGACGATTGACCGGAGTGGGTGTTCGGCAATGGCTCCGGCTCTGGTGCATGGCTGTCCGGCGGCGGGCCGCGCGGGCAGGCGACCCGAGGTGCGATCGATTCTAGAAAGCCGTTTTTCTTGTCACAATGATCGAATTTCGAACCTCTCTTTGCCGAAAAGGCAAAGCGAGACGGCCGCCGATGGCCGGGGGACAGAACGATGGCGGCCTTCCTGCACGGCCTCGGATTGCGGTATTTCGTCGAAGTGGCGCGCACCGGTTCGCTCAGCGACGCGTCCGCGCGGCTGCACGTCGCGGTGTCGGCGGTCAGCCGCCAGATCGCGAAGCTCGAAAGCGAGCTGGGCACGCCGCTGTTCGAGCGGCGGCCGCGCGGCATGGCGCTGTCGGAGGCGGGCGAGCGTTTGCTGAGCTTCGCGCAGCGCAGCCTGCTCGAGGCGGAGCACGTGATGAAGGAGATCGGCGGGCTCGACGCGCTGCACGGCAGCCTGCTGAAGATCGCGTGTTCGGAAGGGTTCGCGATCGACTTCCTGCCGGGTGTGCTCGCGAGCTTCAAGGCGCGCCACCCGGGCGTCGATTTCTCCGTGTGGGTCGTGTCGCCGGCTGACGCGACGCGGCGCGTGCGCGACGGTGATGTGGACGTCGCGCTGACCTTCAGCCTCGCGCCGGAGAAGGGCGTGCGCGTCGAGCATACCGAACGGGCGCCCGTTTACGCGCTGGTGCGGCGCGACCACCCGCTCGCCGCACGCGATGCGGTGTCACTTGCCGACGTCGCACGGTATCCGCACGCGCTGCCCGAGCCGGGCACCACGGTGCGCCAGCTGATCGACATTGCGTGCGCACTCGATGGCGTGCTGCTCGAGCCCGACCTGACCAGCAACAACACGGCGTCGATATATCGGTACGCGCAACACACAGGCGCCGTGATGTTCGCCGGCCTGCTGTCGGTGCGCGACCGCTGCCACGCGGACGGCTTCGTCGTGGTGCCGCTCTCAAACCCGCAACTGCGCGAGCGCAGCATCCAGGTGCAGACGATGGCGGGGCGCGACCTGCCGATGTCGGTGCGCGCGTTCCGCGATCATCTGATCGACGCGATCACGGCGGTGCCGGCCGTGCCGTCGCCCGCCCGAGGCTCGCGCGGCCGCCGCGTGAGATAATCACCGATCCATCCCCTGCGCCGATGCGGCCCGCGACGCCGCTCCGCTTTCGTTTGACGCCAAATTGAAGAACCTGATTGTCACCCTCGATCGCGCCGGCGAGTTCGACGAGATCATCGACGTGCGCACGCCGCTCGAGTTCGCCGAGGATCACATCCCCGGCGCGCTGAACGCGCCCGTGCTCAGCAACGAGGAGCGCGTGCTCGTCGGCACGATGTACCGGCAGGTGTCGCCGTACGAGGCGACGCGCGTCGGCGCGGCGATCGTCGCGCGCAACATTGCCCGTCACCTCGACACGACGTTCGCCGACCGGCCGCGCAACTGGCGGCCGCTGATCTACTGTTGGCGGGGCGGCAAGCGTTCGGGCTCGATGACGACATGGTTCAACCTGATCGGCTGGCAGGCGCGCCAGCTCGACGGCGGCTACAAGGCGTACCGCCGTTCGGTCTGCACGGCGCTCGACACGCTGCCGACCCGATTCCGCTACATCGCGCTCGTCGGCCACACGGGTTGCGGCAAGACGCGGTTGCTGCAGGCGCTGCGCGACGTCGGCGCGCAGACGCTCGATCTCGAGGCGCTCGCGCGCCATCGCGGCTCGCTGCTCGGCGCGCTGCCGGGCGTGCCGCAGCCGTCGCAGAAGGCGTTCGATTCAGGGCTCGTCGAGACGCTCGGGCGCTTCGATCCGGCATGGCCCGTGTTCGTCGAATCCGAGAGCCGCAAGATCGGGCTCGTGCAGTTGCCGCTCGCGCTGCTGCAGGCGTTTCACGCCGGGCCGTGGGTCCAGGTCGACGCGGCGCACGACGAGCGCATCGCATTCCTGCTCGACGATTACGGCCATCTGTTCGATGAACCGGCCGCGTTCAAGGCGCAGCTCGAGCGGCTGATCGGCCTGCACAGCCGCGACCAGGTCGCCCGCTGGAGCGCGCTGGTCGACGCCGGTGCGCGCGCCGAACTGTTTGGCGAACTGATCGACCGGCATTACGATCCCGCCTATGCGCGCACCTACGGCGAGCAGTTCGGCAAGCCGAGCCGGGCCCTGACGTTCCGGTTCCGGCCCAATGCGGCCGATGCCCGCGAACAGGCGACGGCGCTGCTCGCGCAGCTTGCGCAGGCGGGACTGCCGGCGACAGCCGGCAGCATGGAATCCACGACAGGCATTGAGCAGAGAAAATGACGACCAAACGCACAGCACTCAATCCCGCGCTCGGCTGGATGACCTTTCTACTGATCGCGGTCGCGGGCCTGTTCTACGTGAAATGGTTTCCGTACTACAACAAGGCGTTCGTCGCCGCGGAGCACCATTCGATCGGCCAGTCGATCCTGATGGGCGCATCGTCGGCGCCGCCGGAGCCGTCGATGAAGGCTGCGCTCGACTACGCGTGGGCGTACGGCAAGGCGATCTGGCAGGCGATGGTGCTCGGGCTGCTGCTCGGCTCGGCGGTGCAGGCGCTGCTGCCCGCGCACTGGGTCGCGCGCGTGCTCGGCAAGACGGGTTTCGGCAGCGTCGCCGCGGGCGGCCTGCTGTCGCTGCCGGGGATGATGTGCACGTGCTGCGCGGCGCCCGTCGTCGCCGGCCTGCGCGAGCGGCACGCATCGCCGGGCGGCGCGGTCGCGTTCTGGCTCGGCAATACGGTGCTGAACCCCGCGGCGCTGGTGTTCATGGGCTTCGTGCTCGGCTGGCACTGGAGTGCGCTGCGGCTCGTGCTCGGCATCGCGATGGTGTTCGGGATCGGCTACCTGCTGAATCGCATTGCGCGTCCCGAGGACCGCAGCATCGACGACACGCGGCTTGCGGCACTGGCAGCCGAGCAGGCGGCAGCCGGCAATCCGTTCGTGCGCTGGATCAAGATACTGGCGCGGATGACCGTGCGGCTCGTGCCCGAATACATCGTGCTCGTGCTGCTGCTCGGCGCCGCGCGTGCGTGGCTGTTCCCGCACATCGGCCCGGAGATCGGCAACCACATCGGCTGGATCGTCGCGTTCGCCATCGCCGGCACGCTGTTCGTGATTCCGACGGCAGGCGAGGTGCCGATCATCCAGGCGATGCTGTCGCTCGGCATGGGCGTCGGCCCGGCCGGCGCGCTGCTGATGACGCTGCCGCCGATCAGCGTGCCGTCGCTCGCGATGCTCGCACGCTCGTTCAAGCCGTACATGCTGGTGATCGTCTCGGTGCTCGTCGTGCTGTTCGGGATCGCGAGCGGGCTGCTTGCGCTGGCGTTCGGGTTCTAGCGGAGCGCCAGTCGCGGGTGCCCGGTCGCCAAGGTTCGGCCGTTGCATTGCGGCAGCCGGCGCAATGGGCCGGGATACCCTGTTCGGATGCGGTCGCAGGAGACGCCCGGCAGGCGGCGTGCTGGCAAGGACGACCGATCGGGCGTCGGGTTTCGCATCCATGGTCCGGAACATCGAGCACGGGATCGTCGTCCCGGGAGCGCGCAGGCGGACGCGCCGGGCCGTGCCGGACGGGCCGGCCCAGGTAATCGTCATATTCATCCGGCGCCGCCGCTTGGTGCGTGCGGCGCCACCCACAAGAAGCAATCAGGAAAACGCATGACCCAACCCAAGATTCATCCTCGACTCGAAAAGGCGCTGACGCGTGGTGATCTCGCGATTCGCCAGGCCAATTCGGCACGCGCGACCGCCGTGCTGAGCGCGCTCGGTACGATGATCGTCGAGGCGTCCGCAACGATCGGCGTCGACGCCAGCATCGACATTCCGCAGGGCGACCGCGTCTACGATCCGGTCAACGGGCTGTGGCCGCAGAAGATGCTCGTGTCGTTCGACGGCCCGATCGACGACGCGGACCCCGAAGAGCTGCGCTCGGTCTATCTGGTGGCCGACGATCCCGGTACGCAGTTCCGCGTCGAATGGCATCGCGCCGACGGCAAGCTCGGTCGCCACGAGGGCGGCCCGCTCGCGACCGTCGCATTCCTGACGGACGTCGAGATTCCCTGGAGCGACGACGACGAGTAACGGTCGCATGCGCCGCGCCGGCGGCTTCGTGCGCGACGACGTCGGCAGAAGCCGCAGCCCCGGATTGCCGGGGCAGACGAGTCGCCGCACAGGACAGCCGGATGATTGCGAGGCGCTCGAGACGAGGCGCGAATGTGCCACCGAAGTGCCACCGAAGTGCCGCCGATGTCCCAGCAATGTGCAATACGCGAGCGCATCGCACTCGGAAGTTCCCGGTGCGCAACGCACCGGTTTCAGCGCATCATCCGCCGCCGGAACAGCCACGCAGACAGCAGGAAACCGCCGATCGCATAGACGGCCAGCACGGCGACGTGCGTGCCGACGTGCGACGCGGGCCGGCCGAGCATCGCGGGCCGGATCAGTTCGACCGCGTGCGCGAGCGGCAGCGCATGCGCCGCATGCTGCGCGATTTCCGGCAGCTGCGTGAGCGGGAAGAACACGCCCGACAGCAGCAGCATCGGCGTCAGCACGAGCGTCTGATAGAACATGAAGAAATCGTATGACGGTGCCAGCGCGGTGACGATCATCGCGGCGCTGGCGAACGCGAGGCCGGCGAGCGCGATGACCGGCAGCGCCGCGAGCATCGACGGGAAGCTCGCGTAGCCGAGCAGGCCGGCGACGATCATGATCGCCGCGCCGGACAGCATGGCCTTGCTGGCCGCCCAGACGATCTCGCCGAGCACGATATCGCCGAGCGCGAGCGGCGTGTGCATGATCGCTTCCCACGTGCGTTGCACGTGCATCCGCGAGAAGCCCGAATACATCGCCTCGAAGCTCGCGGACATCATCACGCTCGACCCGGCCGTGCCGGCCGCGAGGAACGCGATGTACGACACGCCGTCCACGTGGCCAAGCATCAGGCCAAGACCGAAACCGAGCCCGAACAGGTAGATCATCGGATCCGCGAGATTGCCGATCATCGACGCGACCGCGAGCTTGCGCCAGACGAGGTAGTTGCGGCGCCAGACCGCGAACCAGTTGGTCGCGTTGGCGGGCATCGCGATCGCGAAGCGCGATTCGCGCGGCGGCGCGGACGGGGCGGAAGTGGAATAGTCGCGTACGTCCATGATCGGTCAGGTCAGTCCTGCATGTCGCGGCCCGTCAGCCGCAGGAACACGTCCTCCAGATTGGCGGGTCGATGCAGACAGCGCAATCCGGTGCGGCCCTTGAGCCGCGCGTTGAGCGGCTCCGGATCGCTCACGTAGCAGAACAGCGTCTCGCCGCTGATCTCGGTACGCACCGCATAGGCGGCGAGTTCGTCACGCAGCGCGGACGGCTCGGGACCGTAGATCTCGATCACGTCGCAACCGATTTCCGATTCGATCAGCGCGTGCGGCGCGCCTTCGGCGATTTTCCGGCCTTCCTCGATCACGCACAGGCGATCGCACAGCCGCTCGGCTTCCTCCATGAAGTGCGTGGTGATCAGGATCGTCTTGCCGCGCGCAAGCAGCGAACGCAGCCGCTCCCACATCAGGTGCCGCGCCTGCGGATCGAGCCCCGTGGTCGGCTCGTCGAGCACCAGCACGTCCGGATCGTTGACGAGCGCGCGGGCGAGCGTCAGCCGCCGCTTCATGCCACCCGACAGCTCGCTGACCTTCGCATCCGCCTTGTTCTCGAGCTTCGCGAATTCCAGCAGCGACGGCACGAGCGCGCGCGCGTCATGGGCCGACAGGCCGAAATAGCGGCTGAACACGAGCAGATTCTCGCGAACCGTGAAATCCGGATCGAGATTGTCGAATTGCGGAACGACACCGACCCGCTGACGGGCATGGCGCGCGCGCGACGGAACCGGCTCGCCGCACAGCGAGATCGCGCCGGCGTCCGGATAGGTGATGCCGAGCAGCATTTTCAGCGTCGTGGTCTTGCCGGCGCCGTTTGGGCCGAGCAGGCCATAACACTCGCCGGCGTGCACGCGAAAGGAGAGGCCGTTGACGACGAGCTTGCCGCCATAGCGCTTTTCGACGTTCTGGAAATCGATCGGTGCGACGGACATGGGCGAGATTGTCGTTGGAGGTGTAGCGTAGCAAACGTGTCGGGCGAAATCGTGCGCGCCTATCGGTGCGCGAACGGTTCGGCCGAACGCGTGTCGCACGGTCATGGTCCGGTCCGGCGACGTTTCGCGACACGCATGCGTGATGCGAACAGGCGACACCGACGGGCCATTCTAGTGCATCGGCTGCGTCTCTTCAGGGCGTGCATGCACGATACGCGGGCTGAGTGCCGCGGATCATGCACTGCATCATCGCGAACAAGCCGCACGGGGCGAATCAGCGTTTTCCATCCCTTGCGTCCTGAATTGCGGCGCACCATGATGATTGCGTAGGGTTCGTTGTTGCGATAGGGAGGATTCATGGCTAGCTACAACAAGATTCTGCTGTGCTATGACGGCACGCTCGAGGGACGCAAGGCATTGCGTTGCGGTGCCAATCTCGCGCTGGACCTGAAGGCGGAGACGCATCTGCTGTCCGTCGTCGACATGCGTTCGAGCATCGCGCAAAGCGCCGGCCTGCTGACCGACGTCGCGTGCGGCCGCTTCGAGGAAACTGCGCGTGAAATCCTGCAGGAGGGGGTGGACTGGTTGCGCGACCGGGGACTGCAGGCCGAAGGGCATTTCGCGTTCGGCTACCCGATCGACGAGATCGCGAATCTCGCGTCGGAACTGAAGGTCGACCTGATCGTGGTCGGGCACCGCTGCCGCAGCGGCCTGTCGAGATGGTGGATGGGGTCAGGCAACACCCAGCTGCTCGATCGGGTGAGTTGCAGCATCCTCGTGGCCTGCTCGACGGCGGAAGAACAGAAAGCCGAAATCGCTCGCGAACGCGAAGCTGCGACTGTGAAGTGAGCGCCTGACCGGCGCCGGCTCACGACGTGCGCGGGGTGCGGCCGGGATCGGCAGGCTGCCGGTTCAGCCGTGCAGATCGACTGCGGACAGCTTCCACGAAAACAGGCCTTCGCGATGAAAGATCGCCGCGTAGCGCGCGCCATCGACGTTGCGCTGGTAGGTCACGACAAACTCGTCGATGTTCCGGTACCCGGCGCTCGTTGGCCGTCTCTCGGGCACGGTTGCGTGCGCGTGGTCGGTTGGCGGCGCCGGCGGCGATGCAGCCGGCGCGCTGCCCGCAGGCGGATTCGCCGCGCCGGCAGCCTGCGTGCCGACCGTGCCGCTCGGCGGCTGCGCCGCCCATTCGGGCGGACGCTCGCCCGGATTGCCGCGGGGCGGTATCCCGCTCATCAGCGCAGCGACGCCTGCGGGCGTCGCATACGCGTCAACCAGCGGCCCGATCAACGCGGAGCCGATCAACGCACCGATCACGGCGAACGGATTGTTGTCCTGCCGCTTCGCGTCGATCCGGCGCATCAACTCGTCGGTGACCTGCTGCTTGAGACTGATGCGCAGCGACGGAAAATCGACATATTCGCTGACCGTTTGCGCATCACGCGCGTCGATGGCCGCCTTCAGGCGGCCGAGCGCGACATACGGTGATGCGTATGCGTAGCCGACCGCCGCCAGCAAGGCGGCAACCAATGCGACGATCAACAGGGGCTTGAGCCGCTTCGGGCGGCCCGGTGCGTGATTCACGGCGCCTCCGGCGCGGGAACGTTCCGCAATCAGAGACCACCCTGCGCGGCAGAACGTTCCTCCGCAATACAGCGATCGATCATCCGGCACACCGCATCGATCGTTCCGACCATGATCAGGCGCGACCGGCCGTGATAGACACGCACCGGCGCACGACGCGCGGGTTCCGCGTGATTCAGGCCGGCGTTCAGCGATACCCGCGCGAACGCGGGCAGCGCCGACGGCAGCAGGGACGCCTGCCGTTCGACTGCGACTTCTTCATGACCGACGGGCGCCGCGGACAGCGGCGCGCAGGGCGTGCGGCCGCGCAGGTGACGCAGACGGCCGAATTGACGGAAAGGCAGCAGGCGGGCAAGGCGTTCCATGGTGTTCTCCTGAGCGAGACGGATTGTCAGAATTCGCCCGAGCGGATCAGCCCGACGGCGATGCCTTCCAGCGCGAATTCCGCGCTGCCGGCCTTGACGAAGATGTTTTCGTAATCCGGGTTCTCCGCGATCAGCTCGAGGCCGCCGGGGCGGCGCTTCAGGCGCTTGACCGTGACGTCGTCGCCGAGACGCGCGACGATGATCTGGCCGTCCTTCGCTTCCGTGCGCTTCTGCACGGCGAGCAGGTCGCCGTCGAGGATGCCGGCGTCGCGCATCGACAGGCCGCGCACCTTCAGCAGGTAGTCGGGCTTGCTGGAGAACAGCGCGGGATCGCACGCGAAATGCTGCGAGATGTGCTCCTGCGCAAGGATCGGGCTACCGGCCGCGACGCGGCCGACGAGCGGCAGCGACAGCTGCATCAGGCCGGCGTGCGGCAGCGTGAACTGATGCGGCATGTCGTCGATGCCGAGCAGGCGGATGCCGCGCGACGCGCCGGCCGCCAGCTCGATCACGCCCTTGCGCGCGAGCGCGCGGAGGTGTTCTTCGGCCGCATTCGGCGAGCTGAAGCCCAGCTCGGCCGCGATCTCGGCACGCGTAGGCGGAAAGCCGGAGCGCTCGATCGCGCGGCGAATCAAGTCGAACACTTGCTGCTGACGGGCGGTGAGTTTGGTCATGGCTCAACTGTATGGATAGACAGTGAGCTGTATTTTTATACAGTACTTCGCGAATTTCAAGTGTTACGTGAGGTTCGTCGCGATCGCGGCGATTCCGGCGCGATCGCGCGACGCCGGGGCGCCGGTTTGTCTGCCGCAACCGTCCATCCCGACGGCGTTAGCACTTTTCAGTATTAAAAAATGAAGAACGATTATTTTTAATCATGTAACCCGTTCGATAGACTGGCCCCACATCGCAATGCCGACAACACGACAACACTGGAGAACCAAGGATGGTGAAGCGCAAAACGGGGCTGGCGAGCGGGGTGGGCCGCTTGATCGCAACACTCGCGCTGGGCGCGGCGGCGGTGCTGGGCGTCGCGACGCACGCACAGGCCGATACGACGTTCCTGAACGTGTCGTACGACCCGACGCGCGAGCTGTATCAGGACTTCAACCAGGCGTTCGGCAAGGAATGGAAGGCGAAGACGGGCGAGACGGTCAACTTCAAGCAATCGCACGGCGGCTCGGGCGCGCAGGCGCGCTCGGTGCTCGACGGCCTGCAGGCCGACGTCGTGACGCTCGCGCTCGCCTATGACATCGACGCGCTCGCGAACAAGGGGCTCGTCAACAAGGACTGGCAGAAGCGCCTGCCCGATAACGCGTCGCCGTACACGTCGACGATCGTGTTCCTCGTGCGCAAGGGCAATCCGAAGGGGATCAAGGACTGGGACGACCTGACCAGGCCGGGCGTGTCGATCGTCACGCCGAACCCGAAGACGTCGGGCGGCGCGCGCTGGAACTACCTGGCCGCATGGGCGTACGCGGTGCACAAGCCGGGCGGCAACGAGCAGACCGCGAAGGACTTCGTCACGAAGCTCTACAAGAACGCCGGCGTGCTCGATTCCGGCGCGCGCGGTGCGACGACGAGCTTTGTGCAGCGCGGGATCGGCGACGTGCTGATCGCGTGGGAGAACGAGGCGTTCCTGTCGATCAAGGAATTCGGCTCCGACAAGTTCGAGATCGTCGTGCCGTCGGTGAGCATCCTGGCCGAGCCGCCGGTTGCGGTGGTCGACAAGGTGGTCGACAAGAAGGGCACGCGCAAGCTGGCCGACGCGTACCTGAACTTCCTGTACAGCCCGCAGGGCCAGGAGATCGCCGCGCGCAACTACTACCGGCCGCGTTCGAAGAACGTGCCGGCGGAGCTGACGAAGCAGTTCCCGAAGCTGAAGCTGTACACGGTCGACGACACGTTCGGCGGCTGGACGAATGCGCAGAAGACGCATTTCGCGGACGGCGGCGTGTTCGACTCGATTTACAAGCCGCAGTGACGGCATAAGCCTAGCAGACATAACGACAGCGGCGCGCCACGGCATGCGCCGCACACCCGATGGCCCGCCGGCGCGACTCGCTGCGCCGGCGCGCGCGTCGGACCCATGAGATTCGACCCAGCAAGAGCATCCGATGACGACGTACATCTTTCGCAAGCCGAGCGCGCTGCCCGGCTTCGGCGTGACGCTTGGCATCACGGTGGCCTATTTGAGCCTCGTGGTGCTGATCCCGCTCGCCGCCACGTTCCTGAAGACCGCGACGCTGTCGTGGGACCAGTTCATCGCGGCCGTCGCGTCGCCGCGCGTGCTCGCGTCGTACCGGCTGACGTTCTCGGCCGCGCTCGGCGGCGCGCTGATCAACGCCGTGTTCGGCTTTCTCGTCGCGTGGGTGCTCGTGCGCTACACGTTCCCGTTCAAGCGCGTGGTCGACGCGATCGTCGACCTGCCGTTCGCGCTGCCGACATCGGTCGCCGGCATCTCGCTCGCGGCCGTCTACGCGACCAACGGCTGGATCGGCCAGTACCTCGCGCCATTCGGCATCAAGATCGCGTTCACGCCGCTCGGCGTGCTGGTCGCGCTGACCTTCATCGGCCTGCCGTTCGTCGTGCGCACCGTGCAGCCCGTGCTCGAGGATTTCGAGCGCGAGCAGGAAGAGGCGGCCGCGTGCCTCGGCGCGTCGCGCTGGCTGACATTCCGCCGCGTCGTGCTGCCCGCCGTGCTGCCGGCGCTGCTGACGGGCTTCGCGCTCGCGTTCGCGCGCGCGCTCGGCGAATACGGCTCGGTGATCTTCATCGCCGGCAACGTGCCGATGAAATCCGAGATCACGTCGCTCCTGATCATCACGAAGCTCGAGCAGTACGACTACGCGGGCGCGACCGCGCTTGCGGTCGTGATGCTCGTCGTGTCGTTCCTGATGCTGCTGCTGATCAACACGCTGCAGTGGTATCTGCAGCGCAGGACGAGCCGTGGCTCGTCCGGCAAGGGCGCGAGCGGTCCTGCGCCCGCGATCGCAGCCGCCGCAGCCGTTCCTGCAGGAGGCCAGTCATGAGCCAGGAGGCCCGCGCCGTGCTGAAAACCCCGTCAACCGCCGAGCGTGCGCACACCGCACGACAGCTCGATCCCGTCAGCGAGCCGCGTGCGGTGCGCTGGCTGCTGACCGGCGTCGCGCTCGCGTTTCTCGGCTTCTTCCTCGTCGTGCCGCTCGCCGCGGTGTTCGTCGAGGCGCTGCGCAAAGGCGTCGGCTTCTACGTCGAGTCGCTCGCCGATCCGGACGCGTGGTCGGCGATCAAGCTGACGCTGACCGTTGCGGTGATCGCGGTGCCGCTCAACCTCGTGTTCGGCGTCTGCGCATCGTGGGCGATCGCGAAGTTCGAGTTTCGCGGCAAGGCATTGTTGACGACGCTGATCGACCTGCCGTTCTCCGTGTCGCCGGTGATCTCGGGCCTCATCTACGTGCTGCTGTTCGGCGCGCAGGGCTGGCTCGGGCCGTGGCTGCAGGCGCATGACGTGCAGATCATCTTCGCGGTGCCCGGCATCGTGCTCGCGACGATCTTCGTCACGTTCCCGTTCGTCGCGCGCGAGCTGATCCCGCTGATGCAGGCACAGGGCAGCGACGAGGAGGAGGCCGCGCGCGTGCTCGGCGCGTCCGGCTGGCAGATCTTCCGCCGCGTGACGCTGCCGAACGTGAAGTGGGGCCTGCTGTACGGCGTGATCCTGTGCAATGCGCGCGCGATGGGCGAGTTCGGCGCGGTGTCGGTCGTGTCCGGCCACATCCGCGGGCAGACCGACACGATGCCGCTGCACGTCGAGATCCTGTACAACGAATACAACTTCGCGGCTGCGTTCGCGGTGGCGTCGGTGCTGGCCTTGCTCGCGCTCGTCACGCTCGCGCTGAAGCTCCTCGCGGAGCGCCACCTTGCCGCCGATCTCGCCGGCGCGCGCGACGCCGTTCCCGCGCACGCCGGTCCCGCCGTCACTTCGTCGAATCCGTAAAGAGGCAACCAGAATGGGCATCACCGTACGTCATCTCCAGAAGCGCTTCGGCGATTTCACGGCACTCGACAACGTGTCGCTCGACTTTCCGGCGGGCGAGCTCGTCGCGCTGCTCGGGCCGTCCGGCTGCGGCAAGACCACGCTGCTGCGCGTGATCGCGGGCCTCGAGCACGCGGACGCGGGGCAGGTCGTGCTGCAGGGCCAGGACGTCGCGTCGGTCGGCGCACGCGACCGCCAGGTCGGCTTCGTGTTCCAGCATTACGCGCTGTTCCGTCACATGACCGTATTCGAGAACGTCGCGTTCGGGCTGCGCGTGAAGCCGCGCCGCGAGCGGCCGTCGGACGCCGCGATCCGCGACAAGGTGCACGAGCTGCTGAAGCTCGTGCAGCTCGACTGGCTCGCGCAGCGCTATCCTTCCGAACTGTCGGGCGGGCAGCGGCAGCGCATCGCGCTCGCCCGCGCGCTCGCGGTCGAGCCGAAGGTGCTGCTGCTCGACGAGCCGTTCGGCGCGCTCGACGCGAAGGTCCGCAAGGAACTGCGCGGCTGGCTGCGGCGCCTGCACGACGACCTGCACATCTCGACGATCTTCGTCACGCACGACCAGGAGGAGGCGCTCGAGGTGGCGGACCGCATCGTCGTGCTGAACCGCGGCCGCGTCGAGCAGGTCGGCAGCCCGCAGGACGTCTACGATCATCCGGAAAGCGCGTTCGTCTACGAATTCCTCGGCGCGGCGAACCGGCTGCCGGGCACGGTCGCCGAGCGCGGCTTCGTGGCCGATGGCGCCGCCGCGCCGATCGCGGTCGATGCCGATTTCGCCGGGCCGGCGAACGCATACGTGCGCCCGCATGACCTGCAGCTCCGGCCGGCGGACGGCGGGCATCGGGACGGCATCGCGGTCGACGTGCGCCGCGTCGTGCCGCTCGGCGGCTCGGTGCGCGTCGAGCTCGAGGCGCGCGCCGGCGGCGCGCTCGAGGCGGAACTCGATCGCGACGCGTGGCGCGCGCTCGCGCTGCAGGTCGGCGACGGCGCGACGGCCGTGCCGCGCGCGGTGCGCGTGTTCCCGGCGCGCTGACGCCTCGCGCTGCGCGTGCCGGGCACGCCCGGCAAGGCAGGCAACGGATTCATCGAACAACCAGATAAAAGACAGCCCAAGAGGCCTACCCATGAACTTTCAGCAACTGCGCTTCGTGCGCGAGGCCGTGCGCCAGAACATGAACCTGACCGAGGTTGCGAACGTGCTGTATACGTCGCAGTCGGGTGTGTCGAAGCAGATCAAGGACCTGGAGGACGAGCTCGGCGTCGACATCTTCATCCGGCGCGGCAAGCGGCTGACCGGCCTCACCGAGCCCGGCAAGGCCGTGCACCAGCTGATCGAGCGGATGCTGCTCGACGCGGAGAACCTGCGCCGCGTCGCGCGCCAGTTTGCGGACCAGGACAGCGGCCACCTCGTCGTCGCGACGACCCACACGCAGGCGCGTTACGCGCTGCCGAAGGTGATCCGCGAGTTCAAGGAGGTGTTCCCGAAGGTGCACCTCGCGCTGCGGCAGGGCAGCCCGCAGCAGATCGCGCAGATGATCCTGAACGGCGAAGCGGATCTCGGCATCTCGACCGAGGCGCTCGACCGCTATTCGGACATCGTCACGTTCCCGTGCTACTCGTGGCATCACACGGTGGTCGTGCCGAAGGGCCATCCGCTCGTCGGCCGCGAGAACCTGACGCTCGACGACATCGCCGAATATCCGATCATCACCTATGACCAGGACTTCACGGGCCGCTCGCACATCGACCAGGCGTTCGCGCAGGCGGGCGCGGTGCCGGACGTCGTGCTGACCGCGATCGACGCGGACGTGATCAAGACCTACGTCGAGCTCGGCATGGGGATCGGCGTCGTCGCGGCGATGGCGTACGACCCGCAGCGCGACACGGGCCTCGTCGCGCTCGATACGCAGCACCTGTTCGAGGCGAGCACGACGCGCGTCGGCCTGCGCAAGGGCGCGTTCCTGCGCGCGTATGCGTACCGGCTGATCGAAATGTTCGCGCCGCATCTCAACGAGGCGGAGATCGCCGGGCAACTGCGCGAAGCCGTCTGACGGCGACGCGCGTATATGGCTGGCTGCGCCATCCAGCTTCAGGATGGCGCCGTCACGCAGCGCGGCGCCGCACGCGAACCGCTTCTGCGAACCGCTGAAGACCGACGACGCATCGTCCGCGCAAGGCGACCGCGCTCGATGCCGTCCCCGGCGCGCTCCGAATAAACCCTTAAATATTGATCAGACGGGTTGCGCGTGGCCGCGAAACGGTCCAGCATAGCCGTCACTCCGCCGGCGGCCTGCCGGCGTTGGCGTGTGAACGCCCAGCGCAAGCCCGGCAGCCGGCCGTCTGCCTCGCAACTCTTTCCGTGGCACCACAGCATCGATGGCTGTTGTCCGGGACATGGGGCGCAAACGTTTGCTCACAATAAAACAACAGGCGCCCCGCGGGGCCCGTCGCCAGGAGATGTGTATGAATGTCACCTTTCGCCGTCGCTTCCTAACCGCCGCACTCGCGGCCGTCGCGCTCGCCGCGGCGCCGATCGCCCATGCCGAGGCGGCCGGCAAGCCGAAGGTCGCGCTCGTGATGAAGTCGCTCGCCAACGAATTCTTCCTGACGATGGAAACCGGCGCGAAGGAATACCAGAAGCACAACGCGAGCCAGTTCGACCTGATCACGAACGGCATCAAGGACGAGACCGACACCGCGAACCAGATCCGCATCGTCGAGCAGATGATCGTGTCGAAGGTCGATGCGATCGTGCTCGCGCCGGCTGATTCGAAGGCGCTCGTGCCGGTCGTGAAGAAGGCGGTCGACGCCGGCATCATCGTCGTCAACATCGACAACCGGCTCGATCCGGACGTGCTGAAATCGAAGAACCTGAACGTGCCGTTCGTCGGCCCCGACAACCGCAAGGGCGCGCGCAAGGTCGGCGATTTCCTCGCGAAGAAGCTGAAGGCCGGCGACCAGGTCGGGATCGTCGAGGGCGTGTCGACGACGACCAACGCGCAGCAGCGCACGGCCGGCTTCCAGGACGCGATGAAGGCGGGCGGCATGAAGGTCGTGTCGGTGCAGTCGGGCGAATGGGAGATCGACAAGGGCAACGCGGTCGCCTCAGCGATGCTCAACGAATACCCGCACCTGAAGGCGCTGCTGTGCGGCAACGACAACATGGCGATCGGCGCGGTGTCCGCGGTGCGCGCGGCCGGCAAGCAGGGCAGGGTGGCCGTGGTCGGCTACGACAACATCAACGCGATCAAGCCGATGCTGAAGGACGGCCGCGTGCTCGCGACCGCCGACCAGTACGCGGCGAAGCAGGCCGTGTTCGGCATCGATACCGCGCTCAAGGCAATTGCCGAGCACCGCAAGCAGGCCGACATGTCCGGCGTGGTCGAGACGCCGGTCGACCTCGTGACCAAATAACGCTGCCCGCACCGGCTGCCGCCCTCAAGAATCCGGCGCGGCAGCCGTTATCCGGGGTGAGCGCGATCACGGCCCCAGCGTGCCACTTGTGAGCGTCAATCCCGCGCGTGCCGCCCGCGCGCGGCCGCAACCAGGATCGCGATGGAACCGACCTTCGAACCCTCCCGTTCAGCCGCCCCCGTGCTGACCGTCTCCGGCATTGGCAAGACCTATGCCGAGCCGGTGCTCGCGGACGTGTCGCTGACGCTTGCGCCTGGCGAGGCGCTTGCGCTGACGGGCGAAAACGGCGCCGGCAAGAGCACGCTGTCGAAGATCGTCGGCGGGCTCGTCGCGCCGACGGCCGGCGCGATGCAGCTCGGCGGCCGCGCGTATGCGCCGGCGAGCCGCACGCAGGCCGAGGCGCTCGGCGTGCGGATGGTGATGCAGGAGCTGAACCTGCTGCCGACGCTGTCGGTCGCCGAGAACCTGTTCCTGAACCGTTTGCCGCGGCGCTTCGGCATCATCGACCGCCAGCGGCTGCGCGACGACGCACGTGCGGCGATGGCGCAGGTCGGGCTCGACGACGTCGATCCGGACACGCCCGTCGGCGCGCTCGGGATCGGTCACCAGCAGATGGTCGAGATCGCGCGCAACCTGATCGGCGATTGCCGCGTGCTGATCCTCGACGAACCGACCGCGATGCTGACCGCGCGCGAGGTCGAGCTGCTGTTCGAGCAGGTCGACCGGCTGAAGGCGCGCGGCGTCGCGATCGTCTACATCTCGCACCGGCTCGAGGAGCTCGCGCGCGTCGCCGAGCGGATCGCGGTGCTGCGCGACGGGCGGCTCGTGCATCTCGGCGACATGGCCGCGACGACGACCGAGCGCCTCGTCACGCTGATGGTCGGCCGCGAGGTCGGCGAGCACATCGACCTCGGGGCGCGCCATTTCGGTGCGCCGCGGCTCGTCGTGTCGGGGATGACGCGGGAGCCGGCCGTGCGGGACGTGTCGCTCGAGGTGCGCTCGGGCGAGATCTTCGGCATCTCGGGCCTGATCGGCGCGGGGCGGACCGAACTCCTGCGGCTCATCTACGGCGCGGATACGCCGGATTCCGGGATGATCGCGGTCGGCGAACCGCTCGAGCCGACCGAGATCCGCTCGCCGGTCGACGCGGTGCGGCACGGGATCGCGCTGATCACCGAGGACCGCAAGGGCGAGGGCCTGCTGCTGTCGCAGTCGGTCACCGCGAACGTGTCGCTCGGCCAGCTCGACCGGCTCGCGCGCGCGGGCATTGTCGACGGCCAGCGTGAAGCGGCGCTCGCCGAGCGGCAGATCGACGCGCTGCACATTCGCACCCATGGGGCGTCGCAGCCGGTCGGCGAGCTGTCGGGCGGCAACCAGCAAAAGGTCGTGATCGGCCGCTGGCTCGCGCGCGACATGGGGGTGCTGCTGTTCGACGAGCCGACGCGCGGGATCGACGTCGGCGCCAAGTTCGAGATCTACACTTTGATGGGTGCGCTCGCGCGCGAGGGGCGCGCGCTCGTCGTCGTGTCGAGCGACCTGCGCGAGCTGATGCTGATCTGCGACCGGATCGGCGTGATGTCCGCCGGCCGCATGACCGCCGTGTTCGAGCGCGGCAACTGGACCCAGGATGCGTTGCTGGCCGCCGCATTCGCCGGCTTCGGCCGTGACGAGGCCGCGCGCCATCCCGATGCCCGGCAGGTACCGCCGGCCGAACCCGGCGCTTCGACGACAGGACGACCGCAATGACCCAGCCCCCCGTTTCTCCGGCCGACGCGCCTGCGCAGAGCGCGAGCGGGCGCCGCGCGCGCTCGCTGTCCGGCACGCGGCTCGGCGTGTCGAACTACCTCGGGCTCGCCGGCGCGCTCGCTGCGATGATCGCGCTGTTCTCGACGCTGAGCGCGCATTTCCTGACCTACGACACGTTCAGCACGATTGCGAACCAGATTCCCGACCTCGTCGTGATGTCGGTCGGCATGACCTTCGTGCTGATCATTGCGGGCATCGACCTGTCGGTCGGCTCGGTGCTCGCGCTAGCCGCGTCGGTGGTCAGCGTCGCCGCGCTCAAGTGGCAGTGGGGGCCGCTGCCTGCCGCGCTGCTCGGCATCGCGGTCGCGGCCGCGACCGGCACGCTGACGGGCGCAGTCACGGTCGGCTGGCGGATTCCGTCGTTCATCGTATCGCTCGGCGTGCTCGAAGCCGCGCGCGGGCTCGCGTATCAGCTGACGAATTCGCGCACCGCGTACATCGGCGATGCGTTCGACTTCCTGTCGAACCCGATCGCGGTCGGCATTTCGCTGGCGTTCCTGATCGCCGTGCTGGTGATGATCGTCGCGCAGTTCGTGCTGACGCGCACCGTGTTCGGCCGCTACCTTGTCGGAATCGGCACGAATGAAGAGGCGGTCCGGCTCGCCGGCGTCAATCCGCGCCCGTATAAAATCCTTGTATTCGCGCTGATGGGCGCGCTCGCGGGGCTGGCGTCGCTGTTCCAGATCTCGCGCCTCGAGGCGGCGGATCCGAACGCCGGCGTCGGACTCGAGCTGCAGGTGATCGCGGCGGTGGTGATTGGCGGCACGAGCCTGATGGGCGGCCGCGGGTCGGTGATCAGCACGTTCTTCGGCGTGTTGATCATCTCCGTGCTGGCCGCGGGGCTCGCGCAGATCGGCGCGAACGAGCCGACGAAGCGGATCATTACCGGGGCGGTGATCGTGGTGGCGGTTGTGCTCGACACATACCGCAGCCGGCGCGCTCGCGCCCGGTAAAACAACAGAAGAGACCAGAGAGAAACGGGAAATGGCGACGATCAAGGATGTGGCGGCCATGGCGGGCGTGTCGTTTACGACCGTGTCGCACGTGGTGAACAATTCGCGGCCGGTGTCCGCGGACGTGCGCGCGAAGGTCGAAGGCGCGATTCGCGAGCTGAACTACGTGCCGTCGGCGGTCGCGCGCTCGCTGAAGGCGCGCGCGACGGCAACTATCGGGCTCGTCGTGCCGAACAGCACGAATCCGTACTTCGCCGAACTTGCGCGCGGGATCGAGGATCAGTGCGCGGCGAACGGCTATTGCGTGTTCTTCTGCAATTCGGACGACGACCCCGTCAAGCAGCGCAACTACCTGCGCGTGCTGCAGGAAAAGCGCATCGACGGGCTGATCGTCGCATCGGCCGGCGAGGACGCGGTACTCGCGCAGACGCTTGCCGACACGCATGCACCGCTCGTCGTCGTCGATCGCAACATCGAGGGGCTTGCGGCCGACCTCGTGCAGATCGACCACGAGCGCGGCGCGTACCTCGCGACCCGCCACCTGCTCGAGCTCGGCCACGCGAAGATCGGCTGCATCACGGGGCCCGTGGAGACGGCCGTCAGCGCGATGCGCGTGCACGGCTTCATCCGCGCGATGGCCGAGCGCGGCATCGAGATCGTGCCGGGCGCGATCGCGCAAAGCGACTTCTCGTGCCTCGGCGGCTATCACGCGGCGTCGCGGCTGTTCGAAACGGTGCAGCCGAGCGCGATCTTCGCGGGCAACGACCTGATGGGCGTCGGCGCGCTGCGCGCGGCGGCCGAGCGCGGGATCCGCGTGCCGGAAGACTGCTCGATCATCGGTTTCGACGACATCGAATTCTCCCGCTACACGTATCCGGCGCTGTCGACGGTCGGCCAGTCGGTGCGCGCGCTCGGCGAGATGGCCGCGCAGACGCTGATCGAGCGGATCGGCGGTGGCACGAGCGCCGCGCCGAGTGCCGCGCCGAGCCGGCGGCGTGTCGTGTCGCCGCGTCTGGTGCTGCGCGAGTCGACCGCCGTGTACCGCGAGCCGGCGGCGCCGGCCGGCGGCCGCCCATGACGGCGCACACGACAGGTGCCGGCCGCGTGGCCGTGGTCGGCAGCCTCAACATGGATCTCGTCGTCCGGGCGCCGCGCTTGCCGCTGCCGGGCGAAACGCTGGCCGGCCATGCGTTCGCACAGGCGGCCGGCGGCAAGGGCGGCAACCAGGCCGTCGCCGCCGCGCGGCTAGGCGCGCAGGTCGCGATGATCGGCTGCGTCGGCACGGATGCACATGGCGCTGCGCTGCGCGCCGGCCTCGAGGCGGAAGGCATCGACTGCACGGGGCTCGCGACGAGCGCGACCGCGGCGACCGGCGTCGCGCTGATCGTCGTCGACGACGCGAGCCAGAACGCGATCGTGATCGTGGCGGGCGGCAACGGCGAGGTGACGCCCGACACGGTCGCGCGCCACGACGCAGCGATCGCCGCGGCGGACGTGCTGATCTGCCAGCTCGAAACGCCGGCGGACACCGTGTTCGCCGCGTTGTCGGCCGGGCGGCGGCTCGGCCGCACCGTCGTCCTGAATCCGGCGCCGGCCGTCGCGCCGCTGCCGGCCGGCTGGCTGCCGCTCGTCGATTACCTGATTCCGAACGAAGTCGAGGCGGCCGCGCTGACGGGGCTGCCGGTCCGCGATCCGGCCGACGCTGCGGCGGCCGCCCGCGCGCTGCAGGCGGGCGGCGCGCGCAACGTGCTGATCACGCTCGGCGCGCGTGGCGTGCTGGCGCTGACGGCGGACGGCGCGGAGCGCCACTATCCGGCCCCGACGGTGCAGGCCGTCGACACGACGGCGGCCGGCGACACGTTCATCGGCGCCTTTTCCGCCCGACTCGCGGCTGGCGACGACGTCGATGCCGCGATCCGCTTCGCGCAACGCGCGGCGGCGATTTCCGTTACGCGCCCGGGCGCGCAGCCGTCGATCCCGACGCTGGCCGAACTGGCCGGCTGACGCGCCGGATCGCGCCGCGCGTGCCGACGGACGTTGCCGCCCGACGGCATCCGCCGGCGCGTATCCGCTGGCGTGCGTCCGGCGTCATCCGCTCCTGTCACTTCGTTCAACGATGGTGCGCCGTTGTGTGTCGATTATTTCTTTTTTTGAAATACATAGACAAATTGTCCATTAAATTGCTGTGAATGCCATCAAGTCGCGTGCTTTGTTGTCGTAAATGCGGCCAGTGAAGCGAATGCTTCCGAGCGGCGGGCGTCGCCCGCGAATGACGACGCAAGACGGGAAGAAAGATGGTGTTCAAAGACCTGACGATCCGCGCGCGCATCGGTTTCACGATGGCGTTTCTGGCCGCGCTGCTGTGCGTGATTGGCGTACTGGGCCTGTTCGGCATGGGGCGTGCGAACGAGGCGAGCCGCGACATATTCACGAACCAGATGCCGAGCGCGGTCGACGTGGCGGCGGCCGAGCTGTTCGCCGCGCGCGAGCGCCTTGCGCTCGATCGCGCCGCGCTGCTGTCCGGCACGCCGGACGCGGCGGCGGCCGTCGAGCGCGGCCGCACGATGCGCACGCAGTCCGACGCGTGGTGGCAGAAGTATCTCGACCTGCCGCGCGGTGCGGAAGAGGATCGGCTCGCGCAGGACGTCGCCGCGAAGCGGCAGACGCTGCAGCGCGCGTTCGATGCATTCGCGCCCGTGATCGCATCGAACGATCATGACCGGATCGCCGGCGGCGCGAAACAGCTGCAGGTGCTCTACAACGACCTGGCTATGTCGGGCGAGACGCTGCGCAACTTCCAGTTCACCGATGCGCAGAAGAGCTTCAGCCATGCGGAATCGGTGTACGGCACGCTGCGGATCGTGTCGATCGTCGCGCTTGCGGCGGGCCTCGGCGCTGCGTTGCTGTCGTACATCGCGCTGAGCCGCGCGATCGGCCGTCCGCTTGCGGACGCGCTCGCGCATTTCGACGCGATCGCCGCGGGCGACCTGCGGCGCCGGATCGTCGTGGAACGCCGCGACGAAATGGGCCAGTTGCTGGACGGCCTCGCGAAGATGCAGCGCGGGCTCGTCGAGACCGTCGGCACGGTGCGCGGCGGCAGCGAGTCGATCGCGACGGCGGCGAAGCAGATCGCGGCCGGCAACGTCGACCTGTCGTCGCGCACCGAGGAGCAGGCGGCAGCGCTGCAGGAAACCGCGTCGAGCATGGAGCAACTGACCGGCACCGTGAAGCAGAACGCCGACAATGCGCGTCAGGCGAGCGCGCTCGCCGCGAACGCGTCGGAGATTGCCAACAAGGGCAACGTCGTCGTCGGCCAGGTGGTCGGCACGATGGGCGAGATCAACCAGAGCTCCGCGAAGATCGCGGACATCATCACGATCATCGAAGGCATCGCGTTCCAGACCAACATCCTCGCGCTGAACGCGGCCGTCGAGGCGGCCCGCGCGGGCGAGGAGGGCCGCGGTTTCGCGGTCGTCGCGGGCGAGGTGCGCAGCCTCGCGCAACGCTCGTCGGCGGCGGCCAAGGAGATCAAGATGCTGATCGACGCTTCGGTTGCGCGCATCCGTTCCGGTTCGACGCTCGTCGACGAGGCGGGGCGCACGATGACGGACGTGATTGGCGCGGTGCAGCGCGTGACCGACATCATGGGCGAGATCGCGGCGGCATCGGAAGAACAGAGCGGCGGCATCGACCAGGTCGCACGCGCGGTTGCGCAAATGGACGAGGTGACGCAGCAGAACGCGGCACTCGTCGAGGAAGCGACAGCGGCCGCGCAATCGCTCGACGAGCAGGCCGCGCGCCTGCGCGAGACGGTCGCGGTGTTCCGGCTAGACGACGGCGCGGTGCAGCGGCAAGCTGCCGGACTGCCCGCCGGTCATGCCGTGCCGCGCGCATTGGCGCCGCTGCCGACGGCCGCGCGCAGCGGCGCCGACATGCGCGCGCCGCGCGCAGCCGTCACGCCGCAGCCGGCTCGCAAGACGGCAGCCGCACCGGCGCTGGCAGCAGCGGGCGACGACGACTGGGAGACCTTCTGACACATCTATCCCTATTTGCATGACCCGGAACGCCCGCTTCAAGCGGGCGTTTCCGCATGCGCGGCCGACACGGGATCTCTGCGCGCGCGCCACTCGTGTCGTTCGCGCCACGATGCGGATGCATCGTCGCATATGTCATACGGGTATGTCCGTAGGGGTTCCACGCGAAAAAAATTTGTAACGGCGGCTTTTGCGTGTCGTCGCAAACGCAGGCTCGAACGTCTAGGAAGGAAGGGGAGGCGGCGGTGAAATTCGCGACGGCCGGCACGTCCAACGCACCAGACGTTCCGGTGTTCGATGAGACACGACGGATGCAACGACGGATGCAGTTTCGGCAGCTCGGGAGATCGATTGTAGAGCGACGAAAAAAGTTCGTCCAAGCCGTGTGACGTCGATCACGAAGTTCCTGCAACGAGTTCGTGAAAAAAAATAAGAATGGGTTTACGATGAATTCGAACGCGCTTGCTTCTGCGCAGTCATACGAAGGCAAGCACGCTTTCAGACTAAGGCGAGGGAGGTAGCATGGATATTTACAGCAGCTTCGCGAACCGCTTCGAAAAAACGCGAGAGGAAGAGTTCTCGCTGGAGGAGTACCTCGCGCTCTGCAAGAACGATCCATCCGCGTACGCTGCGGCCGGCGAACGCATGCTGGCGGCAATCGGGGAACCAGAACACATCGATACCCGCAACGAGCCGCGCCTGTCGCGGATCTTTGCGAACAAGGTCATCAAGGTCTATCCCGCGTTCCGTGAGTTCTACGGAATGGAGGAAGTGATCGAGCAGGTGGTCGCGTACTTCCGACACGCCGCGCAAGGGCTCGAAGAGAAGAAGCAGATCCTCTATCTGCTCGGCCCGGTGGGCGGCGGCAAGTCGTCGATCGCCGAGCGTCTGAAGCAACTGATGGAGCGCGTGCCGTTCTATGCGCTCAAGGGTTCGCCCGTCAACGAATCGCCGCTCGGGCTGTTCGACTACGACGAAGACGGCCCGATTCTCGAAGAACAGTACGGCATTCCGCGCCGCTACCTGAAAAGCATCCTGAGCCCGTGGGCCGTCAAGCGGCTGCACGAATACAACGGCGACATCCGCCAGTTCCGCGTCGTGCGCCGCTATCCGTCGATCCTGCGGCAGATCGCGATCTCGAAGACCGAGCCGGGCGACGAGAACAACCAGGACATTTCATCGCTGGTCGGCAAGGTCGACATCCGCAAGCTCGAGCAGTATGCGCAGGACGATGCGGATGCATACAGCTACTCCGGCGGTCTGTGCCTCGCGAACCAGGGCCTGCTCGAGTTCGTCGAAATGTTCAAGGCGCCGATCAAGGTGCTGCACCCGCTGCTGACTGCGACCCAGGAAGGCAACTTCAAGGGCACCGAGGGCTTCGGCGCGATTCCGTTCGACGGGATCATCCTCGCGCACTCGAACGAGTCGGAATGGAAGGCATTCAAGAACAACCGCAACAACGAGGCGCTGCTCGACCGGATCTTCGTCGTGAAGGTGCCGTACTGCCTGCGCGTGTCGGAAGAGGTCAAGATCTACGAGAAGCTGATCCGCAACTCGTCGCTTGCCGAGGCCGTGTGCGCGCCGGGCACGCTGAAGATGATGTCGCAGTTCTCGGTGCTGTCGCGCCTGCATGAGCCGGAAAACTCGAGCCTGTTCTCGAAGATGCAGGTGTACGACGGCGAGAACCTGAAGGACACCGATCCGAAAGCGAAGTCGTACCAGGAGTACCGCGACTACGCGGGCGTCGACGAGGGCATGACGGGCGTGTCGACACGCTTCTCGTTCAAGATCCTGTCGCGCGTGTTCAACTTCGATTCGACCGAGGTCGCGGCGAACCCCGTGCACCTGATGTATGTGCTCGAACAGCAGATCGAGCGCGAGCAGTTCCCGCCGGAAACCGAGCAGAAGTACCTGTCGTTCGTGAAGGACGTGCTCGCATCGCGCTATGCGGACTTCATCGGCAAGGAGATCCAGACGGCATACCTCGAGTCGTATTCGGAGTACGGCCAGAACATCTTCGACCGCTACGTCACGTATGCGGACTTCTGGATCCAGGACCAGGAATTCCGCGATCACGACACGGGCGAGAGCTTCGATCGCGCCGCGCTGAACGCGGAGCTGGAGAAGATCGAGAAGCCGGCCGGGATCAGCAATCCGAAGGATTTCCGCAACGAGATCGTGAACTTCGTGTTGCGTGCGCGGGCCGCGAATGCGGGCAAGAACCCGGTGTGGACGAGCTACGAGAAGCTGCGCGTCGTGATCGAGAAGAAGATGTTCTCGAATACCGAGGAACTGTTGCCGGTTATTTCGTTCAACGCGAAGGGCTCGGCCGAGGAGCAACGCAAGCATGAGGACTTTGTGAACCGGATGGTCGCGAAGGGCTATACGCCGAAGCAGGTGCGGCTGCTTTGCGACTGGTACCTGCGGGTGCGCAAGTCGTCATGACCTGCGTCACGCAGCGCCCGTGCGGCTCGGCCGCACGGGCAACTTCAGAGACGCCGCCCGCATGACGGGAGACGGCATGCGGCGAGCGTCCCGGCATATCGACATTCGAGCGGGAGACCGGGCGTGCTTCATCAAATCATCGACCGCAGGCTAGCCGGCAAGAACAAGAGCATTGCCAATCGCGAACGCTTTCTGCGTCGCGTCAAGAACTACATTCGTCGTGCCGTGTCGGACGCGGTGCGCGACCGTAGCATCAAGGATATCCAGAGCACGCAGAGCATCACGATTCCGCGCAAGGACATCGCCGAGCCGACGTTCCGGCACGGGCCGGGCGGGCGCCGCGAATACGTGCATCCGGGCAACGAGGACTACGTGCGCGGCGACAAGATCCCGCGTCCGCAAGGCGGTGCGGGCGGCGGCGGGAGCCAGGCCAGCAACGAGGGCGAAGGTCAGGATGACTTCGTGTTCGAGCTGTCGCGCGACGAATTCATGCAGTATTTCTTCGACGATCTCGAGCTGCCGCGCCTCGTGAAGACGCACCTGCTGACGGTGCCGAGCTGGAAGAACGTGCGCGCGGGCTGGGCGGCGGAAGGCACGCCGAACAACATCGACATCGTGCGTTCGCTGAGAAGCGCGCTCGGGCGCCGCATCGCGCTCGGCTCGCCGCTCGTCAACGAGCTGCACGAGCTCGAGGCGCAGCTCGAAGCGCTGAAGAACGACTCCGAAGACCGCCGAGCGGAAATCGCCACGCTCGAGGATCGGATCCATCACCTGAAGGGGCGCATCTGGCGCATCCCGTTCATCGATCCGTTCGACCTGCGCTACATCAACCGCGTGAAGCAGCCGCAGCCGTCGAGCCAGGCCGTGATGTTCTGCCTGATGGACGTGTCGGGCTCGATGGACGAGCAGCGCAAGGATCTCGCGAAGCGCTTCTTCATCCTGCTGTACCTGTTCCTGAAGCGCAACTACGAGCGCATCGAGGTGGTGTTCATCCGCCATCACACGCGCGCGGAAGAGGTCGACGAAGACACCTTCTTCCATTCGACCGAAAGCGGCGGCACCGTTGTGTCGAGCGCGCTCGAGCTGATGCGCAAGGTGATGAACGAGCGCTACTCGCCGACCGAATGGAACATCTACGGCGCGCAGGCGTCCGACGGCGACAACTGGACCGACGATTCGCCGAAGTGTCGCAAAATCCTGGAAGAGGATATCCTCACGAAGACGCGTTACTTCGCGTATATCCAGGTCGCGCCGGAAGAGCAGAATCTCTGGCTGGAATACGCGCAGCTGATGCAGTCGCAACCGCATCTCGCGATGAAAAAAGTGGAATCGGCTGCCGACATTTACCCGGTGTTTCGCGAATTGTTCGAAAAGCAGGTGGAAACGTCATGACTTCCCGCCATCTGCACAGCGAATCGCGCGGCTACCAGCCGCGCCGATCCGGCGACGACACCGCAGGCCATGCCGCAACGCAGCAACGCGGCCGGGCCGAACCGTCGACGCCATCCGCCGACTTGCCCGGTGCCGGGCAGAAGGAAGCGCGTATGAATGTTGCCGATCGCAGGCCGCTGCCGTGTCCGTCCGACTGGACCTTCGAGCTGCTCGAGGAATACGACACGCACATTGCGCAGGTTGCCGAGCAGTATGAGCTCGACATCTACCCGATCCAGCTCGAGCTGATCAGCGCCGAGCAGATGATGGACGCGTACGCGTCGGTCGGGATGCCGGTCAACTACCGGCACTGGTCGTTCGGCAAGCATTTCCTGTCGACGGAGAAGAGCTATCGCCGCGGCCAGATGGGGCTTGCATACGAGATCGTCATCAACTCGAACCCGTGCATCGCATACTTGATGGAAGAGAACACGATGACGATGCAGGCGCTCGTCATCGCGCATGCGGCGTACGGGCACAACTCGTTCTTCAAGGGCAACTACCTGTTCCGGCTGTGGACCGACGCGCATGCGATCATCGACTACCTCGTCTACGCGAAGAACTACGTCGCCGAATGCGAGGAGCGCTACGGTCTCGATCGCGTCGAGGAATTGCTCGACTCGTGCCACGCGCTGATGAACTACGGCGTCGACCGCTACAAGCGGCCGCAGAAGCCGTCGCTGTCGAAGGAAGCGGCGCTGCGCCGCGAACGCGAGGCATACCTGCAGTCGCAGATCAACGAACTGTGGCGCACGCTGCCGAGCAGGAAGCCCGAGCAGATGGAGGAGCAGGAAGGCCGCTATCCGCCGGAGCCGCAGGAGAACCTGCTGTATTTCGCGGAGAAGAACGCGCCGCTGCTCGAGCCGTGGGAGCGGGAAGTGATCCGCATCGTGCGCAAGATCGGCCAGTACTTCTATCCGCAGCGGCAGACCCAGGTGATGAACGAAGGCTGGGCGTGCTTCTGGCATTACACGCTGCTCAATACGCTGTACAACCAGGGCAAGCTGGAAGACGGCTTCATGATGGAGTTCCTGCATTCGCACAGCAACGTGATCTACCAGCCGCCCGTCACGAAGCCGTACTACAGCGGGATCAATCCGTATGCGCTCGGTTTTTCGATGATGAGCGACATCCGGCGGATCTGCGAAGCGCCGACGGACGAGGACTACAAGTGGTTCCCCGAACTCGCGGGCAGCCCGTGGCTGCCGGCGATGCACTATGCGATGCGCAACTTCAAGGACGAGAGTTTCATCGCGCAGTACCTGTCGCCGCACCTGATCCGCGAGATGCGGCTGTTCTCGGTGCTCGACGACGACATGCGCGATTCGCTCGAGGTGTCCGCGATCCACGACGACTATGGCTACCAGTACGTGCGGCAGGCGCTGTCGCGGCAGTACGACATCCATCACCGCGAGCCGAACATCCAGGTGTGGGCGGTCAACACGCGCGGCGACCGCAGCCTCACGCTGCGCCACTTCATGACCGACAACCGGCATCTGTCGAACGACAGCGACGAAGTGCTCAAGCACATGGCGCGGCTGTGGCAGTTCGACGTGTACCTCGAAAGCGTCGACGAGGCGGGCACGGTGCGCAAGCGCTACGAGTGCCGCTATACGCCGCCGGAGATCCGTCTGTGAGCGTGGCCGCGCGGTCGCGGGCATTGCATCGGACGCCAGCCTGCGGGCTGGCGTTTTCAATTGACGACGCGCCGGCCGGAGAAGAATCTTCTCCATCCGGACGAACCCGGAAAGCCCGTTTCTTTTCATTTCGCTAGAATCCCGATGCGCGATGCGCCGGAACCGGTGCCACGCACCTCCGCACGCGGCGGTTTCGCAGCCGCCACGCCCAAAAGCACTACAAAGGAACAGACCATCCCATGGACGTCCAGACCGACCAAGCCGTGCTGCCCGCGCACGATACCCGGCGGCGCGTGTTCGCCATCGTCGGCGCCTCATCGGGCAACCTCGTCGAGTGGTTCGACTTCTACATCTACTCGTTCTGCGCGCTGTACTTCGCGCCCGCGTTCTTCCCGAGCGGCAACACGACGACGCAGTTGCTGAACACGGCCGGCGTGTTCGCGGCCGGTTTCCTGATGCGTCCGATCGGCGGCTGGCTGTTCGGCCGCATCGCGGACCGCCACGGCCGCCGCGCCGCGATGATGATCTCGGTGCTGATGATGTGCGGCGGCTCGCTGGTGATCGCGGTGCTGCCGACCTATGCGCAGATCGGCGCGTTTGCGCCGTTGCTGCTGCTGGTCGCGCGCCTGTTCCAGGGGCTGTCGGTGGGCGGCGAGTACGGCACCAGTGCGACCTACATGAGCGAGGTCGCGCTGAAGGGCCGGCGCGGCTTCTTCGCATCGTTCCAGTACGTGACGCTGATCGGCGGCCAGCTGTGCGCGCTGCTCGTGCTCGTGATCCTGCAGCAGACGCTGTCGAATGCGGAGCTGAAGGCGTGGGGCTGGCGCATTCCGTTCGTGGTCGGCGCGGCGGCCGCGCTGATTTCGCTGTACCTGCGCAAGTCGCTCGACGAGACGTCGACGAGCGCGTCGCGCGACAAGAAGGACGCCGGCACGATCCGCGGTGTGTGGCAGCACAAGGGGGCGTTCTTCACGGTGGTCGGCTTCACCGCGGGCGGCTCGCTGATCTTCTACACGTTCACGACGTACATGCAGAAGTACCTCGTGAACACGGCCGGCATGCACGCGAAGACTGCCAGCAACGTGATGACGGTCGTGCTCCTCGTCTACATGCTGCTGCAGCCGGTGTTCGGCGCGCTGTCCGACCGGATCGGCCGCCGCATGTCGATGATCCTGTTCGGCGTGTGCTCGGTGATCGGCACGGTGCCGCTGATGCATGCGCTGAAGGACGTGCAGAGCCCGGTCGCCGCGTTCGTGCTGATCACGGTCGCACTGGCGATCGTCAGCTTCTACACGTCAATCAGCGGGCTCATCAAGGCCGAGATGTTCCCGCCGGAAGTGCGCGCGATGGGTGTCGGCCTGTCGTATGCGGTCGCGAACGCGATCTTCGGCGGTTCGGCCGAATACGTCGCGCTGTGGTTCAAGTCGATCGGCAGCGAAGAGACGTTCTACTGGTACGTAACCGTGCTGTGCGCGATCTCGCTGATCGTGTCGTGGCGGATGCGCGATCCGAGCAAGGAAGGGTATCTGCGTCACGAGCCGTGATCCGGCGCGTCGCGCGCCTGGCGACGCACGAACGGCGTTCCGCGCGACGCGGGACGCCGTTTTTTTCGGGTGGGCAGGGCGATTGCGCGGCGATGCGAAAGCAAGAGCCAGCAAGCGCAAGCTCATCGCGCCGTATTCGATAAGGATATCGAAATCGCTTCGTTGTCCGCAGAACGCGAACCGCTTAATCTGAGCCCGTAGTTCGTGTGACACCTCCTTGACTGGGATTCGCGCCCGCTGCCTGCAGCGGGCGTCTTTTTTTGTGCGGCACGTGCGTTGCACGTCAATGCATGTCGCGGGTGGCGTGTCGCAGGTGATGTTCGCGCGTGACACCCGGACGCTCGTCGCGCTGCGCGCAGCCGGCACGCTGTCGTTCCTCTTCATCGACCGATCGCTCGACTACCGGCAGGACACCGCGGACGGCGAGTTCCGGTGCGCGCCGTCCGCGGATGCCGATGCGGATGGCGACGGCGCGTAGCCGCGGCGGCCTTCATCACGAAAGCCGCTGAGCAAAGCAGCATTTGTTGGTTCGAATCGGCACGACCCGCTGGTACGTTAGCGGCTTCGCGGTATCACCGGCCGCGAAGTCCGTCGAACCGGGCCGCCGCGTGATCCGCGGCGGCCCTCATAACAACCTGGTCGTGCTCATGAAAATCCACACTCTCGCTGCATGGCTCGTCGGGGCCGCGCTCGTCACCGCCGGCACCGCCGCGCACGCGGACCGCCTCGACGACATCAAGAAAGCCGGCGTGCTGCGCGTCGCAACGTTCGACAGCAACCCGCCGTTCGGCTATGTCGATGCGAAGACCAACCACATCGTCGGGCTCGACGTCGATTACGCGAAGGCGCTCGCCGACACGCTCGGCGTGAAGCTGCAGCTGCAGCCGACGAACCCCGCGAACCGCATTCCGTTCCTGACCTCTGGCAAGGTCGATCTCGTGCTCGCGAATTTCACGATCACCGATGAACGCGCGAAGCAGGTCGATTTCAGTATTCCTTACTTCTCGTCGGGCCAGCAGTTCCTCGCGAAGAAGGACGTGCTGAAATCCGCCGATCAACTGAACACGCTGCGGGTCGGCGCGGACAAGGGCACGACGAACGAGATCACGCTGCGCGAAAAATATCCGAGGGCGACGATCGTTGCGTATGACGACACGCCGTTCGCGTTCGCCGCGCTGCGCGCCGGCAACGTTCAGGCGATCACGCAGGACGGGCCGAAGCTGATCGGCCTGCTCGCGAACGTGCCGGACAAGCAGAACTACGAGATCCCGCCGTTTACGATCTCGAACGACTACATGGGTGTCGGCGTGCCGAAGGGCGAGACGCGCCTGCTCGGCTTCGTCAACGACACGCTGAAAGGGCTCGAGGCGAGCGGGCGCGCCGTGCAGATCTACGACGCATGGTTCGGCCCGACGACGAAGACGCCGCTCACGCGCATCTTCCGGATCGGCGACAAGACCTGACCCGTTCGTCCCGCCTCGCGCGCTGTGCGGCCGGCCCGGCCGGTCACGCCGGCGCGCGGATCGCGGTGCATTCCGCATTTTCTCCGATTCCTTCCGATTTCTTCCGATGATCGCGGGCGCGCAGCGCCCGCACGATACGTACGTACAGCATGTTCGGCATGTTCGGTTTGGCTCCCAAATACCTGTCATGGCTCTGGCAGGGCTTCCTGCTGACGCTCGGCCTCGCGGCCGCGTCGGCCGTCGCCGCGACGGTCGGCGGGCTCGCGCTCGCCGTGCTGCGCCACGCGCGCGGTCACGCGCAGCGTGCGGTCGCCGCGGGCTATATCGTCACGTTCCGCAATACGCCGCTGCTCGTGCAGCTGCTGTTCTGGTATTTCGGCGTCGCGTCGCTGCTGCCCGATACGTGGGTCGCCTGGCTGAATGCGCGCCATGCATGGCACGCGGGCCCGTTCACGCTCGCGTGGCCGTCGTTCGAATTCGTCGCGGGCTGGGTCGGGCTGAGCGCATACACGGCCGCGTTCGTGGCCGGGGAATGCGAGGCCGGGCTGCGCGGCGTGCGTGACGCGCAGCGCGACGCAGCCGCTGCGCTCGGCCTCACGCCGCTGCAGTCGCTGCGCTACGTGATCCTGCCGCAGGCCGTGCGCATCGCGTTGCCGCCGCTGTTCGGGCAATACATGAATCTCGTGAAGAACTCGTCGCTGACGATGGCGATCGGCGTGGCGGAGCTGTCGTATGCGTCGCGACAGGTCGAGACCGAGACGTTCCGTACCTTCGCCGCGTTCGGCGTCGCCACCGTGCTGTACGTCGCCGCGGCGGCGGCGATCGAGGCGATCGGGTATGTGGCCGCGCAATGGCGCGACCGCCTGGGGGCAGGGCATTGACGATGGATATCACGCTGCTTGCCGACAATCTCCCGTATCTGCTCGTCGGCGCATTCCCGGACGGGCCGCTCGGCGGCGCCGCGCTGTCGCTGGTGCTCGCGATCGCGTCCGCGTGCGCATCGGCGCTGCTGGGCGTCGTGCTCGGTGTCGCGATGGCGCTCGCGCGCGGGTGGACGCGCATGCTGCTGCTCGCGTTCATCGGCTTCTTCCGCGCGATTCCGGTGCTGATGCTGATCTTCTGGACGTATTTCCTGATGCCGATGCTGCTGCACACCGACGTGCCGGGACTCGCGACGGTCGTGTGCGCGCTCGCGCTGATCGGCGGCGCGTATCTCGCGCACGCGGTGCATGCGGGGATCGTCGCGGCGGGCGCGGGGCAGTGGCAGGCCGGGCTGTCGCTCGGGCTCACGCGCTGGCAGACGGTGCGCTACGTGCTGCTGCCACAGGCGATCCGGATCATGACGCCGTCGTTCGTCAACCAGTGGGTCGCGCTCGTGAAGGACACGTCGCTCGCGTACATCGTCGGCGTGCCGGAGCTGTCGTTCGTCGCGACGCAGGTGAACAACCGGCTGATGGTGTATCCGGCACCGATCTTCCTGTTCGTCGCCGCGATCTACCTCGTGCTGTGCACATCGCTCGACGGCGCCGCGCGCTGGCTGCTGTCACGTCGTCCGCGCGCGGAACGCAGCGCGCGCACGACGGCCGAGCGCGCGCAGCCGGCGCGCGGCGCGACGCGTTGATGCCGTCGCGCGGTCTGAACGGATCCAGCACCGGAAGCGGCTGAGCGGGTCGCGCGGGTCGTCGACGAGCGGCACGACACGCGAGTGCCGGGAGGACGCAGGCGTGCGGAATCGTCGACGAATATCCGACATGCGTGAAGCCGAGCCGGCGATTGCGCGGCGCGTCCATCCACGAGAGGGCGCCGGGCAGGTCGGACCCGGCGGGCAAGTCACGAAGATGGCCAGGCGCGCCGCCGCATCGCATGCGCGGCAGGCGCGGCGTGCGTCAGGACGCCGTGTAATACGTGTTGAAAACCGCGCGCAGCGTCGATTTGTCGCTGGCGAAGTCGCTCCACAGCGGGCCGTCGGTCTGCGCGAACGCGAACGGCGCGGTATTGATCGACGCGAGGCGGAAGCGCCATTCGGCGGCTTCCTGGCGGAATGCGGTGAGCTGCATGTCGGACAGGCCCGTCTGCGCTTGCGCGAGCGTGACGAGCGGATCGACCGGCTGGTCGGCGATCCGCACCTCGAAGTGCAGGTGCGGGCCCGTCGCCGCGCCGGTCATGCCGACCGACCCGATGCGCTCGCCCTGCTTGACCGTGTCACCGACCTTGAGGCCGTGCGCGAACGCGGACAGGTGCGCGTAGTAGGTCGAATAGCCTTCGGCATGATCGACGATCACGTAGCGGCCATAGCCGCCCGGATCGGTGCCGACGAACGCGACCGTGCCGTCGGCGGCCGCATCGACGCGCGTGCCGGTCGGTGCGGCGAGATCGACGCCGGTGTGGAACGCCATCGCCTGCGACAGCGGATGAATGCGCTCGCCGAAGAACGAGCTGATGCGCGTCCACTTGACGGGCATCGTGAATGCGGCGGCTTCGAGCGGCGCGCCGTCGAGCGTGTAGTACGCGCCCTTGTCGGCGCCCGGCGGCTTGAACCAGATCGCGCCGAACGTGCGGCCCGCGATGCGCAGCTCGAGCGCGGTGAGGCGCGGCGCATCGCCGCTCGCATCGAACGCGAGGCGGTAGTAGTCGCCGCGATGCGCGCTGTCGCGCATTGGGACCTTGCCGCTGACGAGATCGCCGAGCTGGATGCGCACTTCCGGCGGCAGGTCGAGGCGGTTCAGCGTATCGGACAGCGTCAGCTCGATGTTGCCCGCGCGCAGGCCGTGCTCTGCTTCGCGCGGTGCGAACGTAAACAGGTTCGCATAGCCGAGCATGTCGTTGCGATGCGCGCTGAGCGGCGCGAACAGGCCCGGTTGCTCTGTGCGTTCGCCGATCGTCTGCGCGAGCTCGTTCGTGACGAAATGCTGCGCGGTCGGAAACGGCGTGTCCGACAGCACGCGCTGCGGCAGTGCGGCTGTGCTCGTGTCGACGGCGCCCGGTAATTGCGACACGGCGGGCAGTGTCACGGCCAGGCCGAGCGCGGCGAGGGCGCCGAGCACGGAAGCGGGCAGCAGCGCACGCAAAAGCCGGGAACGAGGCTCGGCACGGGCGGGGCGCGCGGCGGAAAATTCAGGGTATGCGGCAGACTTGACCAAGGGTGTCCACATCCAGGAAAGCGGTTCGAAGAAAGGGCGTGGGCGAGAGCCGCCAGCCGGTCGCGCGTCGGGTGACGACGGGACGGATGGCGGGCGTGCAACAAAACAGGCCCCTTTCGGGGCCCGTGTCGTTTCCGTTCGACCCAACGGCGCGGGACTCAGCCCGCTTCGAACGGCGGCGCGATTGCCGGGTCAGGCCCGGTTATCACGAAGACGCTAAATAAAGATGACAGCGCCAGTCTACCGATGTTCCGCAAATCGTAAAAAATTTTAAATCAGGGTCGGTTTCTTCGTTCCGTAGTGCGGAAAATCAGCATAAATCAGAAGGTTTTGCGCATCCGGACCTTATTCCGGCAATTTTTGCGTACGGCGACGCAGCGCGGCGGACTCGCGTACCGCGTCGAAACCGGCGTCGAGCATCGCCTCGGCGTCGTTCCACCGATTGCCGCGCAGGCGGTTGGTCCAGACCATCGACGCGAACACGCCTTCGAGCAGCGACACGAGATAGACGGCCGCGAGATGCACGTCGAGATCGGCCGCGATTTCGCCGGCCGCGATCGCGCGGCGCAGCAGCGCCTTCGTGATCCGCAGCATCTGCAGTTCCAGCAGCACGCGGCGCCGCTGCAGCGCGCCGTTCTCCTCGCTCTGTTCGCACTTCGTATACAGGATCACGAGCACGCGTTGCATCGACCCCGGTTCGCCGCATTGCTGCAGGTAGTGCGACGCGGCGTGCCGCAGCGTGGCGAGCGCGGGGAGGCCTTCGCCGGCCTCGAAACCCTCGGACGTGCGCGCGAACGCGCGGTCGCACATCGCGAGGCACACTTCCATCTTGTTCTTGTAGTGGCCGTAGACGGCACCCCGCGACATGCCGGCGGCCTCCGCGAGGTCCGCCATCGCGGTTTGCGCGACGCCGCGCTCGAGCAGCACGAGCTCGGCGGCGTCGAGGATCCGGTGCTTGATGGCAAGCGATTCTTCCCGGGTCTTGCGGGCCATATTGCTGGGTTCCTTACGTTTTGCTGTCGTTTTATTGAGACAGCATGACAGCAAGTTTAAAGCTGAATGTAATTAATCAGTCGTGACTGATTATAATCGGCCACCTTGAGCCGCCGTATTTTAAAGGCGGTCGAAGATCCGAGAGGGCCATATGAAGAAGAACAATCGCTTCCTGTCGCGCCGCCACTGGCTGGCGCCACTCGCGCTCGCGGCCGCGCTGGCCGTCGCCGGATGCGGAAAGGGCGAACGAGACGACGCGCCGGAGGCCGTGCAGCGCGCAACGGTACTGACCGTGAGGCCGACCGAGGTGCCGCTGTCCGTCGAGCTGCCGGGGCGGCTCGAGGCTTACCGGCAGGCGGAGGTGCGCGCGCGGGTCGCGGGTATCGTCACCGCGCGCACCTACGAGGAGGGCCAGGAAGTGAAGCAGGGCGCGGTGCTGTTCCGCATCGACCCGGCGCCGCTCACGGCCGCGCGCGACGCTGCGCAGGGCGCGCTGGCGAAGGCGCAGGCTGCAGCGCTCGCGGCGACCGACAAGCGCCGCCGCTACGACGACCTGGTGCGCGACCGCGCGGTCAGCGAGCGCGATCACACCGAGGCGGTCGCGGCCGACACGCAGGCGAAGGCCGAGGTCGCGTCCGCGAAGGCCGAACTCGCGCGTGCGCAGCTTCAGCTCGACTACGCGACCGTCACCGCGCCGATCTCGGGCCGCGCGCGGCGGGCGCTCGTCACCGAGGGGGCGCTCGTCGGCCAGGACCAGGCGACGCCGCTCACGACCGTCGAACAGCTCGACCCGATCTACGTGAACTTCGCGCAGCCGGCCGCGGACGTCGATGCGCTGCGCCGCGCGGTGCAAAGCGGCCATGCGACCGGCATCGCGCAGCAGGACATCGCGGTGACGCTGATGCGCGCGGACGGCACCGCGTATCCGCTGAAAGGCAAGCTGCTGTTCCGCGATCTCGCGGTCGATCCGACCACCGACACCGTCGCGATGCGCGCGCTGTTTCCGAATCCCGAGCGCGAGCTGCTGCCGGGCGCGTACGTGAGGATCGCGCTCGACAGCGCGATCGACCGCCAGGCGATCCTCGTGCCGCGCGACGCGCTGCTGCGCACGACGGACCGCGCGTCGGTGCGGGTGGTCGGCGCCGACGGCAAGGTCAAGGACGTCGAGGTCGCCGCCGACCACCTGTCCGGCCACGACTGGCGCGTGTCGCGCGGCCTGAAGGGCGGCGAGCGCGTGATCGTCGACAACGCCGCGCAGTTCGCGCCCGGCACTGCGGTCACGCCCGTCGAGCAGGCTCGCCCGCCGAAGGCGGAGCCACCCGCGGCTGCTGCTTCGTCGGCCGCCCGTCAAACCTGATCGGTTCGAACCAACATGGCACGTTTCTTCATCGATCGCCCCGTGTTTGCGTGGGTGATCGCACTCTTCATCATGCTGGGCGGCGTGTTCGCGATCCGCGCGCTGCCCGTCGCACAGTACCCGGACATCGCGCCACCCGTCGTCAGCATTTACGCGACCTATCCGGGCGCGTCCGCGCAGGTCGTCGAGGAATCGGTCACCGCGCTGATCGAACGCGAGATGAACGGCGCGCCGGGGCTACTCTATACGTCGGCGACGAGCAGCGTCGGCATGGCGTCGCTGTACCTGACGTTCAAGCAGGGCGTGAATGCCGATCTCGCTGCGGTCGAGGTGCAGAACCGCCTGAAGACGGTTGAGGCGCGGCTGCCCGAGCCCGTGCGGCGCGACGGCATCCAGGTCGAGAAGGCCGCCGACAACATCCAGCTCGTCGTGTCATTGACTTCCGAGGACGGCCGGATGACCGACGTGCAGCTCGGCGAATACGCGTCGGCGAACGTCGTGCAGGCGCTGCGGCGCGTCGACGGCGTCGGCAAGGTGCAGTTCTGGGGCGCCGAGTATGCGATGCGGATCTGGCCCGACCCGGTCAAGCTGGCCGGCCACGGGCTCACCGCGTCGGACATCGCGTCGGCCGTGCGCGCGCAAAACGCGCGCGTGACGGTCGGCGACATCGGCCGCAGCGCAGTGCCGAAAAGCGCGCCGATCGCGGCGACCGTGTTCGCCGATGCGCCGCTGAAGACGCCCGCCGATTTCGGCGCGATCGCGCTGCGCTCGCAGCCCGACGGTTCGTCGCTGTTCCTGCGCGACGTCGCGCGCATCGAGTTCGGCGGCAACGACTACAACTATCCGTCGTACGTGAACGGCAAGGTCGCGACCGGCATGGGCATCAAGCTCGCGCCGGGCTCGAACGCGGTCGAGACCGAACAGCGCGTGCGCGCGACGATGGACGAGCTGTCCGCGTTCTTCCCGCCGGGCGTCAAGTACCAGATTCCGTACGAGACGTCGTCGTTCGTGCGCGTGTCGATGAACAAGGTCGTCATGACGCTGATCGAGGCGGGCGTGCTCGTGTTCCTCGTGATGTTCCTGTTCATGCAGAACCTGCGCGCGACGCTGATCCCGACGCTCGTCGTGCCGGTCGCGCTGGCGGGCACGTTCGGCGTGATGTTCGCGGCGGGCTTCTCGATCAACGTGCTGACGATGTTCGGGATGGTGCTCGCGATCGGCATCCTCGTCGACGACGCGATCGTCGTCGTCGAGAACGTCGAGCGGCTGATGGTCGAGGAACGGCTCGCGCCGTATGAGGCGACCGTCAAGGCGATGCAGCAGATCAGCGGCGCGATCGTCGGCATCACGGTGGTGCTGACGTCGGTGTTCGTGCCGATGGCGTTCTTCGGCGGCGCGGTCGGCAACATCTACCGCCAGTTCGCGCTGTCGCTCGCGGTGTCGATCGGCTTCTCGGCGTTCCTCGCGCTGTCGCTGACGCCCGCGCTGTGCGCGACGCTGCTCAAGCCGGTCGCCGACGGTCATCACGAGAAGGGCGGCTTCTTCGGCTGGTTCAACCGCTTCGTCGCGCGCGCGACGCAGCGCTATGCAGCGCGCGTCGGCGGCATCCTGAAGAAGCCGCTGCGCTGGCTCGTCGTGTACGGCGCGCTGACGGGCGCGGCGGGGCTGATGCTCACGCAACTGCCGACCGCATTCCTGCCCGACGAGGACCAGGGCAACTTCATGGTGATGGTGATCCGGCCGCAGGGCACGCCGCTCGCGGAAACGATGCAGAGCGTGCGCGAGGTCGAGACCTACGTGCGCACGAAGGAGCCGTCCGCGTACACGTTCGCGCTCGGCGGCTTCAACCTGTACGGCGAGGGGCCGAACGGCGGGATGATCTTCGTGACGCTGAAGAACTGGAAGGAGCGCAAGCGTGCGCACGACCAGGTGCAGGCGATCGTTGCGCGCATCAACGAGCGCTTCGCGGCGACGCCGAACACGACGGTGTTCGCGATGAACTCGCCGCCGCTGCCGGACCTCGGCTCGACGAGCGGTTTCGACTTCCGGCTGCAGAACCGCGGCGGGCTCGACTACGCGGCATTCGTCGCCGCGCGCGAGCGGCTGCTCGCCGAAGGCGGCAAGCATCCGGCGCTCACCGACCTGATGTTCGCCGGCACGCAGGACGCGCCGCAGCTGAAGCTCGACATCGACCGCGCGAAGGCGTCCGCGCTCGGCGTGTCGATGGACGAGATCAACACGACGCTCGCGGTGATGTTCGGATCCGACTACCTCGGCGACTTCATGCACGGCACGCAGGTGCGGCGCGTGATCGTGCAGGCGGACGGGCAGCACCGGGTCGATCCGGACGACGTGAAGAAGCTGCGCGTGCGCAATGCGCGCGGCGAAATGGTGCCGCTCGCGGCGTTCGCGACGCTGCACTGGACGCTCGGCCCGCCGCAGCTCACGCGCTACAACGGCTTCCCGTCGTTCACGATCAACGGTTCGGCCGCGCCCGGCCACAGCAGCGGCGAGGCGATGGCCGCGATCGAGCGGATCGCAGCCGAGCTGCCGGCCGGCATCGGCCACGCATGGTCGGGGCAGTCGTTCGAGGAACGGCTGTCCGGCGCACAGGCGCCGATGCTGTTCGCGCTGTCGGTGCTCGTCGTGTTCCTCGCGCTCGCGGCGCTGTACGAGAGCTGGTCGATTCCGTTCGCGGTGATGCTGGTCGTCCCGCTCGGCGTGATCGGCGCGGTGCTCGGCGTCACGCTGCGGATGATGCCGAACGACATCTATTTCAAGGTGGGGTTGATCGCGACGATCGGGCTGTCCGCGAAGAACGCGATCCTGATCGTCGAGGTGGCGAAGGATCTCGTCGCGCAGGGGATGCCGCTCGTCGCCGCCGCGCTCGAAGCCGCGCGGCTGCGGCTGCGGCCGATCGTGATGACGTCGCTCGCGTTCGGCGTCGGCGTGCTGCCGCTCGCGTTCGCATCGGGCGCCGCGTCGGGCGCGCAGATGGCGATCGGCACCGGCGTGCTCGGCGGCGTGATCTCGGCAACCGTGCTCGCGGTGTTCCTCGTCCCGCTGTTTTTCGTGAGCGTCGGCCGGCTGTTCAATGTCGGCGCGCGCCGCCGCGGCGGTTCGCAGCCGGCGACGATGGAGGGTACGTCTTGATGTCTCGCATGACTGCACGCGCGGGGCTGCGCGCACCGGTCGCGCTCGCCGCCGCGCTCGCGCTGGCGGGCTGCTCGCTCGCGCCGCGCTACGAGCGCCCGGCGGCGCCGGTGCCGGCCACCTATGGGCCGACTGCTGGGCCAACCGCCGGGCCAACTGCTGGGCCAACTGCTGGGCCAACTGCTGGGCCAACTGCTGGGCCAACCGCCTGGCCGACCGATGGCGCGGCGGCCCAGCCGTCGAGCGCAGCGCTGCTCGACGACTGGCGCGCGTATTTCACCGATTCGGCGCTGCAGGCATGGATCGATGCGGCGCTCGCGAACAATCGCGACCTGCGGATCGCGGCCGGCCGCCTCGAAGAAGCGCGCGGGCTGTACGGCGTGCAGCGTGCGGACCGGTTGCCATCGGTCGACGCGAACCTCGGCTATGAGCGCACGCGCCAGTACGATCCGGTGGTGCGCGAGAGCGCGGTGAGCGGGCTGTATCGCGCGGGCGTCGGCGTCAGTGCGTACGAGCTCGACCTGTTCGGCCACGTGAAGAACCTGTCGGACGCCGCGCTCGCCGAGTATTTCGCGACCGCCGAAGCACAGCGCACGGTCCGCATCGGCGTGATTGCCGAGGTGGCAGGCGCCTATGTGTCGGAGCGCGCGCTGCACGAGCAGCTCGCGCTTGCGCAGCGCACGCTCTACGCACGCGAGCGCATTGCATCGCTCACGCAACGCCGCTATGCGGCCGGCACGAGCGATGCGATCGAGTTGCGCTCGGCCGAGATGCTGGTCGCGGCCGCGCGCGCGTCGCAGGCCGCGCTGCAGCGCGAGCATGCGCAGGCCGTGCGCGCGCTGCAACTGCTCGCGGGCGACTTCGCGCGCGAAGCGCCAGGCGACGGGCTGACGCTCGACACGCTCTCGATCGCGCCCGTCGCGCCGGGCGCGCCGAGCGAACTGCTCGCGCGGCGCCCGGACATCCGGCAGGCCGAGGCGCGCCTGCAGGCCGCGAACGCGCAGATCGGCGCGGCGCGCGCGGCGTTCTTCCCGCGCATCGCGCTGACGACCGACATCGGCTCCGTCAGCGACGCCTTCTCGGGCCTGTTCGCGAGCGGCACGGGCGTGTGGACGTTCGCGCCGCGCATCACGCTGCCGATCTTCGCGGGCGGGCGCAATCGCGCGAATCTCGACGTCGCGACCGCCCGCAAGCACATCGCGGTCGCCGAATACGAGAAGAGCGTGCAGGTTGCGTTCCGTGAAGTGGCGGACGCGTTTGCCGCGCGCGACTGGATCGATGCGCAGCTTGCCGCGCAGCAGGCCGTCTACGAAGCGGACGGCGCGCGGCTGAAGCTCGCCGAGCGCCGCTATGGCGGCGGTGTCGCGACCTATCTCGAGCTGCTCGACGCGCAACGCAGCACGTATGAATCCGGGCAGGAGCTGATCCGCCTGAAGCAGCTCCGGCTCGCCAACGCGATCGGGCTGTACCGCGCGCTTGGCGGCGGCTGGTCGCAGGCCGCGGAGGCCGCCGACGTCGATGCGTGACGGCGGCGTCGCGCCGCGTGCGTCACATCCCGTAATCTGACCGCCGTCGTCGCGCGAGCGCGGCGGCGCGTTGGATCAGGTATCGGTATGGCGGAGCGGCGAACGAATGACGTTCGCTCGACGACGGCTTGCCGCGGTGCTCGCCGCAAGCGTTGCGCTCGCGGCAGGTAGCGCGGCAGGCCACGTGGCGCGCGCAGGATACGCCAGTGCCGGTGATTCCGCACGAGGTCTCGCGCTTTCCGCGCAACGTCTGTCAGTAATGCCGTCCAAGTCGAGGCCGCGCGCCGCGGCCGGGCGTTCGGCTGGCGCCTCGTTTCGTTTACCGCACCCAGCGGCACATGCGATGGTGATGATGATCGAAGTGGCACTCCTTGTGAGGACGCGCTTCGGCGATCGCGGGCGCCAGCACGGCGATTGCTACGGCGGTGACGGTCAGGGTTTTCAGTAGCGTTTTCATCTTCGGGTCCTGTTGTTCTAGACAGTACGGCGCATGACAGGCGCGTGCCTTCCAGTCGGTCTTCCCATTGCTCATACAAATCCGAGGTATCGACAAGGGCATTCCGTAATCGCGTTGAGAATGATTCGCGTTTACGTTAAATTGCGCTATCTCGAAATTTGACGGAGCGAATCGATGGCGATGGCGGAAGTGCTCGAACGACCGGTCGCGGCAACGGCGAACCCGTTCCGTGGAAGTCATCCGGACCTGCCGGCCGGACCCGCACGGCGCACGCGCCGCGCCGCCGCGCCGAGCGCGCAGGGCGCGCTGCTCGACGTGCTGATCGCCCATCGCACGATGCTCGTCAATGTCGCGCGCGGCTTCGTCGGCTGCGCGAGCCGTGCGGAGGACGTCGTGCACGACGTGTTCGTGAAGCTCGTCGATTTCCCGAATCAGGACGCGGTGCGCCAGCCGGTCGCGTACGTGACGCGGATGGTGCGCAATGCGTCGATCGACGCGTGCCGCCGCCTGAGCCTCGAGAACGTGTATCACGTGCAGGAGGACGACGGCTACGACGTGCCGTCGCCCGAGCCGACGCCCGAAGCGGCGTTGATGACGCGCGACGCGCTGCGGCGCGTGTGGGCCGCGCTCGACGACCTGCCGGCGCGCAGCCGCGCGGCGTTCGAGATGGTGCGGTTGCGTGACGAGACGCTGCAGAGCGCGGCGCGCGCGCTGAACGTGTCGCAGACGCTCGTGCACTTCATGGTGCGCGACGCCGAGCGCCATTGCGCCGAATGCCTCGACGCGTGCTACCGCGGCGTCGCATGCCCGGCGTTCTGCGGCGGCCGCGCGCGTCGCCGGTAAAAAAGCGCGCCGGCCAATCGTCTATTCGACAGGGGCGGACGATCTGCTCCGTTTCCTTCGTGACCGGTGGCGCCGAACTTCGCCACACCTGAAGAGGACGTTGCATGACCCTGCTTTCGTTGCCGACGCTCGACGACATGCTGACCGCGCATGCGCGCGATCCGTTCGAAGGGCCGCGCATGTTCGTCGTCGCGATGGCGCAGTGCGTCAGCCCGGCACGCGACGGCACGGAGGCGCGATGACACCTTCCGCCGCACGCGCCGCGCTCGCTGCGCGCGGGCTGACGGTCGGCTATCGCGACCACGTCGTGCTCGACGGGCTCGACCTGTCGATCGCGGCCGGCCGCGTGACCGCGCTGTGCGGCCCGAACGGCTGCGGCAAGAGCACGCTGTTGCGCACGCTCGCGGGCCTGCAGCCAGCGCTTGCCGGCCACGTCGACGTCAACGGCCGGCCGCTCGCGTCGTTCAAGCGGCGCGCGCTCGCGCGCGAGCTGACGATGCTCGCGCAGTTCAACCAGATTCCGTCCGGGCTCACCGTGCGCGAGCTTGTCGCGTACGGGCGCTATGCGTACGGCGGCTTTCTGCGGGGCCTGTCGCGCGCGGACCACGGCGCGGTCGACGAGGCACTCGCGACGAGCGGGCTTGCCGGCGACGCGGGCCGCGACGTCGGCGCGCTGTCCGGCGGTGAACGGCAGCGTGCGTGGATCGCGATGGCGCTCGCGCAGCAGGCGCCGATCGTGCTGCTCGACGAGCCGACCACCTATCTCGACATCCATCACCAGATCGACATTCTCGACGCGCTGCGCGGCCTCAATCGCGCGCGCGGGCTGACGATCGTCTGGGTGCTGCACGACCTGAACCAGGCGGCTGCCTATAGCGACGAGATCGTGCTGATGCGTGCGGGCCGCGTCGTCGCGCAGGGCGCGCCCGACGCGATGCTCGATCCCGTGCGGCTGCGTGCGGCGTTCGGCGTCGAGATGCTGAAGCTCGCGCATCCGCAGACGGGCGCGCCGATGTGCGTGCCCGCGTATGGGCCTGCGCTCGACGATGCGCGGCACGCGGCCGCGTTCGACCGGGATCTCGCCGTATGACGACGCTCGCCATGCGCAGGCGCCGCGCGGCGCTCGCCGGCGGCAGGGGCGCGCAGGCGAGCCATGTCGGCGCGCTCGCGGCCGGCGTGCTGCTGTTGATCGCGTGCGTCGCGGCGCTGCGCGTCGCGCCGGACCTGCGCGCGTGGTGGAGCGCCGCGCCGGGCAGTGACGCGGCCGCGCTCGCGCGCGTGTTCCTGTTCGATCTGAACCTGCCGCGCGTCGCGGCGGCGCTCGTCGCGGGCGGCTGCCTCGGTGTCGCGGGCGCGCTGTTCCAGTCGCTCACGCGCAATCCGCTCGCATCGCCCGACCTGCTCGGCGTGACGGGCGGCGCGCAGCTCGGCCTGCTGGCCGCGATGCTCGTCCCGTCGCTCGCGGGCGTCGCGCCGGTGCCGCTGCTGTTCGTCTGCGGGCTGCTCGCGGCCGCCTGCGCGCTGCTCGCGGCCGGCGGCTGGCGCGCGACGCCGCTGCGGCTCGTGCTCGCGGGCAGCGTGTGCATGCTTATGTTCGCCGCGTTGTCCACGCTGCTGCTCGCGTTCTTCGAGCAGAACATCGCGGGCGCCGCGCTGTGGTCGAACGGCAGCCTCTATCAACCGGGTGCGGCGGGCCTGATGCTCGCGGCAAGCTGGCTCGTCGTGCCGCTCGCCGCGTTGCCGTTCGTGATCCGGCCGCTCGACCCGCTCGCGCTCGGCGACGACGCGGCAGCCGCGGCCGGCGTGCCCGTCGATGCGGCGCGACTCGCCGCGACGATTGTCGCGGTCGCGTTCACGAGCGTTGCGGTCAGCATCGCCGGGCCGCTGTCGTACGTCGGCCTCGTCGCGCCGAACCTGCTGCGCCAGGTGCGCGGCGCGCGGCCGTCGCGACTCGCCGCGCTGGTGCCGCTGTCGGCGCTCGCCGGCGGCGCGCTGGTGCTCGTGACCGACAGCGCGGTGCTCGCGTCGGGCCTCGATGCGACGCTGTCGACCGGCGTCGCGCTCGCGCTCGTCGGCACGCCGCTGATGCTCGCGATGATCCGGCGCGGCGCCGCGTGGGCCGGCGTGCTGCATGCGGGCCCCGAACGCGCGGCCGGCGGCGGTTCGACGCGCTTCGTCGCGTGGTTCGAGCGTGTGCGCTGGCCGCTGCGCACGGCGCTCGTCGTCGGCGCCGGTGCGCTCGTGCTGGCCGCAGGCGCGTCCGCCGGCCCGGCGTGGCCGACGTGGCTGACGCCCGCGCGCTGGCTCGCGGCGCTGTCGGGCGCCGATCCGGTCGCACGGATGCTGATCGACCTGCGCGTGCCGCGGCTCCTGTGCGCGCTGCTGGCCGGTGCGCTGCTCGCCGCGAGCGGCGTCGCGATGCAGAGCGTCGTGCGCAATCCGCTCGCGGGCCCGGAAGTGCTCGGCGTCACGCAAGGCGCGGCGCTCGTCACGCTGTTCGCGCTGACCAACTGGCCGCTCGCGGGGCATGGCGTGCTCGCGGGTGCGGCGCTGGCAGGCGGCGGCGTATCGCTCGCGATCACGCTCGGTCTCAATCACCGGCACCGCTATGCACCGCTCGCCGTCGCGCTGTCCGGGATCGTGATCGGCACGTTGTGGACGACGCTCGCGCAATGGCTGATCACGCAGCAAAGCGTGCAGCCGGCACGCTTCGTCGTGTGGCTCGTCGGCGGCACGTACGGCCGCAGCTGGGGCGAGGTCGCGATGCTCGTGCCGTGGTGCGTGCTTGCGGTGCCGGTATTCGCGCTGCTCGCGCAGCCGCTCGACATGCTCGCGCTCGGCGACGACCAGGCGGCCGCGCTCGGCCTGCCGGTCGCCGCGCTGCGGCCGCTCGCGCTCGTGGTCGCGACGCTCGCCGCGTGCGCGGCCGTCGCGGCGGTCGGGCCGGTCGGCTTCATCGGGTTGATGGCGCCGCACGTCGCGACGATGCTCGGCGCGCGTCGGCATCGCACGCGCCTGTGGCTCGCGGCTGCGTGCGGCGCGCTGATTCTCGGGCTCGCGGACATTGCGGCGCGCACGGCCGTCGCGCCGCGCGAGGTGCCGGCCGGCGTACTGACCGCGCTGATCGGTGCGCCATATCTGCTCGGACTGCTGATCGTCGAGGCGCGCCGCGCGCGGCGCGTGGGGCGATGATGCCGGCGGCGCTCGACGCGTGCGCGACGTGTTTTGCGTCCTTCGCGCCTGACGTGTTCGTGCCATATCTCGACACGGTATGGCTCGGCGTGCCGGACGACGCACGGATCCCCGGCGCGCACATCGTGCCGGTCGCCGCGCTGCCGGACCATCGCGACGCGCTGCTCGACGCGATGGTCCGCCATTACGGCGGCGATCCGGCCGTGCACACGCGCGCGCTGTTGTCGCAATGGAGCAAGTACTACTTCGGCCGGGTGGCGCCAGCGGGCGTCGTCGCGGCGCTGACGCTCGGCCGGCCTCTCGCGATGTCGCTCGAACAGACGTTCGTCGCGCTCGACGACGGGATGCCCGCCGCGCTGTATTTCGCACCGGACGCGCTCGGCGCGCCGTGCGACGACCCGGCAACGCGCCATGCGGGGCTCGTCTCGCATCTCGGCGCAGTGATCGAGTTGCTGGCCGCAATCGGCCGCGTCACGCCGCGCGTGCTGTCGAGCAATGCCGGCCATGTGCTCGATTATCTGCTCGACGCCTGCCGCACGCTGCCGTGCGCGGCCGATCCCGTGTGCGATGCCGCTTGGCTGTTCCGCGCGACGTGCGCGGATGGCGAAGCCAATCCGCTGCGCGCGCCGGTGCGCGACGCCACGCCGCGCTCACCGCTGCTGCCGACGCCGTTTCGCGTACGCCGCGTGTGCTGCCTCCGCTACGAAATCCCTGGAGAAACGCAACTGTGTGGAAGCTGCCCCTTGCTACTGACGATGGACGACGCGGCGCTGGCCGGGCAGGACGCGATCCGCTGACGCCGCCCGCGCGGCCCGGCCGGCGCCATGCGTTCGCGCAGCTCGCGGCGCTGGGCGCCGCCTGCTGCTGGCCACCCGGCGCGCCGGCTGCTGCGGGTCAGGCAGGTGCTGCAGACGATGTGCAGCACGGGCAGGGCAGGCTGGGCTGGCAGGGCGATAGCGCGTACCGTGACGGGCTTCCGGTGTCCGGCGTGTCGCTGGCCGGCAACCCGGTCGTCTCGCAGGCGAGCGCGGCGATGCCCGTGCGTCCGCAGCGCGTCGTCGCGCTCGAATTCATGTTCGCCGAAAGTCTCGCGGCGCTCGACATCACGCCGGTCGGGATGGTCGATACCGCGTTGTACCCGGGCTGGCTCGGCTACGACAACGCGCGGCTTGCACACGTGACCGACATCGGTTCGCGGCAGGAGCCTGGGCTCGAGGCGATCGCCGCTGTGAAGCCGGACCTGATCATCGGCGTCGGCTTCCGGCACGCACCGATCTTCGCGGCGCTCGACCGGATCGCGCCGACGATTCTGTTCCAGTTCAGCCCGAACGTGACCGCGGGCGGCGTGCCCGTGACCCAGCTCGACTGGACGCGGCAGATCTTCCGCACGATCGGCGCGGTGACGGGCCGCGACACCCGCGCGCGGGCGATCGAAGCGACGCTCGATGCGGGCCTCGCGCGCGATGCGGCGCGGCTTGCGGCGGCCGGACGGCGCGGCGAGCGCGTCGCGCTGCTGCAGGATCTCGGGCTGCCGGACCGCTACTGGGTCTATACGGGCAACAGCACGGCGGCGGGGCTGTCGCGCGTGCTCGGCCTCGACCTGTGGCCGAAGAAGCCGACCCGCGAGGGCACGCTCTACGTGACGTCGGCGGACCTGCTCGCGCAGCACAACCTCGCGGTGCTGTTCGTAACGGCGACCGGGATGGACACGCCGCTCGACGCGAAGCTCGATTCGCCGGTCTGGCGCTACGTGCCGGCCCGGCGCGACCACCGGATCGCGCTCGTCGAGCGCAACATCTGGGGCTTCGGCGGCCCGATGTCGGCGCTGAAGCTCGCCGACGTGATGACCGATACGTTGCTCGGGTTGCCGCCGGTGCGCTGACGCGCGGCGCGTGAACGATCGAAAACCTCGCTTCGTTCCCCGCTTCGCGTTCGTTTCGCGCGTCGGGCCGGGTTCACCGGCGCCCGCTCGTCACGCGTTCGCCACATCGACACGCTGCCGCGCCGGTGCCGTATCGCTGACGATGCGCCCGCTGTCGAGTTTCAGCAACCGATCGGCCAGATCGAAATACCGGTCGTCATGCGTGATCACGACCACCGCCTTGCCGCGTGCACGCAGCTCGGGCAGCAACTGCTCATAGAACACGGCCTTGAAGGCCGGATCCTGGTCGGCCGCCCATTCGTCGAACAGGTAGCACGGCCGATCCTCGAGGTACGCGACGACGAGCGCGAGCCGCTTGCGCTGCCCGGTCGACAGCGCGCGGGTCGAGAACGCGCCGTCGATCACCTGCACCTTGTGGTCGAGCGCAAGCTTCGCGACGAGCGCATTCGCGCGCGCATCGGCCTGCGCGCGTGCCGGATGGTCGGGATCGACGATTCCGAGCAACGCATCGAACAGGTGGAAATCGCTGAACACCGCGCTGAAGCGCTGCCGGTACGCGGCACGTTCGCGCGAGCCGATCGGGCGTCCGTCGACCTCGATCATGCCTTCCTCGGGCTCGTAGAGCCCCGTCAGCACCTTCGCAAGCGTGGTCTTGCCGCTGCCGTTGCCGCCGACGATGAACACGAGCTCGCCCGGATTGAGCGTCAGGTCGATCGGCCCGATGCGGAACATCCGCTCGTCGCGCTCGTGGAAATACGCATGCGTGACGCCGCGCAGCGCGACCGTGCCTGCGGGTGCCACATCCGGCGACCAGTCCGGCGCAGGGTTCGCGGGCGGCACCGTGCGCGGCGCGCCGAACTCGGCCATCGCGTCCTCGATGCGCGCGAGCGACACGCGCGCCACATTGACGGTCGGCAGGTTGTTCAGCAGGCCGTCGAGCGGCACCAGCATGAACAGGAACACGACGACGTAGCCGGCCGCGGCGGCCGGGTCTGCCTGCAAGCCGAGCCGCGGCCAGAACGCGGCCACCCCGAGGAACGTATAGAACAGGAAGATGATCCAGCCGACGCCGACCGCATACGCGCTGAACGCGCGGCGGCGGTGGTTGCGCACCTCGCCGATCGCCGCGCCGAGCTGGCCGTCGACAAACTGGCGCGCGCGCGCGTCGTGCAGCTTCAGTTCCTTCGCGCCGGAGAACAACGCGCCGAGATAGCCGAACAGCCTGTCCTGCGCACGGCCGGCCGCTTCGAGCGACGCGATCGCGCGGCGGTCGCCCGCGTGGTAGCCGAGCGAGCCCGCGACGATCGCCGCGAGCGCGAGCACGCACACGAGCCAAGACAGCCACGCGAGATAGCCGAGGCAGCCGAACACGATTGACCCGTGCATCACGAGATTCGGCAGCGCGAAGAACAGCATCGACACGTTGGTCGCGTCGTCGGTCAGCACCGACTGCACGGGGGCTGCGCCGATGCGCTCGATGTCGCGCAGCTCGGCGGCGCCGACGCGCCGCGCGAGGTGGGCGCGCAATCGCGCCATCGTGTCCTGTGACAGCCGCGCGAACAGCACGCCCGACACGATCCGCGTAACGAGTGCGACCACCGCGCACAGTGCAAAGCGCCATGCGAGCGCGGCGTCGGCGGCGACCGGCTGCGCGAGCGTGCGGTTCAGCGTCGCGACGAGCAGCACGCTCGCGACGCCGTTCAGCACGCACGCGACGAGCGCGAGCGCAAGTGCGGCGCGGCTTTCGCGCAGCAACGCGAGGATCAGGCGGGCGGCCGGGCGCCCGGGCGGGGCGGTATCGGCGGCAGGCCGGCGGGACGGCGGGGGAGAAGACTCGTGGGCGGCTGTCATCGGCAACGTTGGGGAATGAAAAGACGGCAGGGAAAGCGAAAAACAAGCGGGCAACAAGTGGGCAACAGCGGGAAGCACGCGAACGCGATGCGCGCGAGGCCTTCCTGCCGAATAGACGAATGGGCTTCGCAAATATTTAGCGGCACGCGGCAACCGGGTAGCGCGCGGATTGAACGCGAAACGGTAAAAAATCGGCCGCGCCGTTCGTCACACCCATGAAGCCGCCCAGCGCGGCGCGGTGACCTGGCCGAAGCGGCCGGACCCGAAGGACTTCACGCCCATGACGAGATTCCCGGCTGCGTTGCATCACCGAATCCGCGATCTCGCGCGCCGCGCGCGTCGACTGGATCGTGCGTGACGCGAACCTGCGGCACGGCATTGTCGACGCGGCGGGCCGTGCGGCACGCGATGCGCCGTTCGCGCACGCGTTCGACGACTGCGTCGCGCCGGCCACACAAGACAACGGGGCGAGCACCGGCCGGCTGGCCGTGGCTCTTTGACAAAGGCGCGGTCGGGAGACCGCCAAACAATTGGAGCAACGAAAGATGGAGTGGGGAGCAGGTACACGTCGAGGCACGCGTCGAGGTACGTGCCCGCGTGCGATCGCCGCCGCGGTGAGCGTGGCATTCTGCGCGGCGGCGGGCCATGCAATGGCCCAGGCGGCACCGGACTCGGCGGGCCGGGCGAACACCGGCGCGCAGGCCGACGGCACGCTGCCGGCGATCAGCGTCAACGCGGCGTCGGAAGGCAACGGTACGGTCGGTCTCGTCGCACGCCGCAGCACGACCGGCACGAAAACCGACACGCCGATCAACGAGATTCCGCAGACGATCAACGTCGTGACTGCGCAGCAGATCGAAATGACGGGCGCGACCGACGTGAATCAGGCGCTGCGCTACGTGCCGGGATTCTCGTCGTTCGGCTCGGACAACCGCTCCGACTGGTATGCGGCGCTGCGCGGCTTCACGCCGACGGCGTATGCGAACGGCCTGCAGGTGCCGAATACGATCAACCTCGCGAGCTGGCGCGTCGATCCGTACGTGATCGACAGCATCACCGTGCTGCGCGGGCCGACGTCGGTGCTGTACGGCGCGGGCGACCCGGGCGCGATCGTCGACGTGCAGACGAAGACGGCCGACGGCGAGCGCGTGCGCGAAGCAGGCGTCGAGATCGGCAACTACGCGCGCAAGCAGTTCATGTTCGACATCGGCGACAAGCTCGATGCGGACGGCAGGTATGCGTACCGGTTCGTCGGCGTCGCGCGCGACGGCAACGCGCTGACGGGCCCGAACAACGACCAGCGCGTCGCGCTCGCGCCATCGTTTCGCTGGCGGCCGAACGCGGACACGTCGCTGACGGTGTCGGCGACCTACCTGCAGGACTGGGGCGACATCTCGTCGAACTTCCTGCCCGCGCAGGGCACGGTGCTGCCGAATCCGAACGGGCAGCTCGATCACGACGTGTATTCGGGCGACCCGAACTTCAACTACTACCGCAAGAAGCAGTGGTCGCTCGGCTATCAGTTCGAGCGCAACCTGAATTCGATGTGGACGGTGCGCCAGAACGTCCGCTGGATGCATCTGTCGCTCGACAACGGCTCGGTGTTCGGCAATGGCCTCGTCGGCGGCGGCACGACCGACATCTCGCGCTGGGCCGGCGTGTTCCAGATGAACTACAGCCGCTTCGACATCGACAACAATGCGCAGGCGCGCTTCGGCACGGGCCCGCTCGAGCATATGCTGCTGCTCGGCTTCCAGTACAACCGGCAGACGGCGACCGACAGCGAATGGCTCGCGGCGGCGCCGGTGCTGAACATCTACAACCCCGTCTACACACCCGTCACGACGGCCGTATTCTCGGATCCACGCACCACGATCCGCACGAACACGTACACGACGATGAACACGTTCGGCGTGTACGTACAGGACCAGGTGAAGTGGAACCGCTGGACGCTAACGCTCGGCGGCGGCGAGGACTGGGTGAACCTGCGGCAGGACGACCGCGAGGCGGGCACGCAGTCGAAGGCGGACGTCAGTGCGTTCACCGGACGCGTCGGCCTCACGTACCAGGGCGACTACGGGCTGTCGCCGTACATCAGCTACGCGACGTCGTTCAATCCGCTGATCGGCGTGAAGATGTTCGGCGGCGGCCTGCCGCAGCCGACGCGCGGCAAGCAGGTCGAACTGGGCCTGCGCTGGCAGCCGCCCGGCAAGAACCTGATGCTGAACGCGGCGATCTACCAGATCAACCAGACCAACGTGCTCACGCCGACGCCGTCGAATCTCGACGATACGAACACGACGTCGGTGCAGACGGGCGAGGTGCGCTCGCGCGGGATCGAGCTGAGCGCGACCGGCAAGGTCACGCCGAACCTGTCGATCATCGCGTCGTACGTGTACCAGGACGTGAAGAACGTGACGGCGAACGACGCGTCGCTGAACAATTGGCCGGTCGACATTCCGCGTCCGCGCCAGATGGCGTCGCTGTGGGCCGACTGGACGTGGCACACGGGGCCGCTCGCGGGCTTCGGGCTCGGCGGCGGCGTCCGCTATCAAAGCGCGTCGGCCGGCGCGCCGGACAATTCGCTGACGGTGTCGAGCTATACGCTGTTCGACGCAGCGATCCATTACGACGTGCGCAACTGGCGTTTCGCGCTGAATGCGACGAACCTGTTCGACCGCCACTACATCAGCGGCTGTCAGTCGTCGTCCGTCTGCATGTTCGGCAACGAACGCACCGTGGTCGCGACCGCGAAATACAACTGGTGACGGTTTGCACCGTGGTGCGTGTGCCGGCCGGCGCGGCTTGCACACGCGGGCCGCGGTTTCACAACGTTCCCTCTGCCGTAACGGGGCGGTCGATGCGCATTCGTTGGCCATTCGGTCGATGGACTGGAAGCGGAACTGCAGGAAAAATGGGGCTCATCATCCGAACGACGGCCAACGGCGACCCGATGGAAAAGAACCTGCTCGCGACACACTGGCGCACGGCACTCCAGCCCCGCACGCCAACATTGACATATGCAAACATATGTTTAGAATGGGTGCATCGTTTCTCCCCGGGGTGGATCATGCGCACTGTTTCCATTTTCAAGAATGCTCGCAATCAGGCGATTCGCATCCCGAAGGACATGGAGTTCGAAGGGGTGACCGAACTCGAGATCCGTCGCGAGGGCGACACGCTGCTGCTGCGCCCCGTGCGTCCCAGCTGGATGTCGTATGCAAGCGAACCGCTGGCGGATGCCGATTTCCTCGTCGAGCGCACGGACGTCGTCGAGTCCGGCCGCTTCGACCTGTCCGGCGCCGATGATGCGCCAACGGAGTCCGGCCGGTGACGAAGCTCTACATGCTCGACACGAACATCTGTTCGTTCATCATGCGGGAACGGCCGCCGGAAGTCCTGTCCCGGCTGCAGGCGTGCGTCGGCGCGCAGCATCGGATCGTCGTGTCGGCCATCACGTACGCGGAGATGCGCTTCGGCACGATCGGCAGGAAGGCGTCGCCGAAGCACGCCGATCTCGTTTCCGCGTTCGTCGCTCGGCTCGACGGCGTGCTGCCGTGGGACACGGCGGCGATCGACGCGACGACTGCCGTTCGCGCCGAGCTTGCCGCGCGCGGCACACCAATCGGCGCCAACGATGCGTCGATCGCGGGACATGCAATCGCGGCCGGCGCCGTGCTGGTGACGAACAACACGCGCGAATTCAGCCGCGTCGGCGGCTTGTCGTTCGAAGACTGGGCGGCCTGAGCGCGGCATACTTGACGGGTGCCGGCCCGTACGTCGACTCCGCGGATCCGGGCATCCGGCGGTGCGACGGGCCCGATGTGACGGGATGCGATGGGTGCAGCGGACGGTCATGCATACGCCGATCGCAGCGTGTCGTCGCACCGGCTATTTCAAATCGGCCAGGAATTCGTTTCTGAACGCCTCGAGGTAGCGGGCCGGTTCGTCGGCGAATTCGCCGAGCAGCAACGCGGATGCGCGCGCGAGCAAATCCTGGCCGAGCGTTGCATAAGTGGCCGCGTCGGCAAGCAGCGCACGAACGGCGTCGTGCGTTTCGGGCAATGCAATCCGCTTCGCATCGCGTGCGAGCAACGCGGCGGCGGCCAGTTCCGGCTCGAACGCGTGCGCTTCGAGCAGGTCGGGCGCGACGTCCCAGATCCGCTCGCGGTTGCCCGCGTCGTGAAAATGCGTGAGCAGGAACAGCAGATCGTATGCGTCGCTGTTCTGGCGCGCGCGCCGGTCTCTCCACGCAAGAAGCTTGAGCAGCGCGAGCGCCGGCAGGCTCGCGACCGGCACGTCGAAACGGTCGCCGACAGTTACGGCGATCGCTGTGTCGACCGCCTCCCGGAAGCCGAGCACGTTCAGCACGAACTCGCCATCGGGCGGCCACGCGATCGCGCCGGCCGGCGCTTCGAGCGGACCGAACGGCACGAGATCCAGTTCCGTGCGAAAGCCGCCGGTTTCGCCGGTAAAGAGGAACTTCTGCTGCGCCTTCGGCACCGGCGAGAATCGGCCGGTTGCGACAAGCGCGTCGACGAGACGGTCATGTGAGGTCCAGCTCACCGCGCACGCGGCGATATCCACGTCGCGCGTCGCGCGCACCGCCCGAATGCCGTGTACGTGCCACATCAGGATGTCGCGGGCAGTCGCGCCGGCCACCACGAATTGCGTGTCGACGCGTGTGCAGGCCGCCTCGATGTGCCGGAGCATCGCGACCGTCGAAGGTTCGAGCGGCCGGTCCGTGCCGACTTCAAGCACGAGGTTGCGCGAGATATTGGTCATGGATCGTTGCGGCGGCGGAGAGATTGCGGCTGTCGCCTGTCGCGACCAGATCCGCATAAACGAGCAGCGGCGGCACGAGCGGGACGTCCTGCACGCGCCATTCGAGTGTCGGCGACGGCGCCCAGAATGCTTCGAGGATCTCGACGTCGCCGAGCTCGTCCGGACGCAGGCGAGCCTGGAGCAGGAAGCGGTTCGGGACGGCGCCGTGCGTGTAGATCGTGACCGCGGCGGGCTTCAGGTCGTGCGTCAGCAGGTCGGCGGCCGGCTCGCCGCCGAGCCGCGCGTCGAATGCCGAGAAGTCGAACTCGCGCCACCAGTCGGGCGTGAGACCGGAGAACCGGCGGCTTGGCAATTTCGCGCGCAGGCGGCTCGGGTAGAGCGCCACCCATTCCTGCACGAAACGCGTCCAGTCGGCGATTACGCGTTCCCCGTTGCGGCGCTGCCCGACGAGGCCGCGTGCGGCGAGATCGTCCATCGCGAGGTTGACCGTACCGAGCGCGACGCCCGACGCTTCCGCGATCGCGCGGTAAGGGCGCGCGACGAGGCCCGGCCGGGTCGCCAGCGCGAACATGATGCGCATCCCTTTCGGCGTCGTCGCGCGGGCAGTCGGCAGCCGTTGCACGCCCGATGCGCGTGCCGGCTTTGGCCGGCCCGTGATCATCACGAAGGCTTCCGGCCGGTTCAGGTACGCATTGCCGGCCGCATCGAGAAACGGAATGTCGTGCTCGATCAGGCGCGCGGCGAGATCGGCGGACACGTGCCGCGTGACCAGCATGAGCGCAGGCGCGGCGGCGTCGCGCCGAAGCCGCGCGAGGATGCCCTGGACCGATGAGGCGTGCAGCGAAACGGCCGCCGGCATGTCGAACCGGTGGCCAGGCAGCGTGAAGCGGACGACGCCGTCGGCGTGCCCTTTGAGCGCGGCGGGGATGCGGATCGATTTCGCGTCGAAGCGTTGCGTTGCGCGCTCGAAGGCGGCACAGGCTTCGTCGAGCACGTGCTGCTCTGACAGCGGGAAGTTGGCGGTGTCGGACATGACGCCTCGCTTGTACACTTTTCTGTCAGCGTACACAAAAAATGAACGAACGTCAAAAAATGAACAATATTTACTTAAAGCATTGATATTGAACGATTTGATTGTCGCGGTGTTCAATGCCTCACTCCCGAAGCAAGCGTGGATGGATCGATCGGCGACGCGTGCTCGCCGCAGCTGGTCGCAACTGCGCGACACGACGCCCGCCCGTCAATCCTGCCAGCGTGCCGGGCGATCCGGAATCGGCCGGATGGCCAACTCTCCCGATCGTCATGATCCGATCGCGCGACACGCTCGGGGCTCGACGGAGCGCTCGACGACCGGCAACCATCGGTTGCCGAGACCACGACTCTTCGTCTATCCGGTTGCTGCTCGAGCGGCTATGCTTGCCCGCACATTCCCCGCAAAGACACCGGACCGGAGCAAGTGCCAAAGCACCCACTCCGGCCGACCGCGAAACTTGGGACCCGAGTAAGCGCTAAAGCGCCAACTCGGGTCGACCGCGAAGCATGGGACCCGAGTAAGCGCTAAAGCGCCAACTCGGGTCGACAAAGGAGACGAAACCGTGACGCACAGCGTGATCCCCGCGGGCCTGGCCGACGAAATGATCGAACTCCGGCACCGCATCCACGCCCACCCCGAACTGGGCTTCGAGGAATTCGCGACGAGCGATCTCGTCGCCGAAAGCTTGCAGGCATGGGGCTACACGGTGCATCGCGGGCTCGGTGGCACCGGCGTCGTCGCGCAGCTGAAGGTTGGCGACGGCACGAAGCGTCTCGGCCTGCGCGCCGACATGGATGCGCTGCCGATCCACGAAGCGACCGGCCTGCCGTACCAGAGCACGATCCCCGGCAAGATGCACGCGTGCGGCCACGACGGCCACACGGCGATGCTGCTCGCAGCGGCGAAGCATCTCGCGCGCGAGCGGCGCTTCTCGGGCACGCTGAACCTGGTCTTCCAGCCGGCCGAGGAAGGGCTCGGCGGCGCGAAGAAGATGCTCGACGATGGCCTGTTCGAGCAGTTCCCGTGCGATGCAGTCTTCGCGATGCACAACATGCCCGGTTTTCCGACGGGCAAGTTCGGCTTCCTGCCCGGGCCGTTCATGGCGTCGTCGGATACGGTCATCGTCGACGTGCAGGGGCGCGGCGGCCACGGCGCGGTGCCGCACAAGGCGATCGATCCGGTCGTCGTGTGCGCGCAGATCGTCATTGCGCTGCAGACGATCGTGTCGCGCAACGTGTCGCCGCTCGACATGGCGATCGTCACGGTCGGCGCGATCCATTCAGGCGACGCGCCGAACGTGATTCCCGACCGCGCGCAGATGCGCCTGTCGGTGCGCGCGCTGAAGCCGGACGTGCGCGACCTGCTGCAGACGCGCATCACCGAAGTCATTCACGCGCAGGCCGCCGTGTTCGGCGCGACCGCGACGATCGACTACCAGCGCCGCTATCCGGTGCTCGTCAACGATGCGCAGATGACCGCGTTCGCGCAGGATGTCGCGCGCGAATGGGTCGGCGAAGCGAACCTGATCGACGGGATGGTGCCGCTCACGGGCAGCGAGGATTTCGCGTTCTTGCTCGAGCAGCGTCCGGGCTGCTACCTGATCATCGGCAACGGCGACGGGGAGGGCGGCTGCATGGTGCACAACCCCGGCTACGACTTCAACGACGCGGCGCTGCCGACGGGCGCGTCGTACTGGGTGAAACTGACCGAGGCGTTTCTCGTCTGATCGATGCGGATGCGGATGCGGATGCGGATGCGGATGCGGATGCCCGCTGCACCGCCTCCGGCGCTTCGGGCACGCTTGCTTCATCGGCGGAGCGCCTACCGTATCGACTTCAAGCAGGATTTGACGCTCCTTGACATCGCGGCGGCAGGTCGCGTGCTACGCTGCGCCGCGTCACCGGTCCTTCTCGAGAGGCCCGCATGGCCGCCTCGTTCGGCGAGGCCGGCGCGCGGCGTCGCACCGGCTCAATCGATACGGCACTTACGAAATGCGAAAACTCTTCCTGACCGCGCTGACGGCGTGCGCGGCCGGTTTCCTCGTGGCAGGCTGCGACGACCAGAGGGTCGCCGACGCGGTCAATGCCGTCAAACCGGATAACCTGGCGTTCGGCAAGCTGCAGCCAGGCGTATCGACGGTCGAGGACGTGCTCCGCGACGCGGGCAAGCCGGAGATGGTCAGGCAGAACGAAGATGGCTCGCAGCGCTTCGAGTACCCGCGCGGCCCGTTCGGCACGAGCACCTACATGCTCGATTTCGGGGCCGACGGCAGACTCGTTTCGATTACGCAGGCATTGACGGCGGACAACATCGCGAAGGTCGTGCCGGGCATGTCGAAGGACGATGTGCGGCAACTGCTCGGCAAACCGACGTCGGTCGCGCAATACGCGTTGAGCCACGAAGAGGTATGGAGCTGGCACTGGGCCGAGGGCGGCGTATCGGGCGATGCGATGTTCAATGCGCATTTCTCGCCGGACGGGACGGTCATCAGAACGTCGAGATCGGAGGCGCCCGGACGGGAAAGGCCGTGACGGCGTCAGGCCGCGACTTGCCGGGCTATCTTGTCCCATGCGGACGGCGTCAACCCGACGCAATGCGTGCGCGGGCCTGCATCGCACGACGATGCGCACGCCGATCCGCACGCGCGGTGATTGCGGCGCAGCGCATCTTTCCGCATGCGATCCGCTCGATGGCGGACGCCTCCTTCCTTCAAAACGCCGCGTCGTCGAACAACGCTGCCGCCGCAAGCGGATTCGACGGCCAGTACATGTGCATGTAGGTCGCAACGACCGATCCCGTCCGATAAACCGCCTCGCCGCTGCCAGCATTGCCGTCCGGACGGATGGCCGCCGCAACCGGCGCAAGTGGCGTATCGAGCCGCGAATAATGGAACGTATGCCCGCGCATCGGCCCGGTGCGCGTGTCGAGCTGCTGCATCCCCAATGCCGCGAAGCGGCGCTGCATCGTTGCGTGGCCGGGCAGCACGCCGAGCATCGGCGTCGTCGCGCCGTCCACGCCGGTCAACGTTTCGCACAGATACACCATCCCCCCGCATTCGGCGACGATCGGCCTGCCGGCCGCCGCATGCGCGCGGATCGTCCGCGCGCTCGTCGCGTTCGCCGCGAGCGTCGCCGCATACAGTTCCGGATAGCCGCCCGGCAGGAACAGCGCGTCGCAATCGCCCGGGACGGGCTCGTCGGCAAGCGGCGAGAAGAACCGCAACTGCGCGCCGAGCGCTTCGAGCAGCGCGAGATTCGCCGGATAGATGAATGAGAACGCCACATCGCGCGCGATCGCGATGCGCTTGCCCGTCAGCGCACGCGGCAGCGGCGCGACGTCGTCCGGCGCCGCGAACGCGACGGCGGGCGGCAGGTCGGCCAGCGCGGTCTGTGCGAGCACGTCGGCCGCGCGGTCGAGCCGCGCGTCGAGGTCGTCGATGTCGTGCGGCTGATGCAGCCCGAGATGACGCTCGGGCAACGCGATGCCCGCATCGGCCGGCACGTGGCCGAGCCAGCGCAGGTCGCCGGGCAGCGCCTGCTGCAGCAATTCGGCGTGACGCGCGGAACCGACGCGGTTCGCGAGCACGCCGTAGAACGGCAAGCCTTCGCGAAAACGCGCGAGGCCGAACGCGATCGCCGCGAACGTCTGCGCCATCGATTTCGCGGAAATCACCGCGACGACCGGCACGCCGAACGCCGCCGCGAGATCCGCGCTGCTCGGCGTGCCGTCGAACAGCCCCATCACGCCTTCGATCAGGATCAGGTCGGCGTCGCGCGCGGCCTCGGCGAGCAGTGTGCGGCAGCCGGCTTCACCGACCATGCCGAGGTCGAGCGCGTGCACGGGCGCGCCGCTCGCGCGTTCGAGCAGCATCGGATCGAGAAAGTCCGGCCCGGTCTTGAACACGCGCACGCGGCGGCCGAGCCGGCGATGCAGCCGCGCGAGGCCGGCCGTCACCGACGTCTTGCCCTGGCCGGACGCGGGCGCGCTGACGAAGAGCGCGGGGCAGGCGGGCATCGCTCAGAACTCCACGCCGCGCTGCGCCTTCACGCCCTGTTCCTTGTACGGATGCTTGACGAGCCGCATCTCGGTGACGAGGTCGGCGGCTTCGACGAGCGCATCGGGCGCGTGCCGGCCGGTCACGACGACGTGCAGCGACGCAGGGCGGGCCGCAAGCGTCGTGAGCACTTCGTCGAGCGGCAGGTATTCGTACTTGAGCACGGTGTTCAGCTCGTCGAGGATCACCATCTGGTAGTCGCCGCTTTCGATCATCCGGCGCGCTTCGTCCCAGCCCTTGCGCGCGGTCGCGATGTCGGCGTCGCGGTTCTGCGTGTTCCACGTATAGCCGTCGCCCATCGTCACGAAATCGCATTGCGCGACCGCGCCGAGGAAATCGCGCTCGGACGTATGCAGCGCACCCTTGATGAACTGCACGACGCCGAGCCGCATCCCGTGGCCGAGCACGCGCACGGCCATGCCGAACGCGGCGGTGCTCTTGCCCTTGCCGTTGCCGGTGTTGACGATCAGCAGGCCTTTTTCGTTGACGGCGGCGGCCTGCTTCTTCTCGTGGCCGGCGCGGCGGCGTTCGGTCATCCGCTGATGCGCTTCGGGATCGGTTTTCATCGGAGTTCGTCCTGTCGTAACAAAGGGTTCAACGCGAGGGTTCAAAGCGGGCCGGCGAGCGCGACCGTCACGCCGTCCCGCGCGAGTTTCGGGCCGAGCAGCCGGCCGTGCGGCGCGGCGAGCCGCGCGCACGGCTCCGCGACGCCCGCCACGCCGAAGCGGGCGAGGGCGGCCGCCGACGGCCCGCTCGCCGCGAGTTCGGGGTGCGCGGCCAGCTGCGCCGCGCCGAACGCGACGAGCGGCCAGCCGCGCCGCGCGCACAGCGTGCGCAGCGCGTGTGTGCGGGATTTTTCGGCGAGCGTCGCGACGACGGCCGGCTGCGCATCCGGATGCCGCGCGAGCGCCGCGCGGATCGCGGCATCGAGCTGCGCCGCGGTGACGCCCGCGCGAAAGCCGAGACCGAGCGCGACCTGCATTACGCATGCTCCGGCGTTGCGCCGCCCGACAGCGCGGCCTGCACCGCGGGATCGGCGGCCAGCGCGGCAACCCGGCCGATCACGACGATCGCGGGCGAGCCGATGCCGGCCGCACCGACTGTTGCGACGACGGTCGCGAGCGTCGCCAGCACGTGACGCTGCTCGGGTCGCGTCGCCGATTCGATCGCCGCGCACGGCGTGTCGTCCGGCAGGCCGCCCGCCAACAGCGCGGCGACGATCGCGCCGAGGCGGCGGATGCCCATGTAGATCACGAGCGTCATCCGGGTGGCGGCGAGCGCTTGCCAGTCGGGCTCGTCGTCGCCCGCGCCGTGTCCCGTCACGAAGATCACACCCTGTGCGTCGCCGCGATGCGTGACCGGAATGCCGAGCGCGGCCGGCGCGGCGATGCCGGCCGTGATGCCGTTCACGACCTCGACCGGAAACCCCGCCGCGCCGAGCGCGATCAGCTCCTCGCCGCCACGGCCGAACACGAACGGGTCGCCGCCTTTCAGGCGCGCGACGCTGCGGCCCGCGCGCAGGTGCGCGAGCATCGCGGCGACGATCGTTTCCTGCGGCGTCGACGCATGGCCGCCGCGCTTGCCGACGTGCTCGATCCGCGCATCAGCGCGCGCATGCTGCAACACGTCGGGGTTCACGAGATCGTCGACCAGCAGCACATCGGCTGCGCCGATCGCGCGCACGGCCTTGAGGGTCAGCAAGTCGGCGTCGCCGGGGCCGGCGCCGATCAGCCACGCGCGGCTCATCGGGCGCAGCACGGCGCGAACCGTGTCGAAGCGGGGGAAAGCGGCGAACGGACGGCGCGAAGCCGGCTTGCGGAATGGCGGTGCATAGCAGAATGAAAGCAGCCCGCTCGAAGCGGGCATAAGCGCACACGATCCGTCCCCCGCGGATCGGGCGTTCGGCGAGCGACTCGCTCGCCCCTTGCGTCGGCCGGTATCCGGGCTGGCCGCTTGCCAGGCCGCGGCCTTCCCACCCGAGGCAGGCGGGCAGTGGCATCGTGGGCGGCATGGGCGCGTGCGCTCGAAAGGCGCGTTGCGCGGGCGGCGTACCGTTGCGGGGACAGCACAGGCCGGGCGGTCGTCCGCCTCCTGTTTCCCGTTTGACTGCATGTGCGGAATGCGCATGCGAGCACCGAACGCGGCGCATACGATAGCACACGCGTCAGCGCAAACGCATGCGGGGCCGGCGCCCGCCAGCCGGCGACGGCGCGCGATGCGCGGGCCGCCGCGGCGCCGGTCAGCGATACAGGATCTGCCGCTTCAGGTCCTTCGAGATGCTGCGCGCGGCGTCGGCCCACTCGGCGAGCTTCGCGCCGCTGCATACGTTGCCGCCGAGATCGCGATCGAGCACGCGCGTCACGTCGACGGTCCGGCCGTCGCGGCGATAGGTCGAGCGATACGCGATTTCGCCGGCGCGGACGTCGACATCGGGCGGAATCGCGAGTATCTCGACGTCGGCCGGCAGCGTGATCCGGTAGCGTTCCTCGAGCCGCGTTCCGGCGCATACGCCTTCGAAACGCTTGTCCTTCTGCTGAAGGACGAAATCGGCGAACTCGCGGATCCGGCCGAAATTCGGCAGCGACGGCACCGCGAACGCCGCAGGGCCCGGCATCAGCGACAACTGGTTCAGCGTGCCGCGCAGCGCGATCGAGAACGGCTGGTCGAGTGCGTCGAGATGATGCGGGGTCATCTGCAGTTCGCCGGAGAGACCGGAGCGGCGCAGCATCTCGTCGGCCAGCCGTTTCGGCTGGACGTACACGAACATCTGCCGCGCGTGCTGGACGGCCTGGCCGTCGAGCGCGATGTCGCCCGTCATCGTCGCGTTGCCGTCGCGGTCGAGATCGAGCGTGTAGGCGAGGAGCGACCGGCTGTTGCGGCCGTTCTGCGGCGGCGTGCGGATCACGTTGCCCGTCGCGGTGTCGAGCGCGGGCTTGCCGCTCGCCTCGAACGGCAGTGCGCCGAACGGCAGCACGCCGGCCGTCGTATCGGCGAACACGTCGAATTCGGGCAGCCACACGATCGCGTGATTGAACGTCAGCACGTCCGGCGCGTCGGGCAGGCGGTAGCGATCGCCAAGGTTGACCAGCACCGTGCGGCTCTCGATGCCCTTCGCCGCAAGCAGCGCGGACAGCAGCGTCACCTGGTCCTTGCAGTCGCCGTAGCGGTTCGCGAGCACGTCGTCGGCCTGATGCGGGACCACGGGCCCGGCACCGAAATACACGCCGACGTAGCGGATGTTGCGGGCGACCCACGCGTACAGGCGCATTGCCTGCTCGCGACGGTCGTCGACGCCTGCGGTGATCTGGTCCGCGAGCGCGCGGATCGCGTCGGCGGGCGCCTGCTTGTCGGCGGCGCGCGCCTGATACGCGCGCGCGATGTCCGCATAGCCCGAGAAATTGCTCGCGATGAAGACGGGACCGACGTCCGTCCAGGCGACCGTGTTTGCCTGTTCTTCGATCGGGCCCGGCGCGGGCGTTTCGTAGTGGTACGCGCGAATCCGGCGTCCGCCGCGCGTCCTATCGGACGTCGCGCGCATCCCCCTCGCGTCGATCGCGACGGCCATGCCGGCCGGCGTGTCGAGCGTGACGTTCGCGGTACGGTAGTCCTCGATCGGCGGAAACGCGAGCTGGACGCTGAATTTGCCGGGGAACAGCGTATCCGTGTCGGTCAGCGTGTACGAAAGCCGGATCGAGTCGCCTTTCGCGAGCGCGGGAAACGTGACGATGCGCAGGTGCTCGGCGCTGAATTGCGGCGCCGCGACCGTGACTGGCGCCGGCCGGTCGAAGATGCCGTGCTGGACATCGACCGCCACCGTCGAGCCGTCGGCGTGCACGGTCTGCGCGGCGTTGACGTCGAGCGTCTGAAGCTGCGCGTTGTACGGCAGCACGTACTGGCCGAAGCGGGCGATCGCGGCGTCCGTCAGCAGCTTGATCGACAGATCGACCTGTGCGGTGCGCTTGCCGGATGCGTCGACCTTGATCGTGTTGTCGAGTTTTTCGACCTGGTAGTCGGCGGCGAAAGCAATCGGCGGCGCGAGCGTCAGCAACGCGGTGATGCCATAGCGCGCGATGCGCGAGAGAGGCGTGCAATGTCGAATCATGGGCGAAATCGGTTGTCAGGAATCGAGATGGGGAAGTCAGGCACGGAATCCCGTGCTGCATGGCACCGACCGGAATCCGTGCGCGCTTGCGTTCCGATTTGTTTCAATTGCCGTGAGTCTTTTCAAGATAAATCCCCGTAGATTGACGATCATGATTCCGACCGCGGGCGTGGCGTGCGACCGTGGTCAGGTTCTCTTGTCGTAACGTGCAACTTCACAAATACCGCTTTGATGCACGCAGCGTTTGCAGAATGCAGTACGACCACATCAGTACTTTCGCGACCGTCGCAAGGGGCGAATCCACCCCCTTCAAGGCAAACGGAAACAAGAGCGCCATTGACAGCCACACGACGATGGCAACGTACAACCGGGCAATATTCATGGTCCGAATGGGTATCGACAATGACGCGTCAATGGAATTGACCGTATCCAGGGCCCTCCGATACGTCAATCGGCAGCGTATTCGTCACGTCGGCCGTGCTCATTGACAAACCTCGGCCCACCAGGCGCCGCAGCCGCCAACCAAGCCCGGCGGAAGATTGAACAATAGTCAATTCGCCAGTGCCCGGTCGGGCGCTCCATTCGCGCAACTGCATCCGGTTGACGTCAATCGGATGCGCCCGAAGTTTGAAAACCATGAGAAATTGCACATTTTTTGAGACGGGAGGCGGGGATAGCGTACAGCACTGAAGCCGGATTTCACGGAATGATTATGCGATTTCATATCTCGCGCAGGGCAGTCAAGGGATTCTTGCTTTACGGCCTGTTTCCCGATCCTTTCAGCAAGCGATATGGCGGCGGGTGGCCCGGCATCTTGTTGGGTGCGGCTACCCGGGCGATTCCTTTCGGGGTTTGGGTTGGCGCACTGGGCTGTCTTTTCACTCCCGGGGCATTTTCTGCAGCGAATCTGCTATTGATGACGATGGTTTTTCTTGCGTTCAGCATATTGCTGGAATGGGATTTGACTCGTCAGTCTGGTCGTCAGGAAAAGATTCTTGGTGAGAGATAGTGCGTAAGTTCATTGGAAGAGCCCTTTTCATGACAAACCCATCCAGGCGCATTCGGAGCCATCGGCGTGCACGGTCTGCGCAGAGCCGACGATCGCTCGCCCTGGATCAGAACTTGTACGTGGCCATGACCGTCACCGTCCGCGGCGCACCGGGCATGATCTGCGCAACGCTCGTCGCATTCGCGACATAGTCGCGATCGAAGAGGTTGACGACCGCGAGCGTCAGCTCAACGTCGCGCGTTCGGTAGCCGAGTTTGCCGTCCCAGCGTGCATAGGCGGGCAGCGTGAGCAGATTGTCGCGGTCGGCATAGCGCGCGCCTTCATAAACCACGCCGGTTTCCGCGAAAAAGCCGGTCAACGGCGCATAACCGATGAACAGGCAGCCGTTCGACGACGACACGCCGGCCGACCGCTTGCCGGCCACGTTTGCTTCGGCTTCGACGATCCGCGCGTTCTGCCAGCCGAACCCGCCGCGCACGAACCAGTTGCCGGCCAGTCTGCCGGCGACGCCGAATTCGACGCCGCGATTGCGTTCGAGTCCTGCGAGCTCGAACAATCCGGGCCGCACGGGATCCGCGACCTTGCGGTTGTACAGGTCGATCTGGAACAGTGCGAGCGTGGTGCTGAGCCTGCCGTTCAGCCAGTCGCTCTTGATGCCGACTTCATGCTGGCGGCTATATTGCGGGCCGAGATCGTTCGCGTTGCCGCGCGCGCCCGGCGTGACGCCGATCAAGTCGCCGCCGACCGGCGCGAAGTTCTTGCTGTATGACGCGTACACGCTGTGTGCTTCGAGCGGCGACCACACGACACCGAGCCGCGGGCTCCAGGCGGTCGAGGCGCGCCGCGCGTGCAGTCCGTTCAGCCGGTTCGTCGATGCGGCGGCGAAGCGATCCACGCGCAGGCCGGCCAGCAGTTTCCATGAGCGGCCGACGTCGATGCGGTCCTGCGCGTACAGCGCGTAATCGGTCGCGAGGTGGCGGTTCATCATGTACGGCGCCGGTGCGGAACCACCATGGTCGAAGATGTCGGGGCCGGTGATCGACACCGGCGCCGCGGTCGCGCTCCACAGCCGCGGCGCGCGTCGCTGCCAGCCGTATTCGACGCCGAACAGCAGGTGATGGGCGACGGGCCCCGTCGTCGCGCTGCCGCTCAGCTCGAGATCGGTCTGCACGTTCAAATGGTGCATGTCCTGCAGATAGCGGGCGCGCTGCACGCGTCCGTAGTCGCGCGGTTTCGCCAGGTAGCTCTGCGTGACGTACGTGTTGTCGAACGTGCTGTGCAGATCGAGCACGCTCAGCAGATGGCGCAGTTGCCAGTCGCCGCCCAGTTGCCGGGTGAAGGTCGAACGCCAGTTCATGTTCGCGTCGCGGATCGTGTCGCGGTCCGCGACGCCGAAGAACGTGTGGCGCGACGCGCGCGGCAGTGCGTACTCGGTTGGCTTGCCGGCCCGATCGACCGCGGCGACCGACGCGGGCATCCCGCGATCGGGAACGCGCGCGTAGGAATCGTATTCGAACTGCAGCAGCCAGCTGCTGCGCTCGCCTTTCCATTTCAGCGATGGCGCGACGTACTGGCGAGTGCCGTCGACTGCGTCACGAAAGCTGCGCTGGTACTCGCGTCCCGCGTTGACGCGCATGCTCCAGTGCGGCGACAGTGCGCGGTTGAGATCGGCCGATACACCGAGCCGGCCAAAGCTGCCGGCCGTCGCCGACACGCTGCCGAAGTCGTCGGGCAGCGGCTGCTTGCTGATCCGGTTAATTACGCCGCCGCCGCTGCCGCGCCCGTAGAGCGCTGCGGCCGGGCCCTTCAGCACCTCGACGCGCTCGATGTTGCCGAGACTGCGCACGTACTGCGCATCGTCGCGCATTCCGTCGAGCAGCAGGTCGCCGGCGCTGGAGAAGCCGCGAATGCGGAACGCGTCGAAGCGCGTGTCCGACGTGTTCGACACGCCGGGCACGCCTGCAAGCGCGTCGGCCAGCGTGCGGCCACCGTAAGAAAACGTGTCGTCGACCGACACGGTCTCGATGGTCTGCGGCACGTCACGCGGAGCACTGTCGGTGCGGGTCGCGGTGCTCACACGCTCGGGACGCGGATCGTGCGGATGGCGGCGCGCACGCACTTCCAGCGCGGGCAGGTCGTCTTCGGATCCGGCGGCCTCGGACGCGCAGGGGAGGGCCGACAGCAGCGAGCAAAGCGCGAAGGCCAGCGTATCGCGACACCGCCCGGAAATTGGAGATTTCGGCATGAAAATATCAGGATGACTGAATGATCGGGGTGAGCTGCATCGATTTGACATTGAGATAAGTTTATCTTCGTGAGTTGAAAATGACAATCATTCTCGTCTGAAATGCGCGGCGCGCCGCCGAGCGGCCGCCCGCCGCCTTGACGCCCCCGCGTGCTCCACCTACACTCGCACGCGTTTCGGTGCTCGCGCGCGCCCCCCGGCGCGCGCAGTTAAACGGGAAACAGGGAGCCTGCCTGCACCGCAGCTGCGCCAACCTGTGCTGCCCCCGCAACGGTAAGCGAACGCTTCACGCCACGCGCGAAGCAGCGCCGCTTCGCCGCATGCCACCTGCATGCGGACGACCGCCACTGGACGCCACGTGCGTCCGGGAAGGCGAAGCGGCGTGTTCGTCAGCCCGGATACCGGCCGAGACGAGGGGTTCAGCGCCGCGGGGATGCGGCGCATCGTCCACGGCCGCAGCCGCAATGCGTCCGGCATCCGAGCGTTTCCCGTTTCCCGACCCGCCGCGCGTTGCGCGCAGGCCGGTGGAGCATCCGGGGCATGCGCGGGCCCGGGCAACCGGTGGCGGCCGTGTTGGCATTCATCATGTCGACCGTTCGCAAGGGAGCACCATGCTCGACTCGTTTTCCCGCCTGTTCAACGACAGCCCGTCCGGGCTGCGCGGCAAGATCGTCGCCATCTATTCGTTGCTGATCGCGTTCAACGTCGGCGCGTGGATCTGGGCGTTCATCGCGTTCCACGGCCAGCCGGTGCTGTTCGGCACCGCGCTGCTCGCGTACGTATTCGGCCTGCGCCACGCGGTCGACGCCGACCACATCGCGGCGATCGACAACGTCACGCGCAAGCTGATGCAGGAAGGCCGCAGCCCGCTCGGCGCGGGCCTGTTCTTCTCGCTCGGCCACTCGACGGTGGTGATCGTGATGTCGGTCGTGGTCGCGCTGACGGCGGCATCGATCGCACGCTTCGACGGCATGCGCGCGATCGGCGGGACGATCAGCACCTGCGTGTCGGCGTTCTTCCTGCTGCTGCTCGCGGCCGCGAACCTGATGATCCTGATCTCCGTGTACCGGACGTTCCGCGCGGTGAAGCGCGGCGAGCCGCTCGTCGAGGAGGATCTCGACCTGCTGATGAACAAGCGCGGCGTGCTCGCGCGCATTTTCCGGCCGCTGTTCCGGCTCGTGTCGCGCAGCTGGCACCTGTATCCGATCGGTTTCCTGTTCGGGATCGGCTTCGACACCGCGACCGAGATCGCGCTGTTCGGCATCTCGGCGACGCAGGTGCAGGGCGGGCTGTCGTTCTGGTCCGTGATGGTGCTGCCCGCGCTGTTCACCGCCGGCATGACGCTCGTCGACACGACCGACGGCATCCTGATGATGGGCGCGTACCGCTGGGCGTACGTGCGGCCGATCCGCAAGCTTTACTACAACATCACGATCACGTTCGTCTCCGTGCTGGTCGCCGCGCTGATCGGCGGCATCGAGGTGCTCGCGCTCATCGCCGACAAGCTGTCGCTGCAAGGCCCGGTCTGGGACTTCGCATCGATGGCGGCCGCGCATTTCGGCATGCTCGGCTACCTCGTGATCGGGCTGTTCGTCGCGAGCTGGCTCGTGTCGGCCGTGATCTACCGCGTGAAGCGCTACGACGACATCGACGTGACGATCTCCGCCTGATTCTCCTTTTCGACACAGGACCTTCCATGACCATGCGCAAGCTGCCCGTCACCATCGTCACGGGCTTTCTCGGCAGCGGCAAGACCACCTTGATGCGCCACATCCTGCAACACGCGCAGGGCCGCCGCATCGCGGTGATCGTCAACGAGTTCGGCGAACTCGGCATCGACGGCGAGATTCTGAAGGGCTGCGGCATCGGCTGCGACGACGCGCAGGACGAAGCGTCCGGCCAGCTGTACGAACTCGCGAACGGGTGCCTCTGCTGCACCGTGCAGGAAGAGTTCTATCCGGTGATGGAGGCGCTCGTCGAGCGTCGCGCGGACATCGACCACGTGCTGATCGAGACGTCCGGCCTCGCGCTGCCGAAGCCGCTCGTGCAGGCGTTCAACTGGCCGTCGATTCGCAACAGCTTCACCGTCGACGCGGTCGTGACCGTCGTCGACGGCCCGGCTGCCGCGAGCGGCCAGTTCGCGGAGAACCCGCAGGCGGTCGATGCGCAGCGCCGCGCCGATCCGAACCTCGACCACGAATCGCCGCTGCACGAACTGTTCGCCGATCAGCTGTCGTCCGCCGATCTCGTGATCGTCAACAAGGCCGACCTCGTCGACGGCGCGCAGCTCGAGCAGGTCGAGACGGCGATCCGCGAGGAAATCCCGCCGCAGGTGAAGATCGTTCGCGCGACGCGCGGCGAACTCGATCTCGCGATGCTGCTCGGGCTCGAATCGGCGTCCGAGGAAACCATTCACCTGCGCCACGACCATCACGGCTCGGCCGACGACGAAGATCACGACCACCATCATGACGATTTCGACTCGGTGGTCGTAACCGGCGATGCGGGCTCGCGCGACGCGACGATCGCCGCGCTGCAGCGCGTCGTCGAGGCGCACACGATCTATCGCGCGAAGGGCTTCGCCGCGCTGCCGGACGCACCGATGCGGCTCGTGATCCAGGGCGTCGGCCGCCGCTTCGACAGCTACTTCGACCGCCGCTGGCAGGACGGCGACGCGCGCGCGAGCCGCTTCGTGCTGATCGGCGAGGACCTCGACGCAGCCGCGCTGCAGCGCGCGTTCGACGCGGCGCTCGCGGCCGAGACGCAACAGGCGTAACGCACGATGCATCTGCTGCGCACCACACCGGGCGGCTTCGTCGACGATACGCAGGGCGTCGTCCGGATCGACCAGCGGCCCGCCGAAATCGTGATCCTGAGCTCCGCGGACACGACGCTGTCGCTGCTCGCGAGCGTCGTGCCGCGCTTGGCCCGTGGCTTCCCGAGCGTGCGGCTCGCGAACGTGACGTTCCTGCGCCAGCCGGCATCCGTCGATTTCTACGTCGACGACGTGCTGAAGCACGCGAAGGCGGTCGTGATCGACCACCTCGGCGGCGAAGCGTACTGGCCGTACGGGATCGAGCAGGCCGTGTCGCTCGCGTCGCGGCACCGGCAACGGCTCGCGATGTTCTCGGGCGACCTGCAGGAAGATCCGAACCTGATCGCGAAGAGCACCGTTGCGCCCGAGCTGTGCCGGTTGTGGTGGCGCTACTTGCGCGAAGGCGGCGCGCACAACGCCGAAGCGCTGTTGCGCAGCATTGCGTTTCACACGCTCGGCTTCGGCGACGAGCCGGCGCCGCCGCGCCCGCTGCCGGCCGCCGCGCTGTATCACCCGGCACGCGACCCGGCAAGCATCGACGACTGGCTGCCGCGCTGGACGCCCGGCGCGCCCGTCGTCGCGATCCTGTTCTACAAGGCGCACTGGCAGGCCGCGAACACCGCGGTGTTCGACGCGCTCGCCGATGCGCTGATCCGCGAAGGGCTGAATCCGCTGCCTGTCGCGGTGACGTCGCTGAAGGATGCGGTGAGCCGCGAAGTGGTCGCGCAACTCTGCGACGCGCACGACGTCGCGCTCGTGCTGAACACGACTGCGTTCGCCGCGGGCGCGATCGATGCACGCGAACCCGACATCCTCGCCGGCGACGCACCCGTGCTGCAGGTGATCCTGTCCGGCGGCAACCGCGACGCGTGGCTCGCCGACAACCAGGGGCTGCATGCGCGCGACATCGCGATGCATGTCGCGCTGCCCGAGGTCGACGGCCGCATCGTCACGCGCGCGGTGAGCTTCAAGGGGCTCGCGTACCGCTGCCCGCACACCGAGGTCGACGTCGTGCGCTACCAGCCCGATGCGGAACGCATCGGCTTCGTTGCGGCGCTCGCACGCGGCTGGTGCCGGCTGCGCACGCTCGACAACGCCGACAAGCGCGTCGCGCTGATCCTCGCGAACTATCCGCAAAGCGAAGGGCGGATCGGCAACGGCGTCGGGCTCGACACGCCCGCATCGGCGCTCGGCGTGCTCGCGACGCTGCGCGACGCGGGCTATCGCGTCGCCGGCTTGCCGGCCGACGGCGATGCGCTGATCGCGCGGCTCACCGAAGGCGTGACCAACGATCCGGCGATGCAGGCGCTGCGGCCTGCGTTCCAGAGCTATTCGCTCGCCGATTACCTGACGCATTTCGAACGGCTGCCGGCGGCCGTGCGCGAAGCGCTGAACGAACGCTGGGGGCCGCCGCAGGCCGACCCGACGCTGCGCCGCGGGCGCTTCACGATTGCCGGCTGGCGCGCGGGCAACGTGTTCGTCGGAATCCAGCCGTCGCGCTCGCGCGGCGAGAACGACTACGCGAGCTATCACGATGCGGACCTCGTGCCGCCGCATGCGTATCTCGCGTTCTATTTCTGGCTGCGTCATGCGTTCGGCATCGACGCGGTGATCCATCTCGGCAAGCACGGCAACCTCGAATGGCTGCCGGGCAAGAGCGTCGCGCTGTCCGACGCGTGCTGGCCCGACCTGACGCTCGGGCCGCTGCCGCACCTGTATCCGTTCATCGTCAACGATCCGGGCGAGGGCAGCCAGGCGAAGCGGCGCGCGCAGGCGGTGATCGTCGATCACCTGATGCCGCCGCTCACGCGCGCGGAAAACTACGGCCCGCTGCAGGATCTCGAGCGGCAGGTCGACGAATACTACGAAGCGTTGATGGTCGACGCGCGACGCGCGAAGCTGCTGCGCAAGACGATCCTCGCGACGATCGCCGAGCATCGCCTGCACGACGAGCTGAGCGTCGCGCCGCCGCGCGATGCGAGCGGCGAGGACGAATTGCTGACGCGCGTCGACGCGTGGCTGTGCGAGCTGAAGGAAGCGCAGATCCGCGACGGGCTGCATGTGTTCGGCATGTCGCCGGTCGATCGCCAGCGGCGCGACACGCTGCTCGCGCTCGCGCGCTTCCCGATCGGCGACGGGCAGCACGCGCGCGCCGGGCTGATCGGCGCGCTCGCGCGCGATCTCGCGCTCGGCGACGATTTCGACCCGCTGGCCGCCGACTGGGCAGCGCCGTGGCAAGGGCCGCGGCCGGCACTGCTGGCGGACCTCGACGATACGCCGTGGCGCCATGCTGGCGATACGCGCGAACGGCTCGAGCGGCTCGCGCAGCAGTGGCTCGACCGTTTGTGCGCGATTGCGCCGGATGAGGGCTGCGAGCCGCCGCCCGGTACGTGGACGCATACGCAGCCTGTCATCGATCGCGTGCGCTCGACGCTGATGCCGGCGCTCGACGCATGCGGTCGCGAGGAGCTGCGCCAGCTGCTGCGCGGGCTCGACGGCCGCTTCGTGCCGCCGGGCCCGAGCGGCTCGCCGTCGCGCGGACGCCCCGACGTGCTGCCGACGGGCCGCAATTTCTACTCGGTCGACACGCGCGCGGTACCGACGCAGGCCGCGTGGTCGCTCGGCCTGAAATCCGCGCAGCAGCTGATCGAGCGGCATCTGCAGGATCATGGCGACTACCCGCGCGCGATCGGCCTGTCGGTATGGGGCACGGCGACGATGCGCACGGGCGGCGACGATATCGCGCAAGCGTTCGCGCTGATCGGTGTGCGGCCGAAGTGGGCGCACGGCAGCCATCGCGTGACCGACTTCGAGATCCTGCCGATCGAGATCTTCGACCGGCCGCGCATCGACGTGACGCTGCGCGTCTCCGGCTTCTTCCGCGATGCGTTCCCGAACCTGATGCACCTGTTCGACGCGGCCGTGCAGGCCGTCGCGGCGCTCGACGAGCCCGAGCACCTGAACCCGATCCGCGCGCGCATCGAACGCGAGCGTGCGAAATGGATCGCGCAAGGCGTGCCGCCCGACGACGCGCGTCGCCGCGCAGGCTGGCGCGTGTTCGGCGCGCGGCCCGGCAGCTACGGCGCGGGCCTGCAGGACCTGATCGACCAGCGTCGCTGGCAGACCGATGCCGATCTCGCCGACGCGTACCGTCAGTGGGGCGGCTACGCGTATGCGCAGAACAGCGCGGGAGACGCGGCGCCGGACGTGTTCGGCGAGCGGCTCGCGGCGATCGACGTCGTCGTGCAGAACCAGGACAGCCGCGAGCACGACATCCTCGATTCGAACGACTACTACCAGTTCCAGGGCGGCATGACGGCTGCGGTGCGGCATCTGTCGGGCCGGCAGCCGAGCCTCTATCACGGCGACCACGCGAACCCGGCCGCGCCGAAGATGCGCACGCTGCGCGAGGAAATCGCGCGTGTGATCCGCTCGCGCGTCGTGAACCCGAAATGGCTCGACGGCGTGAAGCGGCACGGCTATAAGGGCGCGGCGGAAATGGCCGCGACCGTCGACTATCTGTACGGCTATGACGCGACCGCGCGCGTGCTGGCCGACCATCAATATGCGCTCGTCGCCGACGCGTACCTGTTCGACGACGACACCCATGCGTTCCTCGAACGACACAATCCACGCGCGCTGCAAGGCATCTGCGAACGTTTCGTCGAGGCGATGCAGCGCGGGCTGTGGCAGCAGCCGGGCGATTATCGAGAGCGGATCGAAGCGATCTGGCTCGCGAGCGAACATCATCAGGAAGGAGGACGCCGATGACCGATCCGGCACACCACACGCGCGCAGTGTTTCCATTCGCCGCACTCGTCGGACAGTCGGCATTGCAACAGGCGCTGCTGCTAGCGGCGATCGATCCGTCGCTCGGCGGCGTGCTCGTCAGCGGGCCGCGCGGCACCGCGAAATCGACCGCCGCGCGCGCGTTGGCCGAGCTGCTGCCGGAAGGCCAGTTCGTCACGCTGCCGCTGTCGGCAAGCGACGAGCAGGTAACGGGCACGCTCGATCTCGCGCATGCGCTCGCGGAGCACGGCGTGCGCTTTCAGCCGGGGCTGCTCGCGCGCGCGCATCGCGGCGTGCTGTACGTCGACGAGGTGAACCTGCTCGCGGACGGGCTCGTCGATACGCTGCTCGACGTCGCCGCGAGCGGCGTCAACATCGTCGAACGCGATGGCGTGTCGCACGCGCACGATGCGCGTTTCGTGCTGGTCGGCACGATGAACCCGGAAGAGGGCGAGTTGCGTCCGCAACTGCTCGACCGTTTCGGGCTGATGGTCGCGCTCGAGAACTGCTACGACGCAGCGCAACGCGAACAGATCGTGAAGGCGCGGCTCGCGTTCGATCTCGAGCCCGACGCATTCCGCGCGCGGCATCACGCGGCGCAACGCGAACTGGTGACGCGGATTCGCGCGGCCCGCGAGCGCCTTGCGTCGCTCGCGTTCGACGATGCCGTCCATGCGCGGGTCAGCGCGTTGTGCATCGAGGCGGCCGTCGACGGACTGCGCGCGGACCTCGTGATGCTGCGTGCCGCGCGTGCGCTGGCCGCGCTCGACGGCGCGGACGCGGTGACGGTCGGGCACGTCGAGCGGGTGGCGGAAGCCGTGCTCCGGCATCGGCGCAATGCGCAGCACGCACCGTCCGCTGTCCCGCCTCAGGGGCGCACGAACGATGACCGCTCGTCGCGCGACTTGCGCGAGGAACGCGCCGCGTCATCCGACATGTCCGCCACGCCGGGGCGCGACGCGGCCGATCCGCAGGGCGATTGGGGCTACCTGCCGCCGGAGCCTGCCGGGTTGCACGCGGTGAAGGGCGTGGTGCCGCTGCCGCTAAAAAAACGCTGAGCCATCGAGACGGCGCCGCCGCGAACACGGTTCGCGGCCCTCGATGGCAGCAGCGCGCAACCGGGCGTGCAACGGCCGTGCCGGGCGTTGCACGTGCCGGTTCGGCCGTTGCATGGCCGGCGACCTTCGCGGCCAGGGGCGGCGAGCCGTTGCATGCCGGACATCTGCGTTTCCGGAAGCAGGCCGCCGCGTCGCGCGCGCTGCACTGCTTCGTGCTCGACTGCTCGGCGTCGATGCTGTCGTTCGACCGTCTCGCATCGGCGAAGGGTTTGATCGTCGCGTGTTTCGATCAGGCCGCACGCATGCGCGCGGAGACGGCGCTGATCTGTTTCGGCGGGGCGGGCGCGGAACGCCGCTTCGGGCCGGCAGTGCCGCGCTGGTGGAATGCGCGCTGGCTCGAGCCGGTCGGCGGCGGTGGCGGCACGCCGCTCGCGGACGGGATCGACGCCGCAGCGAGTCTGCTCGCGCGCGATGCGCGGTGCGATCCGGACAAGCAGCGGTGGCTGTGGGTGCTGTCCGATGGGCGCACACACGAGATGCCGGCGAAGCCGGCGGCGGCCGAGCACGTCGTGTTCGTCGATTTCGACGATTCGGCCGTGAAGGTCGGGCGGGGTGCGCGGCTTGCGGCCGCGTGGGGGGCGGAGTGGGTCACGCCGGAGGCACTGTTGCGGGGTTGAGCGGCGGATACGGTTGCATCGCTGGCGTATGGTGAGCGAGAATTTCAGGCGATTGGGCGGATGTAGCGGAAGGGCGGCGACCTCCAGTCGCCGCCGTCTGAAATTACTGCAATCCCGAGATTTGACGCGTGAATTCGGCCGTCACGTTGTGACCCGTGGCGATGCCGAACACCGGGTACACGGTCGTGGGTCCGCTAGCGGTCAGGCCCATATAATCGCCAAGGAAATGGCCGCGTGCCACGGGAGCGTCAAGTATGTTGAACGAGGCCGTGGTCAGTTGCTGCTCATTGCCCCAGTTGGCGGCGTTCGCGCATCCGGTGGAAGTCGAACAGAAGAGCGCGAAATAGTCGGTGCCCTCGAAGCCGGCCGGCATGTTCCTGTCGTTCCGGAAATCGTAGTAGGTCACCACGACTGTCTTGCCGTCGCCCGACGCCACGACCGCAGGGATGAACGCCTGCTGCCGGCAAGGGTTCGCGGCATTCGCCGGCGTCTTGTTGATCATCACCGGTTTCGACCAGGTCGCCCCGCCATCATCCGACTCGCTGAAAGCGATCGCGTCGATCGGGATCGTGCCGGTGGGCGTGGTGCATTGGGCCGCCAGGAAACGATCGTCCTGCCAGGCAAGATAGATTGCCCCCGTCACCGGGTTTACGGCGACGCTATAGAGAATGGCGGCATCTCGTATCGGCTGGCCGGAGTCCGGCGTGACCACGCCGACCACCTGAATATCACTGGCGAATGCCGGTCCCGACCAGTTCCCGCCCTTGTTCGTCGACTTGATATAGCCGATGTTGAGAACCTGCGGCGTCACATTGATCGCCGTGAAGAAATCGAGCAGGGTTCCGTCAGGCAGCACCCGTACGATGTTGTCGATCGTCTGTTTGTTCGTGCCAGGCTGGTAGATCGGGGCGGCGGCGCTCCAGGTCACGCCATTGTTGGTGGATCGCGAGAAGAACGTCGGGCCGGTAAAGTTGAACTTGAAGACCGGCGCACCGCCCTTGCACGGCGGACTCGTGAACGGCTCACATACCGACGATGTGCCCGCTGTGGCATTCAGCAATTGGCGCGCGATCGCGACACCATCGTTTCCCGCGAGCAACTGATCAGCGTCGCGACTCGGCGGGAAAACGCTCAGCTGATCCCAAACCGCATAGACGTAACCGTTCGCGGTCGGATCGGCGGTAAGCGAATTCTTGTCATTCAGCGCATGCGGCGAGGCGCTGCGGATCAGCGTAACGGGAGCCTGCCATGTCGCGCCGTGGTCGACTGAGCGGCTGACCAGCATCGCGCTGTTTCGTGCGCCGAACACAGTCGTCGGCTTCATCGGGTCCAGCACCAGCGAGAAGAAGAAGGCCGTTCCGTCCTGCGCAAAGTCCACCCACGGGTCGGAGGCGCGACCGAATTTGCCCCCGGTGCACTCGGTCACGCCGGTCGGGATCGAATTGGCCCAGTTGGTGCCCGCATCGTTGGAAACGACGCCGACGAGGCCTCGTGATCCGCCGTCGTTCCAGCGATCCTGCTGGTGGCCGACGAGGAGGCGAGACGTGTCGGTCGGATCGGCGGCCACCCATGGCTCGATCGACGTTGCCGGATAAAGGACGCTCCCAAACGCGGTCTCCTGTGCATGCACCTGGTCGGCAGTGCATCCGCTGAATGGGTCGCCCGCCGCCACCTGGACAAGCGGGCCGAGCACTTGAGCCTGCGCGCACGGTCCGATTGCGGATGCGAGCGCGATGACGCTGCCGGCCGCGACACGCTGGGAAACGGAACGGGACAGGCGTCTGCAGATGAAATTCATCTCTTACCTCCGTAAGCAGTAAAACGCCTTTTGCACTGCCGGCAGACCATCACCGGCACCTGGCTCTCGCACGTGCCGATCCATGCGCGAAAACGACCTGTCTGCCGCAAAACCGACGCTTGCTGCCGCTCGCCGAGTGATGCACCTGGGCAAGCCCGGCAGGTCGCGACGGCATGGCTGGCCTGAAACACCGATGCGGCGCATATTTTCGTGGATTCGGTATGTTTGTCTTGTCGAGTATCCAATAGCAGTACTGACCGATTTGGATTCGGCCGCAACGACATGGAGCCGAACACGCATCTCACGCGTCGCGCACGTGATCAATGTCGGCTGGTACGCGGGTGGGGGGATTCAGGATTCGAGAGCACGGCCAAATGGAACAACGCGAGCATCGCTTTCAGCGACGCTTCGGCGACGGGAGTGGCGATGTCGACCGTACGCAGCAGGCCGGATCGAGCGCCTCTGAACGATCATCTTGGTTATCTGTTGTCGTGTCTCCCTCGACCGGGAAAACACAGTACCAGCATATGTCGGGAAAGGCGGAAACGTACATGGCGATGCGTGTCCGTATATTCATCATTGTGGACAGCATCGCCGGTCGAAGGTGGTAGCGATACCTCTGAACCGGGTGCCTTTGACGCAAGATGACAGTTTGTTAAGCGACTAGTTGATATCGGACAATGCGGCCACGCCGCGACGGATTGAGCGACGAAAATCAGCAGGCAGCATGTCGGGCACGTTAAAGATGGCCGTGGACCGCCTTGAAACCCCGAACCGTCGAGTTGCATGCGTTGACCGGAATCGGGCACTTTCAGCCGTCTGATCGCGAGAACGATCCGGACTCGCTGCCTTCGAACGCAGCAAGAAACTGTTCGGGTGTCTCCGCATGGGAAGCCTGCCGAAAAACCAAGGCCGCAGTCTTCACAATATTCGGGGCGGGTTGCATCGTTGAAACATTTCTTGACGCTCGGCGGAGTTCATATCGTCGGATCGAATATGTCCGGCCGATGCGCTGTTCCGCTTTTTTCCGGCCGATCCTTGTCTGGCCTGGCATTCGCCCTCCCGGCCCCGTAGATCCGACGTTACACGATTGAAACAAAGCTGCCTCCCGAATGTTTCACCGAGATATCGCTGGTGACCGCGCCGCCCGGATGCATTGGCATCTCCCGAGCTGGTCCGCAACTTGCTCCGTTTCTCGTGCACACCAGAACCCGCACGGTCAGACGGCTCGATGCGGGCGACAAACAAGCATTCAGCGAGATCGGGGAAATCATGTCCAAATATCTATTGGCCGTCATGCGGCGGCTGTCTCGCATCACTGTTCCTGTTACGCATTGCATGACGCGGTCGGCGCGCCCATGCCTCGTCGGCGCCAAGTGCGTCAACACGGTTCGCATATTCACCGAACGTCGCGACGACTCCTGGCGATAGCCGCACACCAGGAAGCCTGTACCGATCGTGCGCGTCATGAGGGCATGTCGCGCGCAAGGCAGCCGGGCGCCGAACGGCGATGGCGCGATGCGGTCCAAGTGCCACGCGACCAACATTTCAAACGCCCGGCAACATGCGCGCATGTGCCATGCCGTTTCAGATACCGCGTTCGTTGCTCACACGTGTGCCGGCGCCAACGATGAGGGAATGGCGCCGGCGCGCGTGGCATCCAGGTGGTGAAGTGTGGTGGCAGCCGCACCCGTTCGGGCAGGCGCGCGGCTGAATGCAATTGCCCGATACGGGTTCGTCCATTATCTCGGGGGAGATCAACATGATGAACTGGATCAACCGGTGGTCGCTGCGTCACGCACCCACGCCGGAAAAGACCGCTGCGTCGATGCTGGTGACGGCGCGCATGGAATTGTTCACGGCGGAACAGCGTGTCATCGATGTGAAATTGCAAGCGGATTACTGGCGCACGCGCGTGGCGTTTCTCGAGGAAGTGCAGAAGCAGGGCATCGATCCTTGGGTAAGCAAACAGCCGTCGCAATGGACTGAGGCCGGGGCAATTCCCCTCAACACGGGCCCACGTCTCGCCGCCAGCACATGATACCCACGCGCGGTGCGCGATCGCTCGCGGCAGGAAACGGCGTGCTGCATGTGTCGACACGCGTCTCGCGAGCGGTCGCTCTCAGGGCAACACATGTGCGTTCCGGACCTTGATGGTTCGACGCGTCGATTAGTGCGTGCCGACACCTGTCGGCACGCGCCTCCCTCCGATTCCCGTCGGCGGCGAGATCTCGCGAGCTTGCAGCAGTTCGATCGGACGTGCACGCATGGCCTGCGGGCGCATGTCGAAGGCGCGGCGCCGTGCCGGACGGCTGCTCAGGGGCGGCTGGCGGCTGTTTGCCACGATCCAGACCTGGACGGCCGACCGTCGCGTTACAGCAGCCATTCGATAGGCAGTATCGAGAAGAACAGCACGCCGAGCCTTTCGAACCATGTCGAGTTCGGCTCGGTGTCGTAGCGGAGGGTGACGCCTGCGGACTGTCGGGTCCAATACAGCTTGCCGTCGCTGTTCAGGTGTACCTCGTAGGCCAGTGCGGGAGCCAGCTTCCAGAAGACGGATTCGATGCGCAGCGCGAGCGCCGGGCTGTCGATGACGAATCCCAACTCGGTATTCAGGTTCGCGGAACGTGGATCGAAATTCAGCGAACCCACGAAGACGCGCTCGGAATCCACCGCGAATGTTTTCGCATGAAGGCTCGAGCCAGAGCTGCCGAAGTGGCCCGCGCTGAAGTACTTGTGCGCCGTCGCGCCTGCCGCACGACGCAGCTCGTACAGGTGCACGCCCCCTTGAAGCAGTTCCACGCGCCGTTTGCCGTAACCGGCATGGACGGGCACGACATCCGTCGCTTCGAGGGAGTTGGTCAGCACCCGCACGGTGACACCCGTCGCGGCAAGCTGCGTGAAGAAGCGGGTGCCGTCTTCACCCGGCACGAAATAGGGGGAAACCAGGTCGAGCTCGTGTGCCGGGCTGCCCAGCGTTGCACCCAACTGGGATAACACGAGCGAGCCGGGCTCTGCCGCTCCGAGCACCTTCGCCGGGTCGTCGCTCACGAGACGGGTCTTGGCCCACTCCAGTGGAAGCGACCCGTCGACCAGGCGCCGCACGTCAGTCGTTTGTTGCAGCGCCTCAATGAACGCAGCGGCCGCCGGGTTCTGTTGCACTGCACGCGCAGACGCATCGAGTGCGCCGAGCTGGCCTGCCGGTGCCGGTGCGAGGATCCATTCAGCGGGGTAGGACGACGCGCTGGCCCAGTACCGGTCGAAGTCGTCCGCGACATCGCTTGCGGCCGGACCGATTGCCAGCACGTCGAGGTCCGCGAACACCGTGCCGTCGCGGGCGCCGAAATATTCATCGCCAATATTTCGGCCGCCGATGATCGTCGCAACGCTGTCCGCAGTCAGCGACTTGTTGTGCATGCGCCTGTTCAGCCGCGTGAAGTCCGTCAGGAAACCGATGAATTTCGGTCTTCGCGTGACAAACGGATTGAACAGGCGCACTTCGATGTTGGGGCGGGCGGCCAGCGCAGCCAGCGTCTTGTCCAGTGCCGAGGGTATGCCATTGTCGTCCAGCAGAAGCCTGACGCGCACGCCGCGACTGGCCGCTTCCTGCAGTTCTTCGAGCAGCAAGGTTCCCGTCAGGTCGTTGCGCCAGATGTAGTACTGGACATCCAGCGTGCGATCGGCCGCGCGCACGAGATCGACGCGCGCGGCAAACGACTCGAGCGGGTCCGCCAGCGGATCGATGCCGGTCAGTCCTGAATGGTGCGCCAGATCCCGTTCGACCGCCCGGCCAAGCCGGGTGGTCAGCACCGCTTCGGCGGTGAGCGCCGTCGATTGCGGGCGTTCCCCGAGCGGAGGAAGATGGCAGGCCGTCAGGACAGCCACACAGAGCGCGGAAAGCGCCGCCGTACGGGATCGGCTCACGAGAGGCGCGTCCGGAGGACGCGGGCGTCGAACGCGCATCGGCGCAGCTATGGCCCGGACACCCGCACATCGTTCAACGATTGACTGGCCCTGGCGATGGCACGGGACAGCCGCGCGACTTCGTTGAGATGCTCGATCATGTCGTTCGCCAGACGGAAATTCACCGCATCGTCCTGGCTGCGCAGTTGCAGGCCGGACAAGATGTGCTGACGCGCATGGTCGGCCTGCACGTCGATCGCAGGCTTCGCGTTGAGGATGCGCGTCACGACCTCCGCTTCCGGATGCGCGATCGTGTTCACGGCAAGCGCGAAATGTTCGATCACAGCCGTGACAAACCGGGAAATTTCGGAACTGCGCAACTGGGCCATGTCCGCGCGTTGCGACAGCCGTCGCTGGCTCAGTGCGAGCATGCTGGTGGTGGCAACTTCCCGTATCGCGTCCAGGCAGGTCGCGATACGCGCCAGGTCCACCAGTTGCCTTCCTTCGTCATCGGTATGGATGGCGTCCGAAAGCTGGCCAACGTAGGTGAGAATGGCCGTGCTGAGGGTATCCGCCGCCTTGTCTTCGTCCGTCAGTGCGCCAGGCGCCGGCGCACCGCTTTCGACGACAAGCGCCGCGCCATGCTCGACCAGATTCCGGACTTGTTTGCCGAGCGAGACCAGTTCGAGCTGCACGCGGGTGATCGCCAGCGCCGGCATTTCCACCAAGGTGTCATCGAGATAACGCGGCACGCCGGGGTCCTGCCAACCCTTGGCGGACGACGGCGCAAGCCGTTCGGCGAGCTTGCCGATGGGCTTCGTGAACCCGATCAGCACTGCCGTACAGAACACGCTGAAAACCGTATGCGCGTTGGCTGCCTGACGTGGCGTTTCTGCCGCGAGGCGGGCGGCGCCCGTCAGTTCGGGCGCGGATGGCGAGATCTGGCGAATGAAGTCGGCATACTGCGGAATCACGAAGGCGAGAAACAGCACGCCGAGCAGATTGAAGAGCAGGTGGACGATGCCGACCTGCGCGGCTTCCGCCGATTTGCCGATCGACGCCAGCAGCGCCGTGCCACAGGTGCCCACGTTGGCACCCAGAATAAGCGCGATGCCGGATTCAAGTGGAATCAATCCCTGGCTGCCCAGCGCGATCACGATCGCCAGCGTGGCAGCCGAGCTTTGCACGACCGCCGTAAAGACCGCGCCAATCGCGATGCCGAGCAACGGATTGCGCATGTCCTGCGTCGCGGCAATGAACGGCTCGTAATTGCGCAGGGGCCGCGTGGCATTGCCCATGAACTCGATGCCGAGAAACAGCAGGCCCAGACCGAGCAGGACGCCGCCGAGCTCGCGCGCCAATTCACGTTTGGAGAAACCGTACAGCAGGAAGCCGCCGGCGAGCAGGAAAGGCGTGATCGCCGAGATATTGAATGCGATGATCTGCGCGGTCAGCGTCGAGCCGATATTGGCGCCCATGATCATCGGGATCGACTGCTGGAGCGTCATGAGCCCGGCGGACACGAAGCCGACCAGCAGGACGGTGGTAATGGTCGATGAATTCAGCAGCGCCGTGATGCCTGCGCCGGCGAGCACGCCACGAAACCGGTTGGCCGTCAGCGTGCCCAGCAGCGACTGCAAACGGGAACCGGCGATGGCCTTGAGTCCGCCTGTCATGAGTTCCAGCCCAAACAGGAACAGGGCCAGGCCGCCGACCAGCAAGCCGGCGATTTCGATCAGGTTCAGGTTGGCACCAGGCTGCATGGCGAGGGGGCATCGCAAACCAGGGATCGTGCCATTGTACGAGTTTCCTCATTCAGGCATCGAGGTGACAATCGACCGATGGCACCTGTTCAGCAATTGTCATGACCATCACCGGCTGCGGACCCGTAATTCCCCGTCGTCGGGTTGCCGATGTTTCGTGCCTGGCACTCTCCCTGTACATGGCGGTCGGCTACGACCCGGTCGAGACACACGACGTTCGCAGGCCGCTGGCCCTCGTAGAAGTGGTAGCGGCAACGCCCGGCTTGCTTCGCGACATACATGGCGCTGTCGGCACCTGACAGCAAGTCGTGCGGATCCGCGATCCGATCCGGATACGTTGCAATGCCGATGCTGACACTGATGGGAAAACGCCCGTTGTGCATGTGCCGGCCGAGGACCTGCGCCTCGGTAACGAGCCGCTTCGCGATCCTGTGAAGCTCTTCGTCCGAGTCGACGCCAGGAAGGACGACGACGAATTCGTCTCCACCGATCCTGGCCAGGCAGTCGTTCTGACGAAGGCACCTGGCGAACGTGGTGCCCGCCGCGCGGAGGACATCGTCCCCGGCAGCATGTCCGAGTGCGTCGTTGACCGATTTGAAGCCGTCGAGATCCAGGTACATCAGTCCGACGCGCCGCACGCCAATCGTCGCTGGCGCGCACGTTGCCTGGAGGTAAGCGAGCAAGCCGCGGCGGTTGGGCAACCCGGTCAGCGCGTCCATGGTCGACGCGGCATCGAGCGCGGCCACGTGAGAGGAGATCGCGGACATCGCCCGGCGCTGAAGCCTGGCTGTCGCCAACAGCAAAGCGAGGACAAGCAAGCCGAAAGCAAAAAACGCTGCCTCCATGTACATCAGGCGCCGATTGAGATCGACGAACGCATCCTCGCGCAGGCTGAACCATTGGCCGATCAGGACGGCCATGTCTGCGCGCAAGCGATCCATCACGCGTTGTCCCACGTCGGTACGTACAACGGCCAGCGCGGCATCGCGGCTTCCTTCATTGTGCAGTGCGATCGTCTGCGCCATCTCGGCCAGCTTCAGGTCCCGGTCGCGCATCAATCGTTCAAGCAAGGGTCGACCTGCGGTTTCGTCGGCCAGCGCGCTCTGCAGCGCTGCTGAGGCGGTCACCACGTTCCTTGTGCCTCGCCGATACGGTTCCAGGTACTTGGGGTCGTCAGTGAGCAGATAACCTCGCTCACCGGTTTCGGCGTCCTTCAACGCATCCAGAAGGCCGTGCGCAGCTGGCAGCACATTCGTCGACCGACGTACAGCCGCGACGTCATGCAAGACACCGCGCATTTCCAGGCCCACGATGCTACCCATGACCGACAAGCCGATCATGACGAACAGCACCAGGTTGCGAAACCGCTTGCGTTCGGCGAGCGCTGCGTTTGCAATTGTCTTCATTGGATGCAGAGGGCTCCCTGTCGTCGACACACATTCACGGGAGTGCACCCGATGCGCCCGATTCGCAAATGTTCGTTCGCACTACGGGCGATTTCTCTCCTTCCGTGCCGTATCGATCATCCGCTCGCTGGTACTCGAAGGCACCGTTGCGCGCAACTGTAGTCAATCCTATGACGAGTTTGAACGCCGTACAACCCGTCCGCAGTCAGCGCCTGCTGAAGACTGTGTAGCCGCTTTCGATTTTGCGTGTAGGCATTTTCCGACGCGCGCCACGCCGAAACCCTTTCACCGAGCTTGCATTGTCGGCCGGCAGGCGGCTGTGCCCCGGGAGGCAGCGCTTCGATCGGCGCTTGCCAGCACGATCGCCCAGCAGGGAGCTGTCGGCCGGGCAGGGGGTAAAGGTTTCCCGATCCGTGCCGATATACCTGTCTGAAGTGCAGTCCGATCGCATGACAGGCCCCCTTCATGTATTGGCGCTTGTCTTCCCGCTTATGCAGGCAGTATCGGGCTCGCAGGTTCAACACGTCATTCGGTCGAACTGGTGAGCCCGTGCTGACGAGGCGCTGTCTGCCTTGGCACGTACGGCCAGGTCGTCCCAAGCAATCCGGAAGACTATGATGCGAATCGCAAGTTCCTTTCTCGCAAAACCGGCGCTGTTCATTTTTGCTGGAATTGGAATCACGCTCGCTACCACAGCTGTTACTGCGGTCTCGTTGTACCAAATGAGACTGGACGCGATGGCGCAGGCGCGCGATGCGACACGAAACCTCGTGATCTCCCTTCAAAAGGAGACCGAGCGCACTCTCGACATCTATCAACTCGCGATGCGCGATGTCGAGACAAGTATCGAGACGCCCCGCATCTTTCATCTCCCCCCGGAAATCCGGCAGCTTGCTGCTTTCAGCACGGCCAGCAACGCGAAGGACCTGGGCTTGTTGTTTGCGACAGACGCAACAGGCAATATCGTTCTCGACTCCCATTCGGTTCCGCCGCGCAAGTTCAATGTAAGCGACCGCGATTTCTTTCAGATTCAGCGACAGCAAAAAGATGGCGGCTTGTATCTCAGCAAGCCCTTCCTGCCGCGCGCAGGTGATCGGGAGCAGCCGCAGATCGCGTTGAGCCGGCGCCTCGAGGACGAGAACGGCCAATTCGCAGGCATTGTTGCCAGTACGCTCAAGCTGAGCTATTTCCACCAGCTATTCGAAGATTCGATACTCGGCCGGCATGGGACCATTACGCTGCTGCGCACCGACGGGACAGTCCTGATGCGGCACCCGTACCGCAAGATGGACATCGGCAGCTCGCTTGCAGGCGGGCATTCGTTTCCGCCACTCGTGCAATCCGATCACGGAACCTATATCGACATCGCAGTACTGGACCACGTTGAGCGCCTGTACAGCTTCAGGCGGATCGGCAGCTATCCGCTGGTCGTCGTCGTTGGCTTTGCGACCGAGGATATCTACGCAGGCTGGTGCAAGCGAGCGATTGCCATTGGCATCGTCACGGCCATTGTCGATGCGCTCCTCATCATGTTGTCCCTGATGTTCAGCGCACAACTGCGCAAGAGACTGGCAATGGAGCGCCAGTTGCAAAGACTGGCCTGGTATGACTCGCTAACGGGCTTGCCTAACAGAACGCAACTCCAGCGAGAGGCACACCGCGTCTTGACGGACGCCAGCCGGAATTCGTCGAGTTTCGCGACGATGTTTATCGACCTGGACCGTTTCAAGCGCGTCAATGACACACAGGGGCATGCTGCCGGTGACGAGGTGTTGAGCGAAATCGCAAGACGCCTCCGGGATCATGTCCGGGGGGAGGACCTGGTCGGCCGCCTCGGCGGAGACGAGTTTCTCGCCATATTGCAGGACTGCGACGTACGCCGGGCCACTCACGTTGCCACACGTTTGCTGCAAGCGATGTATGAGCCCATCGTCATCAATTCGAAGCATGACACCGGCATCACGATCAGTGCCAGCATCGGCATCTCGATCTATCCGCACGACGGACAGGACACCGATACCCTGCTGAGAAACGCGGACATGGCCATGTACCAGGCGAAGCATGCGGGGCGTAACCAGGTGCATTTTTACGCTCCCGAGTACGAGCGTGAAGCCAAGGAACATCTGGACCTGGAAATCGCGCTGCAACGCGCGTTGAAAGCGAATGCACTGGGTGTTCTCTACCAGCCCAAGGTCGATATGACGGGGGCGCTGCGCGGTGCCGAGGCCCTCGTCAGCTGGTACAACGACAAACAAGGATTCATTCCGCCGGATCGATTCATCGCCATAGCGGAAGAGAGCGGCTTGATCGCCGAGATGGATGCCTGGGTGCTCGGCGAGGCCTGCCGCCAGCTTGCCGAGTGGCGGAGCCGGGGCATCGAGGTGCCGACGATATCGGTGAATGTCTGTGCCGCAGACTTCAAGCGTCCGGATTACCCCGCCTTTGTCGCTCACACCCTGAAGGTGCATGGCCTGGATCCCGGTGACCTGATCCTGGAAATGACCGAACGCGTCATGTTCGACGAGTCGGTCGATGACATTCGCACGTCGATCGATGCGATACATGCACTTGGAATTGCGCTGTCGATCGATGACTTCGGGACGGGCTACTCATCCCTGAGCTCTCTCCACCGATTCCCCGTCAAGGAACTGAAAATCGACAAAAGCTTCGTGCAGGGCATAGGCGGCGACGCAATGGCCGAATCCCTGGCGCAGACTGTCATCAACATCGGCAACCTGCTGCAGCTGACTGTCATTGCCGAAGGCGTGGAAACGCGAGCGCAGCGCGACTTTCTGCACAAGCATGGCTGCCAGACGCATCAGGGGTATCTTTACGCGCCGCCGCTCCCGCCGGGAGACTTCGCGCTTTGGGTGGAAGCACATCGGCAGCGAGCACCAGCAAGCGAATCACGCGCTATTCGCATTTCGGCTGTCTGCGATGAACTCGAACCCGCTCCCCCCTGGCACGAGGAACAGTAATTGCCCGGTGCCATCCGCCGTCCCGTTCGAACCCATGCAGCGCGAGCGGTGACGAAGCGGGCGGTACCGGTGCCGACATCACGGTTTCCGGCTGCGCGGCGTCAAGCTGCGAGCCGCGACAACTTCGGTCCACGACGGAGATTGCTGCGTCGCAGGATGCGGGGCTGTTGTATCGACGCACCACATTGCGTGTCACATTTTTGAAAATGCGTCGTGTGCGCCGAGCATGTGCGAACATGAAAGTGTCGAAACCGTGACATCAAGCTCAGGTCTGTTCGGAGGATCTATGGATTGCACTTCGCTCGTATGGGCGGCGGTGCCACACAACAGCGACGGCGTTGTGTTTCAGGTTCGGATGGGTCGAGGTCAGCAGCGCTTCCACATTTCGCGCGACACGCTCCGGGCACTGTTCGATCTCGGTCGCGATGCGACCGACGCAGTACAGCTGGATCTCTTTTACATGAACCTGGAGTGCATCTTGAAAGAGGCATTCCGAAAACGCTTGAAAGCCGGATCGGATACGTTGCGGCTGGATGTAAACGACTTCATCGCGAAGCGCATGACGAGATCGGACGAGAACCGCGTCGCGCAAATCTGACGAGCGATTGCCGTGATCCGAGGGAACGGCAGGAATGCGATTCGACAGGCTCGGGTAAGATGGAGCGCCAACCCGTCGCGCCTGCCGAATACGCGCCCAGCCTCTCGCCGAGATCACGCCATGAACGAAGTCAACACCCTGCTTGCGCTTGCCGGCGTCCTGCTGCTGAGTGTCGCCAGTCCCGGACCGAATTTCGTGATTGTCACGTCGACGGCGGTCGCATCGCGGCGCGCGGGCCTGATGACGGGCGTCGGACTGGCTGCCGCGTCCGGCACCTGGGCTTCGATCGCGATCGCCGGGCTGAGCCTGATCGTCACGCACGTGACCTGGGTCGAGACGGTCCTTCGGCTGGCCGGCGCCACGTACCTGATCTGGCTCGGCGCCAAAATGATCCTGGGCGCGCGCCGGCCGTTGCCCGTTGCGGCCCAGGCCGCCGCCTCCGATTGGGCCGCCGCGAAAAAGGGCTATTTCGTCAGCATGACGAGCCCGAAATCCGTTGCGTTCTACGGCAGCATCTTCGCGCTGATGGTGCCCGCCCATGCGCCGATGGCGCTCAACTTCGTGGTCGTCGGCATCGCGATCGTCATTTCCTGCACGTGGTACTGCGCAATGGCGCTGCTTGCGTCGCATTCCGTCGTGCGCGGCATCCTGGTTCGACGCAAGGCCGTGCTCGATACGACAGCAGGGCTGCTGTTAATGGGCGTCGGCGGCCGCATGCTTGGCGGGCGCTGATACAGCCACGTACTTGCCGGTGTCCCGCCACACGAAGAACAACCTTCCGATGACAATCGTTTCCCGCCGAACCCGCCTGCGCGGCGGCCTCGGCGGCGCCCTGTACGGCGAAGACGCGATACCGGAGCGCTGGCTCGCGGCACTGCAAGGCAGAAAGATCGTCGAGGATTCGCTGGCCCGGCTTTGAACGCCGGGAGCGCGCGTGGCGCGCGGCATCCATTTCCGACTCACGCCGGCGGTTGGCAGGGGCCGAGCAGGGTTTCAAGATCCCGAAGGAAGGCTGCGGATGCATGCGTGACGGGCTTGTCGTTACGCGTAATCGCGACCAAAGGACCGATGTGCAGCGGCAATTCGCATTGCACGGGCTCCAGGCGATACCGTTCGCGTAGCTCTTCCGCGATACATTGGGACGACAGCACGAGCGTATCGCTCTGACTCGCCATGCGAAAGACCAGTGGCGATACCTGCGACGACACCACCTCGGACGGGAGTCGCAGCCCCATGTCGCGCGCCGCAAACTCGAGCTGCTGCCTGACGATATTCGGCTGGGCGGGGAGTACCCACGGAAACGCCAGCAGATCCTGAAGCGCCACGGGCGCCAGGGTCGCCGGATGTCCTTGCCGCGCGAGAAAAACGGGCATGTCGTACTTCAGCATGTCCAGCTTGTACAGTTCGCTGCCGAATCCGCTCGCCATCCGGCCGATGACGATATCGACGACATCCTGGTCGAGCCACTCGAGCAACACTTCCATCGGACCTTCGCGAAGCGTGAGCCGCATGCGCGGCCATTGGCTCCGAAAGTCGTTCAGGCAATCGGAAAGCGCCCCCCACCAGGCGAGCGGAGAGAACATCCCGATCGACAGATTGCCGACATCGCCGCTCAGCAATGCGTCGAGTTCCGCCTCGGCCCGCTGGACGTCGCTGGCGATCAGATAACCGTGGCGCACCAGGGTTTCGCCATAGATCGTGGGACGCATGCCGCTTGGTGTGCGTTCGAACAACTGCGCGCCGACGATCGCCTCGATTTCCGCCAGTGTCTTGGAGATCGCCGACTGGCTGACATTCTGCGATTCAGCCGCTTTTTGCAGGCTGCCCAGCCGCGCGATCTCGACGACCACGGTGATGTGCCGGAGCTTCAGGCGTTGATGCAATGCGTTCATGATCCAGCCCGGGTTGAATTTTGGTCATGAGGGGGCGGTGAAGAATTCCGTTTTCTTTCCGCAGGCGATCCGTAACCTCACGGTTGTCGCAAGGCTTGGGGCCGCCGGAGACGACGGCGGAACCGGGCAGCGACCGGCCGTGATTCGGCCGATTGCGGGCCGGTTTTGGGCCGATTTCGACGAAATACCGTACAGCAGGAGGAGGGTGGCATGAAGGGCACCATACTTGCCCAATGCGAGCAGGGCATGCTCGAAGGCGTGACTCACGAACGTGTTCACACGTTCTACGATATTCCCTACGCGTCGAACGGCGGCCGTTTCAAGCCCGCCGGTGAGCCGGCGCGCTGGAGCGGTCTGCGCGATTGTACTCGACCAGGACCGGTCTTTCCTCAGATGCCGAGCCGGCTTGATTTCGTGATGGGGCCGACTTGCCGGGGCATCGGGCAGTCCGAGGATGCGTTCCGGCTGAACATCTTCACACCGGACCTTGCGGGCCGGCTGCCGGTTGTATTCTGGATTCACGGCGGGGGATTCATGACCGGCGGCGCGCTGCGTTGCTACTCCGGTGAATCGATCGCGCGTCTTGGTCGCGCGGTTGTCGTGACCATGAACTATCGTCTCGGCGTGCTCGGCAATCTCTGCATGGAAGGTATTTCGCCGGGCAATCTTTCGGTGTCCGATCTCGAGTGCGCGCTGCGGTGGGTCAAGCAGAACATCGCGAACTTCGGCGGCGATCCGGATTCGATCGTGGCGGCGGGCCAGTCGGCGGGCGCCTGGTATGCGCAGTTGCTGGCCGCGATGCCCGCGACGCATCGGCATGTCAAAGCGCTTGCCATGCTCAGCTACCCCGGTCTTCAGCCGATGGACGCGGCGACTGCGCATGCAACGGCCGTGCGCATGTGCGAAAGCGCGGGTATCGCACCCACCGGAGAAGCGCTGCTCGCACTGCCTGTCGAGCGCATCCTGCAGGAGCAGACCAAAGCGGTTGTGGCCTCGGCGAAATTTGCCGAGGTTCCGATCGCGTTCATGCCGGTCGCGAGCGACGGCGTGCCGGCCGATCCTGGCGCGGCCGCACAGGCGTGCTTTGCGGGGAAGCCGATCTTCATCGGGTGGACGCACGATGAGGCAGGCAGCTTCTTTGCAAGCAGCCCGCAGGTTCTGGCGGTGACTGAGGAGCAGGCGCGCAAGACATACGATCTCGAGTTCGGCGACAACGGGGCAACGCGATACGAAAGCGCCGCCGACGGCCGATTCGACCAGAGGCCTTATGCCGCGCTGGTGGCGTTGCGTTCCGAAAAACTGTTCGCCAAGCCGGCTCGCCGATTCGCGAACAGAATCGCCGAAGCGGGAAGCGACGTATTTGCCTATCGCTTCGATTTCCAGTCAAGGCAGCCGAACGTGGGCGCTGGCCATTGCTTCGAGCTGCCGTTCTTCTTCGGCAACTTCGAAAACTGGGTCGACGCACCGATGCTCGATGGAATCGACGAGCAGCGCATCCGTGCATTGTCGGCCCGGATCCAGGCCTGTTTTCTCAACTTCGTGGAATCCGGTAATCCGAATGGAGCGGGATTGCCGCCGTGGAAGGCGTTCAACGGTGAAGACGGCGAGTTGATGCATTTCGACTGACTCGCCGGCGACGCGCTGTCGTCCCGGTTCGCCATTGTCCGCGCCGCGATGACCTGAGCATCGCTTCGCCATGCCTCGTCGGCTTGTCCGATCGCGTCGAACCGTGCTCGACGGCACGTGATCGCTGCTGCCTCCCGCGCCTGGATCGGGCAACGATAGCGGCGTGGTCATGCGGCTTCAGACGGCGAGACGCCGGCCTGCCTCGTTCGTGCGCATTGCAACGGGTCATCGACCTTTCATTCGCATGCCGTGATTGACGGGGTGATGGCAGATCGGACGACGATCCGAATATGCGATCAGGACTGCGTATCAATATTCGAAATCATATAACGAGGCGATGAGCCACCAAACTGGAGATATGACCGTCATGAAATTGAAGTGGAGTGTCGCCTTGCTGGCCGCGGCGACGGGGCTTGCACACGGTCAGAGCAGCGTCACGCTTTACGGCATCGTCGATACCGGAATTTCCTACTACAACCATGCGACCGCCAACGGCGGTACGTCGATCGGCATGGCCTCGCTGACCGGGCGATTGCCATCCCGCTGGGGTTTGAGAGGCACCGAGGAGTTGGGTGGAGGCTTCAAGACGTTCTTCGTGCTGGAAGACGGTTTTCAGCCCACGAACGGCACGTTGAATTACGGCGGTCGCCTGTTCGGCATTCAGGCGAACGTCGGAATCAAGAGCGACTATGGCGCGCTCACATTCGGCAGGCAGTTGGGCATGACGATGTATGCGCTGATAAATGCGGATGTGATCGGCCCGTCGATTCATTCGCTGAGCGTTTTCGATGCGTATCTGCCGAACGCGCGCAGCGACAACGCCATCGGCTATCTCGGCAAGTTCGCGGGCTTGACGATCGGCGGGACATACAGCTTCGGTCGCGATGCCGCCGGTCCGGCAGGGCCGGCGGCCACCAACTGTCCGGGGCAGGTGCCGGGCAACATGCTCGCGTGCCGGCAATATACGGCGCTCGTCGCCTACGATTCGGCGAGCTTCGGTGTGGCAGCGTCTTACGACGTGCTCCGCGGCGGTTCGGGCGCTTCGGCACCGCTGAGCAACAGTGCCTATACCGATACGCACACGATCGTCGACGGCTACGTGACGTTCGGTTCGACGAAGATCGGCATCGGCTGGATCAGGAACAACCTGGCCGCCGCGACGCATCTGCAGACGGACATCTTCTTTGCCGGGGCGACGTACTTCGTCACGCCGGCCCTGTTCTTCGACGCACAAGGCGTGCGCTATCTCCAGCGCGGGCCGGACGGGAGGAAGGACGCAAGCTCGACGCTGCTCGTCGGACGCGCGAATTACCTGTTCTCGAAGCGCACGATCGTGTACGCGTCCGTCGGGTACATGTTCAACAGCGCGCAAGCCGCGAACGCGGTGGCGGCCGGCGGCACGGTCGCGACGGGCGCAAACCAGCTCGGGATCACGGTCGGATTGCAGCAGAAGTTCTGACATCCTTCTGCGCAGTGGCGGCGGCGCCACGTTGCATGCGTGGTACGCCGCGCGCTTCGTGCGGTCGGGCGCAGCGCCACTTTGGCAAGCGCCTTGGCGAGCGTGAGCCCATCAGGGACTCGACTAACGGGAGCTGTGGCCCAGGATCTTTTTCCCCTCGAAGTGCTCTTGCACACCTTGCTCGCAATTCGGCGGGCACTTTGCCAGGCCGTCCGCGCTCTCGCCCGACACGGTGACCGCCCTGTAGACAACGGATTCGATGAGCGTCCCGTCGGCAGCGACGACAATGTTCAGATCAGTCTCGACGCCGGCCGGCACGGGGCCGCCGGCGGTATAGGTGGTTTTCATGGTGCCGGTGCAATCGGAGTTCACCGTGTAGGTGCCGGTCTGGTCAGGATTGAATGTCGTCTGCCCGCCTTTCGGCAGCCCACCGATCACCCCGAAGTCGGTGCGTGAAAAATGGCCCACACCGTCGAACGTCACCAGGGCGACGTCATCGAGGATCGACGCGGCGGCGTACGGATGCACCTTGCCATCGGCACCGATCAATCCAAGAATGTCTCCGTGACCGATAAACCCGTATGCGCCCTTTAGCGTTGCGCTCGAGCAAAGGCCGCCGGCCTGCGCGGCGCCACTGAGCGACAGAAGTGCAACGGCTGTTGCCGCCGCAAAGCTCAAATGCTTGATCTTCACGGTCATCTCCTTGCCAGCGAATCGGGCGCTCGATACCACTGCGCGCAGGGGCCTATTGCCTGGCTGGATTGGGCGCCCGATTCAAAATGGAACTCAAAAAGGCCGCAGCGAACGCTGGCTGCGGCCGTTTGATCAGGCAACGATCATTGATCGCGCTCGTTCCCGCCTCCCTTTCTGACCTTGACGGAATGCGCGCTGGCCTGGATCGCGACATCGCAACCCTTGTCGCACAGCGTCCCGTCGAGGGCGGGAGCGCCGCTCGCAAGATGCTGGAAGCTCGTGACGCCGAAGAATTCATTCCCGTGGTCGACGATCACGATTTTTTGCGTCAGCGTGGTCCCGTTCGGAAAAGTGACGCTCAGCTGGCCGGTGCAATCCGCATTCACGGAGTACGAGATCGTTTCGTTGGTCGCAAACGCTTCCGGAGGCGAGCCCGGCCTGACCGTGCCGTTGAACATCGCAAAATCTTCCTGCGTGCCGGTTCCGGAACCGTCGAGTACCGGAAGGGCAACGACATCGATTTCAGTGGGCGTCGCATAGCGGTGCAGCACCTGGCTCGGGGCGGTCCCGGTGAGGATTCCGAGCGCCTGCGCATGAACGGTGGTGCCGTACGCGCCTTTCAGAGTAGCGATCGTGCACGCGTTGTTCTCTGCATGAGCCACACTGTTCAGTGTCAGCAATACAATCGCGGCGGCCGCCGCTTCTTTCAGGAATCTGCCATTCATCTTCATCTCCTTTTTTGCCGATTCAGCCAGGATGTCCAAAGCGAAAACGGGCACGCATTGTTGTGATTGAAATTGACGTTCACGCGAGACAGGCCATCTCGCGTCGCCGATATTCGCTCGGGACGTGCGGTCAAAGCGATGAATCTCAATCAATGCCGTTAAATGAAGGGCGGAGAAAATGGCAATTTAACGATGCCGAGGATGATTCCGGCATCGAGATTGCCTTGCGCGTCGCTTTCAGCGCCTGCGCGCGATCACTCCGGTCCGGTTTCGGCCGGGCGGACGAGCAGGCTCGGCCGACCTGCGTCGAAGGCCGGGAAGACATGTACGGTGCATGCGCCGAAGCGGGCGCTGGAGCGCTACTGGCGGGTGCTGGTGAGAATGTGTCGGCAGCAGGGGTCGATAGTCGCCATTCGTATTAGTTAACTACACTACCCCCGGACACGAGAAAGTTCACAGCGAGGTGAACGATGATTTCATTCTGTCGATAGAGCATAGATCAGCACTTGATGGATTTCAATTTTCCCTCATGGCAATGCAATCGTTTTGAAATGAAATGTTATTTGATCGTCGAGGAATATATGGGTGCCGCCCTGTTGGAACCGGTGTTGCTTGAATCGGCAATGGCCGGAGTTGTCGAAATTTTTTATACGACCATTAAAAAAGCCGGCCCGCGAAGCGCCTGGCCCGAATGAGCTGTGCTGCGCTCGGGTAAGATGGCGGCGGCCACCGCCCACGCTCACTGCCAGTCATGGCTCGACATACTGCCCAATGATCCACTTCAATCTCGCCGAAGGTGTGTTGGTCTCCAGCCTGCAGCAGCTCGACCTCTTCGATCTGGCCGGCATCGCCGTCGCCCTGTTGTTGGGCGGCATGGTCAAGGGCGTCACGGGCATCGGTGTGCCGCTCGTCGCCATGCCGATACTGAGTCAGTTCCTGCCGATCAGGCATGCGGTGCTGCTGCTGTCGATGCCGATCATCCTGGGCAACATTCCGCAGGCGCTGGAAGGCGGCGAGATACTGGCGACGGCACGGCGGATCGCCGCGCCGATCGCGGGCACCGTTCTCGGCAACGTCGTCGGCGTCGCCATCCTCCTTTCCCTCAATGCGAGGCACGCTCAAGCCGCGTCTGGCGCACTGTTGATCGTGGCCGCGACGCTCATGCTCTGCTCGCCGAAGCTCAATCTGCCGCAAGCGTGGCAAAAACCGGTCGGTTTTGCGCTCGGGTTTGGCGCCGCGCTGATGGAAAGCATCGCATCGGTCCCGGGCCCGCTGCTCGCGACTTACCTGATTTCGTCCGGCGCGACGGGACGCGTATTTACGAAGCAGATTGCGATCATCCTGGTGGTGTCGATCGTCACGCTGATCACGACGTTCAACGGCGCTGCGCACGCAAGCGGCGCCGACCTCGCGGTTTCGGCGGCTGCCAGCCTGCCGGCCCTCGCCGGAATGTGGATGGTTCGCCCGCTGCGCGACAAGATGCCCCCAAGGACATTCAGGAGGGTCGTGCTGCTGTTCGTGCTCGTTGCGGCAGCCCAGATGATCTGGAAATCGGGCCTCTTCACGCATGCAGGGTCGTCCGTCGCTCAGGCGTCGCACGACAAGACCACCCATCCCGGTTACGGAAGCGCGCCGAGCCCGGATGACCGGGCCGTCGCGTCCCGATAGAACGAGTCGATCGTATCGACCATCTGCGAGAGCCCCGGTTGCTCGAGCGGATAGTGCCCGGCGTTCTCGAGCATGACGACCGTCACCGGTACTTTCCTGACGCGTCCGAGGAACGGTTCGCTGAGGTGCAGGGGCGTCCAGCGGTCCGCCGCGGGCTGGGTCAGCAGGATCGGGCAGACGTCGAATTCGTCCGGCTCGACCGCCGGCCGATACGACACATAGGAGCCGAGAAAGGCCATCGTCATCGCATTGCCCGCGGAGCGCCTGTCGGACAGCCACACCTTCAGCGCGGCCTCGTTGTTGACCAGCGCGGACATCTTGCTCGCCAATGACATCGGGATGCGCAGGGCCTTCAGCGGCGTCATCGCGCCGATGCTCACCATCGGGCCGCCGACGCGGCTCATGAACAGATTGCGCGCGGTCTCGTCACGCACCTGTTGAAGGCGCTGGTCGAGAAAGGTCATGCCGACGATGCCCTTCACGTTGCGGTTCATCGCGGCCACGTGATACGTGAGCATGCCGCCCGCGCTCAGTCCGTAGAGCACGATGGGGCGGCTGTCCCGCGCCCGCTCCGCATCGACGAGATCGCTGCCCGCGCGCACCCAGTCGTCGTAACGGATCAGCGCGCCTTTGCCCACCTCGGTCATCCCGTATTCGGGCATGTCGACCGCGATCGTCTCGTAGCCGCGCCGCGCCAGTTGCTCGCCCAGGATCATCGACATCTGCCGCCCGTTGGTGCCGACACCGTGGAACAGGATCACCTTCACCTTCGCCTGCGGGTTGCGGTACGTGTCGAGATGGAGGCAATGGCCATGCCAGTTCCACCATTCCTCGCGTGGTAGCCGATCGCCATTCCACTGGAACTCGGGCGGGAGAAACTTCTGCATGTCGCGCCAGACAGGCTGGCTTGCGTAGGTCTTCGGCATGGCGGGTGGCTCGGTCGGGTTGATCGGGGTGGCTTCGATGTCCGTCATCTTCGTCCGGCGGCCGTTCGTGATCCATGTTGGGGCAGGCCAACCGCTTTAGAATCTAGGCCAACATCCATGGCGAGGCGCCCGATGAATGTCTGGAATTTTGCACGCAGCCCGGCTTCCGTCCTGCTCATGATCGCGTACGGACGCAGCCGCAAGATCTCGCCGTCGGCGTTGCTCAAAGGCTCGCAACTCACGCTGAAGCAACTCGCCGACCCCGACTTCACGGTGCTGGCCGGGCAGGAGATGACCGTTGCGTCGAACCTGTTGACGCTCACCGGGCACGAAGCCGATCTGGGCCTGAAGGTCGGCCTGTCGTACCAGCTGTCGGCCTACGGGCTGCTCGGGTACGGCCTGCTGAGCAGCGCGACGGGCATGGACGCCATTGCGCTCGCAGGCCGCTATCTGGCGCTGACCTATACCTATGTCGGGATGGCATACCGCCGCGCCGGGCAGCACGACGTGATCACGTTCGAGCCTTCGCCGGAGCTGTCCGCGGCGCTGCAGCGCTTCTTTGTCGGCCGGGCCATGGGCGCCACCTGCCGGGTGCTGCGCGACGTGATCGGCAGCGAATTCGGACTTGCCGCATTCGACCTCGCTTGCGACGGTGAGCCCGGCGGCAAGAATCAAGTGCTGGGCGCCAAGGTCCGGTATGGCCAGCGCGCGAACGCGATCACCTTCGAGCATGCCCGCCTCGAGCGGCCGTTGCCGCAGGCGAATGCCGCCACCGCGGCGATGTGCGAGCGCATGTGCGCCGAGTTGCTCGCGCGCCGGCGGACCCGCCTCGATATCGTGTCCTTCCTGAACGAATACCTGGCCACGCACACGTTCGACAGCCCGCCGCAGCTGAAGGACATCGCGGCGCTGCTCAACACGAGCGAGCGCACGCTCAAACGCAGGCTCCAGGAGGAGGGCGCCTGCTTCCGGGACATATCGAATGCCGTGCGCAAGGCAAGGGCACAGGCGCTGATCGTCGAGGGACGCCTGTCGATGAAGGAGATTGCGCAGGAACTGGGGTTCAGCGACGTGTCGTCGTTTTCGCAAGCCTACAAGCGGTGGACTGGCGCGGCGCCCAGCATGACGCGGCTGCAGGCGTAGCGCGGCGGATTCCTGCGCTCCCGGTCCTCCGCAACACGGGCCTGCGGCATCACGAATATTCCGTGCCCCGACGGCTTGACGGATTTATGGCTGGATATATTGAGCCGTCGGAAAGAAGGGTGCGACACGCCCGATTCAAAGGAACGACTAGTTCGTCAGCAGATCGTCGACGATGATCTCCCCGGCGGCGCGTCCGGCACTGAGGGCATCCAGCGTGTCGGCGAACGGTTTCCCGGTATCGTCGGACAGGCGCACCGGCGAGAAGAAGATCGACGATGTGTCGCCCTCGCGCACCTGCACGACGGCGACGTAGCCGGGCGCGAGCGCGGTCGCGCCGGCGTCGCCGGCCGGATGATGTTCGCAGCGGACTTCGATCGTGTACCCGCGATAGGTGTACGTGCTGTTCATGTCGGGCTCGCTAGGGGTGCGCGGCATCGGGAACGCGCGCGGCAACGGATTTCCGGCGAACGGCGTCAGACGGCCTCGGCGTGCATCGTCGTGAACGTTCGGTCGATCTGTAGCAACTCGATGATTTTCAGTGTCGGAATGCTGGCGCGCAGCGCCTCCAGGCGGTCGGGCGCAAACCACTTGCAATGGACGATCTCGTTGCGCGCACGCGGCTCCAGGTCAACAGGAACCTCGGTGACGAATACGTGGTGCAGCTTCGCGAGGCCGCCGAACTGGACCGCGTAGGTCAGCGCGAGCCCAACCAGCGCCGTTTCCTCCGACAATTCCCGATGCGCCGCCTCCAACGGCGTTTCGCCGCGCTTGATCGAGCCGCCTGGCAACGACCAGCGCGCCGCCGTTCGCGCGACCAGCAGCACGCGCCTGCCCTGGCGGCACACGATGGTCGCCCGTTCCTTGACGAGCGAAGAAGAGGTGTCGGTTCGCGAGCTCATGGGTGTCGAAGTGTTGCCGCAAGCATAGATGAATTCACGCGGATTTGTCAGGTGCAGATCGTTCGTCATCCGAACGGGATCATGACGCCTCGATCAATGTGACTCGAGTGTGTCGGCCGCGTGAACATTCACGCGCAGGCCGACTGCACTGCATGAGCCGCCGCATCACGTGTGCCGGTAGGTTCCGTGCCGCGCATGCCTGACGTGTCGCGCGTGCCTGCGTTTGTGAACCGCATGCCGGTAATGGCGCCGATGCGGGCTCACGTGGTGTCGCCGCGACGCGGGACGTGCTTCCGGCACCGCACCCTGCGGCAGCGGCGCAACCTCGGTGGCGCCCGGCAGCGGCGCGGGTTGCGCCGGCTGCGCGGTGCTTTGCGGCTGGGTTTGCCCTTCGCCGAATCGGTAGGTCTGCGCGTGTGCGACGCCCAGCGTCGATGCGAGCGCGGCGGCGACCAGCAGCATGCGTTTCATGAAGTCTCCGACTCGTGGGGAAGGCGTGCGACCGCAAGCTTAGCGAACGGCGGTGCATTCCGGCAACCCGGTCGCGATCGATAGGGCTGGCAAAACGCCGATACCTGTCCGGGCACGCTCGTCGACGCGAAGGTGCGGCTGCTGGCCTAGCACGCACGGGATTGGCGCGGCGCGGGCCGCCGCCCCGCAAGACCGACAACCGCACCGGCCGGATGATCCTGCCGATTCGACATCGTTTCGATACGCGGCGGCGCATTTGTCCCGAGCGGCGCTCAGCGATACCAGCGCGGCGTATAGACCCAGTCCCGTCCGTTGCCGACGGCAAAACGCCGTGTCGTCGACGAGCCGACGATCACCATCGTGCGCATGTCGACCTGGTCCGAGCGTAGCGCGCCGAGCGTCGTGTTGACGAGCGTCGCGCCGGGGCGGCCGATGTCGCGGCCGAGCACGACGACGGTGTCGGCCGCGCGATGTGCGCGCACGACGTCGAGCGCGCGGTCGAGCTGCCACGGCCGCGCGCGCGAGATCGGGTTGTAGAACGCCATCACCAGATCGGCCTCGGCCGCATGCGCGAGGCGTGTCTCGATCACGTCCCACGGCTTCAGGTTGTCCGACAGCGAGATCACGCAGAAGTCGTGGCCGAGCGGCGCGCCAGCCTGCGCCGCGGTCGCGAGCGACGCCGACACGCCGGGCTCGATGCGCAAGTCGACCGCCGCCCAGCGCGGGTCGCGCGCTTCGTCGAGCGCTTCGAGCACCGCGGCGGCCATCGCGAACACGCCCGGGTCGCCCGACGACACGACCGCGACGTGCAGGCCACCGGCTGCCAGCTCGAACGCATGGCGCGCGCGCTGCATCTCCTCGCGGTTGTCGGTGCCGTGCACGCGCTGGTCCGCGCGGAACGGCCCGGCCATGTTCACGTAGGTCGTGTAGCCGAGGATGTCGGTTGCCTCCGCGAGCGCCGTGCGCGCGGCGGGCGTTAGCCACGCGGCGCTGCCGGGGCCGAGGCCGAGCACGGTCAGGCGGCCGCGCGCGCGGCCGAGCGTCGCGGGATCGACGGGTTGCGTGGCGACCGCGCAGGCCAGGCCGGTATGTGCTTCGTGCGCTTCCCGCAACGTATGCGGCACGCGCAGCGCACGTTGCAGCACGGCGGTGGCGTCGGCTTCTGCATCGATGGAGTCGACGGAGTCGACGAAATCAACGAAACGCAGCGGCACACTCAACGCGTCCGCCGCCGCTTCGAGCGCGGCATCGCCGATCGCATCGGCCGGCGCGACGATGGCGGCCAGCGCCTGCGGCGCGAGCCCGTGTGCGTCCAGCAGCGCGTTCACGCGCGCATCGAGCGGCAGGTCCGTTGCGGCGTGTTGCGCACCGATGCCGATCACGACACTGCGCGGATGGATCACGAGTTCGTCGCGCGCGCCGCGCCACGCGAGCGGCGTCACGCGAATCGCATGCGCGGCCGCGTCGTCGCGCGGCAGCGCGACATCGTCGAGCCACGGCGCGGCGCCGTCGACGCGCGTCGACGCGCCGGCCAGCAGGTCGGACACGAAGCGCTTGCCCTGCGACAGATCCGCGAGCGCATAGCCGTCGGGCGGATTGAGCACGCACGCGCCGAAGCGCAGCTCGCCGCTCGTCGTGATCGCCGGCGCGACGCCGAGCCAGTCGGCCAGCTCGCGCGCGATCGCGTTCACGCCGGTGAGGCCGCCGAGCAGCGGCACGACGGCCGAGCCGTCCTCCGCGACCGCGAGCACCGGCGGCTCGACGCCCTTGTCGGTCAGCGCCGGCGCGACGCAGCGGATCACGATGCCGGCCGCGCACAGCGCGACGATCGGCATGCCGCGCGCGTACAGCTCGCGCAAGTGCGCGCCGAGTTCGTCGAACGACACGTCGGCCGCGACACGCGACGCGAGCGCGTGCACCAGCGCGCCCGGATAGCGCGCCTGGATGCGCCGCGCGGTGTCGAGTGCGCCCGCACCGAGGATCACGATCGCGGGCGGGGTCGTCATCCTTGCCATTTTTCCCCCGGCACGACGAGCAGCGAAAAATACGGCGACGCCATCGGATCGACGTCGTCGAGCGGCACGATGCGCTGGTTCGCCATCGTCGCGCGCTCGACGTACAGCGCACGCTTGGCGAGGCCGAGCGCGTCGAGCACGCGGCGCACCTTGTCGAAATTGCGGCCGAGCTTCATGATCACCGCCGCGTCGGCCTGCGCGAGCCGCGTGCGCAGCTCGTCCTCGGGCAGCACGCCGGACAGCACCGACAGGCTCTGGTTGCGGTACACGAGCGGCTGGCCGAGCACGGCCGTGCCGCCGAGCATCGAGCACACGCCCGGCACGACTTCGGTGTCGTAGCGCGGCGCGAGGCGGTCGTGCAGGTACATGTACGAGCCGTAGAAGAACGGATCGCCTTCGCAGATCACCGCGACGTCGCGGCCCGCATCGAGATGCGCGGCGACGACATCGGCGGCCGTGTCGTAGAAATCGGCGATCACGGTCTCGTAGCAGAGCGGCGGCGGCAGCGCTTCGGTCGTCACCGGGTAGACGAGCGGCAACTGCACCTGCGTGTCGAGCAGATGCGCCTCGACGATCCCGTACGCATTGCCTTTCTTGCCCTTCGCGACGAAATACGCGACCACCGGCGCGGCCTGCAGCAGGCGCAGCGCCTTCAGCGTCATCAGTTCGGGGTCGCCCGGGCCGACGCCGAGGCCGAACAGGCGTCCGCGCGCGGCCGTCATTCGACCTCCGTCGCAAGTGCGTTGACGGCGGCGGCTGCCATCGCGCTGCCGCCGCGCCGGCCGAGCAGCGCGACGTACGGCACGCCGCGGCTGTCGGCCGCGAGCAGCGCCTTCGATTCGGCCGCGCCGATGAAACCGACCGGGAAACCGACGATCAGCGCGGGGCGCGGCGCACCGGCGTCGAGCATGTCGAGCAGGTGGAACAGCGCGGTCGGCGCGTTGCCGATCACGACGACGCTGCCCGCGAGGTGCGGCCGCCACAGTTCGAGCGCGGCGGCCGAGCGCGTGTTGCCAAGCTGTCGGGCGAGATCAGGCACCTCGGGTTCGCCGAGCGTGCACAGCACGCGGTTGCCGGCCGGCAGCCGCGCGCGTGTGATCCCTTCGGCCACCATTTTCGCGTCGCAGAGGATCGGCGCGCCGGCGGCCAGCGCCGAGCGGCCCGCATTGCCCGCGCCCGCGGAAAACCGCAGGTCGTCGACGACATCGACCATCCCGCACGCGTGGATCACGCGTACCGCGAGTTTCTCGAGGTCGGGCGGGATGCGCGACAGGTCGGCCTCGGCGCGGATCGTCGCGAACGACTGGCGGTAGATTTCCTGCCCGTCGCGAATGTAGTCAAGCATCGTTGAAGTCCTGGCTTTGCCGCGCATCGCCCAGTCGGGCCGCGGCTTGGTCGATCGTCAAATGGCGCGCGAGCAGGGTGCCGAGGCCCGCTGCGTCTTCGCGCCGGTACAGGTCGTAGTGCGCCGGCGCGACCGCGACGAGCGTGTGCTCCGCGGCGCGCGGCAGCGCGCAGTGGCGCTCGCAGCCGGTCAGGTGCGCGTCGAGCACATGCCCGACGCGTTCGGCAAGTGCGAGCGCGTCGCGCTTCGTGTCGGCGCGCGCTTTCGCGCATCCGGCGCTGCCCGAGCACGCGGCGAGCCGTGCGAGCGGATCGGCCGGCGACACGACAAGACCGAGCGCGGCGAGCGCATCGCACACCGCGTGCGCATCGGCCGTCGCGACGCCGTGGACGAACACGCCTTGCCACGGCGTCATCGACAGCGTGCAGTCGCCATGCGCGTCGGCCAGCGCTGCGAGCGCGTCGAGCCGCGCAGCGTCGAGACGGCCGAGCGCGAACTGCACGCCGACGCTGCAGCGGCCCGCATCGTTCGACGCACGGGCACCGAAGCGCAACGCGAAATCGGACGACGCACGCCGCCAGTCGGAAAGCGCGGGATCGGCTGCAAGCGGAAACGGAACATAGGTTTGCGCGCGCTCGAGCAGCGCCTGGGCGCCGCATGTCGCCAGCAACGCGCGCATCCGCGACACGTCGGCCGGCGCGAGGTCGACGAACGCGAGCAGCAGCGCGCGAACGAGCGCGACGGTTTCCTCAGGCGAAACGTCGACGACGGCAGGCGCATCGCCGCGCGCCACGGGCGGACAGCCGGCGAGCCCGGCCGCGATGCGCACCGCGCCGTCGCCGCGACGCCACGCCGCGAGCCAGATATCGTGCGGATGATCGAGCGCGGCGACGGCCTCGCCGCCGTCGAGCTGGATCGCGAATTTCGGCGACAGTTCGAACCGGCGTGGCTCGCGCGCGAGCATGTCGAGCAGCGGCGCGGCCAGCGCGCAGCTGTCGATCAGCGCGGCGGGATCGCGCCCGCCAAGCGGGCTCAGCATCAGGTTGCGGACGTCGTCGCTCGCCGCGAGCTCGGCGACATCGCCGCAGGCGTCGACGAGCGGGCCGAGCCCCGCGTCGAGCAGCGCGCGGGTGAGTGCGTCGCTTTCGCCGTCGCGGATGCCGCGCAACTGGAGATTCGCGCGGTTGGTCGCCTCGATCACGCCGGAGCCGTGCGCACGCGCAACGGCCGCTATCGCGCGCGCCTGCGCCGTGTCGAGCCGGCCACCCGGCAGCTTGATCCGGCACAGCCCGCCGTCGGCCGCGGCGACGACGCGCACGAGCCCCGGGCAGGCCGACGGCCGCACGGCAGGCGTTGCAGGGGACGAAACCGGGAACGATTCGGGGGCGGAACTCAACGGGGCACCGGGACAGTGTCGCGCCGCGGCCAACGCATCGGTACACCCCGCCCGATGCTGGCTGGCACGCACGCACTTTCAGGCCGGCAGGTCTCCTGGCTGGCAGGTCGGCGCCCGCTCCAGGCCTTCCCGGTAAAACCAGTGGCGTCGGGTGGAGGCGGGCTCGCTGTCTACAGTTGCGGGGGCAGCCACAGCAGCGCGGCACGCGCCCTGTGTTCCCTCTTCGGCCCCGAAGGGGCACCGGCGAACGAACGCCGTAGGATACCCGATTTTCCGGGCGGTTCGCGACGCCCGCCAACCCGCTTGCGAACCTTGCCGTTCCGGGCTTCCGGTCCGTGCCGACCCGCAGGTGAAACGCGCGGTGGAACACGGTACCATGCCGTCTTTCGCAACACGGACGGACGCGCCGGCGGCTTTACGGCCGCTGGCGGCGACACGATGAAATCGAACGATGGGGAAGGGTGCATGACGGCGTGGCTGACGGTGGTGGGAATCGGCGACGACGGTTTCGCGGGGCTCGGGCGCAGCGCGCGCCGCGCGTTGCTCGATGCGACGCTCGTCGTCGGCGCGCCGCGGCACCTCGACATGCTGCCCGCGCGGCTGCGCGCCGCGCGCGAACCGTGGCCGTCGCCGTTCGATCTCGCCGGCGTGCTCGCGCGGCGCCATTCGCCCGTCTGCGTGCTCGCGAGCGGCGACCCGATGCTGTTCGGCGTCGGCGCGACGCTCGCGCGCCAGCTTGCCCCCGGCGAATGGCGCGTGCTGCCCGCGCCATCGTCGCTGTCGCTGGCCGCGGCACGCCTCGGCTGGGCGCTGCAGGATGTCGGCGCCGCGTCGCTGGTCGGCCGGCCGCTCGCGACGCTCGCGCGGCATCTGCTGCCGGGGCGGCGCCTGTTCGTGCTGAGCGCGGACGGCCGCACGCCCGCGGCGGTCGCGGCGGAACTGACCGCGCGCGGCTTCGGGCCGAGCCGGATCAGCGTGTTCGAACATCTGGGCGGCCCGCTCGAGCGCCGCATCGACGGGCTCGCGCACGACTGGTCGGTCGACGAAACCGCGGCGCTGAACCTCGTTGCGCTCGACTGCCGCACGGCGCCCGATGCGCCGCGGCGCGCGCTGACCCCCGGTCTGCCGGACGACGCCTACCGCCACGACGGCCAGCTTACCAAGCGCGACATGCGCGCGATGACGCTCGCGCGCCTCGCGCCCGCGCCCGGCGAGCTGCTGTGGGATGTCGGCGCCGGCTGCGGGTCGATCGGCATCGAATGGATGCGTGCGCATCCGTCGTGCCAGGCGATCGCGATCGAGTCGCATGCGGAGCGGCAACGCTACATCGAACACAATCGCGATGCGCTCGGCGTGCCGGGGCTGCAACTCGTCGCCGGGCGCGCGCCCGATGCGCTCGCGGGGCTCGCCGCGCCCGACGCGATCTTCATCGGCGGCGGCGCGACCGTGCCCGGCGTGCTCGACGCATGCTGGTCGGCGCTGAAACCCGGCGGCCGGCTCGTCGCGAATGCCGTCACGCTGCAAGGTGAAATGGCGCTCGCCGGATGGCGTGATGGACATGGCGGCACGCTCACGCGCGTGTCGCTCGCGCAGGCCGAGCCGCTCGGCCGCTTCGACAGCTGGCGGCAGGCGCTGCCGGTCACGCTGTACGACGTGCGCAAGCCTGCGCCCGACGACACGAATCCCGCGACGTGATGCGCGACGAAACGCCCGAACAGCCCGCACCGCTGCGCTTCGGCTATACGACCGGAAGCTGCGCGACCGCGACGTCGCTCGCCGCCGCGCGTCTGCTGCTGACCGGCATCGCGGACGACGCGGTCGAGATCGTGTTGCCGAAGGGCCAGCGCGTCGTGATGCGGCTCGAGTTCTGCCGGATCATGGGTAGCAGCCCGGAACACGGTGCCGAAGCCGGCACGATCAAGGACGCCGGCGACGATCCGGACGTCACGCACGGCGCACTGGTGTTCGCACGCGTTGCGCTCGCGGCGGCGCCCGGCGTGCGCTTCCATGCGGGGCCGGGCGTCGGCACGGTCACGCGTGCCGGGCTCACGCTGCCGGTCGGCGAACCGGCGATCAACCCGGTGCCGCGCGAGATGATGACAACGCATTTGACCGAATTCGCGGCCGAGCACGGTTATTCCGGCGGCTTCGACGTGACGATCGGCGTCGAAGGCGGCGAGGCGCTCGCGCTGAAGACGATGAACCCGCGGCTCGGCATCGTCGGCGGACTGTCGATCCTCGGCACGACCGGCATCGTGCGGCCGTTCTCGTGCTCCGCGTATATCGCGTCGATCCACCAGGGCATCGACGTCGCACGCGCGAACGGAATCGGCCACATCGCCGCCTGCACGGGCAATGCAAGCGAGGACGCGATGCGCGCGCACTATCGCCTGTCGGACATGGCGCTGGTCGAGATGGGCGATTTCGCGGGTGCGGTGCTGAAGCACCTGCGGCGCGCGCCGATTGAGCGGGTCTCCATGTGTGGCGGCTTCGGCAAGCTCAGCAAGCTGGCGGCCGGCCATCTCGACCTGCACAGCCGCCATTCGAGCATCGACCTGCCGCTGCTCGCGCAATGGGCGGCGGAGGCCGGCGCGAGCGACGCGCTGCAGGCCGCGATGCGCGCGGCGAACACGAGCCAGGAAGCGCTGAAGCTCGCACACGCGGACGGCGTGCCGCTCGGCGACATCGTGTGCGCGCATGCGCTGCGCGTCGCCCGCGACATCGTGCCCGCGTCGGTCGCGCTCGAGATGTTCGCCATCGACCGGCAGGGCCGCTTCGTCGGAGTCGCGCAATGAACGCGCGGATCCTGCTGCTCGGCGGCACCGGCGATGCGCTGAAGATCGCCCGCGCGCTCGGCCCGCGCCATGTGTACAGTCTCGCCGGGCTCGGCAAGGTGCCGGCCGATCTCGCGTGCGAAGTGCGGGTCGGCGGCTTCGGCGGTGCGGCCGGGCTGGCCGCGTATCTTCGCGAAGCCGGCATCGGCCTCGTGATCGACGCGACCCACCCGTATGCGGCGCGCATCAGCGCGAACGCGGCCGCCGCCGCGCGCGACGCGGGCGTGCGGTGCTGGGCGCTGCGCCGCGCATCGTGGCAGCCGCAGCCGGGCGACGACTGGCGGATGGTCGACGACTGGGCCGGCATCGAGGCCGCGCTCGCGCCGTTTCGCCGGCCGCTGTTCACGCTCGGCCGCGAACCGCTCGCGCATCTCGACGCGATACCGGTGCACCAGTTCTGGCTCGTGCGCTGTCTCGATCCGCATCCCGGCAACGCGCGCGCGCAGATCGTCGCCGCGCGCGGGCCGTTTACGCTCGACGGCGAACGGGCGCTGTTCGCACTCGCGGGCATCGACGTCGTCGTCAGCAAGAACAGCGGCGGCGCCGCGACCGAAGCGAAGCTCGACGTCGCGCGCGAGCGCCGGCTGCCGGTCGTGATGCTGCGCCGGCCGCCGTTGCCGGACGTCGATCGCGCGTTCGACTCGGCCGCCGAGTTGCTCGCTGCGCTCGACGCGCTCGATCCGGCGGCACGGGCGTGATGGCGCGCCACCGGCCGCACATGAATTGACGGAGTGTTTCAATGACGGTGTATTTCATCGGCGCGGGTCCCGGCGACCCGGAGCTGATCACGGTGAAGGGCCAGCGCCTCGTGCGCACGTGTCCGGTGATCCTGTACGCGGGCTCGCTCGTGCCTGAGGCCGTGCTCGACGGCCATCGCGCGGAGCAGGTTGTCAACACGGCAGAACTCGATCTCGACGCGATCGTTGCGCTGCTCGCCGACGCGCACGCGAAGGGGCAGGACATCGCGCGCGTGCATTCCGGCGATCCGTCGCTGTACGGCGCGATCGGCGAACAGATTCGCCGTCTGAAGGCGCTCGGGATTCCATATGAGATCGTGCCGGGGGTGACGGCCACCGCCGCGTGCGCCGCCACGCTCGGCTGCGAACTGACGCTGCCCGGCATCGCGCAGACGGTGATCCTCACGCGCTACGCGGGCAAGACGACGATGCCCGAAGGCGAGACGTTCGGTTCGCTCGCCGCGCATCGCGCGACGCTCGCGATCCATCTCGGCGTGCGCCATCTCGCGAAGATCGTCGACGACGCGCTACCGCACTACGGGCCCGACTGCCCGGTCGCGGTGATCTATCGCGCGAGCTGGCCCGACGAGGAACGCGTCGTCGGCACGCTCGCCGACATCGTCGGCAAGGTCGCGGGCACGCGCATCGAGCGCACCGCGCTGATCCTGATCGGCCGCGTGCTCGATGCGCAAGGGTTCGCGGATTCGACGCTGTACGCGAGCGAAGGGTAGGGCCGGGCGGTCAGAAGCCGCGGCGCGGGCCCGGCAGCCGTCGTCGCGCCGGCGACAACCATTCGGTCAATGTGTTGCGCAACGCGACGACACCCGGCAACTGTTCGAACTGCAAATCATGACCGGCTCAACGGCATGCAGCGCAGCGCCGCACCGATCGCGCGCCGCACGCGCAGGTCGGCCGTCATGTCACGCTCGATCACGCGCGCGCAACCCGCCGCGCGACCTGCGGCGCGAAACCGGCCGCGAGCGCGAACAGCGCGATGCACAGGCATGCCATCGCGATCCACGCAGGCGTCAGGTCCGCGAGATGCTGGCGGACGACGCCCGCCGCGAACGGGAACAGGCCCGCGATCAGGTAGCCGACACCCTGCACGAAGCCCGTCAGCGATGCCGCGTCGGCCGGCGTCGCCGCATGGTCGACCGTGACGATCAGCGACAGCGGGAACAGCGCGCCGATGCCCGCGCCCATCAGCAGCGCGGCGGGCAGCGCGAGCGTTTCCGGCGCCACGAGCATCAGCACGAGCCCGACGAACAGCGCGGCGATTGCCGCAACCAGCACCGGCCGGCGGTCGGGCACGCGATCGATCGTCGCCGAGACGGTGAGGCCGGCCACGACTTCCGCGAGCGTGACGCCGCCCAGCAAGCCGCCCGCCGCCGCGGGCGACCAGCCGAGCCGCATGTAGAACGGCGGCAGCCACGCGAGCACCAGCGTATAGGCGCCCGTTGCGATCCCGAAGAACAGCGCGAGCCGCCACGCGTGCGCGGAGCGCGACGGCCGTGACGCCAGCGCCGACGGCGCGGCGATCGTCACGCCGCCGCGGCTCGCGACCGGCCACGCGCATGCGGCCGCAACGGCCGGCACGGTCCAGCACGCGAGCGCCGCGAGCCAGCCCCAGCGCGTCGCGACGAGCGGTGCGGCGACGCTTGCAAGCACCGCGCCGCCCATGATCGACGTCGAGTAGACGCCCATCACGCCGCCGATGCGCGTCGCGAAGTTCGCTTTCACGAAACCGGGCAGCAGCGCCTGCACCATCGCAATGCCGACGCCCGCGCAGCACGCGCTCGCGAGCAGCAGCCACGCGTGCTGCGCGCCGACGCGCACCGCGCACGCCAGCCCGATCAGCACGATGCCGATCCCCACGCCGCCCGCGATTCCCGGCACGCGCTGCAGGCGCCGCGCGCACAGCGCGCCGAGCCCCATCAGCAGGATCGGGATCGTCGTGAGCAGGCTCGCGGTGCTGTCGCCGATGCCGGTCGCGCGCTGGATCATGTCGAGCAGCGGGCCGACCGCCGCGAGCGCCGGGCGCAGGTTCAGCCCGACGAGCACGATCGCGGCGAGCCGCCATCCGGGTGAGTTGAAACGATTCTTCATGAGAGGCCTCGGAGTCGAAAGCGGCATCCGGGCAGGGCGCCGCGCGTTTTGGTATAAATTGTCTCGACGTCAAGATAATTGCTGATTTATCTCGACGTCAAGATAACTTGTTCGCCGAGGAGGGTTAATGGATCGAGCCGCACAGGCGGTCGCGCAATGGCGCGACGAACGTCCGGATCTCGACGCGTCGTCGATGCTCGTGATGGGGCGGCTGCAGGAAGCGGCGCTCGTGATCGCGCGCGACCGTCTCAATCCGCTGTTTGCGCGCTACGGCATGCAGCCGGGGGAGTTCGACGTGCTCGCGACGCTGCGCCGCAGCGGCGCGCCGTTCGCGATGACACCGACCGCGCTGTACGACGCGCTGATGATGTCGTCGGGCGGGATGACGGCGCGCATCGACCGGCTGCAGAAGGCGGGCTGGGTCGAGCGCCGGCCGAATCCGGCCGATGGCCGCGGCACGCTCGTCGCGCTGACGGATGCGGGCCGCGTGCTGATCGACGATGCGGTGGTCGCGCATATCGAGAACCAGCAGGCGATGCTCGCAGCGCTGTCGAATGCCGAAGCGGCGCAGCTCGCGCGGCTGCTCGGGAAGCTGCTCGCGGGGTTGGGCGCGACAGGCGGTGGAATCGGTTAGTCCGGCCGTGTGGCCGGAAGGCTGGCGGCGGTGATTTGCGCGGCGATTCGGGGCGGGGCAGGCGGCATCGGTCGCGCAGGCGGCGGAATCGGCGGGTGCGGGTTTGTGCCCGCGCATTCACGCCGATTCACGCCGATAGCCGACCAGGCTTCGCGGTCTTCGATCGACCGCATCGGCGCATCGCGCAAGGCTGCGGGGCAACCGATGGCCAGCGACCGGCGCGGCGGCAGCCGCACCGGCCGCAGGGATCAGTTGCGCGCCGGGATATTGAGCCCGCGTGCGACAGCGGGGCGGGCGACGAACGCGTCGAGCGCGCGCGCGACGTGGCGGAATTCGCTGAAGCCGACCAGGTCGCCCGCTTCGTAGAAACCGACCAGGTTGCGCACCCACGGGAAGATCGCGATGTCGGCGATCGTGTACGTGTCGCCCATCATCCACTTGCGGTTGGCGAGGTGCGCGTCGAGCACCGCGAGCAGCCGCTTCGATTCGTCGACATAGCGGTCGCGCGGACGCTTGTCCTCGTATTCGCGGCCGGCGAACTTGTGGAAGAAGCCGACCTGGCCGAACATCGGGCCGATGCCGCCCATCTGGAACATCACCCACTGGATCGTCTCGTAGCGGCCCGCGAGATCCTTCGGGATCAGCTGGCCTGTCTTGTCCGCGAGGTAGATCAGGATCGCGCCGGATTCGAACAGCGCGAGCGGCTTGCCGTCCGGGCCGTTCGGATCGAGGATCGCGGGGATCTTGTTGTTCGGGTTCAGCGACAGGAACGCGGGCGAGAGCTGGTCGTTCGTGTCGAAGCGCACGAGATGCGGCTCGTACGGCAGGCCGGTTTCCTCGAGCATGATCGACGCCTTGACGCCGTTCGGCGTCGGCAGCGAGTAGAGCTGCAGGCGGTCGGGATGCTGGGCCGGCCATTTTTGCGTGATCGGGAAGGCGGACAGATCGGGCATGGAGGGTTCGCTTGTCGGGGTGGATCATCCGCGTGTCCGCCGCACCGCCGCGCGTGGCGCCCGTTTCGCGTGTCCGGAACGGGCGGTTGCGCCGGCGGGCGCGGCGGGCCGCGCCAAAGGGGCCACTGTAGCCGATCCGCGCAATCGGTGCTGGGAGCGGCCGCCGGGCTTACTTGCCGAAAGCTTTGTCGCCCGGCCGGCGATAGACGATCGGAGCCGCGAACCGGGCGCTGCGGGTTCGGCGCCCGGAGCCAGGTGTCCGCATCCGCGTGCCCCGCAAGGCGTTCCCAGTTGGGCGCTCTCGACAAGGTGTCCCAGGCTACGAACACGGAGTCAGGCGTCCCCCGACTAGGCGTCCGCGACTAGGCAACCGTAGCTACGCGCCCCAGCTAGGCGCCCCCAGCTACGCGCCCCGAACTAGGCGTCCCCAGCTACGCGCCCCGAACTAGGCGTCCCCCTCAAAAGTTATGCCGGATCCCGACCATCGCGGCCGTCGTGCCGACGCCCGGCGCGACCGGCTGCCCGTACACGAGCATCTGGTCCATCGTGCCGCGGTTGTTCACGTGGCCGACCTGCGCATACACCATCGTGCTTTTCGACAGGCTGTAGTCGGCCGCGAGCACGACCGCCGTCGATTTGTTCGCCGAACGATTGCGGTCCTTCAGGTAGTACACGGCCGACGTGACCTGCAGCGCGGGCGTAAAGCGATACCCGACGCCCGCCGACATCATGTCGAAATTCACCTTGTCCGAATGCGCGGGATTCTTGCCGTTCCCGTACGAAGCCGACACCGAGAAATCGTGAATCGTGTACTTCGCGCCGAAGTACATGAACCGGTTGTTGTCGACGCCCGTCGGCGTCGAGCCGGGCGCCGGGTTCGTGTCGTGGCCGTTGTAGTAGACGGCGGCGACATTCAGTCCGTAGTTCGAATACTTGAGCACGGCCGACTCGCGCGTGCCGCCCTGGATCTGCCCGGCGACGCCGCCCGGTGCGTATTCGAGCGCGACCGACACGCCGCCGAACGTCGGCGACTGGTAGACGAGCGCATTGCTGTCGTACAGCGCGCCGATCGCGCCGTTCGTGCTCGTGCCGGGCCAGCCCGCCGCGGTGTTGATGCCGAGCCATGCGGTGAGGACGCTGCCGAAGAACTCCGCGTTGCGCACGTCGGTGTCGGCCATCGCGTAGATCATCGGCACGACCTGGCGGCCCGCGGTAAAGCTGCCGAACGGGCCCGACACGCCGACCGACGCGACCTGGTTGAAGATCGCGACCGCGCCCGGCGTGTCGCTCAGCTGAAGCTTGCCGGTGCCGCTGTCGAACGAGCCCTGCAGCTTGAAGTTGACCTTGTAGCCACCGCCGATGTCCTCGCTGCCCTTGATCCCCCAGAAGCTCGAATAGATCCCGCCGTCCTTCATCCGGAACACCTTGCCGGTGTTCGGCGCAGTCGGGCTGAACGACGCGGCCGACGTGCTCTGGTACAGCATGCCGGTGTCGATCACGCCGTACAGCGTGACGGAGGATTGCGCGTGCGCGAGCGCCGACCAGGCGGACAGCGCGGCAAGCGCAGCCAGTTTCGTCTTCATCGAAGTCTCCATTCTTGTGTGATGACCGGACGGGAGCGAGCCGGCCCGGGTACAGCGGGGGAAATCGTCACGCGAGGCGGGCCGCCAGCGAGGGCGACGCCGGGTTGCGTCATGGGGAAAGACTACGCAACGACGCGCGGCCGCTCCCCCCCACGCACGGGGGGCAGGGTTACGGAGAATCGGCGGGAAAGAGGGGCGCTATCGCGCGCCTTTTGGCAGGACTGATTGCGGGGCCTGCAGCAGGAGTTATTGCGCGCTTTCGAGCAGCCCGAGCACCAGCGCGCGGCGCACCGCGTGCTTGCGCGAACTGGCGTCGAGCTTGCCGAACAGGTTCTTCAGGTGCCACTTCACGGTTTCCTCGCCGACGGCGAGCGCGACCGCGATTTCCTTGTTCGACAGGTTCCGCGCGAGCAATTCGAGGATCGCGCGCTCCTTCGGCGTCAGCACGACGCTCGGCACCGCGCGCGGCCCGGCCGCGCTGCGCGGCGCGGGCGGCACGACGCGCGGCGGCGGCAGCGCATGCCGCGGCTGACCCGCGCCCGCGGCATCCTCGTCGCTGACGCGGCGCGCCCAGTCGGCGACGGCCGGATGCGCGTCGGCGAGCGTGCGGGTCAGGCCGAACACGTCCGCGAGGTTCATCGCCTCGACGAGCCGCGCGCGGCCGCCGTGGCCCGACTGTTCGAGCGCGAACGCGCTGAGCGCCATGATCTCGATGCGCGCCCGACCGACGTTCATCTCGCGAGCGAGCGCCGCCGCTTCGTCGAGCGCCGCGCACGCGTCCTCCCAGCGGCGCGCGGCAAGCGCCGCGCCCGCATGCGCGCTCGCCTGCAACAGCACGACGGGGCGCCGCCACAGCGCCCCGTGGGCCGGGAATTCGGCCGCGGCGATCGCATCGATCCGCTCGACCAGCGCGTGACAGGTGGCCTCGCGATAGCGCGCCGCGTGGATCCGCACCTGCTCGGCGAGGCTCGCGACCGACAGCCGCGGCAACGCGCGCGCGATGCCCATCGCGTCCAGCGCTTCGAGCAGGTCGATCGCGCGATGCTCGACGCCGCGCAGCATCGCGATGCGCGCCGCGGTGCAGTAGCCGAGCAGCACCGTGTCGGGGATACCCGCGTGCTCGAGCACGTCGAGCCGGTTTGCGAGCAGCGCGGCCGCCTGGTCGACGCGGTCGGCCTCGTACGCGATCGCCGCGCACATCGCCGCGAACATGCAGGTCAGCGGATGGCGGCGCCCGAGATCCGCTTCCGCGCGGACCAGCGCGGGCGACAGCACGTCGTCCGCGAGCCGCACCTGCCCCTCCCACAGATAGCTGAGGCCCGTGATCAGTTCGCCCCAGCGCGCGACGTAGCCGAATTCGGCCGCCTTTTCAGCGCGCTCGCTGCGCGGTGCGGCCTGCTGGAAGCGGCGCGCCTGCGCCGGTTCGCCGAGGATGATCGCGCGCGCCGACAGCCGGTTCGCATGCATCTGCGCAAGCCAGGTTTCGGTCGGTGGCGCGAAGTCCGCCCACGGTTCGAACAGCTCGACGAACCCGTCGATCTCGTCCGCGTAATACGCGGCGGCGCTCAGGATCAGCGCGCATTCGTAACGCATCGCGCGCGGCGTGTCGGGCGCGGCAAGGATGCCCGCGATCTGCCGCCGCGCCTCGACGTGTCGCTCGCCGAGCGCCAGCGCCCACGCGACCGCGATCCGCAGCGTCGGGCGCTTGTCGAGCTCGGCATCGGGCAGTCGCGCGAGCCAGTCGAGCACGTCGTTGATGCGGCCTTCCTTGATCGCATCCTCGAGGCAGCGCTGCGCGAGCGCATAGGCCGTCTCGAGCTGGCCGGCCGCGTACGCGTGGCGGGCCGCCTCGTCCGTCATTCCGTGCGCGTCGAGCCAGGCGGCCGCACGCGCGTGCAGGCCGCTCGCTACGGCGTCCGGGCCGGCCGCGAGACGATCGCGCAGCGCGTCGCGCACCAGCGGATGCAACCGGCACCAGTCCGAGTCGTCCGATGCGATGAAGAGCGGCGTGTCGCGCGCGAGGCGGGCGAGGCGCGCGGACGCGCCGGTGTCGTCGAGCAGCGCGTCGCACAGCGACGGGTGGAGGCGATCGACGACGCTCACGTGCGTGAGGAACGCCGTGTCGTCCGCGGACAGGTTCGCGAGCAGCAGTTCGACGAGCCGGTCGCGCGTGCCGCCAGCGCGCGCGGCGAGCGCGTCGACAGCCTGGCGCGGATCGGCCGCGCGCGCCATTGCGGCCATCGCGAGCTGCAGCCCGAGCGGCCAGCCGTCGACGCGCTCGAACAGCCGCGCGCAGGCGTCGGTATCGACACGCTGCGCGAAGCGCGCGCCGACCAGTGCGATCGTCTCGTCAAGCGTGAAGCGCAGCCAGTCGGCGCCGACCAGCAGGCATTGGCCGCCCGCGAGCAGGTCGGCGGCCGCCTGGTCGAGCCCGCGCCGCGCGGCGACGACGACGCGCAGGTTCTGCGGCGCGTTGTGCAGCACGTAGGTCAGCGCGTCGAGGCCGGCGGCGGGCAGCCGCTCTGCCTCGTCGACGATCAGCAGCGCGTCGATCGACAGTTGCGCGACTTCGGCGAGCCACGCGGTCATCCCCTCCAGCGCGCGCGCCGGATCGGGCGCGCCGCGTGCGATCAGCCTCCCGAAGCCGGGCCGCGCGCAGCCGGTCCGCACGGCCTGTACGAGCCCCTGCAGCAGCCGCGGCGCATCGTCGCGCTCGTCCGCCGACAGCCACACGACCGCGCGGCCGAGCGCCAGGTATTCGCGGCGCCACTGCGCGAGCAGCGACGTCTTGCCGTAGCCGGCCGGCGCCTGCACGAGCGTGATCGCGCGTTCGTCGAAGCCCGGCGCCGACAGGCTCAGCCGCGCGCGGGCGAGCAATTGCGCAGGCACGCGTGGCGCGGTCGTCTTCAGTACCAGCTCGGTGGGGGCGGCGTCGGCGTGATCGGGTGGGTGGGCCATCAGGGGAGCGGGTCGGAATGTCGGAGTGTCGGACTCCCGGCGTTGCCGTGCGGGCCAGCGTCCGGTGTGGAACGTGGAGGGAAGGATCGACCGAACCCCCTTCGTGCGTCAATCCCCCCCCGTCACGAGTGGGGCCGCAACGGCACGGCGCCGATAGCATCGGTTCCAGCGAATCACGCATGGCACGACGGGCACCGACGACGGCAGCATCGATCGATCGGTTCCGACGAATCACGAATGGCACGACGGAGAGGACACCCATGACGACTGCATCGAACGGAACGCGGCACCGCGTGCCGCTCGCCGGATAAGCGGAGCGGCACGATGTATCGCCATCTGCTCGTGACGGTCGACGGCGCGCCCGGCGGCATCGACGCGGTCGGCCATGCGCTGGAGCTTGCGCGGGCAATGAGCGCGCGGGTCACGTTCGTGCTGCCGGATGCGCTGCCGGATGGGCGGTCTGAGGCCGCGCCGGACTCGTATTTACCCGGAGCGCGCACGCCGGAGCACGGTGCGAAAGTGGAAGCGGCCGCGCGGGCGCAGGGCGTGTCGTTCGCGATCGCGCCCGCCGGCCGCACGCCGCTCTGGGAGCTGGCGAGCGTGCTCGGCTGCGACTTGGTCTGCGTCGCGGCGCTGCCGCCCGGCGCCGACGCCCACGCATGCACGCTGCGGCAGCGTCTGTACGCGGCGAGCGGCGTGCCGGTGCTCGTGTGCGCGGTGCCGCACTCGCCGGCCGCAGCGCGCGTGATCGCCCGCTGTCTCGACGCGCACCGCGCAGTGGCCGCGCTGCTGCACGCGCTGACGCGCTGCGCGGCGCATGCGGGCGAACCGGGGCGCGATGCCGTCGCGTGCCGCCGCGTGCTGGCGGATCTCGCCGGCCTGCAGGCGCGGCGGTTCGGCGCGGGTGCCGAAGCACGCCTGTTTGCCGCGTTGCGCTCGCGCACCGAGAGCGTCGCGGCCGAGCTGGACGAACTCGACCGCCAGCATCGCCGCGATGCGCAGGCACTCGACGCGCTGGCGCGGATGGCCGATGGCGCGCTGCCGAGCGCCGAATTCGACGCGGCGCTCGCCCGCTACGCGCGCGGCGTGTTCGAGCAGATGGGGCGCAAGGAGGGTGTGATTTTCCCGGCGGCGCGGCGCTACCTGAGCGACGCCGACTGGACGGAACTGGATGAGGGCCCGGCGGACGATGCAGCCGCGACGCCGGGCGCAGACGAACCCGAGGATGCGCCGCGCGCATCCGACTGACTTACCACGGAGAAACACATGGCACATGCAGTGCGATTCCATCAAACCGGCGCCCCGGACGTGCTGCGCTGGGAAAGCGTCGAGGTCGGCGCGCCGGGGCCTGGCGAAGTGCGCGTGAAGCACGCGGCGGTCGGGCTCAACTTCGCGGACACCTATTTCCGCAGCGGCCTTTACCCGGTGCCGCTGCCGTCGGGTATCGGCGTCGAAGCGGCAGGCGTGGTCGAAGCCGTCGGCGCCGGCGTGACGAATGTCGCGGTGGGCGATCGCGTGACCTATACGGGCTTCATCAACACGCTGGGCGCATACAGCACCGAGCGCCTGGTGCCCGCCGCGCCGCTGATCAGGCTGCCCGACGCGATCGCGTGCGACACCGCGGCCGCGATGACGATGCGCGGCCTCACGTCGGCTTACCTGATGCGCCGCATCCACGCGTTCAAGGAAGGCGACACGATTCTGCTGCACGCGGCGGCCGGCGGCGTCGGCCTGATCGTGTCGCAGTGGGCGAAGCTGCTGGGGCTGAACGTGATCGGCACGGTGTCGAGCGAAGCGAAGGCGGAGATCGCACGCGCGCATGGCTGCGACCACGTCGTCCTCTATCGGCAGGAAGACATCGCGAGCCGCGTGCGCGAGCTGACGGACGGCAAGGGCGTCGACGTCGTGTTCGACAGCATCGGCAAGGACACCTTCGACGCGTCGCTCGATTCGCTGAAGCGCCGCGGCCTGCTGGTGTGCGTCGGCACCGCGTCGGGCCCGATCCCGCCGTTCAATCCGCAGCTGCTCGCGATGAAGGGCTCGCTCTACATGACGCGCCCGGCGCTCGCCGACTACATCGCCGATCCGGCCGAGAAAGCGGAACTGGCGGGCGAACTGTTCGACCACGTCGCCGCCGGACGCATCCGGATCGAGATCAACCAGCGCTACGCGCTCGAGGACGCGGTGCGCGCGCATCGCGACCTGGAGGCGGGCAAGACCACGGGTTCGTCGGTGTTCGACGTCTGAGGAGGCGGCCATGCGAGTCGAACCACTGACGTGCGCGATCGGCGCGGAGCTGTCCGGCGTGAGTCTCGCGGACGCTGCGCACGACAACGGCCTGTTCGCCGAGATCCGCGCACTGCTGCTGAAGCACCGCGTGCTGTTCCTGCGTGACCAGGACATCACGCGCGCCGAGCACGTCGCGTTCGCGCGGCGCTTCGGCGAACTCGAGGATCATCCGGTCGCGGGCAGCGATCCCGATCACCCGGGCCTCGTGCGGATCTACAAGTCGCCGGAGCAGCCGAACGACCGATACGAGAACGCGTGGCACAGCGACGCGAGCTGGCGCGTGGCGCCGCCGTTGGGTTGCGTGCTGCGCTGCGTCGAGTGCCCGCCGGTCGGCGGCGACACGATGTGGGCGAACATGGTGCTCGCGTACGAGAACCTGCCTGCGCACGTGAAGGAGCAGATCGAGGGCTTGCGCGCGCGGCACAGCATCGAGGCGAGCTTCGGCGCGGCGATGCCGATCGACAAGCGGCTCGCGCTGAAGGCGCAGTATCCGGACGCCGAGCATCCGGTCGTGCGCACGCATCCGGAGACGGGCGAGAAGGTGCTGTACGTGAACGCGTTCACGACGCACTTCACGAACTTCCACACGCCGGAGCGCGTGCGCTTCGGGCAGGACGCGAACCCGGGCGCGGGGCAACTGCTGCAGTACCTGATCAGCCAGGCGTATATCCCCGAATACCAGGTGCGCTGGCGCTGGACGAAAAACAGCGTCGCGATCTGGGACAACCGCAGCACGCAGCATTACGCGGTGATGGACTATCCGCCGTGCGTGCGCAAGATGGAACGCGCGGGGATCGTCGGCGACGTGCCGTTCTGAGCGAACGATCGGCACACGTTTGACGCGGCACACAAGACACAACGCGCGCGACACAACACACGAAGCAAGCGAAACAAGCGAAACGCGGCGCGGCGCCACGACGGCGCGGCGCACATAACGATTCAAGCAGAACGATTCAATCTGGAGGACGACATGCAATTTCTCGACGATTCGCTGCACCCGGAAAACCAGGACAAGGTCGTGATCACGGTCGCGCCGTACGGCCCCGAATGGATGCCCGAGGATTTCCCGGAAGACATCCCGGTGACGATGGACGAGCACGTGCAGAAGGCGGTCGACTGCTACAACGCGGGCGCGACGGTGCTGCACATGCACGTGCGCGAACTCGACGGCAAGGGCAGCAAAAGGCTGTCGAAATTCAACGAGCTGCTCGGCCTGCTGCGCGAGGCAGTGCCCGACATGATCCTGCAGGTCGGCGGCTCGATCTCGTTCGCGCCGGAAGGCGAGGGCGCCGACGCGAAGTGGCTGTCCGACGATACGCGCCACATGCTCGCCGAGCTGACGCCGAAGCCCGACCAGGTGACGGTCGCGATCAACACGGTGCAGATGAACATCACCGAGCTGATGGACCGTCGGGACATCGCCGGCACGTCGCTGAACGAAGCCGCGTACTGGGAAGCCTATCGCGAGATGACGGTGCCGGCCGGCCCCGGCTGGGCCGACGAGCATCTGCGCCGGCTGCAGGCGTCCGGCATCCAGCCGCACTTCCAGCTCACCGGCATGCATTCGCTGGAAACGCTCGAGCGGATGATCCGCCGCGGCGTGTACTGCGGCCCGCTGAACGTCACGTGGGTCGGCATCGGCGGCGGCTTCGACGGCCCGAATCCGTACAACTTCATGGAGTTCGTGCGGCGCTGCCCGGATGGCGCGTGCATCACGCTCGAATCGCTGATGAAGAACGTGCTGCCGATCAACACGATCGCGATGGCGATGGGCCTGCATCCGCGCTGCGGGATCGAGGACACGATCATCGACCAGAAGGGCAACCGGATGACGTCGGTGCAGCAAATCGAGCAGTGCGTGCGGATCGCGCGCGAGCTGGGCCGCGAGATCGCGACCGGCAAGGAAGCGAAGGCGATCTACAAGATCGGCGTGCAGTACGACAGCGTCGACGAGACGCTCGCGCAGCTCGGGATGGCGCCGAACCGCCGGCCGGGCCAGGTGAACGTGCCGCTGCGCGCGGCCTGATACGGCGCGCTGACGGGCGGCCGGCCGTCGCGGCCGCCGCCCGACGATCGTGATCGTTGTGGCGTGGCACCCATCCTTGCGCGTGGCGCAAGGCGGACTCCGGCCAACGGAGCGGGGCCACGCAAACCGTGCCGGCGCGCCGACGCGCGCGGCACCGGAGGAGACACGCATGCTGATTCATCATGTCGAGCCGTCGATGCAGGACCTCGCCGCGGCCCGCCGCCGCGCGCCCGCGTTCGCGTGGCTCGTGTTCGGGCTGACCGTCGGCCTGTTGCTGTCCGATTACATGTCGCGGCAGGTGCTCAACGCGGTGTTTCCGCTGCTCAAGCATGCGTGGGGGCTGTCCGACACGCAGCTCGGCTCGCTGAGCGGCATCGTCGCGCTGCTGGTCGGCGTGCTGACGTTCCCGCTGTCGGTGCTTGCCGACCGCTTCGGCCGCGTGCGCAGCATCGTGCTGATGGCCGCGCTGTGGAGCCTGGCGACGCTGGGCTGCGCGATGTCGACCAACTACACGGAGATGCTCGTGTCGCGCGGGCTCGTCGGGCTCGGCGAGGCCGCTTACGGCAGCGTCGGCGTCGCGCTGATCCTCAGCATCTTCCCCGCGCATCTGCGCGCCACGCTGACCGGCGCATTCATGGCGGGCGGTGCGTTCGGCTCGGTGTTCGGGATGGCGCTCGGCGGCGTGGTCGGCGCGCATCTCGGCTGGCGCTGGTCGTTCGGCGTGATGGCCGCGCTCGGGCTCGTGCTGCTCGTCGCGTACCGCTGCGTCGTTACCGAGCAGCGGCTCGCGGCCTGCCGCGCGGAACCGTGCCGGCGCGATTCCGGTGCATCCCGCAGCGTGCGCGGCAGCCTGCGTACATTGATGACGGGCCTGTTTTCGTCGCGCTCGGTGATCTGCGCATACGTCGGCAGCGGGCTGCACCTGTTCGTGCCGGGCGCGATGTTCGCGTGGCTGCCGAGTTACCTGAACCGCTACTACGCGATGGCGCCCGACCGCGCCGCGGTGCTCGCGGCGGGCTTCGTGCTGCTCGCCGGCATCGGGATGGTCGGCTGCGGGATCGTCACCGACCGGCTCGGCAAGGCCGACGGATCGCGCAAGTGGCTGACCGCGATCGTCTATTGCCTGCTGACGTGCGCGAGCCTCGCGCTCGCGTTCCGGCTGCCGCCCGGGCCGCTGCAGCTCGCGCTGATTGGCGTCGGGATGCTGGTCGGCGCGGGGGCGTCCGGCGCATCGGGCGCGATGGTCGCGAACCTGACGCCCGCCGCGATCCACGCATCGGCATTTGCAACGCTCACGCTCGCGAACAACCTGATCGGCATGGCGCCGGGGCCGCTCCTGACCGGCTTGGTCGCCGATCGCGTCGGGCTCATCGGCGCGCTGCAATGGATTCCCGTCGTGCCGCTCGCGGCCGCGGTGATGTTCGCGATCGGGCGGTCGAGCTACGCGGCCGACCTCGCACACCTCGAACGCGCGCGGCGCGCGCCCGCTCATTTCTGAAATTCGTGAATTGAACCCCTACGGAGGCTGCATGACCCTGGCGAAAGCGCCCACCATCCTGATCGTGCCCGGCTTGCGCGATCACGTTGAAGACCACTGGCAAACGCATCTCGCACGGCGCCTGCCGAACGCGCGGTCGGTCGCCCCGCTCGAACACGACAAGCTGAGCCGCGCCGCGCGCGTCGCGGCGCTCGACGCGGCGCTGGCGGCGATCGACGGCCCCGTGATCCTCGTCGCGCACAGCGCGGGCGTGATGATCACCGTGCACTGGGCGCAGCACGCGACGCGCGCAGTCCAGGGCGCGCTGCTCGTCACGCCGGGCGATCTCGAAGCGCCGATGCCCGCGCCGTATCCGTCGATCGAAGCAATCCGGGACAACGGCTGGCTGCCGGTTCCGCGCGAACGCCTGCCGTTTCCGAGCATCGTCGCGGCCAGCCGCAATGATCCGCTGGCGCGCTTCGAGCGCGTCGAAGCGCTCGCCGCGGGATGGGGCAGCCGGCTCGTCGATCTCGGGGATGTCGGGCATATGAATCCGGCGTCGGGGTATGGCGAATGGCAGGACGCCGAGCGGCTGATTGCCGATGTGCAGGCGCTTGACGGAGATTGAGCGCCGGCTGGCCGGGCAAGGCGAGATGCATGCGCCGCCGGCCACTTTTCCCAACCTGAATTCTCAGTGGGCAGACGACCTCATCGATGCTGCCCGACGCACCGCGCTCAGTCAGCGTAGTCTGCTGCGACGCCCATCATCCTTCCCGTCTCCGCCTCGCATCCTGTCGTCGGACGTATGCATGCCCGCGTCGCCGCGCCAGTCTCCACGTCGCGCAGTCACGCAGTCACGCAGTCACGCAGTCACGCCGAACCGGTTCCACGTCGTCATTTTTCGATGTACGACGTCTTAACACGCCGAATCGCCGATAGCCGGAATCCCGCCAATTCCACCCTGCATGCGAATCGACATACGGCGGAAGGGTTTTGTTAGGGAAACTCCCGCCCCGTTTGTCACGGTTTTTTGTTGACCGACATCGTATAACAAAGTCATGATTTCCCGAAAGAAAGGTCCCATCCACCTGACCGCAAGCGAGGAGACATGAACTCATCCAGGATCGCGCGCCGCGTCCGCCGCATCGCCTTGGCGCTGGGCTTCACGCTGTCGGCTGCGGCGGCTGTCGCCGCGCCGGTATCGATCAACGTCGTCGACGTCGCGGGCAACCTGCAGCTCACGCAAAAAGCGATCGAGGCGTTCAGGGACAAGAATCCGAACCTCGTGTCGAACGTCACGTTCACGAACGCGCCGGCGCCGCAGTTGCCGGGCAAGATCAAGGCGATGCAGGCGGCAGGCCGCTCCGACATCGACCTCGTGCTGACCGGCACCGACGCACTCGCGGCCGGCATCGAGCAGAACCTGTGGCTGAAGCTGCTGCCCGACAACGCGGGCGCGTTCCCCGGCGTGCTCGACAAGTACGCGCCGGGCCCGCGCAAGATGCAGGATCTCGCGCAAGGCTTCGGCCTCGCGGTCACGTACATGCCGGCCGGGCCGCTGCTCGAATACAACCCGGCGAAAGTGAGCGATCCGCCGAAGACGCCCGCGCAACTGCTCGCATGGTGCAAGGCGCATCCGAACAAGCTGATCTACGCGCGGCCGGCGAACTCGGGCCCGGGCCGCACGTTCCTGATGGGGCTGCCGTACGTGCTCGGCGACAAGAACCCGCAGGATCCGATCAACGGCTGGGACAAGACCTGGGCGTTCCTCAAGGAGCTGAACGACTGCGTCCCGTACTACCCGGGCGGCACGTCGGCCGTGATGAAGGAACTCGGCGAGGGCACGCGCGACATGACGGTGACCGTCACCGGCTGGGACCTGAACCCGCGCGCGCTCGGCATCGTGCCGGCCGAGTTCCGGATCCAGGCGCTCGACAACATGACGTGGGTCAACGACGCGCACTACATGGTGATCCCGAAGGGCGTGCCGAAAGAGAAGCTCGACGTGCTGTACAAGCTGATGAACTTCCTGCTCGAACCGCCGCAGCAGGCGATGACCTACGACGACGGCTACTTCTACCCGGGCCCGGCCGTGAAGGGCGTGACGCTCGAAATGGCGCCCGCGCACAGCCAGGAGGTGATCAGGAAGTTCGGCCGTCCCGAGTACGCGAAGCTGCTCGTCGACCGCCCGCACGTGCAGCCGCTCAACGCGCAGGCGATGGTCGCCGCGTTCCAGAAGTGGGACCGCGAGATCGGTTCGCAGAAGTCGAAATAACGCACCGAAGTCACGTACCGAAGCCAGGCAACGAAAAACCGCAAGACACGGCGGGCGCTGCGGCGCCCGCGTCATCGGAGGCAGTCAGGAACACGTGATGAAGCATACTTTCGAAACGCTGCGCCTTGACGCGGTATGCCGCAGCTTCACCAATGCGGAAGGCGCGCAGGTCGCCGCGCTGAGCGGGCTCGACCTCGACATCCGGCGCGGCGAATTCATCGCGCTGCTCGGCCCGTCCGGCTGCGGCAAGTCGACGGCGCTCAACTGCATCGCGGGCCTGCAGCCGCTCACGAGCGGCGGCATCTGGCTCGACGACACGCGCATCGACGTGCTGCCGCCCGAGCGGCGCGGGTTCGGCATGGTGTTCCAGAACTACGCGCTGTTCCCGCACATGTCGGTGCTCGACAACGTCGGCTTCGGCCTCAAGATGCGCGGCATGTCGAAGCAGGAAACCCGCACGCGCGCGAAGGAGGCGCTCGAGCTCGTGCAGCTCGTCGGCCATGAAGGCAAGCTGCCCGGCCAGCTGTCGGGCGGGCAGCAGCAGCGCGTCGCAATTGCGCGCGCGATCGTGATCGAGCCGCCGCTCGTGCTGATGGACGAGCCGCTGTCGAACCTCGACACGAAGCTGCGCATCGAGATGCGCGCGGAAATCCGCCGCATCCACACGCAGCTCGAACGCGCGACGATCTACGTGACGCACGACCAGGACGAGGCGCTGTCGATGGCCGACCGGATCGTCGTGATGAAGGAGGGCGTCGTCCAGCAGGTCGCGTCGCCGAAGGCGGTCTATACGCGGCCGCACAACCTGCACGTCGCGCGCTTCATGGGCTATCGCAACGTGCTGCCGTTCACGCTCGAAGGGATGGCGGGCGACTACGTGACGGTCGCCGCTTCAGGCGTGCGGCTCACCGGCGTGCCGATGGCCGGCTTCGACCGCAAGGACGTCGTGGTCGCGCTGCGCCCCGACGATTTCGAACTGGCCGATGCGGCCGACGACAATGCATTCGACGTCACGGTCGAGACGGTCGAATACGGCGGACGCGATTCGCTGCTCCGCGCAGTCGCACCGTTCGGCAAGATCTGGGCGCGCGTGGCGGGCGAGTTCACCGAAGACGAGCGGCTGCGGCTGCGGATCGCGCCCGAACGCACGCTCGTCTATGCGGGGGAAGCGGCATGAGCACGCTCCTCGCGCCCGGCGCGCCACGCGACGCGAAAGGCTGGCTCGTCACGCCCGCGCTCGGTTTCATCGTCGCGCTGTTCATCTATCCGTTCGCTTATGGGCTCGTGCTGTCGTTCCAGCCGATTAACGGCGGCGGCGTGCTCGCGAACTACGCGCAGTTCTTCACCGACACCGCAATGTGGCCGACCGTGATCGTCACGCTGAAGCTCGCGGTGCCGGCGACGCTGATCAACGTCGGCGTATCGGTGCCGGTCGCGTTCGCGCTGCGCCGCCATTCGCCGTACCAGAAGTTCGTGACGACGCTGCTCGTGATCCCCGTCACGCTCGGCACGGTGCTCGTCGCGGACGGGATGCTCACGTACTTCGGCCCGAACGGCTGGTTCCCGCAGGCGCTGCAGGGGCTGCACCTGTACACGGACGAAGTGCGCCTCACGCACAACTACTGGGGCGTGCTGCTGTCGCTGATCGTATCGGGCTTTCCGTTCGCATTCCTGCTGATGCTGTCGTACATCAGCGGCATCGACCCGACGCTCGCCCGCGCCGCGGCGACGCTCGGCGCGAACCCGTGGCAGCAGTTCCGGCAGATCTACCTGCCGCTCCTCGTGCCGGGGCTCACGATGGCCGCGTGCCTGTCGTTCGTGCAGGCGTTCTCGGTGTTTCCGTCGGCCGTGCTGCTCGGCGCGCCGGCCGGCCCGACGCGCGTGATCTCGATCGCCGCGGCCGAGGCCGCGTTCGAGAGCTACGACTATTCGCTCGCGTCGGCGATCGCGATCGTGATGGGTTTCGTGCAGCTGCTGGTGGTCGCGTCGATGCTCGGCGCGCGCCGTTTCTTCTATACGGGGCCGGTGACGGGAGGCAAGGGCTGATGGCGACCGACAATCATGCCGCGCGCACGTGGCCGTCGCAGTCCGGCCAGCACGACGCGCGACGCGACGACGGCACGCGGCCCGTCAACGCAATGAAACCGCCAAAGCTGCGCAGCAGCCTGGCCGCTCGTGCGTGGAAGGCGCTCGTCTGGGGCGTGATGGCGTTCTTCCTGCTGAACGTGACGCTGCTGATCGCGACCGTCGCGGTGAACTCGGTCGCGACCCGCTGGTTCGGCACGCCGCTGCCGCAGGGCTTCACGCTGCACTGGTATGCGAAGGCGTGGGAGGACTTCCAGCTCGCGAGCGTGCTGTGGGTGACGGTCGAAGTGGTCGGCGCGGTCGTGCTGCTGTCGATCGCGCTCGGCGTGCCGGCCGCCTATGCGCTCGCGCGCGCGCAGTTTCCGGGCAAGCGCTTCGCGCTGCTGGTATTCCTGCTGCCGCTGATGGTGCCGCCCGTCACGTACGGCATTCCGATGGCGACCGTGATGTACAAGGTCGGGCTCGCGGGCACGTTGTCCGGCGTGATCCTCGCGAACCTCGTGCCGGCGCTGCCGTTCGTGATCCTCGTGATGACGCCGTTCATCGAGCAGATCGACCCGAACCTCGAATCGGCCGCGCGCATCTTCGGTGCGAACACGTGGCGCTATTTCCGCTACGTGCTGCTGCCGCTGCTGGTGCCGGGCATGCTCGCGGCGGGGCTGCTCGTGCTGGTGCGCACGATCGGGATGTTCGAGCTGACATTCTTCACCGCCGGGCCGAGCACGCAGACGCTCGTCGTCGCGCTGTACTACGCGGTGTTCTCGACCGGCGTGCGCGCGCCGCAATCGATCGATGCGATGGCGATGATCTACATGGCGATCACGCTCGTGTGGGTCGTGATCGCGCTGCAGTTCGTGAGCCCGACGCAGCTCGTGAGCCGCGTGAAGCAGGAGCGGCAGTAGCGGGCTCATCCGCCACGCGGGACCGGCAGGGTGGCGACAGTCTGCCGTCGCCGCCCTTCGTCCGGATCGTCCGACGGCTTGCCGCCATGCGCCGGCGTGCGGCAACGCGATACGTACCGCGGACGCATACCGCGCCGCGCCGACGGGCAGTGCCGCGCGACAGCCCCGTGCAATTGGTTACAAATGGATACCGCGTACGGGGCGCGAACGTTGCAGACTACGCGGCATACCGGCGCGCGGCCGGCGTCTTCCGGGGCGCAGGCGCGGCGCGTTTTCCGATGCACCCCGAATCACGGATCGCCATGAAGTTCCACACGCTGCTGACGCTCGGCGTCTCGACGATGCTCGTCGCCGCCTGCAACCTGTTCCATGACGGCCCCGGCGCGACCGACATCGACGCGGCCGTACGGCGCTCGCTCGAGGCTGAAAACCACGGCGGCCTCAACGCGCTGCTCGGCCAGCCGCTGCCGGTGTCGGCCGACGTCGTGTCGGTCAAGGCCGACGGCGACTGCAAGAAGGCCAGCGAGCGCACGTACACATGCAACGTCGTGTTTACGTGGCGCAACCCCGACAATGCGCCGACGCGCGCGGAGCTGACCTTCGTGCAGGGCGCCGACGGCGCATGGCAGACGTCGAACGTCGACGCGGCGCTCGCGACGGGCGCGGCCAAATCGATGATCGACCGGATCGGCAAGGCCTGGCCGGGGAACGCGGCGAGCGCGGCGTCGGCGCCGCAGTAAGCCGAGCGGCTGTCGAAGCACCGGCTCGCGCCGGCACGCATTCGCGTTGCGCGACGCGCAAGATCAATGGTGCGAATAGCCAGCGATGGCACCGTGCGCGAGCGTCACGCTATCATCAGACAAATAATGCCGCGCCCAACTCGCGACAGCGGACACTTGTTCGCGTGCCGTCAGATACCGAGTCGCACCACGGCATCGCCGGATAAGGGAAAACCCTGATTTTGAGATATAATGTCGACCTTGAAGAAAGGTCGAATCATGCCTGAACGTTTCCAAGCTCTTGAAAGAATTGCGTTTTCGATGATCTGCATGTCCGCGGTCGTGTGTTCCGCGTTCCTCGCGTACGCGCAGCATCCGGAGATCAAGGCCGCGTTGCATCAAGGCGAAGCGCTGATGCGCGAAAGCGCGAAGTATTCGGCCGTTTGCGCGCCGACGTCGGCCGACCCGTGCGTCGAGATGTCCGCTTACTGATCCCGATCGCCTGATTTCTCGCGTGCGCGTGTGACGCGCACACGCGTTGCGGTGAGCGAGGCGTGGGCCTCGCGTTACATCCCTCCAGCAAGCTCCCCCAGCAAGCAGCAACCGCTTCATGCGAAGCGCCTCGTCCGTGCGCCGTGCCGCACGCGATGCATCGCCCGTGCGCGGGCTGGCGTCGCGTTTCGAGACGTTGAACCTACCGCGCCGGCACGGGAATCGAAGCGGTCGATCAAGATATCCGTAGTGCAAAATTTCATCGAATCCCTGCGCGTGCCTCTGCCGGACGCGGCGGCATCGCGCCGCGTCCGGCAGCCGGCGTCATTGCGATGACGTCGACACGTCGGCCGGCGTGCCGATCGACGCGGTCGCGGTCGGCATCGGCAGGTCATGATGGATGGCATAGAGCTGGCGATTGCGCGCGATCTGCGCCGGCGACGGCGGATAGTCGTTCCGGTTCGACGGCAGCAGCCCGTCGGCTTCCGCGTCGATCAACTGGTGGCGGACTTCGGCGCGCGTGAGCGGCGCCTGCGTGGACTGGGCGAACGCGGACGCGCCGAACGGCAGCGTGAGCGCCTCGATGACAAAAGCAGCGACGAAGGCAGCGACGATTTTCATGGCGACTCCTTGGCGAATGAATGAGTGGGGGTGCCCCACGTTTTCCATTCTGGTTGCCGCGCCCGTCGCGAAACTGACCCGCGGATTACAGTTCGGTAATCAACGGCCGTCGCACGGCCGCGACGCGTTTCGCGCCTGCCGTTTCCCGGTAACATCGGCGCATGCGTTCACCGGAGCCGATCATGCGCATCCTGATAGTCGAAGACGAGCCGAAGACGGGCGCGTACCTGAAGAAGGGGCTCGAGGAATCCGGCTTCAGCGTCGATCTCGCGAAAGACGGTGCGGAAGGGCTGTTGCTCGCGCAGGAGGAAACCTATGACGTGATCGTGCTCGACGTGATGCTGCCCGTGCTCGACGGCTGGGGCGTGCTGAAGCGGCTGCGCGAGACGCACACGACCCCCGTGCTGTTCCTGACCGCGCGCGACGACGTGCAGGACCGCGTGCACGGGCTCGAGCTCGGCGCGGACGACTATCTCGTGAAGCCGTTCGCGTTCGTCGAGCTGCTCGCGCGCGTGCGCACGCTGGCGCGCCGCGGGCCGCCGCGCGAGACCGAACGCATCACGGTCGGCGATCTGGAAATGGACGTCGTGCGCCGCCGCGTGCGACGCGGCGCCGTGCGGATCGACCTGACGCCGCGCGAATTCGCGCTGCTGCAGCTGCTCGCGCGCCGGCACGGCGAGGTGCTGAGCCGCACGCAGATCGCGTCTTACGTGTGGGACATGAACTTCGACAGCGACACCAATGTCGTCGAGGTCGCGATCCGGCGCCTGCGCGCGAAGATCGACGACGATTTCCCCGTCAAGCTGATCCACACCGTGCGCGGCGTCGGCTACGTGCTCGAACCGAAGGGCAGCGCATGACGCTCGGCCGTTCGCTGACGGCGACCCTCGCGGTGGCGTTCGGCGCGACCACGCTCGCGGTGTTCGCGCTGGTCGGCACCTACGTGTATGTCGGGCTCGAGCGGCAGGTACGCACGCAGGACGATCTCGACATCGTGCTCGCCGCGCGGCACGCGCGCCGGCTCGCGGGCGAGCTGGACTCGCTCGACGGCGTGCGCACGCATGCCGATCGCCTGACGAGCCTCGTGCTGGGCAACAAGGCGCTGTCGATGGCCGTCGCCGACGCGAAAGGCAACGTGCTCGCACGTCACAACGTCGAGCGAACTGAATTCGAGGACCTGCGGGCGTCTGGCGCATCTCCAGCATCTCCCGCATCTCCCGTGTCCGGCACGCCGGACGCCGCACCGCCCGATGCCGAGCTGTTTCCGCCGCACGTCGCGCCCGTGCCCGCCGACGCGCGGATCGGCGACGCGCAGATCGCGACGTGGACCGCCGACGACGCTACGCCCGTGCGCGGCGTCGTCGCCGAAGCGGCGCTGCGCGACCATACGCTGATCCGGATCGCGGTCGCGCGCAACATGAGCGACCGCGTGCGCCTGCTCGACAGCTATCGCGACAAGCTGAAACTCGCGGGCGCGCTCGGCGTGCTGCTCGCGATGCTGCTCGGCTACTGGCTGATCCGCACGACGCTCGCACCACTGCGCGAGATCGTGTCGAACACCGGCCGGATCACCGTCGACAAGCTCGACACGCGGCTCGACGCATCGCGTGCGCCGCGCGAGCTGCGTTCGCTCGTCGATGCGCAGAACGCGATGCTCGGCCGCCTGCAGCAGGCGTTCGGGCACCTGTCGCAGTTCAGCGCGGATCTCGCGCACGACCTGCGCACGCCGCTGAACAACATGCGCGGCGCGACCGAGGTCGCGCTCGCGCGGCCGCGCTCGCCCGACGAATACCAGGCGCTGCTCGAATCGAACCTCGAGGAATACGACCGGCTCGCGCGAATGATCGAGAACGTGCTGTTCCTCGCGCGCGCCGAGCATCCGGGCTTCGTCACGCGCCAGCGCGCGTTCGACGTGCATGACGAGCTGACCCGCATCGCCGGCTACTTCGAAGGGCTCGCCGACGAAGCCGGCTCGGTGCTCCGGGTCGAAGGCAGCGGCCGGCTGACCGCCGACATCGAGCTGTTCCGCCGCGCAGTCAGCAACCTGCTCGCGAACGCGCTGCGCTACACGCCGAAGGGCGGCGAGATCACGTTGAGCGTGCGCGAGACCGCGGCGTCGGTGCAGGTCGTCGTTGCGAACCCCGGCGAGCCGATCGATCCGGCGCTGTTGCCGCGCATCTTCGAGCGCTTCGTGCGCGGCGATCCGGCACGCAGCGGCGGCGGGCCGGGCGGCACGGCCGGGCTCGGCCTCGCGATCGTACGCTCGGTGATGGAACTGCACGGCGGCACCGCGCGCGTCGAGAGCGACGCGGCGGGCACACGATTCATCCTCGATTTCTTCAGGACTTCGGCGGCGTGACCGCCTCCGCGCGCGCAGCCTGCCAGCTGCCGCCGAGCGCCTTCAGCAGCGCGACCGCGGCCTCCATCCGGCGCGCGGCGATCTGGTCGGCGAGGCGCCGGTTCGACAGCGCGATCGTCTGTGCGGTCACGACGTCGAGATAGCTCACCGCGCCCGCGGTGAAGCGGTTCGTCGTCAAGCGCAGCGACAGGTCCGCCGCGTCGCTCGCGCGCTGCTGGCTGCCGGCTTCGGACGCCAGCGTGTTCATCGCCGACAGTTCATCCTCGACCTGCTGGAACGCGACAAGCACGGTCTGCCGGTAGTCGGCGACCGCGCCGTCGTACTGCGCGGTCGCGCCGCGCAGCGTCGCGCTGCGGCGCCCGCCGTCGAACAGCGTGCCGACGAGCTGCGGGCCGAGCGACCAGAACAGGCTGGGCGCGGTGAGCCACGGCGCAAAGAACGAACTCTCGAGGCCCGCGCTCGCCGACAGCACGAGATCGGGGAAAAACGCGGCGTGCGCCTCGCCGATCTGCGCATTCGCGGCGGCGACGCGGCGTTCTGCGGCCGCGATATCGGGCCGGCGCTCGAGCAGTTGCGACGGCATGCCGGCCGGAATCGCCGGCACGTCAAATGGTTGCACGCGCGGCGGCAGCGCAAACGTCGACGCGTTCTCGCCGACGAGCGTCGCGATCGCATGCTGGAGCTGAGCGCGCGACACGTCGATGTCGGCATCCTGCGTGCGGGTCGATTCGAGCTGCGTCGCTGCCTGCGCGACGGCGGACGCATCGATCGCGCCCGCCGCGAGCTGCTGCTTCAGCAGGTTTAGCGCATCGGCGTAGGCACGCACGGTGTCGTCGAGCAGCTGCTTTTGCGTGTCGAGCGAACGCAGCGCGAAGTAGTCGGTCGCGAGTTCGGCGGCGACCGACAGCTTCACGGCCTGCAGGTCGGCCGCGCTCGCGTCGGCGTTTGCCTGCGCGCCGGCCACCGCATCGCGCACGCGGCCGAACACGTCGGGCTCCCAGCTCGCGGTGAGGCCGGCCAGATGATCGGGCGTGGTCTTGCCGGCAAGCGACGAGCCGAGCTTGTTCTGCGAGATACGGGAGCGGCTTTGCGCGACGCCGGCCGTCACTGTCGGCAGGAAGCCGGCGTGCTGGTAGTCGACCATCGCGCGCGCTTCCTGCAAGTTCGCGACCGCTTTCTTCACGGTCTGGTTCGATACGTCGACGCGCGCCTCGAGCGCGTTCAGGTCCGCGTCGCCGAACACGGCCCACCACGCGCCGCGTGGCGCGGCGTCGGCCGGCGCCGCGACGTTCCAGCCGGGCTGCGCAGCCGGCGCACCTGCGTAATGCGCGGGAATGGCGACGGCGGGCGGTGAATAGGGCGGCAGCGTCGAGCAGGCGGCGAGCGACGCGGCGACACCGAGCGCGACGACGCGGCGCACGAATGGGAGTGGGCGGAACGGGCGCATGCTTTGCATTCCTTGCTGTTCGGTTCGACGGGTCAATCTCGGCCACTCGCGTCGGCGGACGGGATGGCGTTGCGCGCAGCAGAGACCGTCGCGACAGGCTTGGGCAGCGTGCCTGCTGCGCGAGTCGGCGCGACAGCCGATCCCGCGACGAGCGGCGTTGCCGGCACCGCGCTGTGCGCAACCGACACGACCCGCACGGTCTCGCCCGCCGCGATCGCATCCCCCGGGTTGTCGATCACGCGATCGGTAGCGGCAAGCCCCGCGACGATCTCGACGTGCGTGCCGAAATCCCGCCCGATCTGCACGGTCTTCAGCGCAGTGCGGCCGTTCGCGCCGACGGTCGCGACCGTCACGCCGTCCGGCCGGTACAGCAGCGCGCTGACAGGCAGCTCGAACGCGGGTGCCGCGCTCGGCACGAGCAGGTGAGTCTGCGCGTAGGCGCCCGGCATCAGCGCGCCGTCGCGGTTGTCGACGTCGATCTCGACGCGCAGCGTGCGCGTGACGGGATCGATCGCGCCCGCGCTGCGCGCGACGTGCGCAGCGAAGCGCCGGCCCGGGTACTGCTGCGTGGTCAGGTAGACGGACGTACCGACCGAGATGCCGGCCGCGCTGTCCTGCGGCACGTCGACGAACACGCGCAGCCGGTCGGTCTGCTCGAGATGGAACAGCTCGCCGGAAAGCCCCGGGCTGCCCGGCGTGCCGCCCGCCGTGACGAGCGTGCCGACGTCGACGTTGCGCGCGGTGATCACGCCGTCGAACGGCGCGGTGATCGCCTCGTACGACACGAGCTCGGTCAGGTGCGCGACATTCGCCTGCGCGGACGCGAGCATCGCGCGCTTCGCGTTCATGTCCGCGACTTTCGTGTCGGTGTCCTGCTGCGACACCGACTGCGTCTTCAGCATGTCCTGCCAGCGCTGCGCGGTCGATTTCGCATAGTCGTAGTTCGCCTGCGCGGTTGCGGCGTCGGCACGCGCCTGCCGAAGTTGCGCGTCGAGATCGGGCGCGGCGATCTGCGCGAGCGTCTCGCCGGCCGTCACGTGCGTGCCGATGTCGGCGCGCCAGTGCGCGATGTAGCCGCTCGTGCGCGCATAGATCGACGCCTCCGCATACGGCATCACCGAGCCGGGCAGCGTCAGCGTCTGGCTCGCGGGCGCGGCGCCGGGCAGGATCACCGAGACCGGCAGCGCCTGCTGTGCGGCGACCTGCGTGCGCTGCGCGGCGCGTGCGTCGATGCGCGGCACGATGCCGATCGCGAGCAGCGCGACGGCGGCCGCGATCGCGGCGAGCGGGGCCGTCAGCGATCGGCGGCGACGAGACGGCGCCGATTCGGGAGCGCCAGGCTCGCGTCGTGCATCGGACGCATCTGCGCGCGCTGACGCAGTCGCGGGCGCATTGGATTCATTGGATTCATTGGACGTACTGGATGTACTGGACGCAGCTGGCGCATCGGCGCACGGCGGCGAAGCGAGGGGTTCGGTCGTATCGTTCATGGTCGGTGAGATCGGGCGAGTCGGACGGAGTCAGGACAGAGTCAGGACGAATCGGGACGAATCGGGACGCATCAGGGCATCGCGGGCGTATCCTGCGCGCGGCGCGCAGCAGCCGCTTCGCGGCGCCGGTCGAGCCACGCATGGACGAAGCCGAACACGACCGGCACGAACAGCAGCGTCGAGATCGTGCCGAACGCGAGGCCGCCGATCACCGCGCGGCCGAGCGGCGCGTTCTGCTCGCCGCCGTCGCCGAGGCCGAGCGCCATCGGCAGCATGCCGATCAGCATCGCGAGCGCGGTCATCACGACCGGGCGGAAGCGGCCGAAGCCGGCGTCGAGCGCGGCCTGCCACGGCGGCGCGCCGTCGCCGATCCGCTCGCGCGCCGCGTTGACGACGAGAATGCTGTTCGCGGTCGCAATGCCGATGCACAGGATCGTGCCGGTCAGCGCAGGCACCGACAGCGTCGTGTTCGTGACGAACAGCATCCACGCGATGCCCGCGAGCGACGCGGGCAGGCCGCTGACGATCACGAGCGGGTCGAGCCACGACTGGAAGTTGACGACCATCAGCAGGTAGACGAGCGCGATCGCGAACACGAGGCCGGTGAGCAGCCCGCCGAACGCTTCGTGCATCGCCTGCACCTGGCCGCGCAGCACGATCGACGAGCCGGGCGGCAGCTGCGCGCGTGCGTCGTCGACGAGCTTCGTCACGTCGGCCGTGACGCCGCCGAGGTCGCGGCCCTGCACCGACGCGAAAATGTCGAGCACGGGCTGTACGTTGTAGTGCGACACGACCGCCTGCTGCGTCGCGCGCGTGAAGGTGCCGAGCGTGCCGAGCAGGTTCTGCGCGGGCGCACCGGCGGCCGGCCCGCCGGCGGGCGTCTGCGGCGCACGCGCGTCGGTCGGCAGCGGCACGTTCGCAAGCGCCTGCAGCGAATCCACCGCGTACTGCGGCGTCTGCACCAGCAGCGGATAGCTGACGCCGTTGCGCGGGTCTAGCCAGAAGTTCGGCGTCGTCTGCGAGCTGCCGGACAGCGCGATCAGCAGGTTCTGCGACACGTCGCGCTGCTGGAGCCCGGCCTGGATCGCCTTGGTGCGGTCGACGTTCACGTCGATCGCCGGTGCGTCGCCGGGCTGCTGGATACGCGCGTCGACGAGGCCGCGCACGCCGCGCAGCTGCGCGAGCAGGCGGTTCGCGACCGCGCGGTTCTGGTCGAGCTTGTTGCCGACGATCTGGATGTCGATCGGCGCGGGCAGCCCGAAGTTGAGGATCTGGCTGACGATGTCGGCCGGCAGGAACGCGAAGGTCACGCCGGGGAACGCCTGCGCGAGCTGGTTGCGCAACGTCGCGACGTATGCGGCGGTCGGATGGTGGTTCGGCTTCAGCGTGACCATCACGTCGGCGTCGCCGGCGCCGACCGGGTCGGACGAGTCGTACGTGAGGTTGATCCCGCTCACTGGCACGCCGATGTTGTCGAGCACGCCGGCCAGTTCGTTCGCCGGAATCACCGAGCGGATTCGTGCCTCGACTTCGTCGGTCAGGCGCGCGGTTTCCTCGATCCGCGTGCCGGTCGGCGCACGCAGGTGCAGCCGGATCTCGCCCGTGTCGACCGACGGGAAGAAGTCGCGGCCGGCGAAGGCGAAGAGGCTCGTCGACGCGACGCACGCAAGCAGGAACGCAGCCGCGAAGCGGCGACGTTGCGCGATCGCGGCCGACAGCAGCGCGCGATAGCGCACGCGTACCGCCTCGAAGCGCCGTTCGAAGCCCGCCTGGAAGCGGGCCAGCTGCGCGATGGGCGCGAACACGCCGCGCGGCGGCTCGCCACCGGCGCGACGCGCGCGCATCAGCACCATCGCGAGCGTCGGCACCAGCGTGCGCGAGAAGAAATACGACGCGGCCATCGCGAAGATCACGGCTTCGGCCATCGGCACGAACAGGTAGCGCGCGACGCCGGTGAGCAGGAACATCGGCACGAACACGATGCAGATCGACAGCGTCGACACGAAGGTCGGCACCGCGATCTCGCCCGCGCCGGTCAGGATCGCGTCCTCCAGCGGCGCACCGCGTTCGAGGTGGTGCGTGATGTTCTCGATCGCCACCGTCGCATCGTCGACGAGGATGCCGACCGCGAGCGCGAGCCCGCCGAGCGTCATGATGTTGATCGTCTCGCCAAGCGCCGACAGCGCGAGCAGCGAGCTCAGCACCGCGAGCGGGATCGACACCGCGATGATCAGCGTCGCGCGCCAGCTGCCGAGGAACAGCAGGATCATCAGCGCGGTCAGGCACGCGGCGATCAGCGCCTCGCGCACGACGCCCTGGATCGCCGCTTTCACGAACACCGACTGGTCGCCGAGCGCGCTGATGTGCAGCGCCTTCGGCAGGCCGGCCGCGATCTTCGGCAGCATCGCCTTCACCTGGTCGATGATCGTCAGCGTCGATGCGCTGCCCGTCTTCTCGACGGTGAGCAGCGCCGCACGCTTGCCGTCGGCGCGCACGATGTTGGTCTGCGGCGCATACCCGTCGCGAACGTGCGCGACGTCGCGCACGTAGACCACATTGCCGCCGATGGTCTTGACCGGCAGGTTGTTCAGCGCGGCGACCGTCTGCGTGCTGCCGTTCATCTGCACGTTGTATTCGCGCGTGCCGATCTTCGCGGTGCCGCCCGGCAGGATCAGGTTCTGCGCGTTGATCGCGTTCACCACGTCGATCGGCGCGAGCCCCTTCGCCTGCAGCGCGCGCGTGTCGAGATCGACGACGATCTGGCGGATCTTGCCGCCGAACGGCAGCGGCACGGCCGCGCCTTGCACGGTCGCGAGCTGCGTGCGGATGAAGCTGTTGCCGAGGTCGTACAGCTGCTGCTCGGCGAGCGAGTCGCTCGACAGCCCGAGCTGCAGGATCGGCACCGTCGACGCGTTGTACGTGATGATGTTCGGCGGCAGCGTGCCGGGCGGCAGGATTCGCAGGATCGACGCGGAGTTGCTCGCGGCTTCCGCGATCGCGCGATTGATGTCGGCGCCCGGGTGGAAAAAGATCTTCACCACCGACACGCCGTTCAGCGACTGCGACTCGATGTGCTCGATGTCGTCGACGTCGGACGTAAGCGCGCGTTCGTAGTTCGACGTGATCCGCTTGGCCATGTCCTCGGCCGAGAAGCCGTTGTACGACCAGACGATGCTGACGACCGGAATGTCGATGTTCGGAAAGATGTCGGTCGGCGTGCGCAGGATCGCGAGCGGTCCAGCGATGAAGATCAGCAGCGCGAGCACGACGAACGTATAGGGCCTGCGCAATGCGAGCCGGACGATCCACATGATGTTGTTCCTCGAAGCAGGGCACGGCCACCGCGTCGATGCGGCGAGTGCGCAGTGTGCTGGCCGCGTGTTGACCTGCGTCTGACCCGAGGATTACGAACCTGTTATCTGCGTTCCACGCGAATGCAGCGCGAATTCTGCACGAATGGGGCACGAATCGCCGATCGGCAGATTGCGAATTTGTCATCTTGCGGTCAGCGTCGCGCAGGGGCCGCTCGCCACAATGAACGTGTCGGCCGAAGCACCGCACCGACGGTCCTGCCGGCCGCGCATCGACGATGCGCGCTTATCGACACGTCGACACTTCATCGAGGAGCACCACCATGAAACGCAAGCTGATGGCAGCCGCCGTGCTGCTCACCATCGCGATCGGCATGCCGGCCGCCGTGTTCGCGCAGACGACTTCGCAACACGAAGTGACGCGCGCCCAGGTGATCGCCGACCTGGTCCAGGCGCAGCGCGACGGCACCGTGCCCGCGCCGAACTGGGACTATCCGCCGAGCCGGCAGACGATCGAGCGCAATCGCGAGCTGTATGCGCTCGGCCACGGCGAACAGGGCGTCACCGTCAGTCACGCGTCGGCGTCCGCGCCGACGTCGAGCGGGCAGTGATCAGCTCGCCGTCACGACGTTGCGCGGCGCGCCGTCATGAAACGCGGCGACGTTGTCCACCAGCTGATCCGCGAGCGCCTGCATCGCGTCGTCGCTCGCCCAGCCGACGTGCGGCGTGAGGATGAACGCCGGATGCGACAGGATCGCGTGGAACGGATGCGCGGCCGGCAGCGGTTCCTCGGTGACGACGTCGAACCCGGCGCCCGCAATCTGTCCCGAGCGCAACGCGTCGACGAGTGCCGCTTCGTCGACGAGCCCGCCGCGCGCGGTGTTGATCACGAGCGGCCGGCGCGCCATCCGCGAGAATGCGGCCGCATCGATCAGATGCCGGGTCGCGGGCGTCAGCGGGCAATGCAGCGACAGCACATCGCACTGTTGCAGCAGCGTATCGAGCGGCAAGTAGCCTGCTTGCGGATCGGTATTGGCGCCATGCGCGGCGAACAGCACGCGCATGTCGAGCGCGCGCGCGATGCCCGCGACCGCACATCCGAGCACGCCGTCGCCGACGATGCCGAGCGTCGAGCCGGCCAGGTCGCGGATCGGAAAATCGAAGAAGCAGAACTGGCCGCTGTCAAGCCAGCGGCCCGCGCGCACGGCGTCGCGATACGCGACGAGGCTGCGGCGCAGCGCGAAGATCAGCGCGAACGTGTGCTCGGGCACGGTGCGCGCCGCATAGCCGCGGATGTTGGATACGACGATGCCGCGTGCCGCGCAGGCGTGCAGGTCGACGTTGTCGGTGCCGGTCGCGGCAATCGCGACGAGCCGCAGCCGATTGGCGCCGGCAAGCGTGGCCGCATCCAGCCGGACCTTGTTGACGATCACGACGTCAGCGTCGCGGATGCGCACGGCGACGTCGCTCGACACGCTCCGTTCGAACGTCCGCAGTTCGTGCGGAAACGGAAACGGCTTCAGGACTGTGTGCGGCGACAGCGTCGCGCGATCGAGAAAGACGATGTTCAGCGGAGAGGGCGAGTGGGGCATGTGGGACAGGGCGGCGCCAGTGGGGTTCGGTGACATGCGAGTGACGTGCGGTTGACGTGCGTCCGGCGGACGCGGGAAGCACACGATTGTGCGCGCCGCGCGACCTCGCGCATTGCCCGTTGCTCCACCGCACTTTCCGCAACGGAAAGCCGGTCGCGGGCGCCGCGGCCAGCCGGCGAGCCGCAGCACGCCGATGCGTGCCTTTCCAATCCGGAAAGGCTGCTTGAGCATCGATCGATATTCGGCGCGCCCGAACCCGGTCATGATCGCCGCCATGGACAACACGACTTCTTCGGAGACAGCCATGACGAGACCGCTGGACGGCATCCGCGTGCTGGAACTCGGGCAATTGATCGCCGGGCCGTTCGCGGGCCGGATGCTCGCCGAGTTCGGCGCGGACGTGATCAAGGTGGAACCGCCGGGCACCGGCGACCCGCTGCGCAAGTGGCGGATGCTGCACGACGGCACGTCGGTCTGGTGGGCCGCGCAATCGCGCAACAAGACGTCGCTGACGCTCGACCTGCGCACGCCGGAAGGCCAGGACGTGATCCGCCGGCTCGCGGCCGACGCCGACGTGCTGATCGAGAACTTCCGGCCCGGCACGCTCGAAGGCTGGGGGCTCGGCTGGGACGTGCTGTCGGCGCTCAATCCGCGGCTGATCATGCTGCGCGTGTCGGGCTACGGGCAGACCGGGCCGTATCGCGACCGGCCGGGCTTCGGCGTCGTCGCCGAGGCGATGGGCGGCCTGCGGCACCTGACCGGCGAACCGGGCCGCACGCCGGTGCGCGTCGGCGTCTCGCTCGGCGATTCGCTGTCCGCGCTGCACGGCGTGATCGGCGTGCTGCTCGCGCTGCGGCATCGCGAGCAGCAGGGCGGCAACGGGCAGGTGGTCGACGTCGCGCTGTACGAATCCGTGTTCAACATGATGGAGAGCCTGCTGCCCGAATACTCGGCATTCGGCGCGGTGCGCGAGCCGGCCGGCAGCAGCCTGCCCGGGATCGCGCCGAGCAATGCGTACGCGTGCCGCGACGGCAAGTACGCGCTGATCGCGGGCAACGGCGACAGCATCTTCCGACGGCTGATGGACCTGATCGGGCGTCCGGATCTCGGCAACGATCCCGCGCTCGCGCACAACGACGGCCGCGTCGCGCAGGTCGCGCACATCGACGCGGCGATCGGCGCGTGGACCGCGCAGCACACGCTCGACGACGTGCTGGCCGCGCTGAACGAAGCGCGCATCCCGTCGGGCCGGATCTACGACGTCGCCGACATTGCGGCCGATCCGCATTACCGTGCGCGCGAGATGATCGTCGACGACACGCTGCCGGACGGCACGCCGGTTCTCGTGCCGGGCATCGTGCCGAAGCTCGGCGCGACGCCAGGACGCATCGAGCGCGCGGCGCCCGCGCTCGGCGCGCACACCGACGCGGTGCTCGATTCGCTCGGCATCGATGCGGCGACCCGCGACGGCTGGCGCGCGCGCGGCGTGATCTGAACCCTGACGGACGACCTGACGATGAAAGGCAAACGGCTCTACCTCAACGAAGTCGCGACACGCGACGGCTTCCAGAACGAAGCGCGCTACGTCGACACCGACGACAAGATCGCGCTCGTCGACGCGCTGAGTGCGTGCGGGTACGCGAAGATCGAAGTGACGTCGTTCACGTCGCCGAAGGCGATCCCGGCGCTGCGCGATGCGGAAGCCGTGATGCACGGCATCGCGCGCGCGCCGGGCGTCGTCTATACGGTGCTCGTGCCGAATGTGCGCGGCGCCGAGCGCGCGCTGTCGTGTGATGTCGACGAAGTGAACCTCGTGATGTCGGTCAGCGAGAGCCACAACCGGACCAACCTGCGGATGACGCGCGAGCAGTCGTTCGCGCAGCTGCGCGACGTGATCGACGCGGTGCGCGGCACGGGTGTCGCAGTGAACGTGTCGCTGTCGACCGCGATGGGCTGCCCGATGGAGGGCGACGTGCCGGCCGAGGCCGTGCTCGCGTGGATCCAGCGCTTCGCGGATCTCGGCGTGCAGGGCGTCACGCTGTGTGACACGACAGGCATGGCATACCCGTCGCAGGTGCGCGATCTGTGCGAACGCGCGACGGACCGCTTCGGCGCGCTCGAACTGACGCTGCATTTCCACAACACGCGCGGGATGGCGCTGGCGAATACGCTCGCCGCGCTCGAAGCGGGCATCGTGCGCTTCGACGCGTCGCTCGGCGGGCTCGGCGGCTGCCCGTACGCGCCGGGTGCAACCGGCAACGTGTGTACCGAAGAACTCGTGCACATGCTCGAACTCGACGGCTACGATACAGGCATCGACCTCGCGGCGGCCCTCGACGCGGCCGCGCGGCTGCCGGCGCTGATCGGGCACGACGTGCCGAGCCAGATCCTGAAGGCCGGGCGGCGCTCGGACCTGCATCCCGTGCCCGCGGCCAGCCAGATGCCGTCGCAGCAGGCGTTTTCATGACCGTGCGCGCGACACTTCGCGACATCCGGACATCCACGACAAGGAGAACAACATGGCGCTGATCGACCACCTCGATCACCTCGTGCTGACGTGCGTCGATCCCGACGCGACGAAGCACTTCTATACGGAAGTGCTGCAGATGCAGCTCGAAACCTTCGGCGCGGGACGGATCGCGTTCCGCTTCGGCAACCAGAAGATCAACCTGCACGTGCGCGGCTCGGAGTTCGAGCCGAAGGCGCACCTGCCGGCGCCGGGCGCGCTCGACCTGTGCTTCATCGCGTCCGTGCCGCTCGACGACGTGATCGCGCACCTGCAACGGATGGCATGGCCGATCGTCGAAGGGCCGGTCGAGCGCACCGGCGCGACGCAGAAGATCCGCTCGGTCTACGTGCGCGATCCGGATCTGAACCTGATCGAGATATCCGAGCTGATCTGACGCGCGCTCACGCCGTATCTGCCGATCAGGCCGCTTCGCGCGCCTGATCCTCTCCCTTCGATCCGCGCCCGGTCCCGCCGCGACCGGGCTTTCCGCACTTTCGCCGCGTGGCCGGTTGACGCACAATCGGTCACGGCGGGCCGACCGCGCGATGCGCACCGCACCGCCCCCATTCTCGGCAAACACGCAACACGACATGGTGAATCCGCTTCATTTCGATCTGCAGTCGCTGCGGGTGTTCGTGCTCGTCGCGGAACACGGCAGCCTGACGAAGGCGGCCGAGCACGGCCAGCTCACGCTGTCCGCGGTCAGCAAGCGGATCGCGGAACTCGAGAGCGTGACCGGCAGCGCGCTGTTCGTCCGGCACGCACGCGGCGTCGAACTCACGCCCGCGGGCCGCGCGCTGCTCGACCATGCGGCGAAGGTGATCGACCAGGTGAACCGGATGGCGCACGAGATGAGCGACTACGTCGCCGGCGTGCGCGGACACATCCGCGTGTGGGCGAACACGTCCGCGATCGTCCAGTTCCTGCCGGTCGATCTCGCCGGTTTCCTGACCGCGCATCCGGGCATCAAGGTCAGCCTCGAGGAGCGCCTGAGCCACGAGATCGTCGATGCGCTCACGGCCGGCAAGGCCGACCTCGGCGTGTTCGCCGACAACGTGCCGGCGCCCGGCATCGAGCGCCGGCTGTACCGGCGCGACGAACTCGTGCTGCTCGTGCCGCGCGGGCACCGGTTCGCCGGGCGCGCGTCGATCCGCTTCGCCGATACGCTCGACGAGGACTATGTCGGACTCAGCGACGGCAGCTCGCTGCTCGCGCGGATGACAGATGCCGCCTTCGCGGTCGAACGCTCGCTGAAGCTGCGGATCCAGGTGTCGAATTTCGACGGCGTGAGCCGGATGATCGAGGCGGGACTCGGGATCGGCATCCTGCCGCGCGACGCGGTGACCACTGAACGCGCGGGCTCGCGGCTGTGCGTGGTGAAGCTGGACGATGCGTGGGCAACGCGCACGCTGTGGGTCGGCGTGAAGGCGGGCACCGTGCTGACGACCGACATCGCGAACCTGTTCGATTTCATGTCGGCGCGCTGAACGGGCGCATCGCGGTCATTGCATGACGGTCGCGCAGCCCGTGTGCTTCGCCGCTTCGCCGTGCCACGCACGAACAGGACGAAAGCCGGGCGCACCGGCCCGGCGCTTCGAAGCGAACGGCAGCGGGCGACGCTCGTTCGCCGCGCCGCAAGCTGCCGTCGTCACCCTCACACCGGGTTGATCTCGTCCTGGCTGCGCCGCGTGGTCAGCGGCCCGAGCACGCGCAGCGTGATCGCGACGATCCCGAGCGCGACCGAGATCACGCCGAACATCGCGCCGGCGCCGTACTGGGCGAGCACCGGCAGCAGCACGAACGGCAACGCGCCGCTGACGATGCGCGACAACGCGTAGGTGCTGCCGATCGCGGTCGAGCGCACGCGCGCCGGAAAGATCTCGGCCTGGTACACGTGATACGCGTTGCTGAACACGTTGGATGCACAGGTCGTCAACACGCCGAAGCAGACGATCAGCACGGTATTGCCGGAATACGCGAAGCCGAGACCGCACGCGGCGATCGCGAGGATCGAGCCGATCACGAGCGTGCGGCGCTCGATCCAGTTGAGCAGCGGAATCGACAGCAGCGAGCCGATCGGGTAGCCGACGAACGACAGCGCGATGAACAGCGTGCTGTCCGTCACGTCGAAGCCGCGGCTCTTCACGACCGTGCCTGCCAGCGTGCCGAAGCCGTAATAGCCGAAGCCCTGGAACAGGTGGAAGATCGCGAGCATCAGGTAGCGCCGGTCGTACGGCTTGCGGCGCAGCAGCTCGATGCGCTCGGAGAGCGCGAGCGGGCGCTGCGGTTCGGCGGAGGCGGCGAACTGTGCCGGCATGCGTACGCCGGCACTGTCCGCGAAGCGCCGCAGCATCGCATGCGCTTCGTCGACGCGGCCCTGTGCGAGCAGCCAGCGCGGGCTTTCGGGCAACCGGCGCTGGACCAGCAGCACGTAGACGGCGCCGAGGCTGCCGATCGCGAGGATGATGCGCCAGCCCGCGATGCCGCCGATATGCAGCGGATTGAGCCACACCGCGAGGAAGCCGACGAGCGGCACCGCGACATACGACGTCGTGTACGCCCACGCGGCGAGGCGGCCACGCCGCTCCTTCGGCAGGATCTCCGACAGGAAGCTGTCCGCGATCGGGTAGATCGCGCCGACGCCGATGCCCGTCAGGAAGCGGCACGCGACCAGCATGTCGGCATTCACCGAAAAGGCGCCGATCAGCGAGAACGCGCTGTACCAGGTCAGCGTCAGCACGAACGCCTTGCGTCGGCCGATGCGGTCGGCGAGGCTGCCGAGGCACAGCGCGCCGAAGAACATGCCGATGAATGCGGACGCGAGCAGCAGCTTGAAATCGCCGCTTTGCCGGTTCAGCCCGTATTCGTGCTGCAGTGCGGTGCCGATCGTGCTGACGAGGAAGATCTCGTACATGTCGAAGAACAGCCCGACGCCGATCACCCAGACGACGAACCGGTGCAGCGCGCCGACAGGCATGTCGTCCATGAAATCGCCGAGCGTGACGTCGCGGGTCGCGCGCGGCGCCGTGCCGGCATCGGCGGGGTGGACGACGGGCGCGGTTCTGCCCGCGTCGCCGCCCAGTTCGAGAGATTGGCTGTTCATCGTGTCTCCTGATTATCGGAAGGCCGCGGCGCACGTCCGGGCCGGAAGCGGCCGTTCCGCGATTGAACGGGGACGGTCGCCCGATCGGGGCTTCGCCGGTCCGCCCGCCGTCCATCGAACGGTCAGGCGATCCTGTGCACGCCGATCGTCCGGCAGAGTGTGGGCGATTTGCCCGCTGACGATAATTGCGGATGTCTCAAGCATCCTTTCCCGGACAGAAAGGCTCCCGTCGGGACCTGTCCCCATCGGCGCGCGGTCAGGCCGGCGTGCTCGCGTGCCGGCCGCCCGAGAAAGAACGCCGCGCAAGTGCCGACGAGCGCCAGCGCCGCGAGAAGGGCGGCCGTCACATGCAATGCCGTCTCGTTCCGCTGTGATGGCCGCAGGCCTAGAACAGCGCGTGAGCGCGCATCGACACGCTTTCGTCCGGCAGCGCGGTCCACAGCGCGTACCCGTCGGCCGTGCGGGCCGCGTTGAGCGTCAGCGTGTTGCCGAGCAGCGCCGGCTGTACGCCGCGGTAGTCGAACGCGCGCAACGGTTTGCCGGCGACGCGCTCCGCAAAGGCGGCGAGCAGCGTCGCGTTCAGCGGTCCGTGAATGACGAGGTTCGGATAGCCCTCGACCTCGCGGCAGTAGTCCTGGTCGTAATGAATCCGGTGGCCGTTGAAGGTCAGCGCGGAGTAACGGAACAGCGTGGTCGACGTCGCGACGAACGTGTCGCGATGCTCGGGCACGGCCGGCGCAGGTGCCGGCGCGGGCCGCACCGTGCCGCCGGGCGACGCTTGCTTGTAGACGATGTCGTGTTCCTCGGTGATCGCGACTTCGCCGGCCGTCGAGATTTCGTGCAGCACCGTCACGAACACGAGGTCGCCCGAGCGGCCGCGTTTGTGCTCGACGGAGCGGATCGTCGAGCGCCTGGACACCTGCGCGCCGAGTGGCAGCGACGCGTGGAACTGCACGCGTCCGCCCGCCCACATGCGATTCGGCAGCGGCACCGGCGGCAGGAACCCGCCGCGCTGCGGATGGCCGTCGCGCCCGAGCTGGTCGGGCGGCAAGCCTTCGAGGAAGTAGAGCCAGTGCCAGAGTGGCGGCAGCGGCGCGCCGGTCTCGAGCCACGACGCGTCGCTGCCGATTGTCGCCGCCATCAGTCGCGCATGGCGGACCGACAGCTCGTCGCGGTCCTCGATCGACCGGCCGACCCATTCGCGCAGCAGCGGGAGGTCGATGCGGCTCATGGCGCCACCTCGTCGCGGGCGGTCGCGCATCCGGCGTGGATCGCAACAGAGTGCTGGCCGAGCACGGGCGCTCGGGCGAAACGCTCGCTGTGCCATTGCGCGCGTACCTGCGTCGCGGTCAGGACGGCCGCGATGGCGGTCAAGCCGGCGAGCGGCAGCGGAGAATTGGGGTGATAGGGTTGAATCATTCGCGTCTCCAGAACGATGCCTGCTTGCTTGCAGTATCATCCGGCGTCGCAAGGACATCCATCGGGAAGATTCAAATGAATCGTTTGCCAGATCCGAACGCTCGCCGCACAATCGGCGGATCTCGTTCCGGAGCCGACCGATGCGCTACGAATTGACGGACCTGGCGGTGTTCCTGGCCGTCGCGGAGGAAGGCAACCTCACGCGCGGGGCCGAGCGCTGCCATCTCGCGCCGTCGTCGGTGAGCCTGCGCGTGAAGGGACTGGAGGACGCGGTCGGCGCACCGCTGCTCGAGCGGCTCGCGCGCGGCGTCGCGCCGACGCCCGCCGGGCGCATCGTGATGGAGCATGCGCGCCGCTGCCTCGCGCAGCTCGAGCAGATGAACGCCGATCTCGCACCGTTCGCGCACGGGCTCGTCGGCCACGTGACGTTCTTCGCGAACAACAACGCGATCAACGCCTATCTGCCGGACGATCTCGGCCGGTTCTTCGCGCGCTACCCGAACGTGCGGATTTCGCTCGAGGAGCGCACGAGCCACGAGATCGTCGCCGCCGTCGCGGCGGGCCGTGCGGACATCGGCGTGGTGGCGCTCGAAGCCAGCCACCCCGATCTCGAGTTCGTCCCGTACCGGCAGGACGAACTCGTCGTCGTCGCGCCGCGCGGCAGCGACATGGCGGATGGCGCGGAGATCACGTTCGCCGCGTGTCTCGGCCGGCCGTTCATCAGCCTGCAGACGGGCGCGGCGCTGCACACGTTCCTGATGGCGCATGCGGGTGCACTCGGGGGGCTGCTGGACGTCCGGGTGCAGGTGTCGAGCTACGCGTCGATCGTCAAGCTCGTCGCGTCGGGAGCGGGCATCGGGATCGTCGCGCGTTCGGCCGTGGCCGACGGCACGCCCGCGAACGTGGTCGTGCTGAAGCTGGCCGAGACCTGGGCGCGCCGCGACCTGCGCGTATGCGTGCCGCGCGTCGCGGCCGTGCCGAATCCGTTTCGCGACCGGCTGCTCGAAACGCTCACGGGCGTTGCCGCACGGCCCGCAGAATGACGCGCAGCGTTGATACGCGAGCAGCAATGTCGCGACGCTGCCAAGCAACACAACACAGCACACTGGAAAAGTGGGCGCGCAGGGCGTTCGCCGCATTCACCGGCGCTCGCCGTCATATCGTCCGTCGTTGATCTGCTTTAAGAGGCCCGGACAATAATGCGTGCTAGTGTTTCAAAGCAGGATTTCCAATATGAACGAGAGGTGAGTGATGGATCGGCCAGACAAGTCGGCAAAAGCGCGCGCGGCACTTGATCAACTGTTTTCGGGCGTTCCGCCGGCGGACACGAAGCGCGCGTCACGTTCCGGCAATCCGTTCGATGCACCGGACGACGGCGCCAGCGTCGAGCCAGGCGTTCGCGGCAGAGTCGAAGTCACCCTGTCGACAAGAATCCAGCTGCGCGGCTACCCGAATGCGGACGCGTTCATGAAGCGCATGGCCGAAGCCTGGGGCCTGGAGTGGGGCGCATATGACGGCGTTCAGGCCGCGGCAAGTCTGCCTGCCGGATGGCGATTCCGACAGCTTCCGGGCGTCACGCAGATTGTTGACGGGCACGACGTCCTGCGCGCGGAGAGCAGCTTGCAGGGCGGCGAGATGTCCTATCTGAAAGTGCATCCCCGTTACTACATCGACGCACGCAAGGGGTTTGACTGGGGACGATCAGGGACGGCGGCCGATGATCCGGAACTGGACGGCCCCGACTGGCACTGCTTCGTGATCGATCGGGAAAAGGTCAGCGAAGTGCATGAACTGACGAGTTCGTCGTTGAAAGCCGATCTGGACCGTGCCCGCGCGACATTGCTGAAATGGCTGGACGAGAACTACCCCAATCATCGCGATCCGTTTGCGTATTGGACAGATTGCGAACGTGCGCCGTAATCCGGTCCCGATTTTCTGGGCAGCGTTTGGCGCGGCGGTCGTGTCGACCGTCGTCGAGCTGCTGCTATGGGCGATCGCCGGCGATGACGTCATTCGGAACCTGATTCGCGACGCGCGCCTCACAGCAGCTATCGTGATGGGACGACGCGTGCTCGCGTCACCCGGCGGCTTCGATCCGCTGGTCATGGGCGTGGCGACAGTCGTGCATTTTTCTCTGTCGCTTGCCTATACGGCTGTGCTGGCGAAGGTGGTCCGCAGCATGTCGTTGTGGGCGGCGCTTGTCGCCGGGGGCGCGTTTGGACTCGTCCTGTATGGCATCAACCTGCACGCATTCACTGCGATCTTCCCGTGGTTCATTCCGGTTCGCGGCGTGATTACGCTCGCGGCCCATCTGGCATTCGGGATCACGGCAGCTGCAATCTACCGCGTCGTTCGACGGTAACCAACGGCAACAATCGTCGACCGTCCCCGGTCAAGCCCCCGGAATAACCGGGCGTGCTGCGCCGTTTAATCGACAAGCGACCCTGTACCAAGCGGCAAGCTGCTACGGCCGCGTCATGAATTTGCTCAAGCAAATCGACGTGCCGGGCGTCAAGCGGTCGCGAGCCATGCAGGAGCCGATCATGCGCAACTTGCTTCGATTCGGGATGGGTTTCGTCTGCGCCGGTTTTTCCGCGGCCGTCTTTGCGCAGATGTATGACAATTTACCGGCCGACAGCACCAATTGCCGTGCGGTCGTCGGGCAGGCGGAAATCGACGGCACGGAGCAGCAGATTGTCGGGCGTGCGTGTCTGCAAAGTGACGGAACATGGCAGATCGTGCAAAGCCCCGACGGCAGCATCCTGTGGTATCCGCTGGCGGCTTATCCGTACCCCGACCCCTGGTATTGGGGGCCGCCGCTGTTCATCGGCGCGGGCGTGAGCTTCATCTTTGTCGACCGCTTCCATCACTTCCACCATTTCCATCGCTTTGATCACTTCGTCCGCTTCAATCAGATGGATCATCGCCGCTTTGGTGTGCCAATGGGAACGGGCTTTCATCGCGCTCCATTCCCCGTCGGTGCGGGTAGCGGGTTCGGCGGAATGCATCGATTCGGCGGAATGAGCGGCGCCGGCGGAATGCGACGGCGTTAGCCCGACGTTGCGCGCGCGACGCGCTTTTTGCCGCGCTACTTGCCGTCGGCTGTGACTATCGATTCGATCGGGATCGACGCGGCAATCGAACCGCGCCTGCCGTGCGGTAGACTGCACGATCGTCTTTTCTGCCGACCCTGACAGGACATGGACCGAATCGATGCGATGAAGGTGTTCGTCGCCACGCTGGACGAGGGCAGCCTCGCGGGCGCAGGCCGCCGCCTCGGCCGCTCGCCGGCGGCGGTGAGCCGGGCCATTGCGTTTCTCGAGGAACATACGGGCACCGCGTTGCTGTACCGCACGACCCGAACGATCCGGCTGAGCGAGGCGGGCGAGCGGTACGCGGCTGCCTGCCGCCGCATCCTCGCCGATCTCGAGGAAGCCGACATGCTGGTGGCCGACGAGCGGTCGGCGCCGCGCGGCCTGCTGACCGTGACGGCCCCGGTCGCGGCCGGCGAGGACGTGCTGCGCCCGCTCGTCGACGAATTCATCGACCGCCATCCGGCCGTGTCGATCCGCCTGCAACTGCTCGACCGTCCCGTCAGCCTGATCGACGAGGGCATCGACGTCGCGCTGCGCATCGCGCATCTGGCCGATTCGACGCTGGTCGCGATTCCCGTCGGCGCGGTGCGGCGCGTCGTGGTCGCGTCGCCCGACTATCTCGCGACGCATCCGCCGATCCACGAGCCGGCCGATCTCGCGCAGCACCAGATCGTCTCGATGACGCACTTCGGGCTCGATTCGTGGAGTTTCCCGCAAACGGGGCAGGCGGCGATTCCGCAAGTGGTCCAGTTCACGCCGCGCTTCATCGTCAACACGATTCGCGGCGCGGTTGCATCGGCGGTCGCCGGCCGCGGCGTCACGCGGATGTTCTCGTATCACGTCGCCGAGCAGATCAAGACCGGCGCGCTGAAGATCGTGCTGCGCGACAGCGAGCATGCGCCGCTGCCGATTCATCTGCTGACGCCGCACGGGCGCCTGTCGGTTCCCAAAGTGCGGGCGTTCGTTGATTTCGCGGCGCCGCGCCTGCGCGAGCACTTTGCGCAGATGGCGTCGATCACCGACGGCGCCTGAACCGCGCTTCGGCAGCATCGTTTCCGCCGGCCGGCGATGGGCATCTTTCCCGTTTCCCTGCCGACTTTGCGCGCGCATAACGGTCGAATGTAGCGGTCGAATTGAAACGTGGTGTATCGGTGCGCGGCGCAGATACATCGCGATACATGACGATCCGTCGCATGCGCTATAACACAGGCTCCACCTGACACGGAGCGCATCATGCAAGAAGCTGCCTGGCTCAAAGGGTCCTGCCACTGCGGGGCCGTGAAATTCGAAGTCCGCACCGCCATCACGCCGGCCGGCCGCTGCAACTGCAGCCTGTGCCGACGCAAGGGCGTGCTGATGAGTCCGATGTTCGATGGCCGCGAACTCAGGATCCTCGAAGGCGAGCACGCGCTGACGCTGTATCAGTTCAACACGCGCGTGGCCCGGCACTATTTCTGCAAGCACTGCGGGATCCATCCGTTTCACCAGACGCGCAAGGACCCGGCCTGCTGGCGCGTCAATCTCGGCTGCCTCGACGGCGTCGATCCGTACGCGCTCGACGCGACGGTCGCGGACGGCGCGAGCCTGTCCGTCGTGGAGGACGCATGAAACGCCTGCTCGCCATCGTCCTGTTCGTCGCCGGCGGGTTCGCGGCCGAGGTCGCGCATCCGGTGCAGTGTTCGCTGATTTCGGAACGAGGCGTGCGGATCGGCAGGCCAGCCGAACGCGACGACGAACAGGCGTAGCGATTGCCATCGGCGCGCCATCGGCGGCATTGTGCCGATGGCCATACTTCCGGCGTCGAGAAACGACCTCTCGATGCGCCACACCGGGGTGCTTCCGCAGCACCGCCTCCACGGTCAATTCGACTGCTTCCGATAAGATCGCACGCGATATATAATGCCGACATTCGCGAGCCACTTTTCCGCGGAGCACGCTCATGAAATCCACCGACACAAATACGCGCACCGCCCCGAAGCTGGGCGACTTCCTGTGTTTTGCCGTCTATTCGGCGAACCTCGCGTTCGGCAAGGCGTACAAGCCGATCCTCGAGGAGCTGGGCCTCACGTACACGCAATACATCACGATCATCGCGTTGTGGGAAGAGGACAACCAGACCGTCGGCAGTCTCGGTGAAAAACTGTTCCTCGAGTCCAATACGCTGACGCCGATCCTGAAGAAGCTCGAGGCGATGGGCTACGTCGAACGGCACCGCGACCCGTCGGACGAGCGCCAGGTTCTCGTCAGCCTGACGAAAAGCGGGCGGCGCCTGCGCGAAAAGGGCCTCAACATGGATCTCGTCGAAGCCACCGGACTGAAGCCCGACGAATTCGCGAAGATGCAGAAGGCGATCGTGACGCTGCGCAGCAACCTCATTCGCTCCGTCGAAGAACAGGAACAGGCGTGATGCCGCGCGGCGGTGCAGCCGCCGCCGGTGCAAACTCGCTCACTGATTGACCGCTGTTCGTGCGCGGGCGGAATCGCGCATCATGCGCGTGCCCGGCCGACACCTTGGTGCGCGCTTCATTCGGCTGCTACGTGCTGGACACGCTCGCACGCGAACACATCGACGCGTGACGCGCAAGGATTCCCGAGGGACAGGGACCACAGTGGGGAAGGCGGGAGAGAGGGGTGTCCCCGGTCTTGCTGACGGCCAACCGGGGACATTCATACAGCAAAGAGATCATAAATACATCGCATATGATTAAATCGGATGCGATGTATTTGATGGAATTTCACGACGCTGACGCATCCTGGAGTAACCCCGATCGGTCACTCGCAAACCGTCCTGACGGCATCGGTCGGACACGCGATCCGCTCAATGACCGAAATAGATCGAGCGCTCGGCGCTGCGGATCACGTTCCGGCTGCCGCTTTCCGCGACGGCAGCGCCATTGCCGCCATAGCCGGACGCGGACGCGTCGTCGCCGTGAATCCGCTTCAGCGCCGCCTGGATGTCGTCCGGATAGTGCGGATCGTTCGCCCGGTTCGGCAGGTAGCCTGCCTGTTCGAGCTGAGCCAGCTCCGCGCGGACTTGCGCGCGAGTGACGGCGCCGGACGACGCGTTTTCGCCGCTGGCGAACGCCGGCGTGGCAACGGCCGCCGTAGCGGCGACGAGAAGGGCGGCAATCAGTTGGGTCTTCATCATTAACCTCGACAGGAAAAATTCAATTGGATGGGTGCCGACGTGCCGGGCCGATGGGCATCGGTCGTCAGGCGGGTTCACGAACGTGGTCAGACGATCTGGATGGCGACGTCGATGTTGCCCCGCGTCGCTTTCGAATACGGGCAGGTCTGGTGCGCGGTGTCCACGATGCGCTGCGCGACGTCCCGATCGAGACCGGGCAGGCTGACGTTCAGGCGCGCCTGGATGAAATACGCGCCGCCGGCCGTGCCGAGATCCACTTCGGCGTCGACTGCGAGATCCGCCGGAAGCGCGACTTTCGAAGCACGCGCGGCGAGCTGCATCGCGCCGATGAAGCAGGCCGACCAGCCCGCGGCGAACAGTTGCTCCGGATTGGTGCCGGTGCCGGCGCTGCCCGGGGACGACAGCTGAAGATCCAGCCGGCCGTCGGAACTGCGCACCGTGCCGTCTCGGCCGCCGGAGGAGGTATGGGTCTTGCCGGTGTACAGCACTTTCTCGATCTTGCTCATCTCGAACTCCGTGGGTGGTGAAAGCATGTTTGGCTTATGCGATTCGATCGCATGCGATGCAGTTTGATCGGGCGATGCGCTTGTGTCAAGCGCTTTCGATTAAATCGCATGCGATATAAACGGGGATCGCAACCCGTCTGAAGATTGCGTTGCGGTACGCCGCCAACGTATGCATTGGCGACGCCCCGAAACGAACCATGTCGCGCGCCCGCAGCAGTGGTATCCGGCGTGAGTGCGCGGGGCTCAAGCCGGCAGGATCTGCGCGATCACGACGATCTCGACGGCCGCGTTGCCGGGTAGCTGGTTGTGCGAGAACGCGGAACGCGCATGCCCGGCCTTGTCGCCCAGCACGGCGGCGAACAGGTCCGACGCCCCGTCGAGCACCGCAGGTTGGCCATGGAATCCGTCCGCCGAGCTCACATGGCCTTCGACACGCACGATGTGATGCACGCGGTCGAAGCCGCCCAGATGCCGATCGAGCTGCGCGAGCACGTTCAGTGCGGCAAGCCGCGCGGCGCGCTGGCCTTCTTCGACGCTCAACTGTTCGCCGACACGCCCCGCATAGGCCATTTTCCCGTCCGCGAGCGGCACCTGTCCGGAAATGAACAACAGGTTGCCGGCTTCGCTGACCGCCGTATAGTTGCCCATCGGTTGTGGCGGTACGGGCAGGGTGTAGCCGAGTTCGGCGAGTTTCTGCTGGACTGTCATGTCGTTCTCCTTGCGTGTCGAAACGTGAGAGTAAGCGTGAGAGTGAGCGTGATCGGGATCGAGCGGTCTGCTGCACCCCGCATGCCTGTCAGTCACTGTAGTCACGCGATCACCGGCGGTAAATGCCGTCGGCGCAAAGGTATCGGGACGCGATGTAACGAATGCCACGGGGCCGTGCAAATGCACAAACGGCACGTGCTTGCGATCGCGTCGCGCCCTCCGCGAACGCTGTTACGGAATGCATCATGAATACGATGCCGATGCCGATGCCGATGCCGATGCCGGTGTCGCCGCAACCACGCCGGCACTGTCGCCGTCTTTATTCCCGCACGATCTTCGTGCACACTCACCGCATTCAAGGCATCGATCACGCGCACCCGCATCGCGCCACCGACGGGCGTGCGTCAGCATCCCGCAACGCCCCCGAGACAGCAGGGAACCGCGCATGCAACGAAAATTCGACGACCTGCTGCTCGGCAGCATCGAGCTGTTCTGCCTCGCGGCCGAACTCGGCAGCTTCACGCTGGCGGCGACCGCCGCGAGCGTCACGCCGGCCGCCGTGAGCCGCTCGGTCGCGCGGCTCGAGGAGCGCCTCGGCGTGCGCCTGTTCGTCCGCACGACGCGGCAGATCCGCCTGACCGACTCCGGGCGGCGCTACTTCGAGCAATGCCGGCAGGCGCTGTCGCAGCTCGTCGACGCGGAGCGCGAAGTGACGGGCCAGCAGACGACGCCCGCCGGCATCGTCCGGATCAGCATGCCGACGCCATACGGGCACTACCGCGTGCTGCCGCTGCTGCCGGCGTTCCGCTCGCAGTATCCGGAAGTCGAGGTCGACGTGCACTTGAGCAACCGGAACATCGATTTTGCGGAAGAGGGCTTCGATCTGGCGATTCGTGGCCGGGCGCCCGACGATTCGAGCCTGATCGCGCGCAAGCTGGAAGACGCGGAACTCGTCGTGGTCGCCACGCCCGGCTATCTGAAACGCGCCGGTGTGCCGAAATCGGTCGACGACCTGCAGTCGCACGACTGCATCCAGTTCGAGCTGGCGAGCAGTGGCCGCAACCTGCTGTGGGCATTCCAGGATGCGAACGGCGAACTCGACGTCGCGACCCAGGGCGGGTACGGAACGTCCGGCGACGTGCTGTCCGGCGTAACGCTCGCGCGCAGCGGCGCGGGCCTGTTCCAGACATACCGCTTCATCGTCGACCAGGACCTGCGCGACGGGCGGCTCGTGGAGGTGCTGGCAGACCGCGGCGGCCGGTCGCGGCCGTTCATCCTGTTGTACCCGCACGCACGCTACCTGTCGTCGCGCGTCAGGGTGTTCGTCGATTACCTCGTCGAGCATCTGGCGCACGCACACGCGCCGGCCAGGCGGTCGCGCTGAGCGGCGGGGCAACGAACCGCCGATACCGGCTGCCGCCCCGCCTGTTGCGTCCCGCCGCTCATGCAGCCGTTCATGCCGCGATCGAACGACGCCGCGTCGCGCTCAGTGGCCGGCGCTCTGGCCGCCGTCCACATGCAGGATTTCGCCCGTCACGAACGACGCCGAGTCGAGATAGAGGATCGCATCGACGATATCGCTCATCTCGCCCATCCGGCCGACCGGGTGCAGCGCCGCGAGCGTCGCATGGGTTTCGACCGCGTGCATCGGCGACTTGATGACGCCCGGCGCCACCGCATTGACGCGAATGCCGTCCTTCGCATACTCGATCGCGAGCGATTTCGTTGCGGCGTTCAGGCCGCCCTTCGTCAGCGACGCGAGCACCGACGGCACGTTGCTGTTCGCATGATCGACGAGGCTCGTCGTGATGCTCACCACGTGGCCGCCGCCGTTCTTCTGCATCGCGTCGATCGCGCGCTGCGTGATGTGAAAGAAACCGTTCAGGTTGACGTTGTTGATCGCTGCGTATTCTTCCGCCGTGTACTGCGTGAACGGCTTCGCGATGAAGATGCCTGCGTTGTTGACGAGCGTGTCGACGCGGCCGAAGCGTTCGATCGCGGCCGCCACGACACGCCGCGCGGTGTCCGGGTCGCCGATGTCGCCGGCGACGGTGACGACATCGGGATCGTGCGAAGGCTCGATCGAACGGGACGTCGCGACGACGCGATGGCCGCGTGCGCGGAACGCGTCGACGGTTGCAGCGCCGATGCCTTGCGATGCGCCGGTGACGATGATGACTTTGGATGCGCTCATGATTTGCCTCGAATGTTCAATGGGATTCGGCTTCGGTGCCGACCGGATCGACGGATCCGATGGAGGCGACTGTAGGCGCATTCCGTCCGGCTTCGAACACCCACCATGGAGCAACAGTCTTGCGTCGCGGTAACAAATGGCGGGGGCGATTGGAAGGCGGGGCGGGCACCGCGAGTCAACGCGGCGGGCGGGAAGAGTGGGAAGGCCGCATTTCGAGCACGTGCTGGAGAAGCCCGTGAAAAGGCGCTGGCCGACGGGCAGCGGTGTACCCGTCGGGATCCTCGGCGAGATCGATGCGGGGGCCGCTCAAGCCCCCGCATCCCCGCGGCGTATCAATTGCGGATCAGTCGCGGATCAGCGAACCGTCTCGGCCGTCTGCCCGAACAGGATGCTGCGCGATTGCGCATCGACGACGGGCGCCACATTGACTTCCTGCGCAAGCGCATACGCGCGAATCGTCGCCGGCCGCGCGGCGATCCGCTCGAACCAGCGCGCGAGATGCGGAAAATTGTCGAGATTCTGGCGCTGGCGTTCGTGCGGCACGATCCACGGGTAGCACGCGATGTCGGCGATCGAGTAATCGCCGGCGATATACGCGCAGAGGTCGAGCATCTCAGGCCTGCGCGGCGGCGCCGGCCTCGAGCCCCTTCAGCCGCGCGTTTTGCGGAAACATCGCGCGGCGCGCGTCGTCGTCCATGTCGGTCTTGAATGCCTGGCGCGCCTTCAGCGCTTCCGCGCGCTGCGCCGCCGGCCGTGCGTTGATTTCGTCGAGCAGGCGCTTCACGTGACGCAGCTCGTCCCAGGCCGTTTCGCCCAGCACGTACGGCACCGCGCGCGCCCAGCCCCACACCGCCATGTCGACCAGCGTATACGTGTCGCCGAGCATGTAGCGCGACGTCGCGAGACGCTCGTCGATGATGCGCCAGTGTCGCCACGCCTCGAAGTCATACCGGTTGACCGCGTAGGCGTCGGGCTTCGGCGCATGGTGCTTGAAGTGCACCGCCTGGCCCGAATACGGGCCGATGCCGGTCGCGACGAACATCAGCCACGACAGCATGGCGCCGCGTGCGGCCGGCGTGTCGTCGGGGAGGAACTTCCCGGTCTTTTCCGCGAGATACAGCAGGATCGCGTTGCTGTCGAACACCGTGGCGTCGCCGTCGACGAGCGCCGGCGTCTTCGCGTTCGGGTTGATCGCCTTGAACTCGGCACTGTGCTGCTCGCCCTTGCGCGTATCGACCGGCACCAGTTCGTACGGCAACCCGGCTTCCTCGAGGAACAACGCGATCTTCGCGGGATTCGGGGACGGGTGGTAATAGAACTTGATCATGAATGGGTTTCCTCGGTTGACATGACGTTGGCGTCAAGGGGCCCCAATTTACCGGAAGCGCCGGGATGATACGTTACAATTCGTCCTTAAATCGCCACCGATCGTCCCATGCCAGACCGACTCTCCAATCTCATCAGCCGCTTCGATCTGCACGCGCGCGTGTTTCCGGACAACAGCCGATGCGGCGTCGACGATGCCGTCGCCGCCGACGGGGCCGGCCATCTGCACCTGCTGCGCGCCGGGCAGATCGTCGTGACCGGCGGTTCGATCGGGCGCAGCGTGATCGACGGGCCGAGCGTGCTGTTCCTGCCGCGGCCGCAGTCGTTCCGGGTCGACACGGGCGCGCGCGACCCGGCCGATCTCGTGTCCGCGACGATCGAATTCGGCACCCGTGACGAAAACCCGCTGCTGCACAGCCTGCCCGACCTGCTGGTCGCGCCGCTGACCTGCGTGCCGTCGCTCGACGCGGTCCAGCAGATCCTGTTTGCCGAAGCGGTGGAGCCCGCGTGCGGCCATCACGCCGTCGTCAACCGGCTCATCGAAGTGCTGATGGTGCAGTTGCTCCGCTTCGCGATGCGCCGACAAGTCGTCGACAGCGGCTCGCTCGCCGGCCTGTCGGATCCGAGGCTCGGCAAGGCGCTGACGGCGATGCACTCGGACCCGTCGCGTAGCTGGACCCTCGAGGACATGGCCGGGACGGCCGGCATGTCGCGATCGCGCTTTGCCGCGCATTTCGCGGACATCGTCGGTGTGCCGCCCGGCGAATACCTGCTGCAATGGCGGATCGGCCTCGCGAAGTCCTTGCTGCGCCGTGGCCGTCCGGTGAAGCTGGTCGCCACCGAAGTCGGCTACGGCAGCGCCAGCGCGCTGGCGCGCGCGTTCGCGCAAGGCGTCGGCATGACGCCGACGCAATGGCTCGCGCAACGGGGCGGGTGACGGGACGATTTCGCCAGCGCCGGGGCAGGGGCTGGGGCAGGGCGGTGGCTGCGAAACATGTGACGCGATTGTCCAGCGCGGGCGCCCATTGCCTTGAGCCTATTCCAGGGTCATTCGCCAAATAGTCGTTGGTATAGACTGAAATGCGGCCTGTTCGAACGCCGCGTGCCCGGTCGCCGCCGGATTCGCGGCGGATACCGCAGGCCCGTCCTTTGCATCGCGCCTCCCAGTCTGATTTTTCCTCGCCCTGGATATGTGACCATGGATTACATCGAAAGCATGCGCATTTTCCGGACGGTGGTCGAATTGAAGAGCTTCAGCCGTGCGGCGGATGTGCACGGCATGGCGCCACCGGCCGTGTCGCGCACGATCGCGGCGCTCGAGCAGCGGATGGGATGCCGGCTTTTGAACCGGACGACTCGCCGGATATCGCTCACGGAAGCCGCGGAGCGGTTCTACGAAAGCTGCGTGCGCATTCTCGAAGAGGTCGATACGGTCGAGGCGGAGGTCGCGAACCAGACGCGGGAGGCCCGCGGCGTATTGCGCCTGGTCGCGCATGCGACCGCGACGATACAGCGGCTCGTCCCGCTGATTGCGGGATTCAAACGCGCCCATCCGTTGGTCACGCTGGACGTGACGCTGACGGAACGGCCGGTCGACCTGGTCGGTGAAGGATACGACCTGGGGATCGTCGTGCCGTTCATGCTGGTGAGCGAGACGACCGTCATCCGGGTGCTCGACCGGATTCCGGTGGTCATCGTTGCGACGCCCGATTACCTGAAGACCACATCGACCCCCGCGCATCCGTCGGATCTGGCCGAGCACCATTTCGTGCCGCTGTCGCCGTCGATCCGCCGTCCCGACCTCCGCTTCCGGATCGACGGGCAGGAACTCGCTGTTGCGCTGCGCTTCGGCGTGTCGTCCAACAGCCCCGCGTTCAACCGCGAGATGGTGCTGCAGGGGCTGGGCATCGGCATCACGCCGCTGGCGCTGGTCGAAAAGGACCTGGCGTCCGGCGCGCTGCTGCGGCTGCTCGCCGATTTCCCGCTGGTCGACGACAGCATCGAGCTTCAGCTCGCCTACAGCAACCGCACGCTGCTGCCGGCCAAGGTGCGCGCCTTCATCGACCACGCGGTCGACTTCTTCGACAAGTCGAAAACCCGCTAAGCCGCATTCAACCCGCATTCAACCCGCATTCCGCGCGCGATTACTGCGCAAAGCGACAATAATCTGATAACCCGGCCGCCATCGTTGATCGGCGAGCCGGGCACTACTCTGTGCGCATGCACTCAACTGACCTCCTGAACGACGACTGTTTCGCGCTCCGTCAGGCTTCCCGGCACATTTCGAAGCTTTACGAGCATCACTTGTCCGCCGTCGGCATCACACCCACGCAGTTCAGCATCCTCAGCACGCTCGGCCGCTGGTCGAGCCTGACCATGGTCGAACTGGCCAGGGCGATGGTGATGGACAGGACGACGCTCGTGCGCGTCCTCAAGCCGCTGCTTCGGCGCGGCCTCGTGGCTGCTCCTGCAGAAGGAAAGAACCAGCGGCGGCTGCGGGTCGTGCTGACCACGCACGGGGCGACGAAGCTCGACGAAGCAGCCGTTCATTGGGCGTCCGCCCAAGCCAGCTTCGAACGCAAGTTCGGGCGGGAGCAGGCCGCTCATTTGCGAAGCGAGTTGTTTCGCATGACGGGCGACGTGTCCGACAGTTAGTCAACCAGGCAACAGATTCATGCAGTCCTGCGCATTGATGCCCGAACACCCGCTGGCTAACGTGTGCATATGCACTAAATGATCGTGCGAACCCTTGATAACCCAATGGATAAAAGGACATGGAAACGATGAGGATCCACCCGCTCCGTCAACCGCAACCCGGCGCACGGAAGGGATTGATAGCCGCGGCGGTGCTGGCGTTGAGCCTGGCCGGATGTGTGAACTACGCCGGCATCAAGAGCGACAAGCAGATCGCAGCCCCGGCAAAGTTCGAGACGACGCAGAGCTTGCCCGCCGAGGGCGGACAGTGGCCGGCGATGAACTGGGCCGCGCAGTTCGGCGATCCGCAACTGTCTGCGCTGATCGACGAGGCGTTGCGCGGCAATCCGACGATCGATCAGGCACGCGCCCGGATCGAGAAGGCATCGTCGTATGTCGGCACCGCCAATTCCGCGCTTTATCCGAATGCAAACGGCAGCTACACGTGGACGCGCCAGCGCTACACCGCCAACGGCATCGTGCCGCCGCCGTACGGCGGCTCGTGGCAGAGCGAGAACAGCCTGCTCGCGAGCGTGTCGTGGGACCTTGACCTGTGGGGCAAGAACCGCGAGCGGCTGCGTCAGGCCATCTCCGACCAAAAGGTGGCCGACGCGGAAGCCGAGGAGGTGCGCATTTCGCTCGCCGCATCGGTGGCGAGCACGTACAACCACCTGGCGCAACTCTATGCGCTGCGCGATATCCAGGTCCGGGAAGTCAGCAATCGCGAGAACATCGCGCACATCACGGACGGCCGCGTTCATGCTGGGCTGGACAGCAATGTCGAACGGCAGACCGCCAACGGCGAAACCGCGACGAGCCGCTCGAGCGTCAGCGATCTCGACGGACAGATCAAGACGGTGCGCTACCAGTTGGGCGCGCTGCTCGGCGCGGGGCCGGACCGTGGCCTGCAGATCGCCAATCCGTCGCTGCGGGAGGGCGACAGCGTCGCGCTTCCCGACAACCTGCCCGCCGACCTGCTGTCGCGCCGGCCGGACATCGTCGCCGCGTACTGGCAGGTGGACGCGGCCCTTCACGACGTGAAGGAAGCAAAGGCCGAGTTCTATCCCGACGTCAATCTGTCGCTCGCGGCCGGGCTGGACGCGTTCGGCTGGGGGCGGCTCCTGACGGCCGGCAGCCGGCAGCTTTCCGCGGCGCCGGCGATTCATCTCCCGATCTTCGACGCCGGCGCATTGCGCGCACAGTTGAAGGGCCGCTACGCAGACTTCGATTACGACGTCGCCACGTACAACCAGACGCTGATCGGCGCACTGTCCGACGTCGCCACGCAGGTCACGCAGATCCGCTCGACCGATCGCCAGCTCGTCGATGCGCGGCAGGCACTGGATGCGCAGACCAGTGCGTACCAGCTGGCCGTCGTCCGCTACCAGGCAGGGCTGAACCAGCAACTGCAGGTGCTGAACGCGGACGACAACCGGCTCGCGGCCGAGACGGCCGTCGTCAACCTCGAGATGGGACGCCGCAACCTGCAGATCGGGCTGATCAAGGCGCTCGGCGGCGGATTCGATGCGTCGCGCGCCGGCCTCGCGGCGACTGCCGAGACGCCGATTCCTGCGCCTGTTTCTGCGCCTGTTGCCGCGCTGTCCGACGGCGCACCCAGTCACTGAACGATCCAATCGGCCGCCCGGCGCGAATGCCGGACGGCGCGATTCAAACCCTTGTTCAAACCTTGTTGGAGCTATCGATGACTACCCCCCAATCCGAGCCGGCCGACGAGCCGACCAAGAACCCCGGAAAACGCAAGACCCTGATTGCGCTGCTCGCCGCTTCGCTTGCGATCGCAAGCGCCGCATACGGCGCCTACTACTTCCTCGATGCCCGTTACCACGTGGATACGGACGATGCGTACGTGAACGGCAACGTCGTTCAGATCACGCCGCAGATATCGGGCACGGTGATCGGGGTCGATGCGGACAACACGCAGATCGTCAAGGCGGGCGAGCCGCTCGTGCAGATCGATCCCGCCGACGCGAAGATCGCACTGCAGCAGGCCGAGGCGAATCTTGGCCAGACCGTCCGCCGCGTCCACGGGCTGTATGTCGACGACGACAAGTACCGGGCCGATATCGCGCAGCGGCAGTCCGATCTGGCGAAGGCGCAAGACGACCTGCGTCGGCGCCTGTCCACCGGCATGACGGGCGCCGTGTCGGACGAGGAGATCTCGCACGCGCGGGACGCCGTCAAATCGGCACAGGCTGCGCTCGACGGCGCGAAGCAGCAACTCGGCGCCAATCGGGCGCTGACGTCCAATACGTCCGTCGACAAGCATCCGGACGTGCTGGCGAGCGCCGCGCACGTTCGCGACGCGTACCTCGCGTATTCGCGCACGACACTGCCGGCGCCGGTTACCGGATACATCGCGCAGCGCTCGGTTCAGGTCGGGCAGCGCGTGTCGCCCGGCGCGGCGCTGATGTCGGTCGTGCCGCTGAACCAGGTCTGGGTCGATGCGAACTTCAAGGAGTGGCAGCTCCGTCAGATCCGGATCGGACAGCCGGTCGAACTGATCGCCGACGTGTACGGCTCGTCGGTCGTCTACCACGGCAGGATCGCGGGCTTCACGCCGGGCACCGGATCGGCGCTGGCGCTGCTGCCGGCGCAGAACGCGACGGGCAACTGGATCAAGGTGGTGCAGCGCTTGCCGGTGCGGATCGAGATCCCGCCCGCGGAGCTGGAGAAGCATCCGTTGCGCGTGGGGCTGTCGATGAACGTGGATGTCGACGTGAAGGATCGCGCCGGCGCGCGCGTCGACACGGATCCGCCGTCGACCTACAAGACCGACGTATTCGCGAGTTACGGCGACAAGGCCGACGCCGCGATCGCACACATCATCGCCGAAAACGAATGACCGCCCATCGCCCGGCGAGCCGGCGCGCGAATCACCGCGCGCTCATCTCGCCCGACCTACCGTAACCGGATTATCACCATGACCGACAACCATTCGAATCCTCCTCCGCTCACCGGCGCGACACTCGCGCTGGGCTCGTTGAGCGTGGGCCTCGCGGGTTTCATGACCGTGCTCGATTCATCGATCGCCAACGTCGCGATTCCGACCATCTCGGGAAACCTCGGCGTATCGGTCGACGAGGGCACCTGGGTCATTACCGTGTTTGCCGCGGCCAACTCGGTCGCAATCCCGCTGACCGGCTGGCTGACCCAGCGACTGGGCCAGGTGCGCCTGTTCGTCGGTTCTATCCTGCTGTTCGTGCTGGCATCGTGGCTGTGCGGTATCGCGCCGTCGCTGCCGATCCTGCTGTTCGCGCGCGTGCTGCAAGGCGCCGTGGCCGGGCCGCTGATCCCGATGTCGCAAGCGCTGCTGCTCAGCTCGTGGCCGAAGGCGAAATCCTCGCTGGCCTTGTCGCTGTTCTCGATGATCGTGGTGACCGGGCCCATCGTCGGGCCGTCGCTCGGCGGCTGGGTGACGGACAGCTATGCGTGGTCGTGGATCTTCTATATCAACATCCCGGTCGGGCTGTTCGCGGCGGCGATGGTCTGGATCCTCTATCGCAAGCGCGACACGCCGACCCGCAAGCTGCCGATCGATTACGTCGGGCTGACCCTGTTGATCGTCTGGGTGGCCTCGCTGCAGGTGATGCTCGACAAGGGCAAGGACCTCGACTGGTTCTCGTCGAACACGATCGTCATCCTGACCATCGTCGCGGCCGTGGGGCTCGTGCTGTTCGTGATCTGGGAGCTGACCGACAAGAATCCGATCGTCGACCTGACACTCTTCAAGCAGCGCAATTTCCTCGGGGGCACGATTTCGATTGCCATCGCGTACGGGATCTTCTTCGGCACGCTCGTTTTGCTGCCGCAGTGGATGCAGGAGTACCTCGGCTACCGGGCGGTCGATTCCGGGCTCGCGACGGCGCCGCTCGGCATCTTCGCGGTGATCGGCGCACCGATCATGGGCAAGCTCCTGCCGCGCTCGGACGCGCGCGTCATCGGCACGTTCGCGTTCATCGGCTTCGCGATCGTCTATTACATGCGCTCGTTCTTCTACACGGACATCAGCGAGGGGTACATCATCCTGCCCACGTTGCTGCAGGGTATTCCGATGGCACTGTTCTTCGCGCCGCTGACCGTGATCATCCTGTCCGGGCAGCCGCCAGAAAAGGTGCCGGCCGCTGCAGGCCTGTCCACCTTCGGACGCATGTTCTTCGGCGGCATCGGCACGTCGCTCGCGGGCGTCGTGTGGAACAACCGGACGATCATGCACCATGAAATCCTGACCCAGCAGTCGAGCCCGACCAACCCGATGTTCAATGCGCAGATGGATGCCTACCATTCGGTGCTGGGTCTCGGCCAGGGGTCGTCGTATGCGCTGTTCGACCATGTCGTGCAGACGCAGGCCGCGATGCTGGGGCTGAACGACGTGTTCTACGGCGCGGCGATCGTGATGATCGTCATCATCCCGCTCATCTGGATCACCAAGCCGGGCAAGGCCGGCGGCGCGAGCGACGCGGCGGCGGCCGCGCACTGAACGATGCGCCGGGGCGGGCGACCGTGCGACGGGCCGCCGATCGGGTTCGCCCGTCGTGCCCGTCGTCCGAATGCCCGACTACGGCCAACACGTGGCAAGGCCGCGCCCGGATCGGGCCGCGGCCTTGTGCGTCAATCAGGGAAACGGAGGAATGCCGGCGCAGGCTGCACGTCAGGCTCAGAGCACTTCGATCGCGAGTGCGATGCCCTGGCCGCCGCCGATGCACAGCGTCGCGACGCCGCGCTTGATGCCGTCGCGCTGCATCGAATGAATCAGGCGAGTCGTCAGCACCGCGCCCGTCGCACCGATCGGATGGCCGTGCGCGATTGCGCCGCCTTCGACGTTGACGATCTCCTCGGCGATGCCAAGCTGGCCCGCGACCGCGATCGGCACGACCGCGAACGCTTCGTTGATCTCGAAACGCTCGACGTCGCCCAATGTCCAGCCGGCACGATCGAGCGCGATCTTCACCGCCGGGACGGGACCGAGCCCGAACATGCCCGGTTCGACGGCGGCGACGCCGAACGCAACCAGCCGCGCGCTCGCCGCGATGCCGTGCGCGTCGGCGAACGCGCGATCCGCAACCAGCATCGCCGCTGCGCCGCTGTTCAGACCCGGCGCATTGCCCGCCGTGATCGTGCCATCGGGGCGAAAGGCGGGCTTCAGTTTCGCGAGCGTGTCGAGCGTCGTATCGGGGCGGGGCGTCTCGTCGCGCGCAAACGCGACGCGCGCCTTGCGCTGCAGAAGCTCGACCGGTACGAGCTCGGCGTCGAACTTGCCGGCCGCGAGCGCGGCGGAGAAACGCTGTTGCGAGCGGAGTGCCCAGCGGTCCTGGCGGTCGCGCGAAATATCGAGCTGGCTGGCGAGATCCTCGGTATGCCAGCCCGAATGCTGGTCGGAAAACGCATCGACGAGGCCGTCGCGCAGCATGCTGTCGACGATCTGCGCATCGCCCATCCGGTAGCCCCAGCGGGCGCCACCGAGCAAGTAGGGCGCACGTTCCATGCTTTCCATGCCGCCGGCGACTGCCGCGTTCGCGTAGCCGAGCAGGATCTCCTGCGCGGCATTGACGATGGCCTGCGCGCCGGAGCCGCAGACGCGGTTGACCGTCAGCGCGGGCACCTGCACCGGGACGCCGGCACCGATCGACGCCTGCCGTGCGGGGTTCATCTTGTTGCCGGCCTGAATGACGTTGCCCATCACGACCGTATCGACCGTCGTGCCGTCGAGGCCGCTGCGCCGCAGGGTCTCGCGCACGGCGATCGAACCGAGCTCGGTCGCGGGCGTGTCCTTCAGGGATCCGTTGAACGTGCCGATCGGCGTCCGGACGGGGTGGCAGATGACGACTTCACGTGTACTCATGATGCATTCCTCGATCGCGTAGACATTTGCGCGGACAGACGATGACGAACGGCGCACGCTGCGCAATGCGTGTCGCCGTTGCATTCGATTCCCGGATCACGGGCTTCATGTGATGGAAAGTTATCTATGCATATGCATATTGTCAACGTGGAATTGCGCAGCAGCGCCGCAGAAGCGGGGCGCGATCCCGGCCCGTCTCCGTCATCGAGAATTCGTGCGCGAACGCCGGGAGCATTTCAATTGCGACAACGCAGCGTTGCATGCGGCCGGCTTCCCCGAACCGGCATCGCGGCTTACAGTCGTCGTGCCACATCGACGTGTGTCCACCTTTTTCCCATGTCCGACGATCCGATCCACGCTGACGACCCCACTCCGACCTACGCAGTGACCCGCGAGCATCTTGCGAAGGGCACGCTGCTGCACGCGCTGCGTGCGAATCCGCCGGCCGGCGTGACGGTGCGCAGCGACGCGGAACTGGACCAGACGCTGCGCGCGACGCTCGATCGTCACGATCGCGACCGCGACCTGTACGTGTTCGGTTACGGATCGCTGATGTGGAACCCGGCACTCGACGCGGCCGACCGGCGCGTGGCGCGCGTCGACGGCTGGCACCGGCGCTTCTGCCTGCGGCTCGTCATCGGGCGCGGCACGCCCGAGCAGCCCGGCGCGATGCTCGCGCTCGACCGCGGCGGCGCGTGCAACGGCGTGCTGTACCGGATCGACGCGGCGAAGGCCGAAGCCGAATTGCGGCTGCTGTGGCGGCGCGAGATGCTGGCCGGCTCGTACGACCCGCGATGGATCGCGGCGACGGCCGGCGGCGAGAAGATCCGGGCGCTGACCTTCGTCGTCAACCGCACGCACGACCGCTACCTCGCCGGCTGGCCGCCCGAGCGCGTCGCGCATCTGATCCGCACCGGGTGCGGGCCGCTGGGCACGTCGCGCGCGTATTTCGACGCGACGGTCGCGACGCTCGAGCGCCTCGGCCTGCGCGATGTCGGCATCGAGCGCCTGCGCCGCGCGATACGCGCCGCGGACGAGGCGGGCAGGCAGGGTAAGGAGGCCTGAAGGCCACCAGGTCGTGGCAACGCATGCGCGTTCCACATGTAAACCGACGGAACTGGACCAAACGCTGCGCGCGACGCTCGATCGTCACCTAGCGCTTCAGGTGTTCGTCGCGCTCGAACAGCGCGACGACCGCCGCTGCGACGCCGCCGACTGCCGATGCCCGCAACAGCGCCTTGTGTGCGGCATACGCGCGCGTGGGCCCGGATGCGGCCTTGCGCGCGAAAGCGGATGCTTCGGTCAGCAGGTCCGCATCGGCGACGACGCGGTTCACGATGCCGAAGCGCTCCATCGTTGCGGTCGGCACCTTTTCCGACGTCAGCGCCCACTCGGACGCGCGCGCACGCCCCGCGCGCTCGGCGACGCGATAGATGCCGCCGAGGACGGTGACGATCCCGAGCGTCTGTTCAGGATGCCAGAATGTCGCCGATTCGGCCGCAAAGATCACGTCCGCACGCAGCGCCAGCTCGAAGCCGCCGCCGAAGCACAGGCCCTGGACCGCGGCGACGACCTGGGTGGCGGGATCGACGATCATGTTGACATCCTCCCCTGCCGGAAGGCAGCGGATTCCTACCGCTCCTAAAGCGATGACGCTTGCTTCAGATCGCCTCAGCGGGTTCCTGCTTCACAGAGCGGCCCGACTGCGCCGGCTCTCCACAGGCTGCAACGCGGTGTCCCCGCGCCAAAACATTGATCGCGCCGACCACATCGGCGTTTTCCTCGAAACCGCATTCGATACAGGCGAACTGCGCCTGCGTAAGCCGGTTCTCCGCGCTCACGCAACCGCACGCCGGACACGTCCGGCTCGTGTTCGCGGGCGGCACCACAATCAGCCAGCCGCCGTTCCATGCCAGCTTGTAGTCCAGTTGGCGACGGAACTCGAACCAGCCCTGATCGAGGATGGATTTGTTCAGGCCGGACTTGGCCCGAACGTTCTTACCAGGATTCTCGGTGTTGCCCGCTGCTGATCTGGACATGTTCCGCACCTGCAAATCCTCGATACACACCATCGCGTGGTTATTGCTGATCGTGGTCGTGGCCTTGTGCAGGTAATCGCGGCGGGCGTTACCGATGCGGGAATGGATGCGCTGGATGCGGGCTTTCGCCTTCTTCCAGTTGCTGCTGAATTTCACCTTGCGGCTCATGGCCCGTTGCGCACGGCGCAACCGACCTGCGTGCCGCTTGAAGCTATTGAGCGGTGCGAGGAACGTGCCGTCGCTCAACGTTGCGAAGCGAGCTACGCCCACATCGATGCCAACCGCGCGGGCGGCTTGCGGCACGGGCGGATCGACCTCGCGTTGTGTCTGGATCGAGACGAACCACTTCCCGGCACTCCGGGATACCGTGGCATTGCGTAACTCACCCAATACGTCCCGGCTATTGCGGTAGCGCAGCCAACCGAGTTTGGGCAGAAAGATTCGGCTGTTACCCTGATCCAGCTTGATCTGCTTCGGGTCGGGGTAGCGGAAGCGGTCGCTCTTGCCCTTCTTCTTGAAGCGCGGGAATGCTGCACGCTTGCCGAAAAAATTCTTGTAGGCCCGCTCCAGGTCCTTGAGCGCGTGCTGCAACGGGTGAACGGGCGAATCTTTGAGCCACGGCGTCTCCGACCCATTACGCCACGCAGTCAGGTGCTTTGCCATCGCCACGTAGCCGATGAACGTGCCGCCCGCGTCGTAATTCTCCTTCTGCAACGCCAGCGCCTTGTTGTAGACGAACCGGCACGATCCGGCGAAGCGGCGCATATCGCGCTGCTGCTCGCCAGTTGGCATCAGTTCGAACTTGAAGGCCTGGAGACGTTGCATTCGGACATCGTACTCGTGGTCTATAAGCACATGTCAAGACACCCGGCGCGGGCGGCATTGCGTCTTCCTGATGCATGTGCACTTGGTCTTCGTGACCAAATCCAAGTGTCACCGATCGCGTCGGTGCAGACGCGTTTTTCGATGTTTGAGTTTTGAATGAAAATAACATCGTTATGATAAGAAAACTTATCCTGAGAGAGCGATTCAATCGCAATCTGGACCATCCCGGAATCGCACGGATCCTGCGTCGACGAAAGGCATGCGCCACGCATGCCGGATCCGACAGAGACAGATCAGGCACCTTGTGCAGGGAAGGGCGTCACCGCCACTGTTGGAGGTGCACCGGAAAGCAACGCTTTCGCCCGTGCACACCCGGCCGCGATTGACACCGCCGCAGCGCGGCCGCTACAGTGCCGTCGCGGGGCGGTGGGTCAAGCACACCCCTGGAACAGGCAACTGATGTTCCCGGACTACGGGGTTACCCCGTGGATGAAATCGACTCCCCGATGCGTCGCAAGAGCCTGGATTGCGCGTTGCGCAAGACAGCTCTCGCTGCACCCGGCACGTTGGCTCATCGCTCCGCCTTTCAGCCCTCATGCTCGAGGAAGCTCAACGAGCCGCGCGGAGCGAAGCTGCAGGCGATCTTCGACAGGATCGAATGGGATACGGACGACATCGGCGCGTGAATCGTCGCGCAGCACATCAGTCATCCAACCTCCGTCTGCAACCTTTTCTGACAGTTCGCTTTCGAATCTGCTCACCCGCGACGTTCGCGCGTCCGCTCCGCAAGCGCAGCCCATTCGAACCCGCGTGACGCGCCCGTCCTGGTGTGACGAAAGACCGACTCGCTGCTGCTCTCCCGCGTTGTTCGCGCGTCTGCTCTCCAACCGCGGTGCATTCGGGCCCGAGTGACGCGCCCATCTTGGCGTGACGAAAGACCGACTCGCTGCCGCCCGCTCGCGACAACCCGGCACGCACCGCCGAGCGGAGCAAAACGCCCCCCACTGCGCTAGGCCTCCCCCCACGCAAAAGTAGGGGGGTGACCCATCCCGGCCTCTCGCGCGGATCTGCAAAATCCAGATACGGGTCAATGCGAAGACGTCGTCGGCCCGCGTTCGCAGCAGAGCATGGCGTCCAGCGCGTATCGCTGGTTGACCCCAAGGATGGAGGTCATATGTTCAGTACCCGCATGTGTTGCAGCAGTGTGGCGGCACTGCTGCTCCTGTTGTCCGCCGCGCCGTCGTTCGCACAATCGTTTCGCGTCCAATGCCCGTTCACCACGCCGTCCCATCCGACGGCGCTGGCGCCCGGAGTCGGCGAGCCCGCCTATCCCAACCCGAATGGCCCGAATGGCGCGATCAAGTGCCAGCAGATCTCGGGCGGCGACGGTTACGCGACGATGGCCAATGGCGTGCAGACCTACCTGTTCGCTTTCGGACCGTTGTCCGGGCTCGCGGACATCAAGGCCGGCCTGCCCGGCACGGAACTCGCATCGGTATTCAACACCGTCGGCGATCCCAGAACGGATTCGACCTACAACGGCGCGGTGGGCCTCGCGCCCGATCCGGATGCCGGCGGTGCGCTGGACGGTCACGTCGATCCGCGTCAGATCATGGATATCGGCGTGATGAACGGCAATGAGCCGGCGCCGCTGATGGCAATCGACGAAGACGACGAGTTCTTCCTCACGCTCACGAACGTCGGGATGATCATGCGCCCGGACCTGTTCGAGAAGCACACGGTGCACTTCCATGGCTATCCGAACGCGTCGTCGTTCTATGACGGCGTGCCGGATGCGTCGGTCGCGATCAACATCGGCGCGAGCTTCACTTACTACTACCTCGCGCCGGATGCGGGCACCTATTTCTTTCACTGCCACATCACGCCGCCGGAGCACCTGCAGATGGGCATGGTCGGCCAGCTCTTTGTGCGGCCGCGCCAGGACCGCGTGCCCCAGGGCCAGTCGATATACCAGTCGCTGGTCACGCAGCAGGCCGACCTGCGGACCCGCTGCGGCAACGACATTCTGTGCTCGACGCCGCTGCCTCCGAAGGACACCGGGCTCATGCGAATGCCCAACGGCAACATCACCGTGGCCCCGACGGCTCCGAAGCCGCAGCTGCCGCTTTACGCGTACAACGACGGCGACGGCTCGACTGCGTACGACGTCGAATATCCGGTCCAGATACACGGCTTCGATCCGAACTTCCACTTCGTCGGCATGACGTTCAATCCGGAGCCGTTCACCGACATGAAGGACAAGTTCTTCATGTTGAACGGCCGCAGCTATCCGGACACGGTGAACACGGTGCCTCCGGGCCAAACAGGCTCGATCCAGACGCCGTCGTCGGATGGCGTGATGCATCCTTCGCAGCCGCTGCCGACGCTGATCAACATCCCGGCCGGCGGCAGGGCGCTATTGCGGATCTCGGATCTCGACGTCACCGAATACCAGACGCTCGCGTCGCTCGGCATCCCGATGCACGTGATCGCGATCAATGCCCGCATGCTGCGTGACATGGCCGGCAACAACATGGCTTACGACACGAACTCGATCACGCTCGGCGGCGGGGAATCACTCGACCTGATTCTCGATGCGAGCGATACGACGAAGTACCGCTCGGGCCAGATTTTCTACCTGTACACGCCGAACCTCGATCACCTGTCGAACGATCAGGAGAACTTCGGGGGATTGATGACCGAAGTCCACATCTGCGGTTCGGTGGATCCGAGCACGAAGATTTGCAATCCTTGATGATCAAGGCCCGCCTGCTTCAGTGGGCGGGCCTGACCGGGAAGTCCTGCACTGAGGAGAAAAGCCGTGGGACACATCACTCACCGCGCGTGGGCCGCGACACTCGCGCACCTTCGACAGCTAGCACGCGTCGGCGTCGCGGCGCTTGCCGCGCTGCTGTCGCTGCATGCACAAGCCGCAGCGCCGGGCATCACCGGCAAGGTCTTCAACCTGACCGTCCAGGAGGCGCGCATCACGCAGCCCGATGGTTCGAGCGTCTATTCGTGGGGCTACGGTTGCGCGGCGAACAGCTTGACGCCGCCCGTCTTCTCGCCGTCGACGATCGCCGGCGCGACCTGTCCGACGATGCAGATCCCCGGTCCGACGCTGATCGTCAGGCAGGGCGACATCATCACCGTGACGCTCACCAATAATCTTCCGGTAGCGGCCGGCAACACGTCGATCCTGTTTCCGGGGTTCAACGTGTGCGCCGGGACGTTGAGTCCGGATGGCAAGACATGCACGCCGGACAGTAACAGCACGACCGGTCTGCTGACGCAGGAGGTACCGAACGGCAAGACGGTCACTTACTCGTTCGTCGCGTCGACGCCCGGCACGCATACGTACTACAGCGGCACGCAGGGCGACCTGCAGATCGAGATGGGGCTTTACGGCGCGATCATCGTGCTGCCGAACACGTCGGCCAACACGGCAGGCTGCATGGCGTTCCCTGATTCGGGCCGCCCCTTCGGCCAGCACGATTTCCGCAACGCACCGGCGGCCTTCGACAACAGCGCGGCCTGCTACGATCGTGAGTATCTGTTTCAGTTCTCCGAAATGGATCCGCGCATCCATCAGCAGGCGGAGCAGCAGGTCGCGGCGAACACGACGTGCACGAAGCCGAACGGCTGCATGACCGTCGAGACGGAGCCTTATCACCCGGCGTATTTCATGGTCAACGGCCGCTCGATGCCGGACGACATGGATCCGAACTACGCGCAGCAGTACCCGCACCAGCCGTACAACGGCAACCCGCACATGCATCCGGGCGAACTGGTGCTGTTGCGGATCATCGGCACGGGCCGCTGGCAGCACCCGTTCCACGAGCACGGCAACCACGTGCGTGTGCTCGCGCGCGACGGCAACCTGCTGCTGAGCCCGGTCGACCCGAACAACCCGACGAAGCCGCAATTGCCGGCCGGCCCGCTGCTGTTCACGACGACCACGACACCGGGCCTCACGATGGACGGGATCTTCTACTGGACCGGCAAGGGCCTGAACTGGGACGTCTACGGGCACTACCCGGGGGACGGCAGCGTATGCATCCCGGACGCTAACGGCTACTACACGACAGCTTCCGGGGCTCCGCGCAGCGCGCCGAACTACTACGAGTGGTGCCAGGACCACGGCAAGGCGCTCGAGAAGGCGCCGTTCGGCCAGGTTGCCAGCGGCGGGCCGGTCACGCTGCCGGACTCGAACATCCTGACGAACGGTTTCTGGTACGGCGGCAGCCCTTATCTCGGACCGGACGCGACCATGCGCGCAACGTCCCCGACGGGAACGACGCCACCCAGCGGCACGCAACTGAACCCGGCAGCAACGGAAGCGGGCTTTGCATTCATGTGGCACTCGCATAACGAACGCGAGATCACGACGAACAACATCTTCCCGGGCGGAATGATGATGATGATGCTCGTCGATCCACCGGTATTTCCGATCGACGAATCCAATTAGGGGTGGGGAGAAAGGCGATGAGATCCACCAAGCTCACAGCGACGCTGTTCGGCCTGTTCAAGGCAGGGGTCGCGGCATCCATGTTGCTGACGGCCGGCGAGGCCTGTTTCGCTCAAGCGGTTGTCAATCTGACGGCGAAGGCTTCCACGGCGCTGTTGCCGGACGGGCAGTCCGTGCCGATGTGGGGCTACACGTGCACGCCGCCCACCGTCGCGAAGGTGGCTGCCGCGAATGCCACCTGTGTGCCGGCGAATCCGGCCGCTGGCGCGAACTGGTCGCCGGTGGTGATTACCGTGCCGGCCGGGCAGCTTCAGATCAACCTGACGAACAACCTGCCGACGCCGGTGCCGACTTCGCTCGTCATCGTCGGGCAGCTGGGTGGCGGGTTGGGCAACGCGCCAACGACCATGCCGAGTCCGCCGCATCCGACGCAGACCGCAACGACCTGGCCGATTGTCTCGTCTTCCACGGCCGCCCCGACGCCGTATACGGCGCCGCCCGCGGCATTTACGCCGCCCCCGCAAGGGCCGCGCATCCAGTCGTTCGGGACCGAAGTCGCGCCGTCGACCGATCCGACGGCGTACACGATGCTCACGTGGCCGAACCTCAAGCCCGGCACCTATCTGCTCGAGTCGGGCACGCACCCGTCGATCCAGGGGCCGATGGGCCTTTACGGCGTGCTGGTCGTGACGAGCCCGAGCGTCCTAGCTTCGACCTGCACCTCGACGAAGCAGGCCTATCCGAATGCGGCGAGCTGCTATGACGCCGATGTGCCGATGCTGATGAGCGAGATCGATCCCGTGCAGAACGCGGCGGTCGCCGCGGCCGTCGCGAAGCCGGGCTTCAGCGAAACCGCAGCGTGGTCGGGCCAGCCCGGCGGATGTGGCAATTCGGCGTCCACCTCGTTCGGTACCTGCTATCCGCCGGCGGTGAACTACGATCCGCGCTATTACCTGATCAACGGCGTCGCCTTCGATCGCACGGCCCCGAATGCGTCGGCCTTCCCGCCGAGCGCGACTGTGTCGCCGTTGACGGGACAGATCCTCGTGCGCCTCGTGAACGCTGGCCTGCGCATGCACATTCCCGCTGTGGTCGGCGCGCAAACGGGCAATCCGGCCGTGCCCGGGTTCTCGCTCATCGCCGAGGACGGCAATGCGCTGCCCGGCAACCCGCGCATCCAGAACTCCGTGTTCATGGCCGCCGGCAAGACCTACGACGTGCTGGTGAACGCGCCGGCCGCCGGGGCATTGCCCGTGTACGACCGGCAGCTGAGCCTGTCGACCAACAATCAGCGCGACGGCGGCATGCAAGGCTACATCGCGGTCAACAACGCGCTGCCGGCGGCGACCGCGGGCATCGGCGAAACGCCGACTGCCGTGGGCGCGAACTACATGTTCGTGCCGGGCACGACCCTGACCGTGTCGGACCCGGCCAAGGGCGTGATCGCAAACGACTCCGGCGTATATGGTGTGAAGCTCGTGACCCCGCCTGCCAACGCAGTCGTCGGCACAACGTTCACGCTGAACAATGACGGCACGTTCACCTATCTTTCGACTAGTGCAACCAACGACAGCTTTACCTATCAGTCGACGAACGGTGGTATGTCCGCAGCAAGCGCGACGGTGACACTGACCCCTTGCACGACGAGCAACAAATGCCTGTCGACGCCAACGGCGGGTAACGCCGGCTTCACGAGCAACAACGCATTCCAGATGCAGGTCGGCGCGCCCGGCGTGCTCGCCAGCGCGAACGATCCGGCAGGACTGCCGCTCAACGCGAAGCTCGTTGCGTCGAGTGCCAAGAACGGTACCGTGACGCTGAATCCGGACGGATCGTTTACCGCGGCGCCAACGAATCCGCAACTGGCCAGCACCAATCCGACTCCGCAGACGGTGACGTTCCAGTACACAGTCACCAATACGCAAAACCAGACGAGCGATCCGACCAAGCCCGGCACCGTGACCGTGACCTTCAATCCCGGCAGCGGGCTCGTCGTCAACGTGATGGATGCGCCGAGCATGGCGCCGGATGCAGTGTCGCCCAACAAGAATGTCAAGCTCACCGACTATCGCTGGATCATCGAAGAAGACCGCACGATGCAGATCGATCCGGCCTGCCAGGTGAATTCGACGAATACGACGGTGCGGCCGTCATACTGCCCGCCGCTGCCGGTCCCGAGCCTCGGCACGAATTTCCATACGAGCTACATGCCGGTGGTGGCCGCGGGCTGCGTTGGCGTGGTCGCCTGCGAATCCGGACAGACCGTGTACGACCCGGCGTCCAACACGCACAAGGCGGCCGTGTGCGACGTCGGCAACGGCGTGTGCCGCACTACCGGCACGGACCCCACGAAACAGGTGCAGGTCGATCCGAAGTACGTGGCGCTCGATCCGACCAAGCATTACTACATCTCGATCCTGCCTGGCGACGCCGGCAACACGTTCTCGAACGGTGGCGGCGCGCCGTACAACGGCACGAGGCAATTCAGCATCGCGCAGGACTGCAAGTCGGGCCCGAGCGGCGCGGATTTTGCAGCGGGAACCGGCAAGTGCGGGCACAGCATGGGTGGCGCGACGATCGCGCCCGCGCAGATCGCGGCCGCGAAGGCAGGACAGACCGCGGCGGGACAAGCAGGGCAACTCAACGTGCTGCTGACTGAAACGCCGTATCCGACGGCCAAGCTCTCGGTGTTCGTGTTCGAGGACGATGCACCGCTCAACGGCGAAGTGGACGTCAGCGGCGGGACCGACGGCTTCGGCACGGCGCGTGAGCCGGGCCTCGGCGGGTTCGAGATCAAGCTCTGGGACGACGCCGGCGGCACGGGCGACCCGACCGGGCAGATGACCTACGACATGTTCAACATGCCGCTGTCGAATTCGCTGCAGGGCACCGTCGACCCGCTCACCGGGCTCAACGCGTGCCCGATCACGGCGGCGACCGACGGCCTGGTCGGCATGATCCCGACCTGCCCGAAATACGAATCGGACGGCAAGACGCTGTCGCCGCTCGTCGGTCAGGCCGTGATTGCAAACCTGATGCCGGGCCGCTACGGCGTGATTGCGACGCCGGCGGCCGACCGGATCGGCCGAGGGGAGGAATGGCTGCAGACCAATACGCTCGACGGACAGAAGGCGCATGACGCGTTCATCAAGGTCGGCGGGCCCGCGTACTTCCAGGAGTTCGGCCCGGCGGGCTATCACGTGTCGATCGGCTTCGCGAATCCGCAGATCATCAATGCGCGGAGGACGAACGCGGCGAAGTCGGGGATATGTGACACGGGCCCGTGCCCGAACACGATCACGGGCACCGTCACGAACCTGCACTACAGCCGTCCGCCGAACGAAAACCTGTACAGCAGCGGGACGCACGATTCACTGGCCTTCTCGCAGTGCTACGTGAGCGTCGGCGACCCGGACGGCGAGGATTACGGCTTCACGAAATGCGACGCCCAGGGCAAGTTCACGCTCAGCGGCCTGCCCAACGGCACGACGCGCATCACGATCTTCGACCAATGGAACGACCAGATCGTCGACGGGCTTGCAAAGGCGGTGGCGCTTCCTGATGCCAAAGGGAATACGACGGTCGACCTTGGCGAGATTCCCGTGCTTCAGTGGCAGACGAACCTCTATACGCGGACCTTCATTGACAAGAACCAAACCGGCGTCTGGGACGGCGGCACGAACGACGCCCCCATCGCACTGGCCTCGGTCAATATGCGGTTCCGCGACGGCAGCTTCTCGAACTTCAACGTGACGGACGCCAACGGCATCGCGCCGTTCAACGAAGTGTTTCCGCTGTTCAACTGGTACGTGGTCGACGACGACATGACGCGCTACGCGCCGACAGGCACACACGTGGTCTATGACGCGGGTGGCGCGGTCGACAACACCACGGTGAAGGGCGCCCGGACGTCGACGATTGCCGCGAACCTCGCGAACACGGCCGAGAACTTCTCCCTGCCGCCGAACCTGCAGGTGCCGGGTGCCCGGTACTGCGCGGACGCGGACTGCAAGAACACCGGCACTGGTTCGACGGGCCGGGTCGATCCGCCGTGGGTGACGTCGGAGGCGTGGCAAGGCTTCTCCGGCCAGAACTCGTTCATCGAGTACGGCAAGAGGCAGTTTGCGAAGAATGAGAACGGCGGGATTCGCGGCGAGGTGATCTACGCGTCGACGCGGCCGTTCGACGATCCGACACTGCTCATCCACACGAAGTGGACGCCCGACGTGCCGAACGTCACGGTGAACCTGTACCAGGAGGGTACGGCTGCGGACGGCACCACGAACCTGACGCTCGTCGACACGACCAAGACGTCGAGCTGGGACAGCTGGGCGCAGGGCTTCCGCGCCGACGGCAAGACGCCGAACATGAATTGCCCGGGACAGGATCCGAGCGACCCGTTCTTCTACACGCTGCAGAACACCACCTACTGGCTCGATCCGCTGCAACGTCAAATGCCCTCGAGCGGCAAAACCGCGAGCGGCGGCAGCGGTAACGGCCAGTACAAGTGCTATGACGGCATGCACGTGTTCAATCAGATCCAGCCGGCACCGTATGACGGAGCGTACAAGTTCCCGAGCGTGACCGCGGTGGACGCGAACGGCAAGCCGACCGCGACGGGGACGAACTGCAAGATCTGCGTCGGGACGCTCGGGACGAATCCCGTCGACGGCACGCCGATGCTGCCTCCCGGCAAGTACGTGGTCGAGATCATCGTGCCGCCGGGCTACGAACTGGTGAAGGAGGAAGACAAGAACATCCTGATCGGCGACAACTACATCGCGCCGGTGACGCAGCAGTTCGGCGGGATCGGCAACGTCTACATTCTTCCCGACCAGGCGGCGGTGAACTCGAGCTACAACCCGAACAACGCGCAGAACATGACCACGGACCTCGGTTCGACGCCGCATGCCGAAGGCGACACCGGCAGCGTCGAGCGGTTCTGGCCGTGCGTCGGCGAGCTGCGGATCGTGCCCGACTACATCAGCCTGTTCCCGGGCTCGAAGGAAGTCGCACCGTTCGCGGGCGCGTCGCGGCATCTGTGCGATCGCAAGGAAGTGGCGCTCACGAACGAGGAGTCGGTGCTCGCGAAGTTCTGGATCTTCAGCTCGACGCACGTCAGCGCGCACTACACGGGCTTCATGCTCGACGACTTCTCGTCGGAGTTCGACCCGTATTCGCCGCAGTTCGGCGAGAAGTTCGCGGTGCCGAACGTGCCGGTTTCGTTCAAGGATTTCTCCGGCAATGAAATCTCGCGCACCTACTCGGATCAATGGGGCATCTACAACGGGCTGACGTTCTCGACCTGGGAAGTGAATCCTCCGAACCCGACCGGCTATGCGCCGACGATGATGGTCGCGTGCATGAACGATCCGGGTCCGATTCCGGATCCGAAGAATCCCGGCAAGACGATGGCCGATCCGCTGTACAACCCGGCATACAGCCAGTTCTGCTACGAGATTCCGTTCATGCCTGGACAGACGCAATACATGGACACGCCGGTGGTGCCGGTGCAGGCGTTCGCCGACGGCTACAACCAGCCCGACTGCGCGTATCCGGACGCGACGCCCGCGATCTCGAGCGTGACCGGCGATACGTTCGCGGGCCCGTGGGTCATGGCGCCTCATCACAACCTGACGATCAACGCGCTGGGCGACCAGCAGGTGCCGAACAACGCCTACACGGGACCGAGCCAGACGAGCGCGCCGTTCAACCAGAAGTTCATTACGCGCCACTATGGCTTCGGAGCGAGCCAGGGCAAGGGACGGGTCACCATTGCCGGCGTCAATGCACCGGTGCAGTCGTGGAGCGATTCGAAGATCGTCGTCAGCGTGCCTGACCTGAGCAATCCGCCCGGGGCAACGAAGACGTCGGCATCGACCTGCACGATCCCGCAGATGCCTGCGCTGCAGGGCACGCTGCCGGCCGGCACGGTGCCGACCCAGTGCGGCGAGCTCGTGATCTCGACCGACAGCGGCAAGCGGTCGATCGACACGGTGACCGTCACGGTCGGCGGCAAGGCGCCGACCCTCGTCAGCGGAGAGAACGGCACGAACGACGCGATCCAGAAAGCGATCAACAGCGCGAGCGCCGGCGACATGATCGTCGTGGGGCCGGGTACGTACAACGAGATGCTGGTGATGTGGAAGCCGGTCCGGCTGCAAGGCGTCGGCGCACCGTCGGTGATCGTCAACGCGAACACGCATCCGTCGGGCAAGCTGGATCCGTGGCGCAGGCTGGTCGACTGCCTGTTCGGCGTGTCGCTGGACGGCGGCCTGATCACGGCCTACGACCCGACGAAGCCGATCTCGCCGACCAACAACCCGTACGATCCGACGAACGCCTACCAGTGCACGTCGCAGATGCAGAGCCACGCGGACGCGATACCGTTCGAGCCGACCGTCGGTTGGGACCAGAACCTCAACGGCAACCTGGGCGAACTGCTGATGGAGCCGTCGCTGATGGGTGCGTACGAGGGCGCGGGCATCACGGTGCTGGCCAAGGGTGTGCAGCCGAGCACGAACTGCACCGCGAACGGCATCTGCACGCCGCTCACGGTGAGCGATTGCACGACGGATCCGAACAACCCGAACTACAGCAACTTCCTGTGCAATCCGTCGCGCATCGACGGGATCACGTTCACCAACAGCTCGCAAGGCGGCGGCGGTATCTTCCTGCACGGCTGGAACCACTTCACGGAGGTATCCAACAACCGCGTGACGAGCAACGCAGGCACGCTCACGGGAGGCATCACGATCGGTCAGGTCGAGGTTCCGGACGGGACGATCTCGCCGACGGACGGCGTGACGCAGCTGGCATTCAACTACAACACGAATGTCAACGTGCATCACAACGCGGTCACGTCGAACGCGTCGTATGGCGACGAAATCAATTCGACCACGCCATCGGCGGCAGGCGGCGTGACCTTCTGCTCCGGGTCCGACAACTACCGCTTCAACTACAACTGGGTATGCGGAAACATCAGCAGCGGTGACGGCGGCGGCGTGTCGCACTTCGGGTTCAGCTACAACGGCGACATCTCGCACAACGTGGTGTTGTTCAACCAGAGCAACAACCCGACGCTCCCGACCTACGGCGGCGGCATCATCGCGCAGGGCGTGCCGCCCGACGGCACGTTCTGCGAGAACTCCACCGTCGACGTCGATTGCGCGCCGCAGCTTTCCGACGGCGTCGGCCCGGGTCTCGTGATCGACGGCAACCTGATCATGGGCAACACCGCGGAAAGCGGCAAGGGCGGCGGCCTGCGGCTGCAGAGCATCAACGGCACCGACGTGCAGCGCAACCTCGCCAACCCGGACAAGTGGTACCAGGTGAACGTGACCAACAACATCATCGCGGACAACGTGGCCGGCTGGTCGGGCGGCGGCGTATCGCTGCAGGATGCGGTGCGCGTGAACTTCGTCAACAACACGGTGATCGCGAACGATTCGACGGCGTCGGCCGGGGTGCTGTTCAATACGCCGGCTGCGTCGCAATCGAACGTGCCGCCGCCGGGATGCACGAGCAGCCCGAACAGCGCGGATTCGACGTGCACGAGCTACATCGAGACGTCGACGCCGCAGCCGGCCGGGCTGGAGACGGCAAGCCACACGCAGAACCTGATCACGGCGTTCATCCCGCCCGCGAACTTCACGGGGAAGGTCACGTGTCCCGCGAACGAGCCGAACTGCATGCAGTTCTCGAACCCGGTGCTGACCAACAACGTGTTCTGGCAGAACCGCTCGTTCTACATCACGGTGAGCGCGAACCCGAACCCGAACATCCCCGGCGTGCAGAACGCGGTCACGTTGAACCCGGTGCTGAACCAGAAGGGGCTGACGAACGGCGCCTGCGTGACGGGTGGCACGACTTCCGCGACTTCGCCGATGTATTGGGATATCGGCGCGTACGGCGACCTTTCGTCCACCACTCACGAATCGGGACTGACGATGAACCCGCAGTATTCGATCATGAGCAGCACGTCAGGCTACGGCGCGACCAACTTCTCGGCGAATCCGCAGACGGTGGGCCAGTACTGCAACGGCTCGCGCGTGCCGCCGGAAGCCGGCGGAAACGGCTTTGCCGTGCCGCCCGGGATTGCCGACGCGGTGTTGCCGAACCCGCTGTTCGGCCTGATGCCGACGGCGACGCCCGATGAAGGCAACCAGTGGATCAACATGTCGTACGGGCCGCTGTCGCTGTTCAACGCGGCGCTCACCGCGGGCAAGACGGGCTACAACGTGGTGATGGGCAACTACGCGATCAAGAGCACGTCGCCTGCGATCGGCAAGGCCACGGCAACCGGTGCGCCGGATCACGACATCTTCGGCACGCCGAGGCCGCAGGTTCAACAAGGCGCGCAGACCCAGGCGAAAACCTCGGGCAGCGGATACGACGTCGGCGCGGTCGAGTTCATGTCGACCAGCTCGGGCGGCATGACCGCCACCCCGCTGATCGATCCGCTCGCGCTTTGGAGCCAGCCATGAAGCGGTCGACCGTCCGCACGGCAGCGGCGCTGCTGCTCGCGGGCGGCGCCTGCCTCGCCGCGGTCCGGCCTCAGCCGGCCGCGGCCGGGCAGGGCACGCCGGCCGCTCGCGTGCACTCGCCGTACTCGCCCGTGAGCCTGCCGCGACAGGCGAAGGCGTATTACCAATTCGCGAAAGGCATCCGTGACCTGCACGTGCGCAGCACCGCGTCGGGCAACCTGATTCGCTTCAGCTACCGCGTGACCGATCCGCAGAGGGCCCGGCCGCTCGCCGACAGCAAGGCGACCGCGTACCTGTACGGGGACGCGAGCCACGCGGTGCTCACGGTTCCGGTGATGGACCAGATCGGCGCACTGCGGCAGTCGGGTCAGCTGGAGGCGGGCCAGGAATACTGGATGGTGTTTTCCAACAAGGGAGAGCCGATCAAGCGCGGCGACCGGGTCAGCGTGCTGATCGGTACGCTTCATATCGACGGGCTGGTGGTCGAGTAATCACACACAGGCGCAGCGTGCCGTACGGCGGGGGCCGGCGGCCTGCATGCGAGGAGAAAAGTCATGAACCGGTTTCTTTTCAAGTCGATTACGGCGGCCTGTGCCGCCGGCTTTCTGACTTTCGGCCAGGCCGCATTCGCGGCTTCGGCAGCGGGGAATGCCCAGGCGCCATCGGCATCGCACCTGAGCGCGGCGCAGATCGTCGAGCGCAATGTCGCGGCCCGCGGCGGGCTGCAGGCGTGGCGCGCCGTGTCGACGATGAAGATGACAGGGCAGCTCGATGCGGGCGGCACGAAGAATACGAAGCTGCCGTTCACGATGACGTTGAAGCGTCCGCACAAGAGCCGGCTCGAGATCGTGTTCGAGCGGCAGACGGCGCTGCAGGTGTTCGACGGCGCGCAAGGCTGGACCGTCAGGCCGTACCTCGGACGCAACGAAGTCGTGCCGTATACGCCGGCGCAGCTCAAGTCCGCCGCGGAATCGGCCGAGCTCGACGGCCCGCTGATCGATTACGCGAACAAGGGCACGACGATCCAGGCGCTCGGCACGGAACAGGTGGAGGGACACCGCGCATACGTGCTGAAGCTGACGACGAAGGACGGCGCCGAGCGCCGCCTGTGGGTCGATGCGGCGAGCTATCTCGAACTGAAGATCGAAGGCGAGCCGCGCGTGCTCGACGGCAAGCCGCACAGCGTCGCCATTTTCTATCGCGACTACAAGAAGGACAACGGTCTCGTCGTGCCGCACACGCTCGAGACCGTCGTCAATGGCGTCAAGCAGACGCGCAAGATCACGATCGAGCATGTCGCGGTGAACGAGACGGCCGACGATGCGATGTTCGGCAAGCCGCCCCTCAGCATCGCCAAGGTGACGAGCCACTAGCCGGACAACCGGGGGAGGGCGAAGACCATGAGACGAATCGGATCGTGGATGCTCGCCGGCTGCGTGATGGCGGCCTTGTGTGCCTGCGAGCAATTACCGGGGCAGAGTCTGAGTGCGGACCAGATCGTCGAGAAGAATATCGCGGCGAGAGGCGGGCTCGACGCATGGCGCAAGATCCAGACGATGGTCTGGTCCGGCCACGTGGACAGCGTGAACGCGCCCGTGCGGGACATGCCGTTCATTCTCGCGATGAAACGTCCGAACAAGACGCGTTTCGAGATCACCGTGCTCAACCAGAAGGCCGTGCGCGTATTCGACGGCCACGCAGGCTGGAAGCTGGGCGCGAGCAGTGGCGGCAACGCGAACGTGCGGCCGTATACGGTGGACGAGCTGACGTCCGCGCGCGACGAGCAAGTGATCGACGGGTTGCTGATCGACCATGACGCGAAGGGCGTCGGCGTGACGCTGGACGGTGTCGATCAGCTGGGCGGGCACGATGCGTACCGACTTGCGGTGAAGCTGCCTTCCGGTGCGGTCCGCCATGTGTGGGTCGACGGCAAGACGTTTCTGGACGTGAAGGCCGACCGCCAGGTGCGCAGCCCGCGCGGCCTGATCACCGTCGAGGTGAATTACAGCAACTACAAGAGCATCGACGGGTTGCAGATACCGCTGAAAATCGAAAGCGGGACGGCGGCGTCGCCGACCAAGGACACGCTGTTCATCGACAAGGTGTCGCTGAACCCGCCGCTCGACGATGCGATCTTCGGCAGGCCCGCATCGCCGGGGCAGCGCCGTCCGGTGTCGATCGATGCGAACGTGTCGCCGGCGCAGCCTGGCACCGGCGGCCGACCGACGCCACGGCCATGAACGCCATTCTGGGGCGACTGCGCGCCCTCGTGGGCGCGCGCCCGTTCGCGCCGCGCATGCTCGTGCGGTGCCTCCTGCTGGCGGCGCTGAGCGTGCCCGCGGGCGAGGCGGCCTGCGGCGAGGCAGCAGTGCCCGTCGCATTGGCAGACGCGGGAAAAGCGATCTTCCAGCGCGGCATCCTGGGTTCGGGCGAACCGCTCGTCGCGGTGCATGAGGACGGCGTGCGCCTGCAAGGCGCTGCGGCCGCGTGCATCAATTGCCATCAGCACAGCGGCCTGGGCACGAAGGAAGGCAACAACACGATCCCGCCGATCACGTGGCGCTACCTGGTCCATCCTCGTGCGCGATCGGCAGAGGATCTCGACATCCCCTACGTTCCCAGCATGCGCACCGATCGTGAACCGTACACCGAGGCATTGCTCGCGAGAGCCGTGCGCGAAGGGATCGATTCGGAAGGCAAACCGCTCAGCAGACTGATGCCGCACTACGCGCTCAGCGACGCCGACATGGCCGCGTTGACCGGCTATCTGAAGCGCCTCGATCAACGCAAGCTGCCGGGCGTGACAGACACGGTGCTGCATTTCGCGACGATCGTCACGCCCGATGCAGACCCCGTGAAGCGGGCAGGCATGCTCGACGTGCTGCAGCACTACTTCGCGGACAAGAACGCGTTTCCGATCGGCGCGACGCCGGCGCTGCGCTCGACGCGAAAGATGATGTTCATGGTCAATCGCCACTGGGAACTGCATGTATGGGAGCTCAAGGGCCCCCCCGACACGTGGCGTGAGCAACTGAGAGAGGATCTCGCGCGGCAGCCCGTACTGGCCGTCGTGTCGGGACTGGGCGGCAGGAACTGGGCGCCCGTCCACGACTTCTGCGAGGAGGAGGCCGTGCCTTGCCTCTTCCCGAACGTCGAGGTGCCGGTCGAAACGGATCACGATTTCTATTCCGTGTACTTCTCGAGGGGCGTGCTGCTCGAGGCGGATCTGATCACGAAGCGCATTCTGGATGAAGCCGGTGCGAGGCCTGCGTCGAAAGCGGTGAAGACGGTCTGGCAGGTCTATCGCACGGGCGACAACGGCGAGCGGGGTGCACAGGCGCTAGCCGCCGCGCTGAAAGGGCGCGGCATCGCGGTGTCGAATCATGCGCTCGCGCCGGGCGACAGCGTCGCACACGCATTGCATCGGATGCCGCGCGACGATGTGCTCGTGCTGTGGCTGCGGCCGCCCGACATCGCGGCGCTCGGCCATGTGCCGCCCGGGTCGGACACGGTCTTCATGTCCGGGCTGCTGGGCGGGCTCGACAACACGCCTTTGCCCGCGAGCTGGCGCGACGTCACGCGCATCGCGTATCCGTTCGACCTGCCGGAAGGGCGGCGCGTGCGCGTCGACTATGCGTTCGGCTGGTTCACGATCCGGCAGATTCCGATGGTTGCGCCGCAGGTGCAGGCGGACACGTATCTCGCGTGCGGCCTGCTCGCCGAAACGCTCAGCCACGTGGTCGACGTGTTCGTGCGCGAGTACCTCGTCGAACGCATCCAGGACATGCTCGAACGCCGCATCCTGACCGGCTACTATCCGCGCCTGACGCTCGCCCCCGGGCAGCACGTCGCGTCGAAGGGCGGCTATATCGTGCGGTTCGCCGGGCCGGATCGATCGAAACTCGTCGCCGATGGGGGCTGGCTCGTCCCCTAAGCAACTGTACGCGTCGAGATGGAGGAGGGATCAGAGCGGGATAAGAGGGGATCGCCCCATGCCGGTTTTCACTGGCGGTTCGCACAATGAAGGCATCGCGCGACGTTCGGATGTCGCGTCGGGTAGGGGCGGAATAAGGTGCAGGGGGAAACAGTCATGACACCGATCGTGGTCGGCCATGGCACACGTCATCACTGGCTTCGTCGCGGGTTGACGCTCGTGCTCGCGACGCTGGCGTTGCTGCAGGTTTCGGCCGTACAGGCGCTGCCGATCTTCGCGCGCCAGACCGGACAAAGCTGTGTCGCATGCCATGCCGGCGGACAATTCCCGGAACTCACGCCGTATGGGCGCATGTTCAAGCTGAACGGCTATACGATCGGCGAGCGCACATTTCCGCTCGCAGCGATGGCGATTGGCGATCTGAGCAAGACGAGATTCAACAGCGACGCCACCGGCAACCCCATCAATACCAAGGATGGCCTGCCGATGTTCGACTTCGCGAGCGTCTTTCTCGCCGGGAAGATCACCGACAAGATCGGCGGCTTCGCGCAGTTCACCTATACGAACTACGACCACCAGGACCCCAGCAGCGGCAAATGGAAAGGCCACTGGTCATCGGACAATACCGACTTCCGCTTCGTCGACCGGATCATATCCTCCGCGAACGACCTGATCCTCGGCGTGACATTGCACAACAACCCGACGGTGCAGGACGTCTTCAACACGGCGCCCGCATGGGGCTACCCATATATTTCGTCGACGATCAGCCCGGTTGCCAAGATCCCGAACCTGCCGGTGATCGAAGGGAGCCTCTCGATGCAGGTCGTCGGCACGGGTGCATACCTGTACTGGAACAAGACGTTCTACGCCGAGATGACCGCATACAGCACGGCCGACGGCATCTGGTCGTTCCTGAGTCACGGGAACAAAGAGGGGAACCCGGACCACCCGCAGGTCTATCTGCGCGGCTACAACCCTTATGCGCGCATCGCGCTGACGCACGACTGGGGGCCTCACAGCCTGATGGTTGGTGCGTTCGGCTTCAGCGTCAACGTCTATCCGAACGACCCGAACAACTTCCCGATCTTCGGCACGGGCGCGACACGCTATCGCGACTACGGTTTCGACGCGCAGTACCAGTACCTGCTGGAACCGCACACGGTCACCGCGCAGGCGCGCTACGTGCGCGAGAACATCCATGACCCGAACAACTTCGTGCTGAGCGACAACACCGCGGCGAATCTCAATTCCCTGCGGCTCAAGGCGTCGTACATCTACCAGGCCAAATACGGCGTGAGCCTTTCGTTCTTCAACACGACAGGCACGCCGGACAGCACGCTGTATTCCGCCAGCGCGAATTTCCATCCGAACACGCAGGGCTGGACGCCGGAAATATTCTGGATACCGGTTCAGTACGTCCGTGTCGGCCTGCAATACACGCACTTCACCAAGTTCCTCGGCGCGACGACCAACTACGACGGAATGGGACGCAACGCGCGAGACAACGACACGCTGTTCCTGTACCTATGGGTCGCTTCGTTCTGACATCGCGTCCGGCGTTTCCCGTTCGCGCGCCCGACTGGAGCATGCGTAACGAGCGGGCGGCGCGCATCTCGCATCGCGTGTCGATGCAGATGCGCACCGCCGCCGAACGGAATCGATTCAGAGGGCGGCAAAGATTGCGCCAAGGAGGTTCCTGACATGAACAAGGTGGCTCAAATCGTTTCGCTTGCGATGCTGCTGGCCGGGTCGGCCTGTCATGACCTGGAGCGGTCGCGGCAGATCGACAACCCGGCCGTGTCGGGCAAGACCATCGCGCTGCAGGTGTGCTCGAACTGCCACGGCGCGACCGGTGTGTCGGTATCGCCGATGTTTCCGAAGCTCGCCGGACAACGCAAGGAATACCTCGTCGATCAGCTGACTGACTTCAAGAACCATGCGCGAACCGATCCGAATGCGAAGCGGTTCATGTGGGGCTTCACGCATCTGACCGACGCGCAGATCGACGACCTCGCAACGTATTTTTCGAGTCAGCCTGCGGTCCTCGGTGAAGTCGGCGATGCCGCGCTCGTCAACGAGGGCAGGCAGATTTTCGTGTCGGGCCTGCCCGACAAGGGCGTTGCGGCATGCATCGCGTGTCACGGCCAGCATGGGGAGGGGGTCGAGCGGTTTCCGCGTCTCGCGGGGCAGCATGCGGACTACGTGATGAAGCAGCTCAAGGTCTTCCGCGAAACCGACACACGGCCGCGCGGCGCGATCATGAAGGGCGTGTGCGCGAACATGTCGGAGCAGGACATGCGTGCCGTCGCAGCCTATGTCGAGGCATTTCCACAAGAGGCAGAGGTCTCGGCTAGTCCGCAGGCCGATCAATGAGCACATGGCACCGGACCAGCGTCGCCTGCGGCATGCGAGGCAGGCCGTACGGGCAAACCGACGCTGACGGTGATTATTTCGGTGTCCCGTCTCCCCCGGGGCGGGGCACCGCTTTTTTTTCCTGAAGCACGCGGTTCGATCGAGGTGACGACCATGAAACTGATTCAAGCCTCTCGTCGAGGCGTCGCGTGTGTTGCGAAACCGGCGCATCAGCGTCGAGCCGTGTCGGGCCCCGTTCGACCATCTGCGTCGGACGACGCGCTTCAACCGATCGCATACCTGCCTCCGGTCAACCTGCTGTTCGCGCTGGAGCTGGTGCTTGGCGCGGGCTATGCGTTGGTGCATTACAACGCGCACATGGATTACTACGACAAGGCGGTGCTGATCTGCACCGTCCCGGCGCTCGTCACGCTCGGCTGGCGCTGGAATCCGGCCCGGCTGCTGATGGCGTCGATCGCGGTGCTGTCGCTGCTGTCGATCCAGATCTACCAGGGCGACCTCGCGCGCGCGGAATCGGCGTTCTTCCTCAAGTACTTCCTGTCGAGCCAGTCGGCAATCCTGTGGATGAGCGCGCTGTTCGTGCTCGCGACGATCTTCTACTGGATCGGCACGCTGACCCGCTCGGAGACAGGTGGCGCAATCGGGCAGAAGCTCACGTGGGTCGCCGTGCTGCTGGGCTTCACGGGGATGATGGTGCGCTGGTACGAGTCGTACCTGATCGGCGCCGACGTCGGCCACATTCCGATCTCGAACCTCTACGAAGTGTTCGTGCTGTTCAGCCTGATCACCGCGCTGCTCTACCTGTACTACGAAGGCCATTACGGCACGCGCGCGCTCGGCGCGTTCGTGTTGCTGGTCATCAGCGCGGCGGTCGGCTTCCTGATGTGGTATTCGATCGCCCGCGACGCGCAGCAAATCCAGCCGCTCGTGCCGGCGCTGCAGAGCTGGTGGATGAAGATCCACGTGCCTGCGAACTTCATCGGCTACGGCAGCTTCGCACTGTCGGCGATGGTGTCGGTCGCGTACCTGATGAAGGAGCGCGGCGTGCTCGCCGATCGTTTGCCGACGCTCGACGTGCTCGACGACGTGATGTACAAGTCGATCGCGGTCGGTTTCGCGTTCTTCACGATCGCGACGATCCTCGGCGCGCTGTGGGCGGCCGAGGCGTGGGGCGGCTACTGGAGCTGGGACCCGAAGGAAACCTGGGCGCTGATCGTGTGGCTGAACTACGCGTCGTGGCTGCACATGCGGCCGATGAAAGGCCTGCGCAGCACGTTCGCGGCGTGGTGGGCGCTCACCGGGCTCGTCGTCACGACGTTCGCGTTCCTCGGCGTCAACCTGTTCCTGTCCGGACTGCACAGCTACGGGCGGCTTTGACACATGCGCGAGCAAGACGGCACCTACTGCTTTCCCCCCATGCATTTCGGCGAGTGTTCCCACTTCAAACGGGTCGTGCGCCGGACAAGAATGTCAGCAGGAACATCCATGCATTCCTGACGCAAGGGAGGAGGAGGGGGAGCCATGAGACGCGTCTATTTTCTGTTGCCGACGCCGCAATGCGCGCAGTCGATCGTGACCGAGCTTCTGGTGCACCGAGTCGAATGGCGGCATATCCACGTCATTGCGAACCACAACATCGTGCTCGACGGCTTGCCGGAGGCCTCGCTGACGCAACGCAGCGACCTGCTGCCCTCGCTCGCCCGGGGCACGGCGGTCGGTTGTGCGACCGGGATGCTGGTGGCACTGGTTGCGCTGGCGTTTCCGCCTGCGGGCCTGCCGATCGCCGGCGGCGCCGTCGTGACGATCACGCTGTCCGGCGCCGGCTTCGGTGCGTGGGCGGCGTCGATGATCGGCATCGACGTGCCGAACACACGCTTGAAGCGTTTCGAGGAAGGGATCGAGCGCGGCGAACTGCTGATGATGATCGATATCCCGAAGGACCGCGTCCATGAGATCGAGCACCTGATCACGCAGCATCATGCGGAAGCGCATCTCGAAGGAGAGGACCCGGCCGTTCCCGCGTTTCCTTGAGCCATCAGTCGGCGAGAGCCGACTGACACGCGTTGTCGAACGTCCCTCGCTCGTGACGTTCGACAACGCGTTCCTGTGCGCGACATCCGCTGCGGCACGCTGCGCGGACTGCGCGAATCATCGAACCGTCGAATCGTCAACTTGCAGCGAGGAACTGCTTGTAGCGCGCGAGCACGCGCGGGACGTACAGGCGCGTCTGCGGCAATGACGGAATGCGATAGCCGGCGCGAATCACCGCGTTTTCCCCGGCATTGTATGCGGCCAACGCGAGCTCGACGTTCTCCTTGAACAGGTCCAGAAGGAAGCGTAGATAACGCGCGCCGGCCAGCACGTTGTCGCGTGGATTGAACATGTCTCCGCTCGAAAAACGCCGCGCGGTGTCGGGCATCAACTGCATGAGGCCGAGCGCGCCTTTGTCCGACACCGCCCTCGGGTTGTATCCCGATTCGACGTCGATCACCGCGCGAAGGAGTTCGGGCTGAACGTGAAATGCGCGGCTCGCTTCCTCGATCACGTCCGCGAACGAGGACAGCACGGCGCCGGCGCCGCCGGCCAGCTTCGAAGGCGCATGCCTGGCACCGGTCTCGGCGGGCGGGTCGCCTGCGACAATCGTTTTCATGCCGGCTTTACCGGGTTCGTTCGTTAAAACGATTGCGCCATTGCTCATGACCGTGCCGAATATCTGCGCGTCGGCAATGCAAGGCCATGTCGAGCCGAGCCACACGCATATGGCAACGATTGCGCTTCCCGATCGGAATGAAATGCCGCGGTGCATCTTCCAGGTCTCCTGCACCTGGATTGTGGGCGATGAAAAATCGAATCGCCAATGGGGCACCTCCCTACACTTGAATTCCGAAGCGGCCGCCGAAAACGACAGTGCAAGATTGTTACGCCGGTAATGATTGGTAATTGTCGGCGATCAGAGAAAAATGACAAACCTTACGGTGGATCGTTGGATTTTTCCAATTCCGACATCGTCTCGACCAGATCGTTGTCAGCGATCGTGAAAGAAGAGAGATTTTCCCGCCATCCGTATTCGCACTGACGCACCGGAAAATGTCGTGCCGATTCAAATCTGAAACATTTCGCACAGGTCGCGTTGTATCACGATTGACACGCCGAAGCTCGGTCCGCGCTGCTTATGCGCGGCCGAGAAATGGCACGAAGCTTGCGGAAGGCGGCCATATAGCAGTCGGTTGTCGGAAATTTCACTTATTAAATTGAGCCGGGAAAACACCCGGCGAGAGTTTCCGGAACTGCGCAAAAGCGTGTCGGCGCTGAACGCTGCACAGTCACCGGGGGGTGACAACCGGGAGTGGAAGTCGTGAATACCAAATGTCGCGTGGTTATTGCAGAGGACCATGATCTTCTGAGAAATGGCTTGCGCTCGATGCTTTGCGCACAAGGCGACTACGAGGTCGTCGGCGAAGCCCGGGATGGCAAGGAGGCGTGTCAGCAGGCGATGTCGCTCGCCCCCGATCTGATCCTCATGGATCTGTCGATGCGCGGGATGAACGGCATCGATGCAAGCGCAACGATCAAACGACGATCGCCGAACGTGCGGATCGTCGCGCTCACGGTTCACCAGAGCGAGGAGTACGTGCGGGAGGCGCTGCGTGCGGGCGTCGATGGTTACGTGCTCAAGGACGTTTCGTTCGACGAGCTGCTGCTTGCGATGCGAACGGTCATGCTGGGCAAGAAGCATCTGAGCGCGGACGTATACGGGTACATGGTCGACTCGTTCGTGAGCGGCCGGGAAATGCCTGCACCGAGAAAGGCCTGGGACGTCCTGACCGCGCGCGAGCGCAGCGTGCTGAAGCTGATTGCCGAAGGGCGCACCAACAGGCAGGTCGGCCAATACCTGAATCTGAGTCCGAAGACGATCGAAAAGTATCGCGCGAGCATGATGCACAAGCTCCACATCGCGAACCTGACGGAGCTGGTGCTCGTCGCGATGAACATGGGCCTGCTGACGACGCTTGCGGCGAAGTGCGCGGAGCCGAATTCGGACGACGCGCACACGCACCCGATCGACGACGGCGGACACGCGGGAGACGCCGGCGCGCATGCGCGGCTGGACGACTATCCGCTCGGCGAGGCGAAGGGCTGAGCGCGATCGCACGCGTCAGAGCGCCCAGGCCGCCGAGACGAGCGTCCCGGTGGCCGCCGACGACCGGATCGAAAACGTGCCGCCGTGCGACTCGACGCGGTGCTGCATCCCGATCAGGCCGAGCCCCGTCGTGTGCGCGTCTCCTGTCGTCAGCGGGCGGGTTTCGTAGCCGATGCCGTTGTCCTGGATCGTCAGCAGCACGCGGCCCGCGTCGTGTCGCAAGCCGAGCAGGATCTCGGTGGCCTGCGCGTGCTTGACGATGTTGTTGAGCGCTTCTTGCGCGACCCTGAACATGTCGGCCTTCAGATGCTCAGGCACGTCGTCGTCGTCGACGTCGCAATTGAACTCGATCGACAGCGTTTCCGTGTCGCGCTCGATGCGCCGGCACAGCGACGCCAATGCCGCGGGCAGTCCGAGCTTGTCGAGCATCGGCGGCCTCAATTCGCCGCATATCTGCCGCACTTCGCCAATCGTCTCGCGGATCCGGAGAACGGTTGCGTCGAGCAGATTCGCCGCCTCGCCGATCTCGCCGCGACGAAGGCGCATCAGTGCGTCCTCGTTCATCAGCTTGATCAGCGTCAACGCCTGGCCGAGACCATCGTGCAGTTCCGCCGCAAGCCGATGGCGCTCCTTTTGTTGCCCCATCAGCAGACAGGCCTGACGCATGCGTGCGCTCGCATCGAGCGCGTCGGCTGCGTCGCGCGGCCCGAGTTCGAAAGCCAGCGGCTCTTCGAACAGCGTCAGCAGCAGGCAGACGCCCGTCTCCGTGGCGGGAAGCGCTTGCTGATGCAGCACGAGTTGCGCGGGATTGCCGGTTCGGCCGCTGAACATCGCGCCGAACGAATGGCACTGGCGGGCGGCGCTCGTCGACAATTCGCCTGCCAGTTCAGCGCGCGCGTCGTCGGGCGCCATGTCGTACAGGTGCTTGCCGACGAGATCGGCGCTCGAATAGCCGAACAGCGTCGCGGTGCTGTGATTCGCGGAGACGAACGTTCCGTCAGCCGTGAGAATGGCAAGCGCCGCGCCGCGCGCATCGGTGACGACGGCGTCGCGATCGCTTCGACTGACCGTGCCGCGAAGCTTGCGCATCGCGTCGATCAGATCGAGCAGCCTTATCTGCGGCCCGCCAGGCTGGCGTTCATTCATGGGAGCCCCCTGCGCGCGATTATCAGGAAATCGTAAGGTTTCCCCCATTCTAGAACGCGATCGACGCACGCCGCATCGGGGTGAATGCGGAGTCATGGCGTGGGTGTCTCCCCCGCAACATACTGCGGGTATTCCAGCAAGCGGACATACCCTACCTGCCTTTGGGGGGCGTCATCCAATGACGCTTGCAACCGAATTCAAGACACTGCACTGGCGAGGTAGAGGCGCCATCACGGCGTGTTTTTTTCGCCAGGGAGACCGACATGAAGAGGATTGCCAAATCGACGATGGGTGCATTCGTGGTCGCGGGCATCACGCTCGCCGCGAGTGCCGCGTGGTGCGCACCGGTCGACAGCGCCATCGAAAGCGCCAGCGAGGAAGCCACCGGGACCGCTGCCGAAAACGCGACCATGAGCCCCGGCGAGAACGCCGCGCAGAGCACCATCGAGAACGTCATCGACAAAGCCGCGGAGAACGTCACCGAGAGCGCCGCCGGGCTTTCCGGCGGGAGTGCCACCGACAGCACCACGGAAGGCACCACCGGGAACGCGACCGACGCCGCCGCCATGCCCATGCATCACGATGCGATGCCGGGGATGACGCAATCGACCGAAAGCGCCGATGAGAATGCCACACCGAACATCACCGAGGGCGTCATCGACAAAGCTCCCGAACACACCATGCAGAACTCCACCGAGGGCGCCATCGACAAGGCCCCCGAGAGCGCCACGCAGAACCCCGACGAGGGAGCCACCGACAAGGCCCCCGAGCACACCATGCAGAACCCCACCGAGGGCGCCATCGACAAAGGCCCCGAGAACGCCACGCAGAACCCCACCGAGGGCGCCACCGACAAAGCCCCCGAGCACACCATCCAGAACCCCACCGAGGGTGTCATCGACAAAGCCGCCGAGCACGCCACCGGGGCTTCCCACGACAGCGCCGCCGAAAGCACCACCGTAAGTACGACCGACAACACCGGCATGCACATGCATCACCTCGTGATGCCCGGCACGACGCACACGATGGTCGAATACACGCTGCCGCCGGTCGAGCTCGTGCGTGACGACGGCAAGACCGTGTCGCTGGTCGATGAAGTGAACGACGGCCGGCCGGTGGTCCTGACGTTCGTCTACACCACCTGCACGACCATCTGCCCGATGATCAGCCAGACGCTCGAGCGGCTGCAGAGCGAGCTGGGCCCCGACCGCGACAAGGTGCACATCGTGTCGATCTCGATCGACCCTGAAGAGGACACCCCCGCTCGGCTCAAGGCCTACGCGGCGCACTTCGAAGCCGGCCCCGAGTGGCAGCACTACACCGGCACGGTCGAGGCGAGCATCGCCGCGCAGCGCGCGTTCAACGTCTACCGCGGCGACAAGATGAATCACACGCCGGTGACGTTCCTGCGGGCCGCACCCGGCCAGCCGTGGATGCGCATCGACGGCTTCGCGACGCCGTCGGAGCTGCTCGACGCCTATCACGACGTCGTCGCGTCCAACTAAGGCACGTTCGCAAGCCCGTTATTAGCGTGAACAGGCCCTAGGTACAACGCGCCCGGCAAGGAGTGGCGAAATTGGAAAAGAAGCATCGCGTGCTGATCGTCGAGGACCAGCATCTGCTGCGCGTCGGCCTGAGCCGCATGGTGTCCGAACTGGACGACTACTGCATCGTCGGCGAAGCGAGCGGCGGGATCGAGGCCTGTCGTCTCGCCGCGCTGACGCTCCCCGATCTGATCCTGATGGATCTGTCGATGCCGGGCGGCAGCGGCTTCGAGGCAATCGCCGCGATCAAGCGCAATGCGCCGCACACGCGGATCATCGTCCTCACCGTCCATCGCAGCGAAGACAACGTGCGGGAGTCGTTCGCGTCCGGCGCGGACGGATACGTGGTCAAGGACACGTCGTTCGCCGATCTGGTCCGCGAGATGCGTTTCGTGATGCAGGGCAAGTGCGTGGTCAGTCTCGACGCGTACCGGGCCCGTGCGGGCCTGCACGGCATGCACGACGAGCACGCACACAAGGCGCGGCTGTGGAGCACGCTGACCAGCCGCGAGCGTACGGTGCTGCGTCTCATCATCGAAGGGCACACGAGCCGGCAGGTCGGCGAGTGCCTGCAGCTCAGCCCGAAAACGGTGGAAAAGCACCGCGCTAACCTGATGCACAAGCTCGGCATCACGAACCTGACCGGCCTCGTCCACTTCGCGATCGACATCGGCGTACTCGCATTGAGCGACGACGACCGGGTGTGAAAACCCGCCATAAACTGACAGCGCAACTGGGGGGGCTTTACCCATGTCGATGGACGGCACTCCCTACTTCTGGCCCGTATCGCCCTGAACAAGAATGCAATCAACGGCTTCAGCGACGCTGAAGCGGTGGGTCGATACAGGGAGGCGGCCGTGCGCGACGAATTGTCCTCGATCCGGTCCGGCGTGCCGGAACATCCATGGCGTTGCGCCCGGCTCGCTTGCCGCGCACGCGCAAGCCGCGGCTTCACGTTGCTCGAACTGCTCGTCGTGATGGTCATCATCGGGTTGCTGGCGGGCCTTGTCGCACCCCGGTATTTCGAGCAGGTCGGCAAGTCGAATGTGAAGGTCGCGCGGGCGCAGATCGTGTCGCTCGGCCAGGCCCTCGATCAATACCGGCTCGATGTCGGTTCCTATCCGACGACCGAAGAAGGCCTCGATGCGCTCGTGAGCAAGCCGCAGAACGAGCCGCGGTGGAGCGGCCCCTACCTGCAGAAGGCCGTTCCCGCGGATCCGTGGGATCGTCCGTATCAGTATCGTTCGCCGGGCGAGCATGGCGACTACGACCTGTATTCGCTCGGCAAGGACGGGCGCGGCGGCGGCACCGGCGAGAACGTGACGATCTCGTCGTGGTAGGGGGCGTGGCGAGGCAGCCGCGCCAGTCGTAAGCAAGTCTGCAAGGAGAGTCGACGTGAAGTTCGTGCTGCGTGTCTTCGATACGAATGGCTCGGTCCAGACACTTCGCCTCGACAGCGACTCACCGGCGAGTGCGGCCGCGCTCGCCCGCTCGCGCGGCCTTCGTGTCGTATCGGTGAGCGCGGACGCGCGGCGCCAGCGGCGCGGCGCGAACCGGCTCGGGATGCCCGGCGCGCGGTTCAACGTCGAGATGTTCGCGCGCGAGCTCGCGGCGCTGCTCGATGCGGGCGTGGGCGTGGTCGACGCATTGCGCACGCTCGGCGGCAACGCACGACGCGAAGCGTCCGCGCATGTGTATCGCGAACTGCTGCGGCAACTGGAAGAGGGGCAGTCGCTGTCCGCGGCGCTCGAGCACGCGAGCCACATCTTCCCGCCGGTGCTGGTTGCGTGCGTGAAGGCGAGCGAGCAGACCGGCGGTCTCGCCAACAGCCTGACCCGCTACTCGCGCAATAGCGCGACGCTCCATGAGCTGCGCGCCCGCGTCGTGTCCGCCGCGATCTATCCGACGGTCCTGCTGTTCGTCGGCGCGGCCGTCGTGCTGTTCCTGCTCGGCTTCGTCGTGCCCCGGTTCGCGACGCTCCTCGAACATAGCGGACGCGAACTGCCGCTGATGTCGCGCCTGCTGATGGGGTGGGGCAGCATGGTGCACGCGCATGGCGCCGGGCTGGGCGCCGGCCTTGCGGTGCTGGCCATCGCAGCCGGCATCGCATTGCGCCGGCCGGCGCTGCGGATCTGGATCGCCGATCGCCTGCTTGCGCTGCCCGGAATCGGGCAACACTTCCGCGTATTTCGCCAGTCGCAGTTCTATCGCACGACCGCGATGCTGGTCGACGGCGGCATACCCGCCGTCCGCGCGTTCGACCTGGCACGCGGCCTCGTCGGCCACACGGACCAGGCCGCGCTCGCGGGCGCGCTGCAGCAGGTCCGCAACGGCGCGAGGATTTCCGAGGCGTTCCAGCAGGCCGGCCTCGCGAACGCGATTGCCTACCGTCTGCTGACGGTAGCCGAAAAGACGGGCGGCCTCGGGCCCGTGCTCGACCGGATCGCCGCGTTCCAGGAAGCACAGGTGTCGCGCACGATCGACCTGATCTCGCGACTGATCGAGCCCGCGATGATGATCGTGATCGGCGTGGTCATCGGCGGAATCGTCGTGCTGATGTATCTGCCGATCTTCGAGATCGCGTCGAGCATTCAGTAGACCGTTTGGGGGAAAGCGCGTGGACACCGTCATCGCTACACCGGAGAACGTCCCTGACACGGGCGTGGCGCTGCGCGACACCCTTCGTGCGCTCGGCGAGCGGCACGGTTCGGGCATTCGCGCACTCGAGGTACTGATGGAGCAAACGGCGCTCAGTGCGGACGAGATGCGCACGCAGCTCGCCGCGCAGTTCCGGATGAAGCCGATCGGGATGCGTGAACTGAGCCGCCTCGAACCGGATTTCGACGTGGTGCCGTTCGTCGAGGCGGCGACGCGCCTGTGTGTCTGTTTCCGCGATCCCGACGACGGCAGCGCGCTGCTGTTCGTGATCGCCGATCCGCTCGATGCACGTACGCGCGGCTGGGCGGAACACCGGATGCGCTCGCGGCCGGCGGTGCCATACACGTGGGCGCTTGCGTGCGCGGGGGACCTCAGCGCGTACCTGACCGTCCGCGAGAAGGACATCCGCGCGATGGACGCGCTCGCGTTCGACGATCCGGTCCAGAGCACGCCCGATCCGGCGGCGCTTCCGCTGACGCTGCAGGGCATCAGCAGCGACGACAGTCCGGTGGTGCGTCTGCTCAATTCGACGATCTACGACGCACTCAAGATGCTCGCGAGCGACATCCACCTCGAATGCCGCGCGAACGGGTTGACGATCAAGTGCCGTGTCGACGGTGTGCTCACCGTGGTGGGGCGCGCCGACGGGCGTGACGTCGCGGACCAGGTGCTGTCGCGCGTGAAGGTGATTTCCGAACTCGACATCGCGGAGCGCCGCGTGCCGCAGGACGGGCGCTTCAAGGCGATGTACGCCGGGCGCGAGATCGATTTTCGCGTGTCGATCATGCCGAACCAGTTCGGCGAGGACGCGGTGCTGCGGATCCTCGACCGCTACCAGCTTTCCCAGGCCTCGGGCGGCCTGACGCTCGAGGCGTTGGGATTCCAGCCGGGCGACACGCGCTTCATGCGTTCGATCGCGTCGATGCCGTACGGGATGCTGCTCGTCACCGGGCCGACAGGCAGCGGCAAGACGACGACGCTGTACGCGATTCTCACGGAAATCAACAACGGCCTCGAGAAGATCGTGACGATCGAGGATCCGGTCGAATACCAGCTGGGCGACATCCTGCAGATTCCGGTCAACGAAGCGAAAGGGCTGACATTCGCGCGCGGGCTGCGGTCGATCCTGCGGCACGACCCGGACAAGATCATGGTCGGCGAGATCCGCGATCCGGAGACCGCGCAGATCGCCGTGCAGGCCGCGCTGACCGGCCACCAGGTGTTCACGACCGTCCACGCGAACAACGTGTTCGACGTGATCGGCCGCTTCACGAACATGGAGGTCGATCCGTACAGCTTCGTGTCGGCGCTCAACGGCGTGGTCGCGCAGCGGCTGCTGCGTCAGTGCTGCCCGGATTGCGCAATCGAGGACAAGGTCGATGCGGATGCGCTCGTTCGCTCTGGCATCGACCCGGACACGACCGGCAGCTATCTGTTCCGGCGCGGCGCGGGCTGTGCGATGTGCCGCGGCAGCGGCTATCGCGGACGGCGCGCCATCGCGGAGGCCCTGCGCATGAATGACGAGTTGAGGCAACTGCTGTCGGAGCGCGCGCCGCTTGGGGCTATCAAGGCGGCCGCGATGCGCTACGGGATGAAGACGCTGCGCTCGGCGGCAATCGAGCTGGTCAGGTGCGGCGAAACGACGCTCGAGGAGATCAACCGTGTCACGATGGTCGAATAGTCCGGTTGCGATCGGCGTCGGCGCGCGCGAGATCGTCGTCGGGATCCGTGCGCCCGGACGATGGCACGCGCGCAAGCATTTGCCCGCCATCGATCCGATCAGCGTCGCGATCCCTGACGAGCGGTTCGGCACCGAGCCGGGCGTGCTCGATGCGTTGCGCGCCGCGCTCGCGGGCACGCCCGGCGCCGATGCCGCGCAGGCGAAAGAGGGCGGTGCGACGCCGTCGAAGCGGACCGCGCACATCGTCCTCGACGATTTCTGGTGCCACCACGCGATATTGCGCGGCGACTTTCGCACGCTGCGCATGCGCGAGCTCGAGGAAGTCGCGCTCGCCCATTTCTCCGACACGTACGACGTCGACAGCGAAGCGCTGGTCGTGCGCTTCTGCGTGCAACGTGGCGGCCGTGCGCTCTTTGCGAGCGCGATATCGCGCTCGCTGCATGACGGCATGCACGAGGCGGGCGCATCCGGCGAGATCCGCATCCGCAGCTTGAGACTGTGTCTTCCGGAAATGCTGAATCGCGTTGCGGTGAAGGCCAACGACGATGCGCTGCTGCTGTTCGTCGCCGACGAGTTGATGCAGGCGGTCAAGATCGAGCACGGCCGCTGGGCCGCTTACGATGCGCAGCGGCTCTTCCCGGGCGATTCCGGCAACGCGATGCGGCTGGCCGAACTCGCGGAGCAACTGTTCGAGCGTTCGGCGACGCAGGTCGGCCTGAGGCGAGAGGACTGCAGGATCTGTCTGTCCGGGATCGACACGGACCCGGCACCGTTCGAAGCGCGTTTCGCGGCCGCGATACGACTGGCGGCGCCCGCGAACGACCGCTCGCCCGCGCATCGTCTGATGGAGTATGCGCCATGATGCGGACCCTCGATATCGACTTCTGCCGGCGCCGTGCCCGCACCGGGACGAGCGGCATGATCCTGCTTTGCGCCGCCGCGCTGCTGTTGCTCGCGTGCGGTGCGCGGCTGTGGGACGTGTACGCGGAAAACGCGCGCGCGCAGGCGTCGGTCGACGCCGTCCGGCATCGGACGCTCGCGCAGCGGCACGTCGCGAAGGCACCGCCGACGGCGGCCGCCAAGCTGGCGGAAAAACAGAGCAAGGCGGTTCTGAGTGAATTGACCGTGCCGTGGCAGGCGCTCTTTTCGATCGTCGAGGACTATCCGGACCATGACGTCGCCCTGATCGGCATCGACCAGAACCCGGCACAGGGCCAGATCCGCATCACGGCCGAAGCGAAGGATCTCGACGCGATGATCGTCTACCTGAAGTATCTGCAGGCGAGCGTGCTGCTGCGCGAAGCGGTGCTCAACGGTCACCTCGTCGAGAACAACGTGCCGGGAAAGCCGGTGCGTTTCCAGATCACGGCCGTGTGGAGGAAGCCATGAAAGCCGACCGGTTGCGCGACATGCTGCTCACGCTGCGTTTCGAGCTGCAGCGCTCGTTCGGTCTGCCGGGATTCGCCGGCATGCTGATGATCGGCGCGGCGGCCATCATGGCCGCGGCGATCGCGAGCGTCGAAGCCGATACCCGCGCGATGCGGGATCCCGCCGGGCTCGTGCGGGCGGCGCAGCGCCATGGTCAGGTCGACGCGCGCGATGTGGCGGCGGATGCCGTGGCGCTCGACGCGTTGCCCGACCTTTTCCCGCGCATGTCGCAAAGCGCGGACGACATCGCATCGATCTTCGCGCAGGCGCGCGACAGCCATCTGACGCTCGGATCCGCCGAGTATCAGGTGACGACCGTGTCGGGCGCGCGCTTCGCCCGCTATCAGGTACTGCTGCCCGTCAAGGACCAGTACGGCGCGATCCGCCATTTCCTTGCGTCGGTGCTCAACAACGTGCCGAATGCCGCGCTTCAGGAAATCCACGTCGAACGTCCCGCCGTGAGCGGCGACATCCTCGACGCGCGCGTGCGTTTCGAACTCATCTATCGGAGCGCGCAGCCATGAATTCCACGGCCGTGAAACGGGCTTCGCGCCGGCGCGTCGTGCTGGCGCTGTGTTGCGTCGTCGTGGCCGGCGTCGGCTATCGCGTGCTTGTCGCGGCGACGCGGGTGCCGATGCCGGTCGCGGCATTCGACGTTGCGCGTGCAAAACCGGCCCCCGTGCATCGCGCGCTGCCGTCTCGGGCGGACGAGCACGCTGCGGCTGCGGCGCCTGCATCGCAATCCGCATTGCAATCTGCGGCGCAATCTCCATCGCAATCCGCGTCGGCCGGCACGGCAGCGGCGGTGGCAACGCCGAACGAAAAGCTCGCCGCGCTGCGCGCGCCGGTTGCCGTGGAAGCGGCGAACGATCCGTTCACGGCTTCGTCGTGGCTGCCGCCGCCCCCGGTCGTGGCGCCGACGCTTCCCGAAACGCGTCCGGCTCCGCCGACGGCGCCCCCGGTGCCGTTCACCTATCTGGGCGAACTGGACGCCAAGGCGGAGAAGCCGCAGGTCTTTCTCAGCAACGGCGATCAGTTGCTGATCGTTTCGCCAGGCGACGTGATCGATGGCCAGTATCGCGTCGACTCCGTTTCGGAGTCGAACGTGGTCCTCACCTATCTGCCGCTGAACCAGGTGCAGGTGGTGTCCATTCCAGTCGAAGGAAAGTAGATGAAAACCTCAAGCACACGGGGTGCGTGCCGCGGCGGGGACAGCGGCCCATCGACACGCCTTTCGCCCGTCATCCCGGTCGATCCCCCTCGCATGGCGGCAAGCCGGAACGCGACGAAACGCGCGCTGGCGATTGCCGCGGCGCTGCTCGCGTGCGGCGGCTGCGCACACGTACCGAACCTTCACGACGATCCGACCAATGCGCAGGTAAAGATCGACGCGATGCACGACCGCGACGCCGAAGTCAACGAACTCCTCGACAACGCCGAAAAGTTTCGCCAGGACAACCAGTTCGACGACGCGGCCCGCTCCGTCTACATGGCGACCGAGCTCGATCCGACCAGCGAACGCGCGCGCAAGCTCGGCGCGATGGTCGAGCAGGACCGCAAGCATCTGGCGATCCTGCAGGAAGCCGATCGCATGATGAAGCGCGGCTCGTACGCGCAGGCGGCCGATCGCGTGCACCGCGTGCTGATCGAGGATCCGGCCAATGCGATGGCGTTGCGGATGCAAAGGGAGCTCGACGAAAAGCGCCGGCAGCAGCACGCGGAGCGGGACGACAAGCTCGCCGCTTCGTCGATCATGCGCACGCCGGTGTCGCTGCAGTTCCGCGACGCGAACGTGCGGATGGTGTTCGAGGCGCTGTCGCGCACGTCGGGATTGAACGTCATTTTCGACCGCGATGTGCGTGCCGACCTGAAGACGACGATCTTCGTGCAGAACGCGTCGCTGCAGGACACGGTCGACATGATCCTGTTGCAGAACCAGCTCGACAAGAAGCAGATGAACGCGAACACGCTGTTCATCTACCCGGCGACCCCCGCGAAGGAACTCGAGTATCAGGAGCTCAAGGTGCGCACGTTCCAGTTGTCGAACGTCGACGCGAAGCAGATCCAGTCGCTGCTGAAGGGGCTGCTGAAAGTGAAGGAAGCCGTGATCGACGAGCGCGCGAACACGGTGACGATCCGCGGCACGCCGGACATGATCAAGGTCGCTGACGAGATGATCGCCGCGCAGGACCTGCCGGAGCCGGAGGTCATGCTCGAAGTCCAGGTGCTCGAGGTGTCGCACGAGCGGATGTCGCAGCTCGGCATCGACTGGCCCAATTCCTTCACGGTATCGACGCCGAGCTCGGTGGATACGTGGGGCGCGCTGCACCATCTGCCGGTCAATGCGCTGAATGTCAGCGGGCTCTCCGCCACCGCCGACTTCAAGCTCACGGATACCGACGCGAATCTGCTCGCGAGCCCGCGCATCCGCACGCGCAACAAGGAGAAGGCGCGCATCATGATCGGCGACAAGGTGCCGGTGATCTCGAGCTCGAGCACGCCGAGCACGAGCGGACCGTCGTACACGCAGATGATCCAGTACCTCGACGTCGGCATCAAGCTCGAAGTGGAGCCGCAGGTCTATCGCGACGGCGACGTCGGCATCAAGCTGAATCTCGAAGTCAGCAACATCACCAATACGATCTCGACCAGCAATTCGCAGGGCCTGAGTTCGCTCGCGTATCAGATCGGCACGCGCAGCGCGGCGACGAGCCTGCGTCTGCGGGATGGTGAAACCCAGATTCTCGGCGGGCTGATTTCGGACGAGGACCGCCAGAACGCGAACAAGGTGCCGGGCCTCGGCCAGTTGCCGTTGCTCGGCCGCCTGTTCTCGGATCATGGCGGCGATCACAAGAAGACCGAGATCGTGCTGCAGATCACGCCGCACATCGTTCGGCCGCAGGTCGCGGCGGATGCGGACACGCAGGAGGTGTGGTCGGGCACCGACGTCAACGTGCATGCCGACCAGTTGCGGCTCGATCCTGTCGCGTTGAACGCGGAAGCCCCCGCAGCGGCGGCTGATGCCGCAAAGCCGGCCGTGAGGGCGGTTCCCGGCCGTGTGGGCGGCGGCACGTCGGGCGCCGGGCCGTCGCCGGCCTTGAACGCGGCGGCGAACCGTGCGCAGCCGTCGCCGGAGAACGGCGCGTTCGGGCAGTTGCCCCCGGCACCTCGCACGGTGCCGCCGCCCGAACCGTACGGCGGGCGCTTCTCGAGACCGCAGCCGGCGCTGCCCGCGCCCGCGGCGGCGCCCGCAGCGGGGGCAACGCCTGCACAAGGCGCGGCGCCGGCCAGCGCCGCGCCGCAGGCGGCGGAATCGGCCGGCAACGAAGTGGAGCCGGCCCCGGGCACCACCGTGACGCCGGTGGCGCCGCCTCAGCCGGCCGTGCAGCCCGCTGCGGCAGCACCGCCGCCTGCGACGCTGCAGATGCCCGCGGGCGACATCCCGAGCGAAAACCCGCTTCACCCGATTCAGAACGGGAATTGAACCGTGGCTACGCCGAACGCTACGATGCGCGCCGGAGGCCGACGTCGGCGCGGCCACCGTGGCTTCACGCTGATCGAGATGGTGATCACGCTGGCGCTCGTGGGCATCCTCGCGCTCGCGATCATGCCGTTTTCCGAACTGATCGTGCAGCGACAGAAGGAGCAGGAGCTGAGTGCCGCGCTGCGCGAGATCCGCACCGCGCTCGACGCGTACAAGGACGCAAGCGATGCCGGGAAGATCGAAAAGAAGGCGGAGGCATCCGGCTATCCGCCGTCGCTGACGGTGCTCGTCACCGGCGTGAAGGACGCGCGGGATCCCAACGGCAGCCTGTTGATGTTCTTGCGCCGGGTGCCGCGCGACCCGTTCTTCGCCGGCGACCCGGATACGCCGGCCGAGGAGACCTGGAACATGCGCGCCTACGGAACGCCGCCGGATCCGGCGGCGGCCGGCGACGCGTCCGCGAGCCCGGAGGCCGGCAACGACGTATTCGACGTCACCTCGAAATCCGAGCGCGTCGGCATCAACGGCATCCCGTACAAACAATGGTGACGATGCATCATGAAACCCGGACGCATGTGCAAACCTCGCGGATTCACGCTGATCGAAATCGTGGTCGTGATGGCCATCATCGGCCTGCTTCTGACGCTGGCGGTGCCGCGTTACATGCATGCCATCGAACGCGGCAAGGAGCAGGTGCGGCAGCAGAACGTCTCCGTGATGCGCAATGCGATCGACCAGTACTACGGCGACAACGGCCAGTACCCCGAGACGCTCGACGAACTGGTTGCGAAGCATTACTTGCGCGCGATCCCGCTCGATCCCGTGAATGGCGACGACAAATGGGCGGTGATCGCGTCGCCGGACGAGACCAAGCCGGGTGTCTACGACATCGCGCCTGCGAGCAGCCCGCAGGGCGAGCCGCCGCACACGGCAGGGGCGGCAAAATGAGCCGGGCCCGCCGGGCTGCGTGCGGCGTCGCGCACGCGCAGGTGTCCGCGATTCGCGGCCGCCCGCGTGCTGCGCGTCAGCGCGGGCTCGTGCTGCTGGCCCTGATGATCGCGCTGATGCTGATGTCGATCGCATTGGCGGGCGCGCTGGATGTCTGGACGCTGCAACGGCGTCGGGATCAGGAGAAGCAGTTGCTGTTCGCCGGCGACCAGTACCGCAGGGCGATCATTCGGTACTATCAACTGGCTCGCGCGTACCCGGCAACCGTCGACGATCTGCTGGACGACACCCGCTTTCCGAAGCCGATGCACCATCTGCGCCGCGCATATCCGGATCCGATCACCGGACAGAACGACTGGTTCTTCTTGTGGCGAGCCGATCGTTTTTACGGCGTCTACAGCAGCTCGGATCAGGCGACGATCAAGCGCGCCGGATTTCCGCAGCGCTACTCGGATTTCGAGGGCGATGAGACGTACAGGAAGTGGAAGTTTCTTTACCTTGCGCCCGGACTGAGCATGCCGGCCAGCGAAGCGGCGGCGGCCGCGCCCGATCAGGCGGCCAGCGCTCCGAGCCTGTCCGGATTCGCGGGCGGGTACCTGCCGGGGCAGACACCGCGCGGCCTGCATTGACGGGTGGCGTCGGAACGCGCAGGGCGCGAAGGCTGCACCGGGTTCCGACCCGGACACGGGAAGCCGCCCGCCACTGCATTCCACGGCGAGCGGTCGGATCCGTAACCGGTAACACGGTCCAATCGCGCCCGGGGCGCGGCTGCATGCTCGCGCGGCGAACGGACGGGCGCTCATGACCTACACTAGAAGCCCGTTCTTCGCGGGCCGGAAAACCGTTCTGGCGCAATGCAACATTCGTCCGCCCCGGCTACGGCCCGCGATCGGCGAGAAGGAGGACATCATGTTGCAAGCCAGCGAGTTTCAGCAACGCTTCACGCATCTTCAGCAAACGATCAGCGACGCGTCACGGACATGCCACTCGGACAAGACGATCCCCAAGGATCTGATGAACTGGATGGACGAGCTGGACAGGGAATGCAAGTCGGCAAAGAAGGTCATGTCATCCCATGACGAAGGCCGCATCCGGCAGTGGGTCGACGATCTCGAACGGATCGGCGATCGTGCCGAGCGCGCCTGTCAGCAAGCCGGCGGCCTCGACGCCAGGATCAAGAACGCTGTGAGTTCGATGCACTCGGAGCTATCCGATCTCCAGCGACAACTGCACTGAGTGTGCCGACCGCCCCGGCGCAGGCCGCCGGGGCCGCCCCTGCAGCTTGCCCGTCGGCACGCGGCACGCGCCATCCCCGGCAATCGTTGCGCCGGGCGGGTAAACGGCAAGCGGGTTTACGCGTCTCGAACGCTGGATTTTCAAGGAGTAGGATCAGTCATCCTTTTTGGACAAAGGATTCTCAGAGCGAAGCTCGCCCGCGTAATGCGGGCTTTTTTTTGGTTCATCGCGGGAGACCGTCGAGCGACTGACCACCTGGCAGGCCAAACGGCGACGCGTTGACGACGAGATCGCAGGCGGCCGGATCGTTCGAAGGCATGCTGTCGACCCGGCATTCGGGGAGTGCGTGCAGGACCGCTTCGGTGCGGACCGGTGGTCTGCCAGTCCGCGTCGATATCGATGCACCGTGCGTTCAGGCGGCACTCAGGCCGAGAATGGCGCGGGCCTGGGCCGGCGTTGCGACGGGGCGGCCGTATTCGGCACAAAGCGCCGCCACCCGCGCGACCAGTTGCGCATTGCTGGACGCGAGCGTGTCCTTGTCCCAGCGCACGTTGTCCTCCAGGCCCGTGCGGCAATGCCCCCCCATCTGCAACGTCCAGTGATTCACCTCGAGCTGGTGCCGCCCGATGCCGGCGGCGGTCCAGGTTGCGTCGGGCAGCAACGCGCGGAGCTGCTCGACTTCGAACTCGAGGATTTCGCGTCGCGCGGGCAGCGCATGCTTGACGCCGAACACGAACTGGACGTGCACCGGCGACTTCAGCAGGCCCTGCTGGACGAGATCGACGGTGTTGTACAGCATCGCGAGATCGAAAATCTCGATCTCCGGCTTGACGTCGTACTTCAGCATCGTCGATGCCAGCGAGCGGATGAAGTCGGGCGGGTTCTCGTACACGATGGTCGGGAAGTTGACCGAGCCCGTGGCGAGCGATGCCATGTCCGGACGCAGGTCGAGCATGGCGCCGCGCTGCTCGAACGAGCGGCCGCGGCCGCCCGTCGAGAACTGCACGATCATGCCCGGGCAGTGCTTGCGGATGCCGTCCTGGAGCTCGGCGAAACGCGAACGGTCGGAGCTGGACTTTTCCTCCTCGTCCCGCACGTGCAGATGCACGAGCGTGGCGCCCGCGTCGTAGGCTTCGTGCGTGCTTTCGATCTGCTCGGCGACCGAGATCGGCACGGCCGGGTTGTCCTTCTTGCGCGGCACGGACCCGGTGATCGCGACGGTGATGATGCAGGGTGAGCTCATGTCGATCTCCTGATGATGAGTGGTCGGGGAGGGGCGCCACGCGAATCCGGGTGCGCCGTGCGTGTGTCGCACGGACGGCCGCCGCAATGGGGCGGCCATGCGCCGGACGATGCGTCAAAAGCGGGGGGCATGGCGGTGTCTCCTGGCACGGCGCATCGTGGAATGGTGGCGGCGCCGCGTCCGATGCTGCATGAATGGCATTCGGTGAGTGGAGCATAGAGTCCGCACCACGGCCCGCACAGTGCCTTGACGCACGTCGTGAGCGGATATCGCTCAAATGTGTGCGATGATCGAACGCATTACGGGTTAATACTGAGCCGGCCTCGAGCTGTCGCGTTCAGCGAGCGAGCTGAGCATGCGCGAGTTTTCCCAACTGCCGGACGCCATCTTCTATACGGCTGCTCCACGCGTATGCGGCGCTCAGGCGCAAGCAGTTTCGAAAGCGCCGAGTCGCGGAGAACACATCGCCGGGCGCGAAGCAAATTCCGTGTTCCAGTGCTTCGTCGAACAACACGCGCGAATCGAATCGTTTCGGCAATTCCAGCCAGAGCACAAATCCGCCGGCGGGCCGGCTCACCTTCGTGTCGGGCGGAAAGCTCGCCTCTATCGTGCGCGTCATGCGCGCGAGATTCTCTTCGAGGATGCGGCGGACGCGGCGCAAGTGCGTTTCGTAGGCGCCGCTCGCCAGATAATCCGCGAGCGCGACCTGCGGCAGGGCAGCGCCGCACAGGCTGAACGCGAGCTTGCGTTCCATCACCTGCTGCGCACGGGCGCCCGCAGCGACCCAGCCGATCCGGTAGCCAGGCGCGAGGCTTTTTGAAAACGAGCTGCAGTAGATCGTATTGGCGCCGCCGTCGAGCGCGATGAACGGCTTGGGCCGTTCGCGGCCGAAATGAATATCGCCGTACACGTCGTCTTCGATCAGCGGCACGCGGTGCCGCGCGAGCAACCTCAGGAGTGCGATCTTGTCTGCTTCTTCCATCACGGACCCGAGCGGGTTGTTGAACGCCGACGACAGCACGCAAGCCGTGACCGATCTGGTTTCAAGCCAGCGCGCGAGCACGCCGATGTCGATGCCGTGTGTCGGGTCGGTTGGCAGTTCCAGCGCCTTCAGGCCGAGCGCTTCCAGCGTATGCAGCAAGCCGAAATAGGTCGGGGATTCGACCGCGATCGTATCGCCGGGCTTCGCGACCGCGCCCAGCGCGAGTGTCAGCGCTTCGGTACAGCCGCTCGTGACGAGTATGTCGTCCGGCGATAGCGCATGCCCGAAACGCATCGCCCGCTTCGCGATTTCCCGGCGCAGACGCGGGTCGCCGTACGGCGGGGAATAAACGTTGTAGCGCATGCCGTGCTGGCGCGCGGCGCGTGCAAGCGCAAGGTCCAGTCGCTGCGATTGCAGCAAGGCCGGATCGGGCACGGCACAGCCGAGCGGAACGAGCGCCGAGTTGGCCGCGTGCTCGAGCAGCGCCGCGACGGCACCGCTGATCGACACGGTCGATGCTTTCGCGCGCGGGCGCGAAGCTGACGGCAACGCGAGTGTGCCGCGGTGTGCGGCCGCGACGTAGAAGCCCGACTGCGGCCGCGCGACAAGGACGCCCCGATCTTCGAGCAGCCGGTACGCCTGCAACGCCGTCGAGACGCTGATGCGGTGCTGTTCGCTGACCGCGCGCACCGATGGCAGGCGCGTGCCCGGCGCGAGCGTGCCGTTGTCGATCATCCCGACGATGAGGTCGGCCAACTGCTTGTATCGGTATGAAGCGTGCGTGTCCACGGGATGACCTCGTGTCGAAGAATGTCGCGATTATCGGTCCGGAATCCGTAGCGCGCTACACGGAATTGTATTGGTCCATTCTGCATAAAATTGTGGCTGTTATGGTCGATGCCCGAACGCTACGATGCATGTATTCCGGGCGCAAACGAGGGGCACGAACATGAAGGCTTTCCAGCAGGATTCCGACGGAAAACGACGGTCAGGCTTCGGCGGAACCGATGCCGACGCATGGCTGGGGAGATTTCCGTACAACGAAATCATTTCGCTCCTCGACGTGAATCGACCGTTCAACCTGGCGGAGAGCACGTCTCAAGACCTGACGGTCGGAGAGGTCCTTGACCTCGCCGGCCTCGAGCACATTCGCGATCTCAAGCTCGGCTATAGCAAATCGGCCGGCGCCGATGTGCTTCGCGACGCAATCGCGGATGCCTGCAAGATTCCGGCGGGGCAGGTCATTACGACGCAAGGCACGGCGCTCGGACTCTTTCTGCTCGCATTCGAAGTCTGCCGACCCGGTGACGAGGCCGTGCTGGTCACGCCATGTTTTCCGCCGTGCCGTGACAGCCTGCTCGGCGCCGGCGTGACGGTCCGTGAGGTCCGGTTGTCGTTCGAAAGCGGCTATCGGCTGGACCTGGATCGGATAGAGGCAAGCCTGTCGCCGAAGACAAGACTGGTGAGTCTTGCCTCGCCACAAAATCCTGCCGGCATTCAGACTTCTCGTGCCGAGATCGAGAAGCTTCTTGCATTGATGGCGCGGCGCGCTCCGGAAGCCATTCTGTTCGTCGACGAGACCTATCGGGAGGCCACCTATGGCGACAATGTCGTAGTCGACAGTGTTGCGGGGCTCGACTCGCGGATCGTCACCGGCGCGTCCGTCTCGAAGGCGCTCGGCGCGCCCGGCTTGCGGACGGGCTGGATCACGGTGGCCGACGCCGACCTGCGTGCACGCCTGACCGTCGCCAAGATGAACACCGTCATATCGGGTTCGGTGCTCGACGAGACGCTCGCCGCAGCGCTGCTGCGTAACCGGGAGGCGGTACTTGCACCGCGGCGGCGGCTGCTCGCTGGCGCCCTCGACGAAGTGGCAAGCTGGTGTACGACGGAAGCAAAGCGTATCGAGTGGGTGCGGCCGAATGCCGGTGCGTTGTGCTGCGTACGTCTGCGTTCCGATGCGCTGGACGACGACGCCGTTGCGCGCTTCTGGAATCTGCTGCCCCGTCATGACTTGCAGCTTGCGTCGGGGGCCTGGTTCGGCGAAAGCGACCGTGTGTTTCGGCTCGGCTTCGGCTATCTGCCGCCTGCAAGCCTCGGCCCGGCATTGTCTGCACTGTCATTGACTTTGGACGCCGCTGCCCAATGACGAACATCATGAAGGTGAGAATCGCATATATCGAAGAGCCGCCTTTCTATTGGACTGGCGAAGAGGGATCCGCAACGGGCGCGGACATCGAACTGGCCGAGGTCGTGCTTCGCGCAATCGGGGTGTCTGCGATCGAATACCGATTGACCTCGTTCGAAGAACTTCTGCCCGGTGTGAGGGAAGGCCGCTGGAATATGAACGTGCCGATCTTCGCAACGGCCGAACGTGCCGAGCACGTCGCATTCAGCGTGCCGGTCTGGTCGCCGGGCGACGAATTGGCAGGAGGCACTTCGAAATAGCTGAAAACCGTTCCGCCGCACGCCACGGCTTGAGCTTGCCGTCCGCCACGTCCTGAATCACCTTGAACCTATCCAGCTCGCGCATCGTCATCGTGATCGTCCCAGTCGGGTTCATCGCCGGCGCTCGCTGAGGGGTGTCGGCGCTCAAACTACAAGCCAAAACACGACATTTCAACTTTGCCCAGGTACGACATTACAACTTTGCTCTTACATGCAA